>NZ_KQ031391.1:3860539-4460539 GCF_000966285.1 Pseudofrankia sp. DC12
AGCCGGGACGGACCCAGCCGCCGCGGAGCCAGTGCCGCCGCACGGCTACAGCCACCACCGTGAGGACTACCTTGCCCGGCTGCGCCGGGTCGAGGGCCAGGTCCGCGGGCTGCAGCGCATGGTGTCCGATGACAAGTACTGCATCGACATCCTGACCCAGGTCTCCGCCGTGACGCGGGCACTCCAGTCCGTCGCCCTCGGCCTGCTGGAGGACCACCTGAGCCACTGTGTCGCGGACGCCGCCGCCGAGGGCGGCCCGGTCGCCGAGGCGAAGCTGCGCGAGGCGAGCGCCGCCATCGCCCGCCTGGTCCGCTCCTGACGGCCGGACTCCCGCACCGGTTCGCCGCCCGTTGATCGCCGTTTTGGCGCTCTGCTGGACCCTGCTGGCCAATTCGGGAGAGCCTCGGTGATCTAGAAGAGGCGCCCAGGCATACGCCGCATAACGGA
Organism: Pseudofrankia sp. DC12; assembly: GCF_000966285.1. NCBI lineage: Bacteria > Bacillati > Actinomycetota > Actinomycetes > Frankiales > Frankiaceae > Pseudofrankia > Pseudofrankia sp. DC12. The sequence goes on from NZ_KQ031391.1 coordinate 3,860,987, forward strand.
CGCCGGAGCGACCGCTCGCCCCCCTGATCAGCGGCCAGTCCCCCGGCCGAATCGTAGCTGCGTGTAATTGGCCAGCAGGGTCCAGGCGGCCCGCAAAACGGGTTCCCGCCGAGTCCGCCTGGCCGCCGAGTCCGCCGGCCCACCGGGCGCGCGGGTGTCAGTCGCCGGCGGCGGCCAGGTAGTCCTCGGCGAACTCGTCGAGGTCGTCCAGGGGGTAGCCGAGGCTGGCGCGGACGCGGCGACGTCCGACCAGCAGCAGGTCCAGGAGGAACTCCGGCACGTCGGCGTTCTCACAGCGGTGGTAGCCCATGGTGAACCAGGTGTGCGCGTCGGCCAGCAGGCCCTGCGCCTCCAGCGACTCGGCGACCGCGGCGTAGAAGTCCGGGTCCTGGCTGCGGGCCGCCCTCAGCTGCTTGAGCAGGGTCGCGGCCTCGGCCAGCTCGCCGCGGCGCAGCAGCGCGTCGTGCAGCCAGACTCGCGGGTCGATCGTCTGGGCGCCGCCGTCGGCGATGGCCTCCCGGTAGCAGCGGATCGCCGCGTCCCAGTCCCCGGCGAGCCCATGCTGCCCACCGGCGTCGACCAGCAGCGACGCTCTGTTGATCTCTTCGCCGTGCAGCCGCGACTGCCCGGCCAGCTCCTCGAACCGGATAGCCGCGGCATCGTGCCGCCCGTTCCCGGCCGCCTTGATCACGATGTCGTCAACGTCGTCCTCGGTGAGCATGCCCCATTCTCGCGACTGCTCCGATGCCCGCCGCAACCGGCTCCCCGGGGGCGCCTGGCCAGCTGGCGGCCGGTTACGGCGGGCTCACCCCTTCGGGCGCTGGCGCTCGTCGGCGGCTGGGCGGCCACGATGTCACAGCGGCCACGATGTCACAGCGGCCACAGCGCGGAGGCGACCTCGCTGCGGCAGCCTGAGAGACCTCGTTCGTAGGGCCGGGCGCGCCGCGCCGCCGCCGATTTGCCGTCCACACGAAAAAGGCGAGGGCTGGGGGAAGCGGGCCCGGGAGCCGGGCCCGGCCACCCCAGCCTTCGCTGGGAGCCAGGTGCGGTTACGAACGGCTGCTGCGGGCCATCTTGATGGTCTTCTCGAGCTGGTCGCGGTCGACCTCGGCCACCCGGCCGTTGGACGACACGGTCGGGATGTGGCCCCCGTTGAGGACGAGGTCCGTGGTGTGGCGCAGGCCCATGTCCTTCTGCTCGACGTCGAGGATGGCCTCCTCGACGCGGTACAGCTTCTCGATCTTGGCGACCCGCGCCTCGACCTGCGCTGCCACGACTCGCAGCCGGCGCTCGGCCCGGGCCAGCTTGCGCTCCAGCCGCCGGTCCCGCCACGTCGGCAGCGGGTCGTCGCGCTCCATCGGGTCGTGCAGGTAGAGCTCGACGACGACGGCGACCAGCGGGATGAGGCCCTGGAAAAGGATCAGCGCGAGCGACGCGTTGGCCGCGCTGCCCTGGAGCCGAACCATGACACCGGCGATCATCAGGATGAAGAAGATGATCGCGGTGAGCCACAGGGCGAGCGGCGAGGACTTCGAGTCGACCAGCTGCGGACGGACGTCCTGGTCGATGTTGAGCCGGCCATTGTCGGCTGCGTGCAGGAACTGCCGCTGGGCGCGGGCGAGGATCGAGCCCTTGATGGCGTGCGACAGCGCGAAGCCCGCGAAGAAGACCGCGATACCCAGCAGACCGCCCAGCCACCAGCTCACGGTGAACTGGCCGACGTCGTCCACGCTGGCATACGCGCTCGCGAAGACATAGAAGTCCAGCGAGGCCAGCACGATGAGCACGGCGCTGCGCGCGGCCTTCCCCAGGTGCAGCTGGGGAATGCGCTCCTGCACGCCGACGCTGCGCCACAGCCGAGCCTGCTCGACCTTGTGCCGCATCAGCTCGGTTTGGCGCTCGCGTCGCTCCGCTCGGGCGTCGATCTCGGTGCGAAGCTCGGCGATCTCCTCCTCGAGGGAGCGTGCGTCGGCCCGGGTCGCGGCCCGGATCTCCTGCACCTCGGCGTCCTCGAGGGTTTTCAGGACCTTGGGGCGCGTCTCGGCGCCCGCCAGGGCCACGTCGGCGTCCCCGACCCGGCGGATCAGCTGCTTGGCCAGTTTCCCTGGCTGGTTACCCCTGCGCAGCACCTGGGTCTCGCTTTCCGTATCTCTTCGTTCCTGTTTCGGTGGTGTACAGGGCCACGGCGATTGTTCGTGGCCGGTGTGCTGGGCCGGCGGGGGGCATCGGCCTGGGTGGAGCCATCAGATCGGTCGCCGTCAGTCGATCGGGCGGGAGTAGCTGCCGGCGAGGAAGCAGAGCATCGCGAAGATCGCACCGATGATCGGCGCGATGATCGTCGCGTTGTTGTCGTCCTCGCCGCGGGCGAGCACCGCGACGATGACGAGCGCGGTCAGGCCGACACCCGCCGACACCGCGCCGATGATGAACCGGCGGTGGATGGTGTCCCGCGGGGGCAACTCGGAGAGGGCGTCGATCGGCGCGATCAGCCCGGCCCTCGCCCGGTTCCCGACCCGGCGCCGCACGTCGCGCAGCCGGAACGTGTTGCCGGACAGGAAGAAGCCGATCGCCGTGACGAAGATCGAGCCGCTCACGGAGACCCGCACGGACGACTTGGGTGGCAGCGTGAGCCACAGGAAGCCGACGACGACCAGCATCGCGAGGACGCAGACGGAGATCACGGCTCCGGAGCGCATCAGCGCCGGGGCGTAGTGCTGGTCCCGGTGCTCGCTGAAGGAGCCGCCGGGGCGCTTCTTCGCCCGCGCCATCGTCTGCGTGGACGCGACGAAGGACTCCTGCGGAGCGGTCGTCACTTCCGTAGGTCGGGCGTTCTGATCGTAGATGCTCATGCCGCTGCCTCCGGTCGATGACCCTCGGTGATGAGGCCGCCGGTGGCGCGAAGGTGGCGTGGCGTCGCGCCGACTTCTGGCTGGGTGGCCCTGATTGGTGCGCTTCCGGTGGTGACCGGGTTGATCCCGTTGACGGCAAGGCCGCGTGGCGTCACCCGGGTGGGCGACTCCACGCGGCGCACGGTGGCCGCGGCGCGGCTAGCTGCAGTCACTGCTCAGCCGCCGGCATAGCTCGCCGCGCAGATACCGGGAGAGGTTCTGCTGGGGAGGTGTCAGGTTCCCCTGGCTGACGTCGATGAAGCGGATCTTCGCGTCCTTCACGGGGCTGATCTGCTGGGCGGCGAAGCAGCGGGACACCACGGCCTCGGCCACCTGTACGGAGGCCTGCTTGTTCTCGACGTTCATGCAGTCCTGGTCGCCGCCGTTGCCGAGCAGGTCACTCCACACCAACACGGTGACGGAGCCGATCGTCACGCCGGGGACTGCTTTGACCGCCTGGATGTCGTCCGGAACGCCGCCGAGCAGGCTGGTTACGCTGCCGGTCTGGCTGATCGGTGTCTCCTGGACGTCGTTCGTGATCTGGGTCTGGAGCTCCACGGAGCCGGCGGCCCTGTCCTTGTTCTGGCGGTTGGAGTTGTTCCGCTTGACGAGGTAGGGCGTCGAGGCGGAGAAGCAGGAGAACGTCTTGAGCCCCGCGGTCGTCCCGCCGCTGGCGAGGAGCTTGACGTAGGCGCCGTCGGACAGGGCGTTGTCCAGGTAGGGCTTCAGCGCGGACGCGACCTGCTGCCCCGTGTCGGCCGAGTTGTTCGACAGGTCGAGGAGCACGAGCAGCAGAGGCGTGGCGTTCTTGCTCTTCGTCTTGGCCTGATAGAGCGAACAGTCGGCCTTCTTGCCCAGGACGCTGTTCATGTCGCAGCCGGCCAGCACGGGGACGAGGATCAGTACGCCGGCCAAGGCGAGCGCGAGGCGGCGGATCGGGCGCGCGGCGGTCAGGGTGCTCACTTGAGGACGATCTCCACCTTGCGACGGGTCGAGTCGGGCACGCCAGCGGGCGCGCCGTCCGAGCCCTTCCCGATGGCCTGCAGGAGCGACGCCTTGACGCCGGCCCCGACGAGGATGGCCTTCACCGCGTCCGCGCGGCGCTGCGACAGGTCCTGGTTGTAGGAGTCCGTTCCGACACCGTCAGTGAAGCCGAGGACCTGGACCGGGCCGTCGTGGGTCTGGATCGCCGGGACGATCTTCTCGATCTCGGCAGCCGCGTCAGGCACCAGCTTGTCGCTGCCGACGTCGAACAGGTAGTCGGAGTTGACCGACGACATCAGGCTCCCGTCGGGCAGCCTGATGAAGCGGTTCAGATCGGGCAGCTCGAACGGCGCGACGCTCGGCAGCGTCCGGCTGCCGGGCGCTGCCGGGGTGAATTTTGTATCGCCGCTGGTAGTGGTACACCCAGCCGCCACGACGGCGAGCGCGCAGGACGCGAGTACGGCTCCGGCGCGCATGCGAACCATGGGCATGTGCCGCCTCGTGGGCGATTCATCCCCGGTGGTGTGGTTGGCGTGATACACAGACAGCCCCTAACGGCGAATGCGGGGCCAAACATAACGGGGCAAGCCGGGTGGACTGCGACCAGGCCGGTCCGTTGTTGCTCAAGTGGGACTTGTCCGTAGATTGTTGAGGTCCGCATAACGCTTCGTTACCAAGACGATGCGCGACTTGTTGCCACTGGTCGCCACTGACGGCGATCGGAACCGGTGATGCCGACGCCGCCGAGTCGCCGCTTCGGTCCCGGGCGACTGTCCGGTGAGGGAGCGCCACGGTCCGCAGTACCTGCCTCGACCGCGCGCGTCCGGCCGGGCGCCGAGCGTGCGCGGCCTGGACGTGGATGCCCGGTGGGCCAGCCGGCCCACCGGGACCTTCGACCCTGGTGCGCCGCCGAGCACCCACCGCCGCGGCCGGGGCCGGATCAGTCCGGCCGGGCGGTCACGAAGATGGCAGTGGAAGGCACGTAGTACCCGCGGACCGGTCCCCACTGGCCCCAGATCTCGGTGTTGTCCGCGGGCCACTCGGGCTCGACGACGTCGAGCAGCACCAGGCCGGCCGCGACGATCTCGCGGACCCGGTCGCCCATCGTCCGGTGCGTCTCCACGTACGACGGCTGGCCGCCGCCATCGCGCTCCAGGTAGGCGCGCCGGTCGAAGTAGCTCTGGATGACGCGCAGCCCGGTCTCGTCCGGCTCGTCCGGCAGGCACCAGATCATCGGATGGTTCGTCGAGAACACCCACCGCCCGCCCGGGCGTAGCACCCGGGCGACCTCGCGCATCACCGCGCCGCTGTCGGCGACGAACGGCACCGCCCCGAACGCCGAGCAGGCCAGGTCCACCGACTCCGACGCGATCGGCAGGGCGGTCGCGTCCGCCTGGGCGAGCCCGACCTCGATCCCCGTCCGGCGCCCGAGCGCGGCGCCGTGCGCGAGCTGGCCTGCGGACAGGTCCACCCCGACGACCTGCGCGCCGCGCGCGGTCAGCCAGCGGGCGCACTGCGCCGCGCCGCAGCCGACCTCCAGCACCCGCTTGCCGTAGACGTCGCCCAGCAGCCGGGCGTCGGACTCGCGCAGCCCCTCCGGGCACCAGCAGAAGTCGACGTCGCCGAGGAACGCCCCGTGCTCCTTCTGGTAGGCGGCTGCCTCGTCCTCCCAGTACCGCCGGCTCGCGGTCCTGGCCATCGTCTCGTCGACGTCCTCGTACCGGACGGACCCCGCCTCGCTCATCGTGCGTCCTCTACAGAAGGGGAACGGTCTTCCGCCCCCGAGCGGCGCCTCGGTGCCGCGGCGGCGCGGTCATCCTGGCATGACGGCGGCGCCGATGATGGCGCGGTCGTCGGCCACACTGACCGGGGAGTACACGACGCCGTCGCCGCCCTCGGGGTCGAGCAGCCGGCCCCGGCGGCTCTCGCCGACCAGCCGGGCCCTGCCTTCCAGCGAGCCGACCCGCACCTCGTGCCCGGCCGGCCCGAACGGCCCCGTCCCGGACAGCCCGGAACCGGTCGCCACCGGGGTCGCGTACACGCGGACGACGGCACCGGGAACGCTCGTCCAGCGCAGCACGGTGCCGGCCGGGGTCCGCTGGCTCTCCAGGTCGGTGACGGCACGCGGGCGGGGGACCGCGGTGGCGGCCACCTCGGCGCCCTCCGCCGGGTCGAGCGCGAGGGTGCCGTGGACGGCCGGCGCCACCCAGACCCGGTAGCGGTAGGTCGCCCCAGGCTGGACGTCGTGGTCGAGGTACTGACCGCCGGTGCCGCGGAAGCGGCGCATCGCCCCCTGGAACGACGACGAGGTGTCGAAGACCCGCTCGATGACGACCTCGTTCTGCCCGGGCATCGGCCGCCAGGACAGCGCGATCGCGTCACCGAGCAGGTCGGCGCGCAGTCCGTGGATCCGGGGCGACATGGTCCGCGGCGTGGTGCCGACCGGCGGCGAGGCGGCGGGCGAGTCCGGCCCGACCGTCATGGTGTGGCCGGCCGGGTCGCGCAGCACGGCGACGACCTCGTGCCGGAACGGCACACCCTTGGGCACGCCGGCGTCGACTAGCCCGGTGACACCGGTCGTGCCGAGGCCCCGGGCGCGCCAGCCGTTCGGCGCGGCCGGGTCGGCGACCAGCCGGAACACCCGGTAGACGACGCCGGGGGTCGGCGACGGCTCCCAGGTGAGCGCGATCGCGCCGTCCTCCTCGGTCGCGGTGAGCTCGCGCGGCGGTGCCGGGCGTCCTCCCGCCACGGCCGGCGGTGCCGACCGGGCCGGGGCCAGCGCCGGCGGCGCGGAGCTCGCCGGGACGTCCTGCGGACGGGTCGTTCCCGCGGGCGCTCTGCCGGCGTCACGCTGGCCGGGGTCCGAACCGGGCTCGGCTGGGTCGCTGCGGGTGCGGCGCGGGGCGGACGCGGTCGCCTCCGGGTCGAGGAACGCGCTGTCGATCGAGCGGATGCTGTCGATGAAGATCCGGCGCGCGACGGCGACCCGCATCCGGGCCGCCGGGTCCTTCTCCAGCAGGCCGATCAGAGCATCTGCGATCGGGCCGGCCTGCCGCGGGTAGGCGACCGGGGCGAGCACGATCGCCGCGAGCATCGCGCTGAAACTGTCCCGCGCGAACGGCGCCTGTCCTTCTACCGCGAAGTAAAGAGTTCCGCCGAGGCTGAAGAGATCGGATTCCAGCGTGGCCGGCAGACTGTTCAACCGTTCCGGGGCCATGTAAAGCGGAGTTCCGATCACACCGGTCACGGTCAGCGTCGGATCCCCGTCGCCGGTGGCGATGCCGAAGTCGGTGAGCACGATCCTGCCGTCGTTCGCCATCAGCACGTTCGACGGTTTGACGTCCCGGTGGATGATGCCGAACTCGGCCGCGGCGGCCAGCGCGTCGACCATCGCCAGCCCGACCCGGGCCGCCTCGGCCGGCGGCAGCGGCCCGTCCTGGCGCACGACGTCGAACAACGACCGTGACGGCACCAGCTCCATCACGATCCAGGGCAGACCGGCCTCGAGGACGACGTCGAGGATGGTCACCACGTTCGGGTGCGCGCGCAGCTTGGTCGCGTGCCGGGCCTCGCGCAGCGCGCGCTCGACCCGGTCGGCCCGCTCCTCGTCGGGAACGCCGCCGGCGAACTCGATCTCCTTGAGCGCGACCTCGGCGTCGAGTAACTGGTCGAAGGCGCGCCAGACGGTGCCCATCGCGCCCGCGCCCAACGGCGCGAGCAGCCGGTAGCGACCTGCCACCACTCGGTTTGGCCCGGCTGTCACGTCACCCCCACCCAACATGCGGGACGCGCGCCGCCGTCGTCCGGATGGTTGAGCATTTCGGCTCTTCCCCGACCTTGGCGGGAGTTCCCGCGGCCATTTCATCATCCCGGACGGCAATCCGGAGCGGGACCCCGAACAGCTTCTCGCGCGCACCTCGCCGGGTCGTCAGCACCCGGTGTAATGGCTGGCCGGCCGGGCGGGATTCGGACCCCTAAGCGGTCACGTTCCGGAACTGGTCCGGTGCTGAAACTGCATGAAGCTGAAGGACTCTGCCCACAGCGCGACGCCGCCCGGCTCGTCCACCGGGCCGTGACCGGTCAGCCCCGTGACGAGCTCGACGAGTTCGGCGTGGTGGTCGGCCGGGCCGACGATCACCGCGTCGGCGTGCAGCGTCCGGTAGGCCTGGCGCAGCCCGGGCAGGGCGAGCGCGGCTCGTGGCGTCATCGTGCCGGCCTCCACCGTCAGCAGCGCGGTGGTCAGCGGGCTCGCGTCGCCGTGGAACTGGGAGCGCCCGTCCGGGCCCGGCACCGTGCAGTAGCAGCCTGGCAGGGCGAACCGGTAGCCGGCCTGCGCCTGCCACAGCATCGCGGCCGGGATGTCCGGGCGCGGGTAGGGCGCGACGAGCACCCGGGCGCCGGGCGGGATGACGCGCACGGCGGCCGTCGTGAAGAACGCGGGTGCGCGCATCTCGTGGGCGTGCATCGGGGTGGGGACCAGCGGTACCAGCGCGGCGGCGGTGAGCAGCCCGGCGCCCGCGCGCCACGGCACCGGCCGTGACCGCACCTGCTCCAGCCAGATGGCCAGCGCCAGCCCGGCGAACATCGTCAGGTAGAGCGCCAGCCGGGACGGCAGCGCGTTGCCGATCACCGGCAGCTTCTCGGCGACCAGCCAGGGCAGCGGGATGTGGGTGATACGGCCGTCGAGGTGCAGGTGACCGCCGAGTGAGAGCAGCGCGACGATCACGAACAGCGGGGTGAGCACCCGAACCACCGGATCGCGCCGCAGCCGCATCGACAGGACGGCCAGCAACAGGAGCAGCGGCACGCCGAAGTACGCGCTGACCTCCACCGGGCTCCCGGTGAACCGGTGGCTGTGCGCCAGCGCCTGGTGCGGCGCCAGCCACTGCGCCCAGGTGGGGACGGCGAAGGTCAGCAGGTCGGAGACGGCCACGTCCTGCGGCTGGATCGAGCCGCTGACGCGGTAGGGGCCGCGGAACTGGATCCACAGCGGCCAGGCCAGCAACACGGCCGCGACGAGTGCGCACCACCCGAGCGCCCGCGCGAGCGGGCCGATCTGGGCCCGAACCGCCGCCCGGTTCCGGGCTGCCGCGATCAGCACGCCCAGCGCGCCGATCAGCGCCCCGGTCGCCAGCAGCTCCTCGCTGACCAGTGCCTGCGCGGCCACCAGCAGCCCGAGCCACAGGCCGGTGCGCCGGGCCGACCGGCGGCCGGTGAACAGGTCGTGCAGCAGCATCAGCAGCAGCGGTGGGAACGGCGCGAACGTCAGGTGCAGATGACCACGGGTGGCGCCGATCATGTACGGGCTGAACCCGTAGAGCAGGCCGGCGACCGCCGCCGGCCAGACCGAGACCCACCGGCGGGCGGCGCCGTACGCCGCGATCGCCGAGACCGCCGGCGCGAGCGTGAGCAGCGTGTTGAGCGCGACGACGGGCCCGGCGAGCAGCGTCACCGGTGTGATCAGCACGGCGAGCAGCACCACGGGGGTGCTCCACATGATGTTGACGCCGTCCGGCGCGTTGAGCAGGTGCGTGACGAACGGGTTGGTCCCGTGCAGCACGGCGTGCGGGACCCAGCCGATGAACCAGGCGAACAGCGTCGCGTCCGACACCCCGTAGCCACGGGCGCCCGGGTCGCCCCACAGTGATCGCAGCAGGACCGCGGCGAGCACGAGGTAGCCGGCGAGGACGAGCGGCCAGCGCGGTAGCTGGCGCCGCGCGTGCCGGCGGTGCCGGGCGCTGATCGGGAGCCGGCCCCCGGCCCCCGGCCCGAGCGTGGTCTCGCCGGTCCCCGGGGTCTCCAGCAGGTCGTCCGAGCCGATGCGGCCGAGCCGGAAGGGGGCGACGACGCCCGGGCTTTGCTCGGTGGCCGACACGAGACCTCCTGACGGAGCCGGTCCGCCGGCGGAGCCGGCCGGAAGGCCCGGCTTCACCCTGCGTCGTCAAGTCGACGCGCCGCCCGGCAGTTTACCCGTAATGGAGCAATCGTCGCTTTGGGTATGCGAACACCAACACTGTCGTAGATCGGCGCACTGTCGGCTCGGGCGCGTTTCGCCGGGTAGGCGCGGAAAGCCGAGCGGACATGCCGCGAGTTGGAGACCTGTGGCTGTGCTTGGGCGCCGCGCCCTGTGGTCAGCGAGGCCGAGGGGTCGAGCGCTGCGCGCCCACGGTCCCGGCTGGGCCGGGCACGGCGGTCTAGGCCGGTGTCAGGCCGCCGCGGACGGCGCTTCCGGGAGCCATTCGGCGACCAGCGCGCTCCAGTAGCGGTAGCGGGCCACCTGATAGGCGGGCGCTATGACGCCGTGCGGGTCGTGGATCGCGACCGGGTACCCGACCTCGGCCCGGTAACCACGCTCACCGACGATGACCCGGCCGCCCAGCCGAGCCGCGCCCATGACGATCGGACGCCTCGTCCAGCGCGGATACGGGGCCGCGGCGAGCGTCTCCGGGTCACGCCAGGCGTAGAGACCGCAGACGCAGCCTTCGGCCGGGATCACGGCTGGCGTGGCGTCAGCCGGCCGGCTGGTCGGGTCGTCGCTGTCATCGGCTGGGTCATCGGCGGCAGCGGCATCGCCGGCCGGGGCGCCGGCCTCCGGCGGCCTGGCCGGTCGGGAGCCGGGCCAGTGATCACCGACGGGACGCCGGGGCAGGCCCGCCGCGGTCGTGACATCGCCGACGGTGCGCGGTGGCTCGCCGGCGGAACGAGGCGGCTCGGCGGCGGCGCGGGGCGGGCTGGCGATCGTGTGGGTGTCGCGCAGGCAGTGCGCCCGGGTCAGCCCGTCCGGGCGCCACAGCAGCAGGCCAGCCGGGAACGGCGTCCAGGGCGTCCAGGCGGGCCGCAGCAGACCGTCCCGGTCCACCGCCCACTGCCGCCACCCCAGCAGGCTCATCGCCCGGGGGCCACCGCCGGCTCGGGCTCACGCTCAGGCGGCGCCGGCACCGTAAGCGGCTCCTCGTCCGGCCACGAGATGGGCTCGTCCTCGACTATCCGCTCGGGCTTGCCGATGTCACCCATGCGACCAGGGTCCGTGGTGCGGCCAGGCTGGTCAACCCGGTTGGGACAACCCGGCGGGTTGACCGTTGCCGCCGTGGGCCGGGAGGCTGGGCGGGTGAAGGTCAGGATCGGGATCGGCTTCGGGGGCGTGTCCGGCGACGAGCTGTCCGGGCTGGTGAAGAAGACCGCCCAGCTCGACATCGACTCGCTGTGGCTGTCCGAGCAGCTCTCCAGCCGGGCGGTCGACCCGATGATGGGGATGGCCTGGGCGCTGGCCCGCACCAGCCGGCTCAAGGTCGGCACCGCCGTCAACGTGCTGCCCGGCCGCAACCCGGTCGTCTACGCGAAGCAGCTCGCGTCGCTGGCGTCGCTCGCGCCGCGGCGGGTGCTGCCCGTCGTCGGCCTCGGCCCGGCCCGCCCGGCGGAGCGGGACGCGTTCCCGGTCCCGGCCGGCCGGCGGGGCGAGGTCTTCGACGAGTCGCTCGTCGTCGTGCGCCGCCTGCTGTCCGAGCCGTCCGTCACCCACCACGGCGAGTTCTTCCACCTGGACGGCCTCGGGCTCGGCGACCGACCGGAACGCCCGCTGGACCTGTGGCTCGGCGGCGGCGGCCCGAAGGCGCTGCGCCGGGTGGGCCGGTTCGGCGACGGCTGGCTGCCGAGCTTCATCACCCCGGCCGAGGCCGCCGCGGGCCGGGCCGCCGTCGACGCCGCCGCCGCGGAGGCGGGCCGCGCTGTCGACCCGGAGCACTTCGGCGTCAGCATGCGCGTCGCCCTCGACGGACCGCCACCGGGCCTGAAGGCCCTGCGGGCGCGGCGCCCGGAGATCGACCCGGCCGACTACCTCCCGGTCGGCTGGACCGCGATCCGCGCGAAGGTCGAGGAGTTCGTCGCCGTGGGGTTCAGCAAGTTCGTCCTCTACCCCGCCGTCCGCCCCGAGGATCTCCCGCGCTTCCTCGACAGGTTCGCCGCCGAGCTCAAGCCGCTGGAGACCTGAGGCCCCGGCCGTGATCGCCCGTTTCCACTCAACCCGCGATCATGGACGCTGGACGAGACCCGGTCGCGGTGCCGGCCATAGGAGCGCGTGGACCTCAGTCTTCGTCGTCCACGGAGGTCCACGCAGGAGGGCGCTCAGCGCCCGACAAGCGGTCGGCCGGCGGGCGCTCAGCGCCCGTCCCGGCCGACCGCCCTACGTGGCGGTGAAGCCGCCGTCGACGGTCAGGACCTGGCCGGTGGTGTAGGAACCGGCGTCGCTGGCCAGGAAGATCAGGGCGGCGGCCAGTTCCTCGGGGTCGCCATGGCGGCCCAGCAGGACGCGCGAGATCTGGGCCTCCAGATAGCCGGGCTTGTACTGGTCCGTCATCTCGGAGGCGAAGAAGCCGGGGGCCAGGGCGTTCACCCGGATGCCGCGGCGCGCCCCCCACTGCTGCGCCAGGTCCCGGGTCAGGCCGATCAGCCCCGCCTTGCTGGCCGAGTACGCCGCCTGTGGCAGCCCCGCGGTGGTCAGGCCCAGGACACTGGAGATGTTGATGATGCTGCTGCCGGGCTGCATCACGCGGCCGCAGGCCTGGGCCATCCAGTAGCAGCCGTTCAGGTTGACGTCGATCACCTGGCGGAACTGCTCGGGGGTCTCCCTGGTCGCCGGGCAGGCGGTGCCGACGCCGGCGTTGTTGACCAGCACGTCGACCCGGCCGAAGGCCGCGAGGGCCGCGTCGACGAGGGCCTGGCAGTCGGCTGGCTCCGCGACGTCCGCCCGGACGGCCACCGCCTTGCGCCCGGCGGCCGCGACGACCGCCTTCGTGTCCTCGAGCCGCTCCACGCGGCGGGCGCCCAGCGCGACGTCGGCGCCCGCCTCGGCCAGCGCCTTCGCGAACGCGACACCCAGCCCGGCGGACGCGCCGGTCACGACGGCCACCTTGCCGTCCAGGCGGAAGCGGTCGAGCACGGACACAGGTTCTCCCTCAGCACACAACGGACGCGGGGCCGGCCATCAGGCTAGTGCCGACGGCCGGCCCCGCGCTCGGGTGGACGAGCCCGGGTCAGCGCAGGATGCCGGTGTGGCCGAGGGAGTAGCGGCCGGGCTGTGGCCAGACCGACATCCCGTGCGGGCCGGCGCCGACCGGGATGCGGGCGAGCAGGTGCCCGTCCGTCGTCGAGATGGCGTAGACCTCGCGGTTGTAGCGGCCGGACAGCCACAGCACGCTGCCGTCCGCTGAGACGCCACCCATGTCGGGGCTGCCGCCGCCGGGGATCTGCCAGCGTCCGACGATCCGGCGGGTGGCGAAGTCGATCAGTGAGATCGAGCCCTCGCCCCGGTTGGAGACGTAGAGGACCTTGGCGTCCCGGCTCGGGTAGAGGCCGTGGGCGCCCTTGCCGGTCGGAATAAAGCCGATCTTGGTGAAGGTCTTCGCGTCGATCAGGTGGACGCCGTTCGACTGCATGTCGGCGACGTAGAAGACCTCGCCCTGCGGGTCGAGCTTGATGTCCTGCGGCATCCCGCCGATGGTCAGGTAGCCGAGTACCTGGAAGTTCCGCCAGTCGATCTTGACCAGCTTCCCGGAGAACTCGCAGGTGGCGACCAGGAAGCTCTCGTCGGCCGAGTAGTCGATGTGGTCGACCCCCGGGCAGTCGACGCGCACCTGGCGCACGAGCTTCCAGGTCTGCGTGTCGTAGAAGTCGAGCCGTTCGCGGGCCTCGGCGACGACGATCGCGTACTTGCCGTCCGGGGTGAAGTACATGTTGTACGGGTCGTCGACCGGGATGTTCGGGCCCTTGGCCCTGCCGGTCGTCGGGTCGATCGGCGTCAGGCTGTTGGCCAGGTCGTTCGTCACGTACAGCGTCCTGAGGTCCCAGGCCGGCACGACGTGCTGCGGGTTCTTCCCGGTGACGAAGTGGTCGATGACCTTGAACGTCGCCGGGTCGATGACGTCGACCGAGTTGCTGTCGCTGTTTGGCACGTACACCAGCGGCCGCTGCCCGGCGACGTTCGGGCTCAGAGCGTTCGCGCCGTCGTGGGAGTAGACGTTGACGCTGGTCGGCGTCGCGGCCGGTGGCAGCTCGGCCGGCATCGTCGGCGTCATGCTCATCCCGGCCATCGGGTCGGAGGTCGCGGCGCCGCCGGCGTTCGCGCTCGTGCTGGAGCACCCGGCGGCAAGCAGCACGGCGGCCAGCAAAGCGGCCACCGAGGCGGGCCGGACCCGGCGGCCGGGCCGGCCGGCGCGCGCCGACGCGGGGCCGGCGGTCGCCGATGCCCGCCGATGCCCGCCGAGGCGGGCGGAGCTCGTGGATCTCACGCGGAACACATCCTCCGTGCAGCGCCAGTGCCGTGATTCTCGCCGGGGAGCCTCTCAGGGCCGGTAGCGCCGCGGCCAGCCGGGGTCCGGTGCTCGCCGTGGTCCTTCGTCCCGGGTGGCACAGGGTGGCACCCGGGACGCCCTGGCGCGGCCCGCTCGGCGCGAGAGCTTCCTGCCCTCCGAAGCGCCGAGACGACCATGGGTGACATGGTTGGTGACCTGGCGTGGGCAAGCCGTCGGCGGGCAGACCCGGCGGATGCGCCCGCTTCGCGAACCGGCGGGGTTCCTGGTAGGCAGGGAGTATGGACCTTCGGATCTTTGTCGAGCCGCAGCAGGGCAGCACCTATGCCCAGCAGCTGGCCGTCGCTCGCGCCGCCGAGGAAGGCGGGTTCGACGCGTTCTTCCGCTCTGACCACTACGTGCGGATCGGCGGCGGCGGCCCCGGCGTCGGGCCGACCGACTCCTGGGTGACGCTCGCCGGCCTCGCCCGCGAGACCACCCGGATCCGGCTGGGCACGATGGTGACCAGCGCGACGTTCCGCTACCCGGGCCCGCTGGCGATCTCCGTCGCCCAGGTCGACGAGATGAGCGGCGGGCGCGTGGAGCTCGGCCTCGGTGCCGGCTGGTATGAGGCGGAGCACAAGGCGTACGCGATCCCGTTCCCGCCGCTGGGTGAGCGGTTCGACCGGCTCGGCGAGCAGCTCGAGATCATCACCGGCCTGTGGGCCGCGACGGAGCCGTTCAGCTACGAGGGCCGCTACTACTCGATCAACGACAGCCCCGCGCTGCCGAAGCCGGTCCAGTCCCCACGGCCGCCAGTGATCATCGGAGGGTTCGGCCCGGTGCGCACGCCACGGCTGGCGGCCCGTTTCGGCGACGAGTACAACACCGCGTTCCAGCCCGTCGGGGAGGCGGCCAGGCTGTTCGACGCGACCCGCCAGTCCTGCGAGGAGATCGGCCGCGACCCGGCCAGCCTCATCCGCTCGGTCGCGCTGACGGTCTGCTGCGGCAAGGACGACGCCGAGGTGGCCCGGCGGGCCGCGATTATCGGTCGGGAGGTGCCCGAGCTGAAGGAGAACGGTCTGGCCGGCACGCCGGCGGAGATCACCGCGCGGATCGGTGAATACGCCGAGATCGGTGCTGGCCGCCTGTACCTGCAGCTCCTGGACATGGACGACCTGGAGCAGATCGCGCTGCTGGCCGCCGAGGTCCTGCCGCAGGTCTGAAGGCGCCGGATCCGCTGGCTACCGGCCGGGCGGCCGGAACATGACCAGCACGGTGGGGTTGCGTCGGGCATAGCGGACCGCCGCCCGGGTGGCCGAGCCCGACGCCCACACCAGCGTCCAGTCCACCGACACCAGGCCGACCACACCGGCCACCCGCTCGTAGAGGTCGTCCTGGACGGCTCGCTCGGCGGTCTGCGACGCCTGCGCGACCCCGTCCATCCCGAACGCGCAGTACATGCCGGACGTCCAGCGGGCGAACCGCGCCCAGCGGTCGCGCTCGGCGACCACCACGAGCCTGGCGCCCGTGCGCACCGCGAGCTCGGCGGCGAGCAGGACGTCAGCGAGCTCGCCCGGGTCGCCCACGCGCAGACCCACGATCACACTGCTGCCGGTTCCGGCCGTGGTCGCGACGGACCGGTCCTGTGCCTGCTCCACGGCCTCCTCCTCGGGTTGCGCCGTCCGACCTGCTTTGGCCGATTGTGACGTGCCTCATAGATAAGGGGAAGCCCTATGCCGAAGGAAGCCTGAAGAACCTGCCGACCGTGCCCCCGGAAGGGGCGTCGGGGGAGGTACGTCCGTACATATCCGCACCGAAACGCATCAGACGCCCGCGTTCTGCTGGAACGACGGCAGAAAGTCTCCTCCCGCCGGGCCCGAAGACCCGCCTGGCGGACAGGCCGCGCAGCCGCTCGCCACGGGCATCCCGGAGACGGCCACCGAAGGTGGGAGGCTGCCGGCGGGCCCCGCGCTGGCGGGGCGCGAGTCCGGACGGGTGCGACGGAGGCTGACGTGACGCTCGGAGCCGAGTCGATGCCCGGGCAGCGGGGAGTGGCGGTGGTGACCGGCGGGAGCCGGGGGATCGGCGCGACGACCGCGGTCGAGCTGGCCCGGCACGGCTGGGACGTCTGCCTGAGCTACCGCGCCGACGACGAGGCCGCGGCGGGCGTGCTGGCCTGCTGCGAGGCCGCGGGGGTCCGGGCGGTCGCCGTGCGGGCCGACGTGTCGTCCCACGCCGACGTCACCGCTCTGTTCGCCGCGGCCGACCGGCTCGGCCGGCTGTCCGTCCTGGTGAACAACGCCGGGATCGTCGACCGCAAGGCCCGCGTCGACGAGATGTCGCCCGAGCGGCTGGAACGGATGCTGGCGGTCAACGTCGCCGGCGCCTTCCTGTGCGCGGGCGCCGCCGTGCGCCGGATGTCGACCCGGTACGGCGGGACGGGCGGCGCGATCGTGAACGTCTCGTCCGCGGCCGCCCGGCTCGGCAGCCCTGGCGAGTATGTCGACTACGCCGCGTCCAAGGGCGCCATCGACACGATGACGATCGGCCTGGCCAAGGAGGTCGCCGCCGAGGGCATCCGGGTCAACGCGGTCCGGCCGGGCATCATCGACACCGACATCCATGCCAGTGGCGGGCAGCCCGACCGCGCCGCCCAGATCGGCCCGAACGCGCCGCTCGGCCGCGCCGGCACCCCCGCCGAGGTGGCCTCCGCGATCCTCTGGTTCTGCCTGCCCGAGTCGTCCTCCTACGCCACCGCGGCCCTTCTCGACCTCAGCGGCGGCCGCTGACCCACGGGCGGCGGCCCCGCCCGCATCACGGCGGGCGCGGCGGGAACCACGGCCGGCGCGTCCAGCAGGTACGCGCGGACGGGGCCGGCGCGGCCCTTCACCGTCAGCGGGGGCAGCGGAGCGAGTGCCGCGGCCAACGGGCCCGGCAAGGCGGTGACCGTGGGCCCGGAGAGCACGGTCTGACCCGCGTGGGCGAAGGCCTGCAGCCGGGCGGCGATGTTCATCGTGTCGCCGACGAGGGTGTACTCGCGGCGGGCCTCCGAGCCGAGCAGCGCGGCGGCCACCTCGCCGGTGCTGACGCCGATCCCCAGCCCGAAGGGCGTCAGGCCCTCTTGCCGCCAGTGCGCGTTCAGGGCGCGCTGGCGGGTGTGCATCGCGGTCGCGGCTCGGGTCGCCCGGGTCTGGTGGTCGTCCTGCGGGTAGGGCGCGCCGAAGACGGCGATGACGGCGTCACCGGCGTACTGCAGGACCGTTCCGTTCTCGGCGAGGATCGCCGCGTTCATCTCGCGGCGGTGCGCGTCGAGCAGGCCAGCCAGCACGATCGGGTCGGTGCGCTCGGCGATCGTCGTGTAGCCCCGGATGTCCGACATCAGGACTGTGACCGTCAGCCGCTCGGCGGACTGCCCGGCGCTGGCGTCATCCCGGAGCTTGTCGGCCAGGCCACCGGGCAGCAGCCGGGACAGCGCCTCGCCCTGCTCGTCGCGCCGCACGATCGCGGCGTGCAGCATCCGCAACTGGCGCAGCGCGCCGGCCCGTCCCGCGCTGGCGCCATGGGCGAGCCGCAGCAGGAGGGCGTCGATGGCGGCGTTGACCGCGGCCGGGGTGTCACCCTGGCCGTCGGCGATCGCCCTGATCGAGCGGCCTTCGGCGACCTCGCGCAGCAGCCGCTCCTGGTCGTCGGTCAGGTCGGCGGCGTCCCGGACCGGGCTGAGCACCGCGGCGACGATCCGCGGGTCGAGCATCGCCGCGCCGGCAGCGACCTCCCGGATCGCCCGGACGAGGATCTCCGGGTCGGCCAGCCGCTCCTTGAGCAGGTAGGCGCAGCCGCCCGCGTCGGCGCCGGCGAGCAGGCTGATCCCGTACTCCGGCTCGTCGTACTGGGACAGCAGCACGACGCCCGTCCCCGGCGTGTGCCGGCGGATCTCCCGCGCGGCCTCGATGCCCTCGTCGGAGAAGGTGGGTGGCATCCGGATGTCGGTGACCACGACTCGCGGCCGGTGCTCCCGGGCGAGGCGCACGAGTTCGTCGCGGTCGGCGGCGACGCCGACCACCGACACCCCGGGCACCCGGGCGAGCAAGGCTCGTACCCCGGCACGAACGATCAGGTTGTCGTCCGCCAGCAGAACCCCGATCTGCTCCATGGTGCTAGTTCAGCCCAGCAGGTGACCCTCTGCACAGGGGGCTGGTCCCACAGGCACGGTGGTGCCAGTACCACCTTCTCGGTGTTCGCGTCTATAGGACCATCGGCGGGCGGTCCGTACTCGGCTGCCGCCTCGGCGCGGAACCCTGCGGCTCCGGCGAATCGGTCGAGAACGGGCATCGGGTGACGGGCGCGGACAGCCCCCGGTGGCCGGGCCTGGGCGAGTGGACGATCTGGACGAGATAGGTCGGTTCGGGTTTATTGGGTGCGGCTCCGCCCGGCTGCTCGGCCGGGTGGACAAGTGAGCTGTGGGCGGCGTGGCCAGGTAGCCGCCGGGTCGTCATCGTGGCTCCGGGTCGGCTGGGTAGCTGTTCGTACGACGCGCTCTTGCGTAGCGAGCGCGATACGCTCCGGCACGCACCGCGGCGCCGAGGCTGTGATCCTCTCCGGGGTGGGGGCTGTCCCCGCGGCGGAGGCACGGAGAACGAGATCTTCCAAGGTTTGAACCGCGGGCGAAGGCGTTGCCGGTCGGCTCGCGCGGACCGACACCGCATCGGGGGTGACATGATCAGCGAGCCGGACGGCGCCACATCGCTCCAGGCGGCCCAGCGGCCGCAGGGCTCCTACGCACCCGAGGGACAACCGTCGACCGGGTGGCACCTCGACCTTCCCGTCGACCATCCGTCCTATCCGGACCCGTCGAACATCTGGCCGCCGGTTGGGCAGCCGCCCGCGGCGATGACGGCCTCGGTCGTGCCCGCGCCGGCCGCACGGTCTTCAGCAGTCCCGACGGCGGCAGTCCAGACGGCGGCCGTCCAGGCCGCGGCCATCCCGCTGGCGGGAGCGGCGCCGGCCACCGGCCCGGGGCAGCGCGGCGCCATGCCCGCCGACCCTTCGAGCTGGGCCGGCGAGCAGAGCGTGCTTGAGCGGTTCGAGAGCCTGCGGCAGCTGACCGGCACCGTCGCGCACGACATCAACAACCTTCTCTCGGTAATCAGGAACTACGCCGACTTCGTCGCCGACGCGCTCGACGAAGGGCGCGAACACGGCATCGACGTGGCCGGTCCGGCCGGTGTCGGCGGGGCCGCGTCGCCGCGGGTGGACGCCCGCGGCGTCCCCGGTGGCTGGGACGCGGTTCGCCGGGACGTGGCACAGATCCAGCGCGCCGGCGAGCGGGCCGCCGAGCTCGCGGCCGAGTTGCTGGCCGCGGTACGGCGCCAGCCCGTCCCGGTCGGGCCGATCGACGTGAACACGCTCGTCCGTGAGACCGTCGCGATGCTGCGCCGCCCGCTCGGCGAGCACCTCGACCTGCGGATCGAGCTCGACGACGCCCTCTGGCGGGTGCGGGCGGACCCGGCGCGGCTGGAGCAGGCGATCGTGAACCTGGCGATGAACGCCCGAGACGCGATGCCGCGCGGCGGCACGCTGACCGTGACGACGGGCAACGTCGTGCTGTCTGACCAGAACGATGCGGCAGCCGCCGTCGCCCCGGCCGGCTTCGGTGCCGGTGCGCCTGTCTGGTACCCCGACCGGCATCGGCACCCCGCCGGACGTCGTCACGTCGGCGTCTGGGTCTCCGACACCGGCGACGGGATGACCCCGGCGACCAGAGCCCGCGCCTTCGAGCCTTTCTTCACCACCAAGCCCGCGGACCGCGGCACCGGCCTGGGGCTCGCGGTCGTGCGCGAGGTCGTCACCGAGGCCGGCGGCGAGGTCCAGGTCTGCTCGACCGTCGGCGTCGGCACCACCGTCAGCCTGCTGCTGCCGGCGGTCGACCAGCCCGCGCCGGATCCCGCCGCCGGTCCCGAGCCCACCGGCGCCGACGGGCTGTGGATCCACCCCCATCGCCCGGACGGCCACCGGCCCGACGCCAGCACGAGGCCGTCCGCGGTCCGCCGGCCGTATGGCCAGCCACCGACCGCGATCCCGCGGGCGACCCGTTCGAGCTGAGCCCGCCGCCAGGACCCCGGCTCAGGCCAGTGGCGGGGTCGCGGCGTCGAGGTCGGACAGCCCGAGGCCGGCCATCCGCCGGTTGTAGGCTGCTCGACCGGCCTGCTCCAGCTCGAAGGTGCGCCGTGCGCGGTGGCGGACGCGCTCGCGGGCCTCGTCGCTGACGCAGTGCCTGGCGAGCACCGTGCGGCCGAGCCGCATGTGGAACTGCTCGTCCGGCAGGATCTTGTCGATCGCCGCGGCGACGTCGGCCGGCAGCCGGGGCTTCACCGCGAGCATGGCGTTCGCCGCGCCGATCTCGCCGGTGACATTGTGCGCGGCGACCCGTTCGATCGTGTCCGCCCCGGACGGGTACCAGCCGTCGATCCATTCCTCCCATTCGGGCTCCGGCTTCCACCGGTCCAGGGAGGGCACCCCGCGCCGGTCCAGCGCCCGCATCAGCAGCCGGTAGTGGCGCGCCTCGTCGCGCACCTGGCGGGCGAGCAGCGTGAACGCGTCGAGCTCCGGGGTGTCGGCCAGCCACCGCCCGATGAACTCGGCCGCGCGCTTCTCGTAGTAGGCCTGGAAGCACAGCCACTCGATCAGCTCGGGCTCGCTCATGGGGCGGTTGAAGAACGAGGCCTCCTCGGCGGGCAGCGCCGCGCGGGCCTCCTCGATGGTCGTCACCAACGTGTCGTAGAACGCGTCCGGCGTGACCGAGCCGGAGGTCGGCCTTCCGGGAAGGTGCTTCATCGCTCGCCGTGCGCCGGGATGGCCGTGATGAGCGCCGTGTCGACGCCGACCGGGCCAAGCCCGGCCGCCCCGCCCGGCTCGCGCAGCGGCGCCGGCTGCCCGGGCAGAGGCTGATAGAAGAACGCCGCCGCGTCCTGGACGTGCGGGATGTCCGGGTCGCCCGGGTCGAGGTCGCGGTCCCAGCTGATCGCGTCAACCGGGCAACTGGGGGCGCAGGCGCCGCAGTCGATGCACTCCTCCGGGTGGATGTAGAGCTTGCGCGCGCCGGTGTAGATGCAGTCGATCGGGCAGTCCTCGACGCAGGACCGGTCCATGATGTCGACGCACGCGTTGCCGATCAGGTAGGCCATGGCCGGCCGGCCTACCAGGACCGGGAGGTCATGGCCGGACCGGCGCCGGCCGGCATCCCGAAGCGGGCGGACTCGGCGGCGGCCTCGGCCGCGGCGCTGCCGGCCCGGCGGCGCGGCAGCCCAGCCGAGGCTGCCTCGGCCGACGCCGCGACAGCCTCGGCCGAGGCCCGGCTGAACGGGCCGGTCGCCTCGATCCAGGTTCCGCCACGCAGGCAGCCGACGGGGGCGAGCCGGCGGTCGCCGGCCACCGTCTCGAAGCCGTCGGAGAACACAGCCGGCCCCTCGTCGACCCGCAGCACGCTCACCTCCGCGGCCCGGCCGACACCCAGGGTCCCCAGCACGTCCGACCGCCGGATCGACGCGGCGGAGTTGACCGTCGCCATCGCGATCACGTCCGCCAGCGGGACGCCCAGCGCCCAGATCTTCGACAGCGTCTCGGGCAGCGAGTAGACCGGGCCGTCCTCGTTGAACAGGTTGAGGTCGGTGCTGATCGTGTCCGGCGGGTAGCCAAGATCCAACAGCGCCCGGGCGGCGGCGAACCGGAAGTCCGAGCCCGAGTGGCCCAGGTCGAGCCGGACGCCACGGGCGACCGCGTCGGCGAACACCGGGTGCACGGCGACCTGCTCGGCCGCGGCGCGCCCGGACCCGCCGGTGTCGTTGGTCGGCGCGCCGTTCACCAGCGCGCCCGAGTGGCCCCGGAAGGCGTGCGTGACGATGTCGCCGGGGCGCAGCGCAGCCAGGGCGTCCAGGTTCGTCAGGCTCTTGGTGTACGGGTACCTGCCCAGGTGGATCATGATCGGCAGGTCGCCGGCGATGGACTTGGCACCCTCCAGGAACGGCGAGACCCGGTCGTCCTCGGTGGTGGTCGCGCGGACCTTGAAGCCGATCACGTAGTCCCGGTTCTCCTCGACGGCCGCCGCGGCGGCGTCCAGGTCGAGGTTGCGCGGGTCGTTGGCGATCTCCAGGCGGTGCGCGATGAAGTCCTTCGTCGCCAGGTAGAGCAGGCACGGGTCCATGAAGGCGAGCACCCGGGTCCGTACCCCCACCCCCTGCGTGAACGCCCGGGAGATGCCCAGCGTGCGCACGCCGGAGGTGCCGCCGTCGACGACGACCGGGACGCCGACCTCGACGCCAGCTCGGTCCGGGTGCACGCAGAAGTCGCCGAGGCCCGGGTAGACGTGCACGTGCAGGTCGATGAGGCCCGGGGTGACGACCAGGCCGGCGCAGTCGATGACCTCGACGGGCCCCGCGGGGGGTGGGGGCGCCGTCGAGGCCACCGTGGCGCCCGGCGCCGCGTAGGCGGCGCCCGCGCCCGGCCCGACTGCGACGATCTTTCCGTTCGCGCAGACCACGTCGGCGATCACGTCGAGGCGGTTGGCCGGGTCGATCACCCGGCCGCCGGCCAGGACGATGACGCTGGCCGCGTCGCCACGGCCGTTGCTCGACTGGGTGGATCCCGCCGGGAGGTTCGGGTCGCGCATCTCTCTCCGATCAGAACGCGCGGTGGCGTGAGTGGAAGCGGGAGACGCCGGTGCCCATGGCCGGCCAGGACAGCAGGGCGGCGGTGGGAACACCAGGTCTCGTGGCGAGCCGGGGCATCGTTGCCAGACATCCTGTTGCCAGGCCGGTCACCGCTGGGCGCTCGCCTCGTCGCGGGCCACCGGCGTCATCGTCTCTTTTTCCTGACCCGGGGTCCAAGACGCAAACCCACCTGGAGCTATAGAAAACTCCTATGGTCGCCCCACGCGCCTCGACAGCCGGTCCAGGGCCGCGGCAGCCATGGCTGGACCTACGGCAGGTGGCGTACTTCGTCGCCGTCGCCGAAGAGCAGTCCTTCACCGCGGCGGCCACCCGCCTGCTGGTCGCCCAGCCGTCGCTGTCCCAGCAGATCCGGGCCCTGGAGCGGCAGCTCGGCGCCGAACTGCTGGAGCGCTCCAGCCGGGGCGCGCGGCTCACCCCGGCCGGCCGGGCCTTCCTCGACGCGGCCCGCGGCCTGCTCGCCGACGCCGGCAACGCGGTGACGCGGGCGCGCGCTGCCGCCGGCCTGGACGGCGGCACGCTGCACATCGCCACGCTGACCTCGCTGGCGACCTGGGTGCTGCCGGACGCGGTCGCGCGGTTCCGGGAGCGTTTCCCGGACGTGCCACCGCGGCTGACCGAGTTCCCGGACCGGCTCGGCCTGGAGGAGTTCATGGCAGAGGGACGGGCTGACCTCGCGATCGGCGCCCGGCCGCCGGACTGGGCCGGTCCGGTCCGCTTTCTCGGCGCCGAGCGTTACACGCTCGTCGTGCCCGCGAGCGACCCGCGCGCCGGGACGGCCGGGGTGCCGCTGCGCGCGTTCGCCGCCGTCGACTGGGTGCTGTACGCGCCGGGGCACGGCCTGCGGACGCTGGTGCTGGAGGCCTGCGGGGCCGCCGGGTTCACGCCGCGGGCGGCCGTCGAGACCCGCACGGTCGACGCCGCCGCGCGGCTGGCCGCCGCCGGGCTCGGGGTGGCGCTGGTGCCGGAGGCCGCGGTGCGCGCGGACCTCGCGGCCCACCGGGTGCGGCTGGCGGACGCGCCGGTCGTCGCCGTCGTGGGCTACGCACGCGCGGCGTTTCCGCCGGCCGCGGCAGCTTTCCTGGACCTGTTCAGCATGCTGACGGTCCCCGGCCTCGTGCGTCCCCCCGCGGCGCCTTGATCTCGGCTGGTGCTGGCCGGGCCGGCCACGCCCCGGGACTGACGCGCTAGCTCGGGAGCGGGGAGTCGAGGCGGGCCTGGGTGACCGGCGACGGGGCCCGCCGCGGCCAGCTGACCGACGCCCGCCAGGCGCCGCCGGGCTGGTCCTCGGTGATGCGGGCGCCGACGATTGCCGCGACCCGGCGCAGCCGGACGGCCCGGGCGGCGGCGTCGTGAGCCGCGTCGACGCTGGTCGCCGAGCACCGGTCCGGGACGGCCCAGAGCGTCAGGGCTACGCCGTCGTGGCCGGACCGGACGGTCACGACGGCGCGCCGGGCCGGCCGCCACGGGTCGCTTTCCAGGAGCAGCAGCTGCACGGCGGACAGGACCTCGGCGACCTCGGCCCGGCTCGGCGGGACGTCGTCGACATCGAGGACGGCGTCCAGCTCGTGGGCGAGCGCCCCGCGCACCCGGTTCGTGAGGGCGGTTGTGAGGATCTTGGACGCGCCGCGGCCGGCGCGGAACGCCGGCGCCGGCAGCTGCAAGGTGGTGATCGCGTCGCGCAGCTGGGTCTCGACCGCGGCAAGCCTCTCGGCCGCCGGCCCGTCGAGTGTCCGGCGCACCGCGGCACAGGTCAGCAGGACGGCGGTGAGGTCCTGGATCGGGCCGTCATGGAAGGCGTCGCACAGATGCTGGCGTTCGCGCTCCTGCCCGGCGGCGATCAGCCGCAGCAGCAGCCGGGTGGTCTCGCTGACCGGATCGTGCGGCTGGCCCGTCGTCGGGCAGGTCCGGTCGGCGGCCGGTCCATGCTCCACGGGCAGAAGGTAGCGGCCGGCCGAGGCCGGGTCTGTTGCGTCGCCACGTCCTGACGGTGAAATCGTCGCGGTCGCGGTCGCGGTCGCGGTCGTGCCGTGCTCGGCCTCGCGCGGCGGCCCGACCGGGCCGACGACGACCGCCGGGCGGCCCGCATCGCCCACGGCGGCGGCACGACCGGTGCCGGTGCCGGTGTGAACGGTCACCTCCCCGACGCACCGCTGGGCTGTACGTCACCCAACGCGCGTACCGCTGCCGACAGGTCGTCGGCGGTGAACGGCTTGTACAGCACGGCCACGTCGGGCGGCAGGTCGTCGTCGATCCCGCCGGTCATCAGCAGGCACCGGGCCGGCATCGACGGGTCCTGGGAGCGCAGCCGCTCGATCAGGTCGGTCCCGCGTCCGGCACCGAGGCGCACATCGATGATCAGCGCGTGGTAGTCGGCCATGGGAAGGGCGAGTGCGTCCTCGACCGACGCCGCGGCGTCGACCTCGTGCCCGTCGTGGCTCAGCAGCCGGCTGACCAGTGTCCGGATCATGTCGTTGTCGTCGACGATCAGCGCGCGCCCTGGACTGTTGGGCCGCATCCCGATGGCTCGCACAGAAAACCTCGCTCGCCGTGGCCTCGCTCGAGCGTGGGGGGGGTCCGCTCGAACGCATCTCCGTCATTTTCGCGCCGCATTCCGGGACCGGACCACTTGTTCCGCGCGGACGGCGTCCGCCCGGTGCCAGCGCGACCCGGCCAGGATCGCTCCGCCAGGACCGGCCGTACCCGGCCGCCCGGCCGGAGCGGCCGGTCGACCCGGACAGCTGACGGCCGGTGACCCGCGACCCGTCTGACCAGGACCTCGGTTGTCAGGGGTAACGAGCCGGCTACACCATACGGCAGGCGCCTCGCCTCGGGCATCCCCCGGAGGGGACTTTTGGGGGTCACGTCAATAGAGACATTCGGTCCTTCTGTGCCCGTGGATCTGGTCGCGGTGTCCTGGATGCGGCAAACTGTCGGTGACCTGTATCACATCCATGCCGGCTCGAACGGGCCGGATCGACCGCGCCGGCGCGGGCCTGGTCGCAAGCCACGCGGAGATCTGGTTGGTTGCGCGCCCGATGGCCGGGCCTTACGGTTTCGCGCACTGACCGGCCCGGCCGCGCACGGTCCTGGCTCACGGCGCCGAAAGGACACGGTGGCAGCAACCATGATCAGCACGATGCAGGACGTGCCGCTGGGGATTCGGCGGCTGCTGGAACACGCCGTCACGGTGTATCCCGACCAGAAGCTGTTCACCGCACAGGCGGACGGGAGCCTGACGGTCGCCACGTTCGCCGAGGCCGGGGCCAACGCGGCCCGGCTCGCGCACGGGCTCACCGAGCTGGGCGTCACGGCTGGTGATCGGGTCGCCACCCTGATGTGGAACAACGAGGAACACATCGAGGCGTACTTCGCCGTGCCCGCGATGGGTGCGGTCCTGCACACCCTGAACCTGCGGCTGCCGGGCGAGCAGATCGTCTTCATCGCCAACCACGCCGAGGACAAGGTGCTCCTCGTCGACCACACGCTGCTGTCGGCGCTGGTCGCGCTGCTGCCGGCGATGAAGACGGTCGAGCATGTCGTCGTGAACCACGGCGTCCTCGACGCCGCCACGGTCGGAACGGATCTGGCCGCGCTCGCCGCCGCCGCGGGCCGCCCGGTCGAGGTGCACGACTACGCGGCTCTGATCGCCGGCCGCCCGGACACGTTCGACTGGCCGGAGGTGGCGGAGACGACGGCGGCCGCGATGTGCTACACCTCCGGCACGACGGGTGACCCCAAGGGCGTCGTCTACAGCCACCGGTCGATCTTCCTCAACGCGATGGGCTCCGCCCTGCCGTCGATGATGGGCATCTCGTCGGCCGACCGGGTGCTCGCGATCGTGCCGCAGTTCCACGTGTTGTCCTGGGGCCTGCCCTACATCGCGTTTCTCGGCGGCACCGAGCTCGTGCTGCCCGGACCGTTCCTGCAGGCCCAGCCGCTGGCCAAGATGATCGAGGCCACCGGGGTGAACAAGGCCGCCGGCGTGCCGACGATCTGGCAGGGCCTGCTCGCCTTCCTGGAGGCGAACCCGGGCGCCGTCGACATCTCGTCGCTGAAGGAGGCCGTCGTCGGCGGCTCGGCCTGCCCGCCGTCGGTGATGGAGGCGTACGACCGGCTCGGGATCACCCTGCTGCACGCGTACGGCATGACGGAGACCTCGCCGCTGGTCACCGTCGCCCGCCCGCCGGCAGGCCTCAGCCCCGAGGAGGCCTGGCCATACCGGCTCACCCAGGGCCGGTTCGTCGCCAACGTCGCCGCCCGGCTGGTCGGTGCCGGCGGCGAGATCCTGCCCTGGGACGGGAAGAGCGTCGGCGAGCTGGAGCTGCGCGGCCCCTGGATCGCCGGCTCGTACTACTCCGGCGGCACGCTGACCGGCGACGGGGTGGGGGCCGCCGACCCGGAGAAGTTCCACGACGGCTGGCTGCGGACGGGCGACGTCGGGCACATCAGCCCGGACGGCTATCTGACCCTGACCGACCGGGCCAAGGACGTGATCAAGTCCGGCGGCGAGTGGATCTCGTCGGTCGAGCTGGAGAACCTGCTGATGGCACATCCGGCGGTCGCGGAGGCCAGCGTCATCGGCGTGCCGGACGAGCGTTGGGGCGAGCGGCCGTTCGCGCTGGTGGTACTGCGCCCGGACGCCGTGGCGACGCTCGCCGAGCTGCGGGAGTTCCTCAGTGGCAAGGTGGCCCGCTGGCAGGTGCCGGAGCGTTGGCAGGTGATAGCGGAGGTGCCGAAGACGTCGGTCGGCAAGTTCGACAAGCGCCGGCTGCGGCAGCAGTACGCCGTCGGAGAGCTGGTCGCCCAGCTGGTCCCCGCGCCGTGACGCCACGCCTCGTGGCCGGTTCCGGATAGCTTGCCTTCGGACCTGGAGCCGCGGCGGCGGGCAGATCGGAGGCTGGCGTGAGCGTCGTCTACCTGGTGCGGCATGGCCAGGCGTCGTTCGGCGCCGCCGACTACGACGTCCTGTCCGAGCTCGGCCACCGACAGGCGGCGCTGGCCGGGGCCGAGCTGCGGGCCCGGGGCGTTCGGGTCGATCTTGTGGCCACTGGCACCCTGCGCCGCCAGCGGGAGACGGCCGCCGCCGCGCTCACCGCCTATGCCGCTGCCCCCGCCAGCCAGGCCGGCACAGGCACCGGCGCGGGTTCGGCGGTTGCCGTCGACGCGGGCGGCTGGGCCGGCGGGACCGAGACCGACGCCCGCTGGAACGAGTACGACCAGGACACGATGGTCACCGGCGGCCGGCAGGGCCACGCGCCCCCCGCCCAGCGGGTGTCGACCTCCAGCGGGATCTCGTCGCGGTCGTTCCAGGGCCTGCTGGACAACGCGCTGGCCGACTGGATGGCCCGCGACGACACCGGGCCGGGCAGCTTCCGGGCCTTCAGCGACGGCGTCGCCGGCGCGCTCGACGGGCTGGCCGGCCGGCTCGGCTCCGGTGGCACCGCGGTGGTCTTCTCGTCGGCCGGCCCGATCGCCGCGCTGTGCGGCCGGCTGCTCGGCGTCGGCGTCGAGGGCCTCGTCTCACTGAACCGAACCATGATCAACGGAGGCATCGCAAAGATCGTCTGTGGCCGGTCCGGCACCAGCCTCATCTCGGTCAACGAGCACAGCCACATCGACGCCGCGGGCCGGGAGTTCCTCAGCTACCGCTGACGACCAGCGGCCTCTCGGCCCAGCTCGCGCGCAGGAAACCACCCGCGCGGGCCTGGCGCGCTGCGCGGGTGCACGCCGGATTGCGGCTGGGTACTGGATGCGGAGCGGATACGGGAGCAGGATGACCGCGACGGCCGGTGAGTTCCGGCTGAGGAGGTGCGGCGCCATGACGGTGGCACCTGGATCGACGACAGCTGGGTCGACGCGACGATCGTCCAGCGGCTCGACGCGGCTCGGCGGTGAGCCGGTGCGGTCGCGGCCGGCCGTGACCCACGCGGTGACGAACCAGCCACCGCCGCTGGTCGACTACGACGTCGCCGACGACCCGGTGCTGGAGGAGGGTCTGCGCCGCGAGGGCGCCGCCTTCTATATCGACGACCTGCACCGCCTGGGCTGGCTGGCCGGCAGCGAGCAGGCCGCTCGCTGGGGGGATCTCGCGAACCGGCACGTCCCCGAGTTACGCACCCATGACCGGTACGGCAACCGGATCGACGAGGTCGACTTCCACCCGTCGTGGCACGCCCTGATGGACGTGGCCGTGCGCGAGGGCCTGGCCGGTGCCGCGTGGGGCAGCCGCCGTCCGGGAGCGCACGTCGCCAGGGCCGCCGGGCTGCACGTCTGGAGCACCGTCGAGCAGGGCCACACCTGCCCGGTCTCGATGACCTACGCCGTGATCCCGGCGCTGCGCACCGAACCGGAGCTCGCCGCAGTCTACGAGAAGCTGCTGGCCAGCCGGGTCTATGACCGCGCGATGTGCCCGCCTACCGGCAAGCTCGGCCTGATCGCCGGCATGGGGATGACGGAGAAGCAGGGCGGCTCGGACGTTCGGTCCAACACCACGGCCGCGGTGCCCCACCCGGACGGCAGCTACCGGCTGCGCGGGCACAAGTGGTTCACCTCGGCGCCGATGAGCGACCTCTTCCTCGTGCTCGCGCAGGCGCCGAGCGGGCTGTCCTGCTACCTGGTGCCCCGAGTTCTTCCGGACGGATCGCGCAACACGTTCCGCATCCAGCGGCTGAAGGACAAGCTCGGTAACCGCTCCAACGCCTCCGCCGAGCCGGAGTTCGACGATACCGTCGGCTGGTTGGTCGGCCCGGAGGGGCGCGGCGTGCGGTCCATCATCGAGATGGTCGCCATGACGCGGTTCGACTCGGCGCTCGGCTCCGCGGCCGGAACCAGGGCCGCCCTTGTCCAGGCGCTGCACCACACCCGGCACCGCTCGGCGTTCGGCGCCCTGCTGGTCGACAAGCCGCTGATGCGCAACGTCCTGGCCGACCTCGCGGTCGAGTCGGAGGCGGCGACGACGCTGATGCTGCGGCTGGCGGGTGCGATCGACCGGGGCGTGCGCGGCGACGCGGGGGAGCGCGCGTTCCTGCGGCTGGCCACCGCGCTGGCGAAGTTCTGGATCTGCAAGCGGCAGCCGGGCTTCGTCGCCGAGGCGCTGGAGTGCCTCGGCGGGAACGGCTACGCAGAGGAGTCGGGGATGCCCCGGCTCTACCGCGAGGCGCCGCTGAACAGCATCTGGGAGGGCGCGGGCAACGTGAACGCCCTGGACGTGCTGCGAGCGCTCGACCGTGAGCCGGCCGCCGTGGCGGCGTTCGACGCCGAGGTTGCCCGGTCCGCCGGCGGGGACGACCGGCTCGACGCGGCCGTCGCCGCGCTGCGCGCGGACCTGGCCGACCTGCCGACGGCGGACCCGGGCGAGCTGGAGTTCGGCGCCCGTACCCTGGTGGAACGGATGGCGCTGGTGTTGCAGGGCGCGCTGCTGGTCCGGCACGCACCGCCCGCCGTCGCCGGCGCATTCTGCGCCACCCGGCTGGCCACCGGCGGCGGCCGGGCCTACGGCACGCTGCCGCGCGGCACGGACGTCGCCGCCATCCTCGCCCGTGTCCCTCCGGTGACCCGCGGCTGACCCGGCCGCCGGTTCAGGCCCGGACGCGCGCCGCGCGTGCCGTGGCGAGGGCGATCACCGCGTCAAGGTTGGTTGCCGACCAGCGGTCGAGCGTCTCGTCCAGGGTGCCGAGGGTGCTGTCCAGGACGAACAGCCCCGTGGTGGGCAGCGAGGCGCCGATCTCGACGAGCACCGGGCGCAGGTGGACCTCGACGGCGAGCGCGTGCTGGGGCGCCGCGGCGACCTGGACCGGGATCGCCGGCACGCCGCCGAGTTCGCCGGCGCCGATCTGGTCGAGCAGCAGCTTGAGCAGGCCCGTGTAGGTCGCCTTGTAGGTCGGCGTCGCGACGATGAGGACGTCGGCCGCCGCCATCGCCGTCGTCGCCGCCTTGACGGCCGGGTCACCCCAGCCGAGCAGCCCGGCGCCCAGCTGGGAGACCTCGATGACCTCGGCCGCGGTGCTCCCCGGGATGCCGTTGCCCGCCCCGCCGTTGCCGGTGGCCGCCAGCCCGCGGGTGACCCGCTCGGCCACCGCCTCGGCCACCCGACGGGTCCTCGACTGCGGCTTCGGGTTGCCCACGACGCTCAGCACACGCCAACCAGCCATCGCCAGACCTCCTGGGCGGCACCTGACGCCGCGATCTCGGACGGTGCCACGCTATGCGCCGGCCGATCGCGGATCCAAGCTTTCCAGGAGCGGTTGAGCCGTGCCTGTCATGTTGCGGTAACACTTGTTGCGCTGGCTCCGGGAGCGGCCGGGGACCGGAGGCGCCAGCCCCGGCCCACGGCCGCTTCTCGGGATGCGGCTACCAGGACCAGCGGAAGCCGACGACGGCGTGATGGATTGCTGGCAGGAACCGGTGCAGGGTGTTGTTCTCCGACAGGGCCACCGGCTCGTCGTCGACGATCAGGCCGCCCTCATGGGTGCTCCAGACCGTCCACCGGGGGTCGCGCGGCAGCCGGGCCGGGTCGAACGCGATCGCGAGGTCGATGCTCTCCGTCTTGGCCCGCACCGCCCGCCGGATCTCCTGGACCGGCTGGCCCGACGGGAACCGGGCCCGCAGCTCCAGCGCGTGCCGGGCGCCCCGGCCGAGGGTCCGGTCCAGCCCGACCTCGGTGAGTGTCAGCCGGGAGCTGTAGGCATGCCGGGAGCCCGGCTGGCCGCCGACCAGAACCGTGCTCTCGGTCGCGTCCGAGCGCAGCACCCACGGGTAGACGGCGACGCCGTCCTCCTGCGCGGAGATCACCTGGTGGGTGTGCTGTTCGACGAGCGAACCGGTGTCATCGAACCGGTAGCGCTCGAACAACGCGAGGGTGCGGTGGCGTTGCGGCAGGATCAGCGCCGGCGCGCCGCGCCTGCTTCCGGAGCTCGCGTCGACCCCGGGGTCGGTGAGACCGGCGAACGCGGCCCACAACCCGGCCTCCTGCTCACGCATCCCGAACGCCTCGATGAACCATTCCATCGTCTGGGCCGAGATGCGCCCGCCGCCGAGCGCCCGGCTGACCCGGTCCTTGAGAGCGCGGTCGAGCTCCTGGTCCTCCTCGGCGACGATGCCGGCGTTCCAGAGGTATTCGGCGATGACGCGAGCCACCGCCGCGAAGCTCGGCTCCTGGGCGCTCGCCCGGCGGACCCGCGACTCCCACATCCGGCGGTACTCCGCCGTCCCGGTGAGCAGCTCCCGCAGCAGCCGGCCGGCGCGTTCCCCGGTGGAGAGCGCGTCGTCGCCGGTGGGCGGGTTTTCCCCGGTGCCAGCGAGACCGGCCCGGGACTGGTCGGCCCCATCGGCCGGGCCGTCGATGTTCATATCTGTGCCTGTGCTGTCTGAGGCCGAGTGCGGGCCTGTGTCGTCTGGGGCCACGTTTGGGCCTGTGCTGTCCGAGGCCGAATGCGGGCCTGTGCTGTCCGAGGCCAAGGGCGGGCCTGTGCTGTCCGAGGCCAGATAGAGGCCTGGGATGTCATCGGCGTGCTGCTCCGGCGGCGCCGCCGGCCAGGCCGCGCCGCCCGCCAACGTCGGGTTTCCTCTTGCCACGCCCCACCCCTCCCGATAGCGCTGCGTGGTCATGGTCGGGTCGCCTACCGGCGGCGCAAACCGACTTGGCCCGGCGATGGTGGCTCTGCGTAACGAGCCATCCTTACGGGCCGTGGCGGGCGCCGCGGCCGAGGCAACCTCAGAGAACAGTAATGCCCCGGCGGTCGGCCGCATCGTCGGCATGTGCATTGTCGACGGAATTGCGCATGGTCGGCGACGGAACGTCGTCTCCGAGACATTCTCAGGCCCGCTACGTGCCACAGTGGGGCGGAGGCACTGCGGACGTCTATCCTTGCGAGCGGGGTGGCATATCGCCTTTGCTTGCAGTCGGTCAAGTGTTTCGCCAGTTGCCTGGTGGGCCGTGCGCCGGATCGGAACGGACTCTCCGCTTACCTTCGGTTAGCGACTAGGTTCGCGAGGCCGGTCCACGGTTACTGTAAATTGCGACTCCAGAATCGCAACGCCGCACAACATTTCGCGTATCCGTAGCGGAGAGTCACCGATTTTCGGACACCGTCGAGGGGCTGCGGCCCGGGCGCGCGGCATGCCGGCCTGGCCTGCGAGGCCGGGCAACGGTCCGCGGTTTGACGCTCTTCTTCTGTTCTGTCAGGCGGAGGAAGCATCCAGAGACTGGCGCAGGTCGGCGAGCAGGTCGTCGGCCGACTCGATCCCGACCGAGAGCCGGACGAGGTCATCGGGCACCGCGAGCGGGGACCCCGCCGCCGAGGCATGCGTCATCCGGCCCGGATGCTCGATCAGCGACTCCACCCCGCCCAGCGACTCGGCCAGCGTGAAAAGCCTGGCCCGGCGGCAGACCGCGGCCGCGGCGTCCGCGCCGGCGCGGACCCGGAACGACACCATGCCGCCGAACCCGGACATCTGTCGTGCGGCGACCGCGTGGCCCGGATGCGTCGGCAGGCCCGGGTAGCGGACCTCCGCGACGCCGGGGTGGCCGTCCAGCAGCGCCGCGACGCGGGCGGCGTTCGCGCAGTGCCGGTCCATCCGCACGGGCAGCGTCTTGATCCCCCGCAGCACCAGCCAGGCGTCGAACGGCCCGGGCACCGCGCCGGCGGCGTTCTGGACGAACGCGATCCGCCCGCCCAGCTCAGGGTCCACCACGACGACGGCCCCGCCGACGACGTCGCTGTGCCCGCCGAGGTACTTGGTGGTCGAATGCACGACGGCGTCCGCGCCGAGCGCGAGCGGTCGTTGCAGGTAGGGCGAGGCAAACGTGTTGTCGACGACGAGCAGCGCACCGGCCGCGTGGGCCAGCTCGGCGAGCACCGCGATGTCGGCGATCGACAGCAGCGGGTTCGTCGGGGTCTCGCACCAGATCAGCCGGGTCCGCCCGGCGCGCAGCGCGGCGCGCACGGCGGCCGGGTCGGCCAGGTCGACGGGTGTGTACTCCAGGCCCCAGTCGGCGTAGACGCGGTGGAACAACCGGTAGGTGCCGCCGTAGGCGTCGGCCGGGATGAGCGCGTGGTCGCCCGGCCGGCAGACTGCGCGCAGCAGCGCGTCCTCGGCGGCCAGGCCGGAGGAGAACGCGAGCCCGGCCCGGCCGCCTTCGAGCGCGGCGAGCGACGTCTCGAGCGCGGCGCGGGTCGGGTTGCCGGAGCGGGCGTACTCGAAGCCGGCCCGCAGCCCGCCGATCCCATCCTGCGCGAAGGTCGAGGCCAGGTGGATCGGCACGACGACGGCGCCGGTCGCCGGGTCCGGCTCCTGACCGGCATGCACCGCGACCGTCTCGAATCCTCGCCTGGTGTCGTCGTGGCCGGCCCGCTCCCGTTCCGGACCCGCCGCCCGCGCCTGGTCACGGGACTCGCCGACGCGGCGCGGCTGGCCGGGGACCGGCTCCGGCGCGGCGGCCGCGGTGATTTGGCTCGGGCTTGTCTGGCTCCGGCTGGGCCGCTCCGCGCTCGGGCTCGCGGAGGTCACCGGGCGGCCAGGTAGCTGAGGAGGTCCGCGCGGGTGAGGATGCCGACCGGGTTGCCGCTGTCGAGGACGAGAACGGCCGGGTCGTCACCACCCAGAGCCTCGACGAGGGTCGAGAGCGGCTCGCCCGAGCCGATTGTGGGCAGCGGGGCCGACATGTGCGCGGCGACCGGCGTGTCGATCACAGTCCGGTCGGCGAAGACGGCCGCGAGCAGTTCGCGTTCGAGGACCGCGCCGGCGACCTCGGCGGCCCGCAGCGGTGGCTCGTGCCGGACCACCGGCATCTGCGAGACGTTGTACTCGCGCAGGTAGGAGATGGCCGCGCCGACAGTCTCGTCGGGATGGACGTGCACCAGCTCCGGCGCCGTGGCGGTTCCGCCGTCGGCGGTGGCCCCGGTCCCGGTGGCCCCGGTCCCGGTGGCCCCGGTCCCGGCGGCCCCAGCGACAGTGGCCGCGCCGGCGCCGTTGGCCCCCCCGGACCGGTCGGACCCGCCGGGCCGGTTGGCGGCGGGCCTGCCACCCGGCCTGCCGTTCCCGTTGGCCCTGCCGTTGGCGGTGTGCTTGCTGGCCAGGACCGCTCCGACGACCGGTTCGTCGGATGGCGGGTCGAGGAAGCCGTAGTCGTACATCCACTCGTCGTCGAAGATCTTCGACAGGTAGCCACGCCCGGAGTCGGGCAGCAGCACGACGACCAGGTCGTCCGGCCCGAGCGCGCGGGCGGTCCTGGTCGCGGCGACCACCGCGAGCCCGCACGAGCCGCCGACCAGCAGCCCGGCCTCGCGGGCCAGCAGCCGCGTCATCAGGAACGAGTCCCGGTCGCTGACCGCCTCGACCCGGTCGACGACCGTCTTGTCGAACGTCGATGGCCAGATGTCCTCGCCGACGCCCTCGACCAGGTAGGGCCGGCCGCTGCCGCCTGAGTAGACCGAGCCCTCCGGGTCGGCGCCGATCACCTGCACCCGGCCGCCGCTGACCTCCTTGAGGTACTGCCCGACCCCGCTGATCGTCCCGCCGGTGCCGATGCCGGCCACGAAGTGCGTCACCCGGCCGGCCGTGTCCCGCCAGATCTCCGGCCCGGTGCTGGCCCGGTGCGCGGCCGGGTTGTCCGGGTTGGAGTACTGGTCGGGGCTCCACGCGCCCGGGGTCCGGCGGGTGACGTCGCGCGCGACGGAGTAATAGGAACGCGGGTCGTCCGGGTCGACCGCCGTGGGGCAGACGAGAACCTCCGCGCCGTAGGCGCGCAGCACCGAGCGCTTCTCTTCGCTGATCTTGTCGGGCATAGTGAACACGCAGCGGTAACCGCGCAGGGCCGCCACCATCGCGAGGCCCACGCCGGTGTTGCCACTCGTCGGCTCGACGATCGTCCCGCCGGGGCGCAGCCGGCCGTCCCGCTCGGCCGCGTCCACCATCGTCACGGCGATCCGGTCCTTCACCGAGCCGCCCGGGTTGACGTACTCCAGCTTTCCGACTAGCGGCGCCCCGCCGCGCCCGTCCGCCTCGCCGGTCCCGTCCGCCGGCCACAGGCGCGCGGCGGCCGTGACGGCCTCGGTGAGCCGGACGAGCGGGGTGTTCCCGATCAGGTCGGTCACCCGGTCGACGACCCTGAGGCGGCGCTCGTCACCGGGGACATCGAGGCCGTTGGAGTCGTCCTGGAATCGCATCGCCGCCACCCGCCTGCCTGATCGTGCATGGTCGTGAGGCCGGCTCGCGCCCTCGCGGCCAGGCCCGCGGCCGTTGGCCTCGGCCGTGCCCGCCAGCTCGCGGTCACCGTCCACGCGATAACTGTTGGTAATGAATCTACCGTCACTGGTGACAGTGGTGCTCGCTCGAAGTCGCTGCCGGGCGTCCTCGGCCGGGGCGGCCGGTGATCCAGTCGCCGGTCGGTCCGGATAGAGTGACGGCGTCGCCGTCGCTCGAGCTGGCCGCTGTCCCGCCGCGGGTGTAGACGGGGACCAGCGCGACAGGCTGGGGGGAACGGTCGTCGGCGCCCTTGGCGGGCCGCGCCGGCGTCGTGGAGCGGGGTGGCGTGGCAGCCCACCCACGAAAGATCGGCATGGAGGTCGACATGGCTTCGGGCACCGTGAAGTGGTTCAACTCCGAAAAGGGCTTCGGGTTCATCGCGCTAGACGGTGGCGGCCCGGACGTCTTCGTCCACTACTCGGCGATCCAGACCGACGGCTTCAGGACCCTCGACGAGGGGCAGCGCGTCGAGTTCGACGTCGAGCAGGGCCAGAAGGGGCCGCAGGCCGGCAAGGTGCGTCCTACCAGCTGACGAGGCCGGGCTGCCACGATGCCCGGCGAGGCCCTTGATGGGCGTCCCGTTCGTCGATGGCCTCGCCGGGTTCACCTTCGCCCCGGACGGCAGGAAACCCGGGACACATCGGTGTGACCGGGGCTGGCTGAACGCGGTGGCCGGCATCGCTGGCGGGCCGTCCGCGGTGGGTCGCCCCGAGCACGTCGCTGTGCCGGGGCTGGCAGGGGGCCGCGAGCGTCGTCCGGTGGCCCCGAACGTGCCCGCGCGCTAGAGGACGCCGCGCAGCGCGCGGGTGGCGATCGGGAGTACGACGCGCGGGTAGCGGAAGATCTTCTGCGCGGTGAGCTCACCACCGTCGAGGACGGCGGCCAGAGTGTCGGCGCGGGAGCGGTCCAGCCGGCCGGTGCGCCAGAGATGACGTAGCCGGACGAGGCCGGGCAGCGCCGTCTCGATCGCCACATTGTCGGGCCGCGGCGCGCCGCCGAGCCAGGCGTCGTACCGCGCGCCGGTCATGACCTGCCAGATGATCGTGTCGGCGACCGTGCCGGTGCCGTCGGAGACCGTGACCAGGTGCGGAACCCGGAAGGCGTCCGGTGCCCCGGCCAGGTCCGGGCGCACCGCCGCGGTGACGACGTCCGCGCCCAGGCCCATCCGGTGCTGCCGGGTGCGCAGATGCGCGCTGAACGCCAGCGCGAGCGCGGTCCGACCGGGTGGACTGGCCTTCGCGTGCAGCACCACCGCGTCGACCGCGCGGGTGCGTACCCGGTCCATCCCTTCCCGGACGAGCCAGGTGCGGTCGACGGCGACGAACGCGACCTGGCCGGGGCCGCGCGGCGCGAAGTTGTCGTCCTCGACCGCCGCGGCCTCGGTCGCCGCCAACGAGGGCCGGTAGGTCTGGGAGGAAGTCCGCCAGGCGGTCCGGCCGGGAGCCGGATCCTGGAACCACCGACAGGTCACCAGGCCGTCGGCGTCGGGCAACGACAGGCTCGGAAGGTCACTCGACGTGAAGATGCGCTCTCCAGCCAGCGTCTTCTCCGAGGAAGTCAGGGTGTCCATGCGGGCTCCGAACGAGCGCGAGGCAGGCGTAACGGTGGCGGCGGCGACGCCCATCAGCAGAGCAGGTTGTCGAAGTCGCCGTCCTTGGCACCCAGGATCAGGGCCTCGATCTCGGCGAGGGTGTAGATGAGAGCCGGTCCCTGCGGATGCCGGGAGTTACGGACCGCGACGGCATCGCCCGAGATCCGCGCCATCTCGACGCAGTTCCCCTGGGAGTTGCTGCGTCGGCTCTTCTGCCAGGTGGCGCTTTTCAGAGCGGCAGCAGACATGCCGTTGTAGATCATGGTCAAGGCGGTCTCCTGAGGATGCCGGGGACGGTTGCCACCGCACCCCGAATCCGTGTCGAACGAGGTGGCCGCGCCGTTCGTCGCCATTGGCGAACGGCGCGGATGCTGCGAGCGGTCCTGCAAGCCGTGCCTCCGCCTCGCGAGGGGCTGCCCTCCGACCAGTCCCTCGGACGAACCGGTCCGGGCATGCGCTCGGCGGCCCGCAACGATCACCGTCACGGCTGTCCCAGCGGGACGCCGACCTGCGGTCGGGTACACCAGCCCACCCCCCTCCGCGTCGCGGAAGTTCCCGGATACGCCGTGCTTCTTTGTTCAGCAGCAGTATGGCACGGTCGCATGCACGTGCATCTGCCCGGGAGAGGACGTGTGCAAACGTTGGGAGCGAACGTTGTCGCCGTCCGCGGGCGCACCTGCCCGCACTGGGCGAAGCTCGCGCACAGGCAGGCGTCTGACCTGCGCAGACGCGGGCCTGGGCGGCGCTCGTACGCCTCCGGCCGCGTCGGCGACCGGCTGGGCGCCGCCCGTTTTGTGGCCTACGTCTCGCCAGTCGCCGCGCCTGGCCGGACGCGGCGACGGGGTCCGGGGCCAGCCGGTGACGGTCCGCACGACCCCGCCGGCGACGACCCGTCGGCCGTGCGCCTGAGCCGGTGACCGGTCAAGGTGGTCGGGTGCCGGGCGCCAGTGGGTGAGTCGCCGGGCGGCGAGTGGCGCTGGAGACCGGTCGCCGTGCGGCGGCAGAGGCTGGTGATCGCCGGCGGTGGCCGCGTTGGAGGACCCGACTCGGCCGACGCGGGTGGGCGGGCGAGTGGTGGGCCGGTTGCCGGGCGGGGGGAGGTGCGGTGAAGGGTTGGTAGCGTGTTCGTAGCGTGACGGAGATCTATACCCAACGCGGTATATCGGGCCGATGGTGCGCACCGGCCCGTGATGGTGTAGGAATCACGCAAATGACGCTCCGTGGCTGATCGGGCTGGGTACGTCAGGGCGTTGGCTGGGAGGTCCCGCGTGGTGATCACGATGGAGGGGTCGAGTGGCGGACGAGGGCGCGCTGCGCCCCGGGGTGGCCGTCTCGCGCTTTTGCGCGCCCGCAATCGACTCTCTTCGGTCACTGTGCGTTGACGATCTGTCAGTCGCCCGCTCCGGGAGCTTGCCTAGGTGGCCTTCGCCCGACATGACTGTGAGTCATGTCACGGGGGCGACCGCGAAGGCGTTCCGGCCCAGCTCCTTCGCGGTGGGCGGCCCGGGCCGATCCGGGCGAGTTTCGGGGCGGAGCCGGGTGACCGTCGGGGGTGCTGCAGGCGCTGGCAGAATAGAACCGTTCGGCCGATCCGGGCGGGTCGTCGGGGCCGTACAGGTTCGGGGGTTTCGCGATTCGGTGACCGGCTGCGACGGAGCGAATGTCTGTTTTGCTCCGATTTCCGGTCTTTCGCCGGACGTTGCAGCGCGCCTGAATCGTGATCGGCAAGGACCGCGGAGCGCTGTGCCTCGCAGGTCGCGAGACTTTTACTCCGGTCGGGTCTGGACGCCGCGCCCGGACACGGACAAGCTTGCTTACCGTTACGACAGCGGGATCAGAGGGAGTGAGACGTGACGACAGCGTCGGCGGGCGGTGGCCCGACCGTTCGTCGCATCA
Source organism: Pseudofrankia sp. DC12 (assembly GCF_000966285.1). Classification (NCBI taxonomy): domain Bacteria; kingdom Bacillati; phylum Actinomycetota; class Actinomycetes; order Frankiales; family Frankiaceae; genus Pseudofrankia; species Pseudofrankia sp. DC12. The sequence continues at coordinate 3,900,600 of NZ_KQ031391.1, forward strand.
TGCTCGGCTCCCAGCTGCGACGGTTGCGTGAAGCCAAAGGCGTCTCTCGTGAAGATGCGGGCTACCACATTCGCGGTTCCGAGTCAAAGATCAGTCGGCTTGAGCTCGGACGTGTGAGTTTCAAGGAACGCGACGTCGAGGATCTGCTTACTCTTTACGGCGTGACCGAAGAAGCAGAGCGGGCGCCGTTCATGGCGCTGGTCCGCGAGGCAAACCAGCAGGGTTGGTGGCAGAGCTTCTCCGAGGTCCTGCCGAACTGGTTCCAGCCCAGGGCCAAGGGAAGATCACTCCAGGTAGCGAACTATCGCTCTGAGTAATCGTCACGATCGAGCTCTCGGTCCAGGTTTCGACGGGTCTCGCGGGTGCAGTTCCTTCCGGCCGGAATCTCGCCGCCCGCGCTTCCGAGCTATCGGAAATGACGCCATCGGCAGCTACGAATGCCTACCCGAAAATCCGCCGCTGTGCGCCCAGTCGCCATGGCCGTTGAATTGACGAAAACAAGAGCCGCCGTTGCGAAACGACGGCCTCCTGATCGGGACAATGAGAGTGCGAACAAACAATCCCCCGAGACAGAAGGCCGCCAAGTGTCATCATGCCAGACCGGCGCCGCTTTGTCGAGCGGCCTTGACAACGCCGGCAAAGAAAAAATCGGTCGACTTCTTGCCATGCTGCGTCTTGTGAAGGATTTCCGCGACGCCCGGGGCCGGGTTTACGACCTCGAGTTCGTGCTTGCCACGGCGACCGTCGCGACGCTCGCTGGCGCCACGTGTTACCGCGAGATCGGAAGCGAGGCGGCCGACCTCTCCCAAGGGCTCCTCGCCGCACTCGGCGCGCCCTACGGCTATTTTCGGGGCTGCTACACCGTTCCCTGCGAATCCACCATCCGCGAGACCCTCAAAGGAGTCAACTCGCATGTGCTGGACCTGGTCGTCGGCACCTGGCTGCACGAACAAGCGACCCGCGATCACAACGGCGATCTGGTGATCGCCCTGGACGGTAAGGTCTTGCGCGGCGCTTGGAGCACGGAGAACCAGCAGTTCACGCTGTTCTCTGCCATGACTCACAACCAGGGGGTCGTCATCGCCCAGACCAAGGTCCCCGCGGATACCAACGAGATCACCCAGGTCGCGAACCTACTCAAAAACATCAAACACGAGCGCGGCCGAACCGTCATCACCGCAGACGCCGCGCACACGCAGGTCAAAACCGCGATCCTACTCTGGAAAAAACGAATCGACTACGTGTTCACTGTCAAGGGGAACCAGCCGAAGCTCTTCCAGCAAATCTTCGATCGCCTCCTGCCGGTTATTCAGAAAACACCGGGGCATGAGGTCGAGGAATGCTCCCGCGGAAGTATCAAGCGCTGGACGACTTGGACGCGACCCGTGGATGACATCCGTTTCCCACGGGCCCGAACAATAGCCGTCATCTGCCGCGAAGAATTCGATCTCACCGGCGCCCGTCTCAGCAAGGAATACGCCTTCATTGTCACCAGCCTGCGCGGTGAGCGCGCCGCTCCGGACGCTATCCACACCCACGTCCGAATGCACTGGGGCATAGAGAACCGTGTCCATTACGTCCGCGACACCACCTGGCGGGAAGATGCCTGCCAAGCCCACCAAGAAAACGGCCCGCACAATCTCGCGATCCTCCGCAATCTCGCGCTCGGCCTACTACGCCTCCACGGCGTCACCAAGATCAAGGAAACTGTGCAGGAGATTGGCCGCGACCGTAATAGAGCCGTCCAGTACCTCGCTACCTAGCGTAGCCGATCAACACGCAGTGCGATCTTCGCGAGGCCCTGGTTCCAGCCATACATCGGGCTGGAAGAGTCGGCGTCCCTCATCCGTACCTACGAGCTGCAGTTCATCCCGGGCCTTCTGCAGACGGAGGAGTACGCGCGCGCGATCATCACCCAGGGAAACCGGGGCGTGCCGAAAGAGATCATCGAGGCCCGCGTCAACGTACGTATGAACCGGCAGAAGGTCCTGAGCAGGGAAAACGCCCCACGCCTGTGGGTCGTCATCGACGAGGCGGCGCTGCGGCGGCCGATCGGTGGCGTCAAGACGATGAAGGCGCAGATCGAACACCTCATCGACCTGATGACGATGCCGTCGCTGACTCTGCAGGTCATGCCGTTCGACTTCGGCGGCCACGCCGCTGAGGGCGGCGCGTTCAGCATCCTGCGATTCCCGGAGCCGGACATTCCGGATGTTGTGTACATCGAGGTCCTCGGCGGGGCCAACTACCTGGACAAACGCGAGGAAGTCGACCGGTATATGGAGGCCATGGACCGGCTGGCGGTCGACAGCACGACGCCGGCCCGCACCGCGGACGTCCTGAAGAAGATTGCACGCCAGCTCTGACGGCCTGACCGCCCGCCCCCGGCCCTCGTGGGCCTTTGCTGGTGGGCACCCGATCTGTAGCCAAGCCTCGCTCCGTCGCCGAGGGCCCGCACCGCGACGTCGTGGCGGCTTCTGCTCGGCCCCGCGGGCTGTCCAGCCCGCGCCGCCACTGGTGATCTTTGATGGCTGGTCTCGCTGCGGCCGTGGAGACTCCGCCCGGACCCGCCGCGGCGGGTCCGCGACCCCTCCCGAGGAAGCCTTTTCGGGCTGGCCCTTACGTGACGGAACCCTTTTTGGCGATCAGGGCCCCGGCCGCGTTCCATTCGGGTTCGGCCGGCGTGCACGTGCATCCACGCCGTGCAGAACGCCCGTGCATTCTCCGCGTGCATTGAGCGGAGGCGTTTCCTGCATCATGCAGATTGTGTACGTGCGGGTTACGCCTCGGTTGGCGACCTGCACGTGATTCGGTTTTGTCACATCGCGGTGGCGGACGGCCGCTGAAATCTCACATGTATACGGAGTGGTAATTCCGGTATCCCTGCCCGATTCGTCCGGCTGTGTTAGCGGCGACCCGGCGCGTAGCCGGACCGGCGTGACCGCGGCTGGCGCTCCCGGGCCGGCATCGTGGCGCCTGCGTGCCGTTATGTCGCCCTCGACAGGCAGGCCCCGGTTGCCCGGGGAAACCAGCGGAGACGGGGCCCATCGGGACCGCGTTCGCGGCGTTGGGCTCCGATCCGCGCAGGGGTGCCCGTGCGGCGGCCGGAACTCGTTCTGGGACGATAGGGAGCAATCAACTCGCGGACCGCAGGGAAGGCGCTGTGGACGACCCGATCGCCGATCGTTGGTATGAGGCGGTGACCGTGGTGTCGGCACGCGCGGGCGTGTCGCCGTCGGCGCCGGCCGCGCGGATGACCCCGCCCGGCGCGCCGACCCCTGAGGCAACGCGGAAGAGCCGGCCCGTTCCGGGACCGGCTGGTTCGGCGACCGTTGAGCCGACCAGCGTCGCCGTGATTTCCGACGGTGCCCCCGGGGCCTCGGCCGTCCCGGACATGTGCGCGGTTCTCAGCGGGTCCGGCCAGCCGGACTCGCCGGCCCAGGTCGAGACGTTCGCCTGTTCAGCCCCGGCGGCACCCGCAATCGGATTCGGACCCCCGGACGGATTCGCCGCGGCCGGCGCGGCGATGCGGGCCGAGCTGCGAGAGCTCACCGGTCAGCTGTTTCGCGCGATCGCGGCCGACCCGGCCGACCCGGGGACCGGTCGAGCGGTTGGCGCGCGGCTGGTCCGGATCGGGTTCGCCGAGCCGGACGCGCTGGCCCGCAGCGTCGACATCCTCGGCCCTGCCCTGGCCGCCGCTGCCGGCGCCGGGCGCGCGACCGCCGTCTACGCTCTCCTGGGCGCCGTGGCCGCTGGCCACGGCGACGCCCTGCGCAAGCGGGACCTGGCCGTCGCCGCGGAGAAGCAGCGCGCCGAACTCGCCGCCCTGCGCAGCGCGCAGCGGGCCCGCCGGGACGGTGCGGCCCAGTTCCGTGCCGCCTTCGACCACGCCGGCATCGGGGCCCTGGTGGTGGCCGACTGCGGCGAGATCGTGGAGGTCAACGACACCGCCAGCCAGATCGTCGGCCGAGACCTCGCGCACCTGTCCATCGGCGACGTCTGGGACCTGGTCCACTCACGCGACCGGGCCGAGCTGATCGACATGTGGGCCGCCGTGCGGGCCGGCCGCTCGGGGCACGGCGTCTGGCGGCTTGACCGGCCGGCCGGTCCCGACGGCGGCCCGGTGTGGGTGGCGCTGACGGCGACCATGGTCGAGGACGACGCGGCCAGAGTGTGCTTCGCCGTCACGATCGAGGACGTGACCTACCGGCCCGACCCGCGGTACACGCCTGAGCGCGGCGGGCCGGCCGCTCCCGCTGCAGGCCTCACGCCCACGGCCGGCACGGACAGCGCGCTGGGCCGGCAGGTCGACGCGACCCGGGTGTCCGAGTCGGACCAGGCGGCGGCCGCCGCGCGGATGACCCGGGGGATCGCGGCCGCGCTGCGGGACGGCCAGTTCGTCGTGCACTACCAGCCGATCGTGCGCCTGCTCGACGGGCGGATCCAGGGCGCCGAGGCGCTCGTCCGCTGGAACCATCCGCGGCTCGGGATGCGCCGGCCGGAGGAGTTCATCGGTGCCGCCGAGGAGTCCGGCCTGATCGTCCCGCTCGGTCTGCACGTGCTGGAGACGGCCTGCCAGGACGCGGCCCGGTGGGCGAACGTGGCTGCGACCGCCCCCGCGCTAGGCGACGACGAGCCGCCGGTCCGCCCGTTCGTCAGCGTCAACCTCTCGGTGCGCCAGCTGGAGGAGCCGGACACCGTACCGGTCATCCTGCGGATCGTCGAGCGGGCTGGGATCGAGCCCGGCCGGCTGCAGCTCGAGCTGGTCGAGAGCCTGATGCTCGACACGGTCGGCCGTCCGCTGGAGGCGCTGCGCGCCCTCGCCGCCGCGGGCATCCGGATCGCCATCGACGACTTCGGCACCGGCTACTCGAACTTCGCCTACCTGCCGACGCTGCCAGTCCGTGCGCTCAAGCTCGCGGGGCAGTTCGCCGGCCAGGTCGACGATGACGCCGACGGTCCGGACGGCGACCCGGGTGGCCTGCTGTCGGCGGTGGCTCTCGATCACATGGTCGAGGGCATCGTCCTGATCGCCCATCGGCTCGGCCACACGGTGACCGTCGAGGGTGTCGAGACGCGCGAGCAGGCGGCGCGGATGCTGGCACACGGCGCCGACTTCGGTCAGGGCCACCTGTTCGGCCATCCTGTCTGTGCCGACAAGCTCGCTGCCGTCTTCGCCGGCGAACCGGCGAACGTCGGCGGGACGCATGGGCCGCGCCTGGCCGCCATGCCGGTTCCGTCGGCGCGGGACCATCGGCTGCACGACCACGCGGCCCCCCACCGATGGGTCTGAGCCCGCTCTGGCGCGGGCTCGTCGGACAGTAGTGAGACTTTTGGGCTATCCAGCGCCCCAGAGGTCATGACCGGCAGTCAAGAAGGTCGCTGAGCCAGGCTGCCGGCGGTCCGGCCTCGGCGTCGCCGAGGCCGGACCGCCACCGGATCACTGGGTGATGGCGACCGAGGTGATCTCGGGCTTGCTGGCCGGGACGCCGTCGCCGGCCTCGCCCTCGACACCCGGGCTGGTGATCTTGTCCAGGATGTCCAGACCCTGGGTGATCTCGCCGAAGACCGTGTAGCCGCCGGCCAGCGCCTGAGCCCCGGCCTCGGTCGGGTCCGCGTAGCTGATGAAGAACTGGCTGCCGTTGGTGTCCGGGCCCGCGTTCGCCATCGCGAGGACGCCGCGGTTGTAGTTGACGCCGCTCGTGTTCTCGTTCTTGTAGGCGAACCCGGGGGTGCCGGCGCCCTGCGCGGTCGGGTCGCCGCACTGTAGGACGAAGATCATGGAGCTCGGCCCGTAGGTCTCGCGGTGGCAGGTCGTCTGGTCGTAGAACTTGTGCTGGGCGAGGTACTCCAGCGCATGCACCGTGCACGGAGCCTTCGCGGCGTCCAGCGTGGCGACCATCGTGCCGTAGTTGGTGTTGATCGTCATGGTCGCGGTCTTCGTGTCGACGCTCGGCCCGGCCGGCGGAAGCGTGACGTCACGCGCCGGCTGCTGGCCGTCCTCGGTGTAGACGCAGTCGCCGACCTTGGTGGACGCCAGTGGCTTGGTGGTCGGGGTCGGCAACGTCGACAGCGTGTCAGCGGAGCTGGACGAGCCGCCGGCCGCCTTCGAGATCAGGACCGCGCCGGTGATGAGCAGCGCCGCGGCCAGCAGGCCGAAGGCCGCGACCTTCACCTCGGGGGACAGCTGGCGACGGCGTGGCGTCCCGGCCGAGATGTCCTTCTGCCAGCTCGGCTTCGCGTCGTCTTCGTCGTCTTCGTCGTCTTCGTCGTCCTCGTCATCCTCGAAGTCGGCGGGGTCGGGCTCGTCGAAGTCCTCGGCGTCAGGGTTTTCGGGGGCGAGGTCCTTGGCGTCCAGGTCGTCCTCGTTCTCGGCGGCGAGGTCGTCGTCGCCGAGGTCCTTGGCGTCGGCGTCGGGGTCGTCGTCGTCCTGGCCGGCGTCGTCCTCGTCGTCGGTCGCGCCGGCACGCAGCGTCGGCCCGGTGGCCGCCCACGGCCCGGCGGCTGGGTCCCGCGGTGGCGGCAGCAGGCCAGCCCACCCACCCGGAGCAGCGTCGGCAGTGCCCACGCCCGGGATCATCGGGATTCCAGCGGCCGAAACTATGATCGGCGGCGCGGTGCTGGCCTTGGCCGCCGGCTCTGCCGGCGCACTCGACTCGGCGGGCCGCTCGTCCGGCCCGGCGGGGTCCTTCTCGTCCGGCATCAGTTGCTACCTCCCGGCGTCGCAGCCTAGCAACCCAACCTGTAGGACGGCCGGCTCCCTCCGCCGGAGCGAACACATCTGGTTACGGGCTGGCGACGACCGGATGGCGGCCGCGGGCTGCGGCGTGAGCGAGCGCAGCGAAAGCTGTGCCCGGTCGACGTAGTGGGCCGCGCCGCATGTGCCCCGGTCCGGAAGCGACGAGCGGCACAGGCCAGGTCGCGGAGTCCGAGGTGCTGTTGGCCTGGCCAGCGAGGTGGCAGCCGAGCGGACTGTCGCCGCGATCAGTGGCGACTCGCCGACATCGGCTCCGGGTCGGACCCGCCGGTCCGCGCCCGGCCGGCTCCGCCCCCCGCGGGTCTCGCCCTCGCGAGCGCGCCGAATTGGTGACATCAGCTCCGGGAGAGAAGACCCGCCGGGTGTGGAGGTGGAACCGGCCCACGGACCGAGCTGACCGGCGGCGCGAGTGGCCTCCCTGCCGGCTACACCGGCAGGGAGGCCACCGCGGAAAGGAGCGCGGAGGTGCTGGTCGAGTCAGACACCTCGGTCGTCACCGGTTCGCTCGGGGTCGTCGGCTCGGCGCTCGTCGGTTCGACGACCGGCAGCTTCGTCGTCGGAGCGGGCGCGTCACTGGTGGGAGGCAGCGGCTCCGTCGTGGTGCGCGGCGGAGTGGTCGGCGGCGGCGTCGTGCCTGGCGGCGTGGTGGCCGGCGTCGTCGGCACGATGGTTGGCGGGCTCGTCGTCGGCTGGCCTGGCGGGGACGGACGCGGCGGCGTCGGGTCCGTCGTCGGCTCGGTGGTCGGCGGGAACGTGGCCGCCGGAAGGATCGTGCCGACCGGGACCGTGGGCGTCGTCGGAGTGAGGCCAGGAGTCAGGGCCTTCGTCGAGCCGGGCTGCTTCTCCGACTTCGCGTCCGGGCGACCGCCCAAGGCCAGCGCGTGAAGTCCGACGGTATTCGGCGGCGGAGGCTCGACGCTCGCGTCGATGGTCGGCGCAACAGTTGCCGGAGCGGTATCGAACTGCAGTAGCGGGCCCAGGCTCCAGCTCGCCGTCGCCGCGTTCGGCCCGTCCGCGGCGCTGAGCGAGGCGGGCGCGCCGCTACCGTGCCTGGTCATCACCATGACGAAGACAATCAGCCCGGTCGGGACGATGACCATTACGGCGGCCACCAGCCGCCGCTCGAACGTCGACACCCGTCGGGCGCTCAGCCAGGCGACCACTGGGACGATCGCGAACAGAACGCAATAGATCAGCACCCTGAGCATTCCACGCCCCAAGCCGCCTTCGGCGATGTGATCCGCTCACAATACGACCGATGCACCCGATATGACCATCCCGCGACGGACATCTGACCGGTCATCCGGTGAAATATGGCCGCCGTAGGTCACCTCTATGGGACGATTTGGTAACAGCGTGTTGGTTGGTTGGACGTAGTTGTGCTGGTGGCGAGGGGCGCCGGGCGGCGGACCGAATTGTCAGGCACGATCGGAAGCACCATGACGCTTGCTGCCACCACCGACCTCGTTGACGCCCTGCCCCCCGGCGGGCTGCCCGCCGCGCGTCTGGATCCGCTCGGCGAGGACGCGATCTACGCGACGTTCGATGAGTGGGCGCGCGACCGCGGGCTGTCGCTCTACCCGCACCAGCAGGAGGCGCTCATCGAGATCGTCTCCGGGGCGAACGTCATCCTGGCCACCCCGACCGGGTCGGGTAAGAGCATGGTCGCCGCCGGCGCGCACTTCGCCGCGCTCGCGACCGGCCGGCGCACCTACTACACCGCGCCGATCAAGGCCCTGGTCTCGGAGAAGTTCTTCGCGCTGATCGAGATTTTCGGCGCCGAGAGCGTCGGCATGATCACCGGCGACGCCGGTGTCAACGAGCAGGCGCCCATCATCTGCTGCACGGCGGAGATCCTCGCGAACCTGGCGCTGCGCGCGGGCGCTGACGCCGATGTCGGCCAGGTCGTGATGGACGAGTTCCATTTCTATGCCGACCCGGGCCGCGGCTGGGCCTGGCAGGTGCCGCTTGTCGAACTGCCGCAGGCCCAGTTCGTGCTGATGTCGGCGACGCTCGGGGATGTCGCCCGGTTCGAGCGCGACCTGACCCGCCGCACCGGTAATCCGACCGCGGTCGTCCGCTCCGCGGACCGGCCGGTGCCGCTCTACTTCCAGTACGTCATGACGTCGCTGCAGGAGACCATCGAGGAACTCCTCTCCACACACCAGGCACCGGTCTACATCGTGCACTTCACCCAGGCCTCGGCGCTGGAACGTGCCCAGGCGCTGACCAGCATCAACGTCGCGACGAAAGTCGAGAAAGAGCAGATCGCGGCGGCGATCGGCGGCTTCCGGTTCAGCTCGGGGTTCGGCAAGACACTGTCCCGGCTCGTCCGCCACGGGATCGGGGTGCACCACGCCGGGATGCTGCCGAAATACCGCCGACTCGTCGAGGTGCTCGCCCAGGCCGGGCTGCTGAAAGTCATCTGCGGGACCGACACGCTGGGCGTCGGGATCAACGTGCCGATCCGCACGGTCATGTTCACGTCGCTGTCGAAGTACGACGGGACCCGCAACCGCATCCTGACCGCCCGGGAGTTCCACCAGATCGCCGGCCGGGCCGGCCGGGCCGGGTACGACACGGCCGGCTACGTCGTCGTGCAGGCGCCCGAGCACGTGATCGAGAACGAGAAGGCGCTGGCGAAGGCCGGTGACGACCCGAAGAAGCGCCGCAAGGTCGTCCGCAGGAAGCCGCCCGAGGGCCAGGTCGGCTGGGCGCAGCCGACCTACGAGCGGCTCATCTCCGCCGAGCCGGAGCCGCTGACGTCCCATTTCGTCGTCACCCATTCGATGCTGCTGAACGTCATCTCGCGGCCTGGCGACGCGTTCACCGCGATGCGCCACCTGCTCACGGACAACGACGAGGACCGGTCCGCGCAGCGCAGGCACATCCGGCGGGCGATCGCGATCTACCGTGCCCTGCTCGCGGCCGGCGTCGTGGAGAAGCTTGAGAAGCCGGACGCGACGGGGCGCACGATCCGGCTCACCGGCGACCTGCAGTTCGACTTCGCGCTGAACCAGCCGCTGTCGCCGTTCGCGCTCGGCGCGCTCGACCTGCTCGACCGGGAGGCGCCGGACTATCCGCTCGACGTTCTGTCCGTGATCGAGTCGATCCTGGACAACCCGCGGCAGGTGCTGTCGGCCCAGCAGTTCAAGGCGCGCGGCGAGGCGGTCGCGGCGATGAAGGCCGAGGGCCTGGACTACGACGACCGGATGGAGGCCTTGCAGGAGGTCACCCACCCGAAGCCGCTCGACGAGCTGCTGACCGCGGCGCTGGAGATCTACCGGCAGGGCGCACCCTGGGTCGACGACTATGAGCTGGCCCCGAAGTCGGTGGTCCGGGACATGTACGAGCGGGCGATGACGTTCGCCGAGTACATCAGCTTCTACGGTCTCGCCCGCTCGGAAGGGCTGCTGCTGCGCTATCTGGCCGACGCCTACAAGGCGCTGCGCCAGACCGTGCCCGACACGGCCCGTACCGAGGAACTGTCCGATCTGATCGAATGGCTCGGCGAGCTGGTCCGTCAGGTCGACTCCAGCCTGCTCGACGAGTGGGAGCGGCTGCGCAACCCGAACGCGGCCAACCTGGCCGAGGCGGCCGCCATCGAGCATGGTGATCGGCTCGGCGACAAACCACCGGCCGTCACCAGGAACGTCCGCGCCTTCCGGGTGCTCGTGCGGAACGCGATGTTCCGCAGGGTCGAGCTCGCGGCGCTGCGCCGCTGGTACGAGCTCGGCGAGCTCGACGGCGGGGCCGGATGGGACGCCGATGCCTGGGAGGACGCGCTCACGCCGTATTTCGTCGAGCATGATGAGATCGGTACCGGCGCCGATGCCCGCGGCCCGAAGATGCTCATCGTGGACACGGCGACGCAGCCCGGCGCTTGGCTGCTCCGCCAGATCTTCGACGATCCTGCCGGTGACCACGACTGGGGTATCAGCGCCGAGGTCGATCTCGCCGAGTCCGACGAGATCGGCGCCGCCGCCCTCACCGTCACCGCCATCGGCCAGCTCTGACGGCCCGGGCCAAGCCCACGCGGATGGTCAGGCCCGTCGGCCCGGCGTTGCTCCGTCGGAGTTTCCCGTGAAGCGGTGCCGGCCCGAGAATGGCGAACCGCCCCGGCCGTGACAGGAGGGTGGCCGGGGCGGTTCTGCTCCCACGCCTCGCGGGGACGGCGCGTGGGAGTGCTCTGGTAGTGCTCGGGCGCCGGCTGGCTGGGTCGCTCGCCCGCCGGCTGGGGGACCGGCCGCCAGCGCGTGACGGCCCGAGGTGGGCCTGGTCCGAACTAGCCGAACAGCGCTCCGTGGGTCTGCGGTCCGACGACACCGTCGGCCGGAAGGCCATGGCTGGCCTGGTAGGCGCGCACGACCCCGTCGGTCTGCGGGCCGAAGTAGCCGTCGACCGCGATCGTGTAGCCGAGGCCGGACAGCTTCGCCTGCAGCTGTCGGACCGCGTCCAGGTAGGAGCTGTGGTTCGCCGCCTGCGACAGGTACCAGGCGCTTGCCGGCACGGCGGGGGCCACCTTGGCCAGGGATACCGGTGCGGCCGAGACGGTTCCGCTGCCGACCGCGTTCGCGGCGGCGTAGCCACGTGACAGGTAGGAGCGGTACGCGCCGTTCGTGTAGGTGCTCCAGGCGCCCGGGCCGGAGCCCTTGCAGACCTGGGTCGCGGCCCAGGCGTTGGTCGCCGGGTCGTAGAGGTTGCGGCTGCCGACCCAGCTGCTGTGGGCCCACATGTTGATCTGCCAGAGGCCGCGGGAGTCCTCGATGCCGGTGGCGTGGGCGTAGGTGTTACCGCCGGACTCGGCGAGCGCGATCGCGACCCAGGTCGAGAGCGCGACACCGCGGCAGCTGTCGAGGCCGGCGCCGTGCGCGTAGGCGGCGATCTGCGCGTCGGAGATGATGCTGCTGCTGGCTGCGCTGGCGGGAGCGACGCCGGTGAAGATGGCGGCGCCGGCTGTGGCACTCATGACACCTGCGGCGACAATCGCGGAACCGCGGCGACGAGCATTGGACTTCTTGCGGTGACGGCCCTTGAGCATTCTGGAAGAATCTTTCCCGCACGCCTGTGGAGTTAGCTGTCGGGTTCGGGCCGGGAAGCCCGGTCAGCCATTCTTCCGATGACGCTCGGGAAATGGCTGGCTTAACCCCAAGGGCACGCGCTAGGCGCGGTCCCGGAGGAACCTGGTTCCCCCACTTCTGCCCTGGCGATCTCTAGGAGGGGGCACCGGAACGGGGGCAGAACTCGGCGTCCGAAACGGTGCTTTGTTGCGAGCGGAGCAACCGTAACCAACTACTCGACGTACCAACAAGCCGCTGACCTGGGCTTCTGTACGGCGGATCTGTCACGCTCCGTGCAATACCTTGGAGCCAGGTGTGTGCCAGCTGTGAGCTGTGACGAGGGTCACGGTGTTCTGCGCGAAAATGCGGGAACAGGGGGCTGTTGTTCTGCAAACCGTTGTCGCGCAATGGCTCCAGGCGGCCGCGATGGACAGGGAGGTCTTTCGCCGGCGCGGCCGGCCTGGTGCTGGGCGTGAGGTAGGCGCTCGTTACGCTCCGGTTGCTCAACCCTCGGTGGCGGCCGTTTGCGTCCCGTCGTGAGCGTGGTGGCCGCCACGTTGCGCGGCGATCACCGCCGAGGGGCCGACTTTTGGACGGTGTCCCTTTGCCGCGTGTCCGGAAGGGCGGGCGCACGCGCGGTGCACGCGAACCGATGATTGCGACGGATTCTTGAACGTGCCCTATGGTGCGGTGGCGGGGGTCGTCTTCTCGCTGGTGGTGAATCAGTCGACCGTGGTCCACGACCTCACCGTCGCCCAGGTCCGCCCCGGCGCGATCGGCTACGCCGAACGCGGGGCGGCGGCCACCTACGCGAAGGTCAACGAGGTCAGGCTCGGCGGCTGGGTGGCGGACCTGAGCACCGTCGAACGCGGCGACTACGCGTTCTGGGAGGTCGAGTACTTCTACACGTATGGCAACCCGGCCGGGGACAGCCTGCTGTCGGCCTTCCTCGAGTACACGACTCTCGACTCGGCGAAGAACCTGCTTCGCGCTGGCAGCTTCACTCGGTGCATCGACCACGCCAGGAACCTGATGACCACGCTGTGCGCCCAGCACTGACTGGATCCCTCGATCAGGGCTGGAAGCGGTAGCCCATGCCCGGATCAGTGAGCAGGTGCCGGGGACGGGCCGGGTCCTCCTCTAGCTTCTGCCGAAGGCGGTTCAGGTAGGTGCGCAGGTAGTGGGTCTCGGAACCGTAGTTGGCGCCCCAGACTTCGGTGAGCAGTTGGCGTTGGGAGACGAGCTTGCCCGGGTGGCTGAGGAGAACCTTGAGCAGGCCCCACTCGGTCTTCGTCAGATGGATCTCCTCCACTGACTCATTGGCGAAATCGTCCCCCTGGCCGTCTGCTGCCGCGCTGCCTGGTGGTTCGCCGTCGGTTGGCGCTGTCTTGCCGTTGGGGCTGGATACCGGCGCGGCTGCCCGTGTGACACGGTGGGCGGACAGATCGACGGTCACGCGGCCGAACTGGACGATGGGGCTCGCCGACTGCTCGCCGGTGCGGCGAGCGACCGCGCGCAGCCGCGCGAGCAGCTCGTCGATGCCGAACGGCTTGGTGATGTAGTCGTCGGCTCCGGCGTCCAGGGCGCCGACCTTGTCCCGACTGTCCGCGCGGCCCGACAGCACGACGATCGGCACCCGTGTCCAGCCACGCAGGCCGTGGATCACGTCGACGCCGTCCAGGTCGGGCAGGCCGAGATCGAGGATCACGATGTCGGGACGGGTCGCGGCGGCGGCGGCGAGCGCGGTGGCGCCGGTATCCGCGACGACCACGTCGTAGCCGCGTGCACGCAGATTGATCCGCATCGCCCGCAGGATCTGCGGCTCGTCGTCGACGATCAGAACCCGAGTCATCGCGGCCTTTCCGACGTCGTCATCTCGCCGGTTCCGCCGTTGTCGGCCGGAAGCTCGACGACCATCGTGAGGCCTCCTCCGGGGGTGTCCTCGGGGGTGAGGGTCCCGCCCATCGCCTCGGTGAGGCCGCGGGAGAGCGCGAGCCCGAGGCCGGTGCCGACCGTGTTGTCGCGGTCGCCGAGCCGCTGGAACGGCTGGAAGATCGCGTCGCGGTCCGTCTTGGGTACCCCGGGGCCGCGGTCGACGACGCGGATCTGCACCCGGTCACCGAGCGTGCTTGCGCTGACGAGCGGCGGCGACCCCGTCGGGGAGAAGCGAATCGCATTGGCGACCACGTTCGCGATCACGCGCTCCAGGAGGACCGGATCGGCGCGCATCGCCGGAACCTCCGGGTCCGCGCTGACCTGGATGCGCACTCCGGTCGCGTCCGGCCCCAGACAGTCAAGTGCGAGCGCCACGACGTCCTCGACGTGGACCGCCCGTGGAAATACGGACAACACCCCGGCCTGAAGACGACTCATGTCGAGCAGGTTCTCGACCAGCGTCGTGAGCCGGTCGAGTGACTCGTCGGCGGTAGCGACCAGTTCGGCCCGTTCTTCCGGTGACCACACCACATCCTCGGCCCGCAGGCCGGTGACAGCCGCCTTGGCCGCGGCCAACGGGGTACGCAGGTCGTGGCTGACCGCGGCCAGCAAGGCGGAACGGACCCGGTCCGCCTCGGCGAGTGGCTTCACGGAGGCGGCCTCCTGGGCCAGCCGGAGCCGTTCGGCGGCAGTCGCCGCCTGCGCGGCGAACCCGGCGAGAAGCCGACGGTCCGCCGCGGGCAGCGGCCGGCCGCGTAGAACCAGCGTGAACCGGCCGGCCGGCACCTCGACGTCGCCGTCAGAGGGGTGTTCGGATGGTTTCGGACCGACGTTGGCCACGACCTCCCACCGGTCCCGGCCTGGGCCGGGTGGCGGGCTCGGGACCCCGCCACCAGCGGTGCCGCCAGAGGTCCCGTTACCAGAGACGTCGCCGCCGGAGCTGGCTGTAAGCAGAGTTACCGACGTCATCCCGAACCCCTCACGGACCCGTTCGAGGATCGCCGGCAGTGGATGCTCGCTGCGCAGGACGGTGCCGGCGAGCGTCGCGAGGGCCTCCGCTTCGGCGCTGGCCCGGGCGGCCTGCACCGAACGGCGCCGGGCGAGGTCGACGACCCGGCTTACGGCGATGGCGACCGCGACGAACGCCGCGAGCGCGAACGCGTTGTTGCGGTCGTCGATCGTCCAGGTGTGCAGCGGCGGGGTGAAGTAGAAGTTCAACAGCAACGAGGCGGCGACCGCGGTCGCCAGCGCCGGCCAGATGCCGCCGACGAACGCCGCCACGACGACAACCAGCAGGTAGAGCAGGGTGTCCGAGGTCAGGTTGACCTCCGTGCGGCCCGAGGCCGCCAACACGGTGAGCAGCGCCAGAGCGGCGCCGGCGAGGGCGAACCCGGCGAGCTGCCGGCCAGCCGCCAGTGTCAGCGACGACGCGCGCCCTCGGCCGCGCCCAGCGCCGAACACCCAACTCGCACCCGTTTTCGGGACGTCCTCGGCTGATGGGCGCGATGGTCGTCCGCCGGCGCTGGACTCCTCGTGGGTGACGAGATGCACGTCGATCGAGCCGGAACGGGCGGTCGTCGTGACGCCGACGCCCCGGCTGACCAGCTGCGCGAACCGGCCACGCCGGCTCGCGCCCAGCACCAGCTGGGTGGCGTTCTCGGCCCGGGCGAAGTCCAGCAGCGCCTTCGGGACGTTGTCGCCGAGGACCAGGTGGTAGCTGCCGCCGAGGCTCTCCACGAGCGTGCGCTGCCGGGCCAGCGCCGCCGGGTCCGCACCGGTGACCAGGCCGTCCGGCCGGCTGACGTGCACGGCGAGCAGGTCGCTGCCTCCGGTGGAGCGGGCCGCGATCCGGGCCGCCCGGCGGATCAGCGTGTCGCCCTCCGGCCCGCCCGTGATCGCGACGACGACCCGCTCGCGGGCCTCCCACGTGTCGGTGATGCCATGGTCGACCCGGTAGCGGTCGAGCTGGTCCTCGACCTTGCCGGCGACCCAGAGCAGCGCCAGCTCACGCAGCGCAGTCAGGTTGCCGACCCGGAAGTAGTTGGCCAGCGCGGCGTCGACCTTGTCGGCCGCGTACACGTTTCCGTGCGCCATCCTGCGGCGCAGTGCCTCCGGGGCCATGTCGACGAGCTCTACCTGGTCGGCGGCCCGGACGACCGCGTCGGGGATGGTCTCCCGCTGCGGCACCCCGGTGATCGTGCTGACGACGTCGTTGAGCGACTCCAGGTGCTGGATGTTCAGTGTCGTCACGACATCGATGCCGGCGGCGAGCAGCTCCTCGACGTCCTGCCATCGCTTGGGGTTGCGGGAACCGGGGACGTTCGAGTGCGCGTACTCGTCGACGAGCGCGAGGGCGGGCTTGCGGTTGAGTACAGCGTCGACGTCCATCTCCGTGAACCGGGCGCCGCGATGCGAGAAGGTCCGCCGCGGGACGATCTCGAACTCGCCGATCATCTCGGCGGTGAGGTGGCGGCCGTGCGTCTCGACCAGGCCGATCACGGTGTCGGTGCCGCGTCCGGCCCGGCGATGACCCTCGGAGAGCATCGCGTAGGTCTTGCCGACGCCGGGGGCGGCGCCCAGGTAGATCCGCAGCCGGCCTCGCCGCGGCACGTCGACGGCGTCGGAGGTCATGCGCGGTCCGGTCCTGTCTGATCGTCGTAGTGTGCTGTTCTCAGTGTTCCCGGCCGGGCCTTCCAGGAGCCGGCCTGTTCTCGGACCGGTCTCGGCGGGCCGGCGCGTTCGCGGGTGGGTGTGGAGCGCCGTTCAGCCGACGTGGACGGCGGGGCGGCGGGAACGATCGGGCTCGGCCTCGCGGAGCACCTCGCGGGTGATCGGGGCGACCTCACCGACGCCGAAGATCAGGAACCGGATCAGGTTCGTGAACGGGTTCCCTTCCGTCCACTCGAAGTAGATGTGCGGATGGGTGCCGGTGATGTCCCGTACGTAGAGCAGGAGCGCGGCGATCGCGTTGGGCACCGAGGTGCTGGTCAGGCGCAGGACGCGATAGCCGTGCTGGTCGAGGCCGGCGACGTCGAGGGCACACTCGAACTCGGACGCGTCGGTGATCGCCACCTCGACGAACAGCAGCGGGTCTCCGGCCGGGATGTGCGCGTCCCGCCGGATCTGCGCCTCCTTGCCGCGGTACTCCGCCGCCTCGCCGGTGTCGGGCTCGTTGGCCACCAGTCGCAGGTCGACGGGCTCCCCGTCCCCTATGCCACCGCGCCGACTAGCTGCCGCCACGTCGGCGATGAACTGCGTTGCGGCTAGATCGGCGCGGACTTCGGTGACCCGCAGCTCGAACGCCCGGACCGCCCGGGAGATGAACGAGACAGCGACGATCACGATGATGAAGATCGACGCAATGATCAGACCGTCCGGCCGCTCGAAGACGTTGGCGATCGTCGTGTAGATGAAAACGGCCGTGATCAGGCCGAACGTGACGAGCCGTTTGGTCGAGCGTCGCCCGTCGGCCTTGCGGCGCATTCCGGACAGCGTCACCGCGAGCGAGGCCGAAGTGATCAGGACGAGCACGCCGGTCGCGTAGGCGCCGCCCTGCTTGTCCACACTCGCGTCGAAGACCCAGGTGATCAGGAAGCCGATGCCGACGAAGACGAGGACGAGCGGGCGAACCGCCCTGGTCCACCGGGGAGCCATGCCGTACCTGGGTAGGTAGCGAGGGACGAGGTTGAGCAGCCCGGCCATCGCCGAGGCGCCCGCGAACCAGAGGATCGTGATGGTGCTGACGTCATAGGCGGTGCCGAACGCCTTACCGAGCAACTCGTGGGCTAGGTACGCCAGCGCGCGCCCGTTGGCAGGCCCTCCGCTCTGGAAGTCCTGCTCCGGGATCAGCCAGACCGTCACCAGGCTGCTGGCCAGCAGGAAGCAGCTCATGATCACGGCAGCCGTCGTGAGCAGGCGCCGGGCGCCCCGGATACGGCCGTGAGGGTGCGCTTCGGTGTCGGTCGCATCGCCCCGGATCAGCGGCATGACGGCGACGCCGGTCTCGAAGCCGGACATGCCGAGCGCGAGCTTGGGGAACACGATCAGCGCGAACCCAACCAGCAGGAACGGATTGGGATGTTCGGCAACCAGAAGTCGATGCCAGTCGTTGATGACGTGCGGTTCGCCCACGACCTTCGTGAATGCGGCGACCATCACCACTGCGTTCAACGACAGGTACACGACCACCAGCACGACGGCGAGGCCGACAGCCTCGGTGAAGCCGCGCAGGAACACCGCTCCCAGCAGCGCCAGCAGGAGCAGTGTGATCAGCATCGACTCGCCGTGCAGCACGGCCGGCGTGTACGGATTCTCGACGATGTGCGCCGATGCGTCCGCGGCCGACAGGGTCATCGTGATGACGAAGTCGGTGGCGGCGAACCCAAGCAGCGCGAGCACAAGCAGTTTGCCGGCCCACCAGGGCAGGAAATGCTCGAGCATCGCGATCGAGCCCTCGCCGTGCGGGCTCTCGTGCGCCACCCGCCGGTAGACCGGTAGCGCGCCGACCAGGGTCAGCACGATCAGGACGAGCGTCGCCACCGGGCTGACCGCGCCGGCGGCGAGGACCGCGATGCCCGGTTGGTAGCCCAGCGTCGAGAAGTAGTCGACCCCGGTCAGGCACATGACCCGCCACCACCGGTGCATCCGGTGTGCCTCGGCCGGCGCCTGGGTGTGCGGGCCGGCGTGCCACTGCGACTGCTCCGCCAGGCCCTGGAGCAGCCAGGCCCGGAGGCCGTGTCGGTAGCGACCGTTTCTGCTCGGTCCGACGGGCCCGCTCGGCTGGTGGCGCCGTTCCGGGGGTGGCGCGGGCCGCGGCACGTCGGTTGTTTCGATCGAGCCGACGCGGCCGTCGGCTGGCTGAGGCTGTCCGGGTGCGTCAGATGATGCCGGACCACCCAGCTCACCATTGCAGTCCGGGAACAGGGGCGTCCCGTCTACGTTGTGCTGTCCGGGTCCGACCGAGTACGGATTACCGTTCACCGGAATCTTCCCGCCAGCGGACCCATGCTCGTCCGACCAGCTCGGCATACCCGCCTGCGTGCCGGTAGGCATTGTCCGGCGCGGTCGTAGGATACCGCGGCCGTGTGGTCACCGGTGCCTCCATCGGCAGTCTGAGCGCCCAGGCCGAAGCTGCCGAACCGCCGAGGCAGGTTGCCCGGCTACCTGGATTTTGGCCGCACTACATCGTGGGGCCGCAAGTAGGTGTGAAGATCCTTACTTATGGTTTGTTGACGCCCACCCTGCTGGCACCCGGCCCGTTTGGCGGGTCTCCGTCCCATCAACGGGCCGTCTTGCCTGCGATGGACGTCATCGCGGACGGTGCGGCGCCGGAGCACCGCGGTGGCCGGTGGAAATCTTGATCTTGGGGGCGTCCAGGCCAGTCCGACACGGTGGCCGCCCGACCGGGCGAAGCCCTGGCCACGACGTAGGAGCCGCCGCAGCGCCAGGCTGCGCTCAATATGCCCACGCTCAGTGCGGTCTGATCGGCGCCTCCATCAGGCGCGGGCGGTCTTGGTCAGCCTGGGTCGTCCGCGGTGACGGGGAGCTCACCCTGCACGGCTGGACGGGCCCGCTCCTGCTCGGCGTGTTCGTCGGCATCGCACTGCTGGCCGCGACTCTGCGCAGGGTGTTGACCTGGCTGGCCCGCAGCCGCCCCGGCGAGACCAACGCTGCCGCGAACGGCACGGGCGAGGCGTGCGCTGCTGGCGCCGCCGACGTCGAGGTGGGTGGCGCCGCGTCCGTCTTCCGTCGGCTTCCGCGCCGCTTGCCGCGGCCACCGGACCGCGTCGCCGGCCAGCGGAGGACACGGCCGGCCGATAAGATCGACTAGGCCTGAACTGGCTACGGACAGCGCCGTTCGAGGTCGCGGGCGCGGCTGCCCGCGCGGCTGGCCGGCCGTGGGCGGGCGCTCAGAGTTCACGATGCGTTGACGCTGTGGGCTAGGACATCCGCCGCGGCCGGACCTATCGTGCGGATTCGTCAGCTGGGCCGAGAGGTGCCGGGGCGGGCGGCGCTACAGCCGCGATGGGTGGAGTCGAGGCGGCTCATGGATGTTCGGCTGGTGACGAGGGCCGGTGTCGAGCGGCACCCCGTCGAGGCGCTTGGCGAACTGCTCCGCAGGGTGTCGGCCGGTCCTGACACCGTTGGCGCCGACGGTGGCGCCGAGAGCTCCGTCGGCGCCACCAGGGCGGAAGACGACGCGGGGTTCGTCTGGGTCGATATCCCGAGCTGTGAGAAGAACGCCGAACGGGTGCTGCTGGACGTGTTCGGCTTCCACCCACGGGCGGTGCACGACTGCGCCGAGCGGAACCTGGTGGCCAAGACGCATTCCTATGCCGACCATGTCTTCGTGGTGCTCCACGGCCCGGAACAGGGCGAAAACGGGCATGTCCACTACATCGAGCTCGACCAGTTCATCGGCCGCCATTTCCTGGTCACCGTGCACGGGCCGCTCAACCCTGCGGTCGAACCGTCGGTGGCCCTGCGCGAGACCAGTTCCGTCCTGGAGCGGATGGATGCGGGGCGCCTTCGGCCGACCAGCGCCTTCGAACTGTCGCATGCGATCGTGCTCGCGCTCGCGGCCAGCCAGGAGAGGTTCGTCGAGGCGCTGACCGCCGACGTCTGGGGCCTGGAACAACGCGTGAACGCCGGCCATCTCGGCGAGCCGGAGCCCTTTCTCGACGAGTTGTTCCGGGCCCGGCACGGCCTGCTCGCGGCCCGGACGATCAGCGCGCTGAACAGGGAGACCTATGTGCGGCTCATGAGCCGCGCCTGGGCGCTCCCGCCCCGGGTCAGACCGCTGCTCGCCGAGATCACCGACGAGTTCGAGCAGGTCCGCGGCCTGGCCGACGTGCAGCGCGAGTACCTGCAGGGCGTCATCGAGTTCTACCGCACGCGGATCGACACCAAGATGACGATCGCGGCGGAACGGCTGGCGGTGATCGCCGCGATCACTCTGCCGATCACCGCGGTTTCCTCGATCTACGGCATGAACATCATCGTGAACACGAGGACCCGCCCCGAGCAGCTGATCATCGTGCTGATCGCGATGGCCGCGATGTCCGCGGCCCTGCTGCGCTGGGCCAAACGCCGGGACTGGTGGTAGGGCCGGGCTCGCGGATCAGGGGTCGGCGCGGTCGGACCGAGTGGAGCCGCGCTGGCCCTCCCTGAGATCGCGGCTGGTCTGGCGCAGGTCGCGGCTGGCCTCGAGGCCGGTCCTGGCCGGCGTACCTGGGTGAGCCGCCGCCATGACCTGCTCCTGCTGGGGGAGGCTCACGACGACGGCGGTCGGACCGTCTGGCGGGCTGGTCAGCGTGAAGGTGCCGTCCATGGCGCGGACACGCTCGGTGAGCCCCGCGAGCCCGCCGCCTGGGGTGGCACTCGCGCCGCCGCGGCCGTCGTCGGTGACGGTCAGCTCGATCGTCCGGCCGCGCTGGGCCACCCGGACGTCCGCGGTGGTCGCGGCGCTGTGTTTGCTGATGTTGGTGAGCAGCTCGGCGGTCGTGAAGTAGAGCAGCCCCTCGACGGCGCCGGACGGGCGGCTCGGCAGGTCCACGTTGACGGTGACCGGGACGACGCAGCGTCCGGCGACGTTCGACAGCGCCGCCCCGAGGCCCCGCTCGGTGAGGATCGCCGGATGGATGCCGCGGGCAAGGCTGCGTAGCTCCTCAAGGGCGACCTTGACCTCGCCGTGTGCCTGCTCCACCATCCGTGCCGCGGTCGCCGGGTCCTCGCTCATCCGCTCCTTGGCGAGACCCAGATCCATGGCCAACGCGACGAGCCGGGCCTGGGCGCCGTCATGAAGGTCGCGTTCGATCCGGCGCCGGTCGGCGGCGGCGGCGTCGACCATCGTCTCCCGGCCCGCCTCCAGCTCGCGGATGCGCCGTTCCATCGCGCTCGACGGCGAGAGCAGCGCCGACATCAGCGCACGATCGACGGCGGCGAACCCGTACACGATGTAGGGCGCCACCGGCCAAAGGGCGAGCAGGACCGTGAGCGTCACGCTGAACGAGACGATCCCCCACGGGAGCCGGATCAACAGGTACAACGCCGCCCGCCAGCCGACCGGGTCGGAAAGCTGGGCCCACAGCCACCCGAAGAACCCGGAGCCGCGAACCGGCACCTTGGACGGTGTCGGGATATCGACGTCGAGCAATGATCGGGCTCGTGCTCGGTCAAGCCGGCCCCACATGCGGCAGATGATCAGGCCTACGGCCAGCAGCGGCAGCCCGGTGATCGTGATCGCGAGCCCGCTACCGAGGGTCAGAAGGACGACCATCGAGACGAACCCGGCGATGGCTAGCGGCAGGTTCAGCAGCTCGAACGCGACCTGTTTCCAGGCCCGCGCACCGATCCCCAGCAGGGGAATCGGCTCCGTCGCCGGCTTCCGCGCATCCAGCGGCGAGGCCCCCGCGGCGCTGGCCAGGGCGGCCGGCGCATCGGCGGGACGAGGCGGCGGCCCCTCGGCAACTTCGGCTTCGGCGTCGCGCTGCGCCCAGGCACCCGCCGCCTCGGCGTCGTTCTTTTCCGAGGCATCCTCTGCTACGGCGTCGTTCTTTTCCGAAACGCCCAGGTACGGCTTGCCGGGAATGGCGCGTTCCGCTGCCACACGATCGGGTTCCACGGCTCCAGCCTGCCTTGTCGTCCCGGCCACGCACCATAGGCCGAGCCCGCCGGCCCTGGTCGGGAGAACCCCACCCTGCGCCGGGGGTGTGAGGGCGTGGCCGGCGCGTCGCGAGCTGTGGCCCGGTCGTGCCAGGTGGTACCGGTCGACGTCGGCGGCGGGTCCCCAGATAACACTGTGACCGTGACAGCGGCGCAGGCAGGCTACTCGGGGACCCCGATGGTGCGGAAGCTCGGCGTCAAGGCCGGACAACTGGTCGTGCTGTGCGGGGCGCCAGCAGGCTGGACCATCCCGGACCTGCCGGCCGACGTGACAAGCCGGCGGTTCGCCGAGCCGCCAGCCGTCGAACCGCCCAGCGCTGCGGATCTCGTCGTCGCCTTCTGCCGGACGCCCGACGAGCCGGCGGCCGCGATCGCCGGCTTCGGGCAGGTCGTCTTCCCGGCTGGCGCGCTGTGGATCGCCTGGCCACGCCGGGCGGCCGGCCACCGCAGCGATGTCACCGAGAACCTGATCCGCGACGAGGCCCTGCCGCTCGGCCTGGTCGACACCAAGGTCGCCGCCCTGGACACCGACTGGTCCGGCCTCAAACTCGTCTGGCGCAAGGAACGGCGGAAGTAGCCGCGCTGCCGCCATTGCCAGCGTGGGCGGCCGAGGTAGGCGGCGAGGCGGTCGACGAGGGGCCGACAAGCGGTACCGCGAGCCGGCATGACCGGTTCCGGCGGCGTCATACCCGTAGAGGCCAGGTCCAGGGGATGTAACAGCAGGTCGGTAGCGTGCCGGCAGCTGCGACGGTACGGACTGGCAAGGCAGACGTGCGATGTGCGTCAGCCCTGCGGAGCGGGTTCGCGCCGGCAAGAGGAGCCGTGTGCGGGGACGAGGGAGCGGGAATGGATGCCGGCGAGGTGGGCGCGGCCGCGTTGACGGTGGTCAACGCGCTGCTGCTGACGATGGCGGACGGGGTGGAGCCGTTCCGTGGCTGGTTGACCGTCGATGCGGACGGCACGATCTCCGGAATCGGGCCCGGCGACCCGCCAGCGGCGCCTTCGACCGGCGAGGCCGGCGCCGCCCCGGCGGCCGGGACCGCGCTGGACGTGGGCGGGGCGATCGTCGCTCCGGGGTTCATCTCCGCGCACAGCCACCTGTTCATGTCCGGCCTCCGCGGCCTCGGCGTAGGCGAGACGCTGTACGGCTGGCTTGCCGAGAACATGGCGGTTCTGACCGGAGCCGGCGTCGAGGACCTGTACTGGTTCACCCTGCACGGCGGCCTGGACTTCGCCCGCAACGGCATAACCTCGGCGTTCAACTTCGCCCAGAGCCGGGTGATCTGGAAGTACGACCCGCAGGTCGGCAGCGCCAGCCTTGGGAAGGTCCATCCGGTCGACTTCCTGACCCGCCAGGTCGACGCGGGCGCCGACGCCGGCATTCGGGTGATGTCCGCGATCCGGCTCGATGACGAGGCCTTCCCCGAGCGGCAGGTTCTCGACACGTTCGCCCAGGTGGCCGACTACATCGAGGCGAACGTGCCACCCCTGCTCAACCTCGGTGCCGCAATCTTCGGTGCCGTCCAGTGGGCCGCCACGTCCCGCACCGCCGCCGTGGAGGCCGCGCTGATGCGTCGACACGGCGTGATCAACCAGGCGCACTTCGTCGAGACGGCGGAGGCGCTTGAGCAGCAGCGGGCCAAGTTCTCCTGGTATGACGAGGCCGGCATCCTGGGCCCGCGTTTCCTGTTCGGCCACTTCGTCCACCCGACCGACGAGATGGTCAGCAGAGCCGCGGTCGCCGGTGCCGGGATGGTGTGGCAACCGACGTCGAACGGCCGCCTCGGCTCGGGAATCGCCGACATTCCACGGCTGCGGGCGGCGGGCATCCGGATCGGGGTCGGTCTGGACGACCAATCGTGCACTGACATCTCCGACCCGTTTCAGAACATGCGGATCGGGATCTACACCTTGCGCGCCCTGCATTCCGACGCGAAGGTGCTGATGCCGCGGGAAATGCTGAGGATGCACACTCTAGGTTCCGCGGAGGTGCTTGGCGTCGCGGACCGGCTTGGCAGCCTGGAGGTCGGCAAACACGCGGACTTTCTGGTCGTGGATCCCCGCGAGCCGGATACCGGTCCCATCTGGGATATCTACGCCACGTACGCCTTCGCCTGCGGGTTGCGTAACCTCAAGCAGGTCTACGTCGGCGGCAAGCCGGTCTATGACGCCGCCGAGCCGCCGTCCGAACTGACCGTCGCCGCGACGACCGAGCTGCATGCCCGGGTCGCACATGCGGCCCGGGCGGCCGGCGTCACGCCCGGGCCGTTTGCCTTCTGATCTCGGCCCGGCCCGCGGTCATCCTCCGAGCAGAGCCAGCAAGCCCGGAGGTAGCAGCGTGGGCACCGATGGGTCAGGGTTCCGGAACCGCGAGATCGGCTGCCAGCTGACCTCGTCGTTCGCGTCGAGGACCTTGCCGAGCTGATCACGCGCGTAGAACGACGCATCGACGAGGTCGGCGGCGAAGACGAAGGCGATCTCGTGATGCGGCCGGCCTTCCCATTGGAAGACGTTCTCCAGCACCCCCAGCAGCCCGACGTTCGTCAACTCCGCGCCGAGCTCCTCGCGCAGCTCACGGTGCACCGCCTCGACCGCCCGCTCGCCGAACTCGACCCCGCCGCCCAGCGGCCGGAAGATCCGCTGGCCGTCGACGCGGTCGACGCCTTCGTAGACCAGGAGGTCCTCACCACGCCGCACGGCCGCGAGTGCGATAGGCCGAATCCGCAATGATTTCACCACGTCCTGGACGTTAGCCGATGATCGGCGACCATACGGGCGACTTTGGCGTGGACCTGTCGGAGGCACGTTCCCCGCGGTCGGTCAGCCCGTCAGCCCCGCCAATCAACGGCTGAGGTACCGGCGGATCGGCCAAGCTTGTCGGTGGGCGTGCTTCTCGCCGCCCTGGGCGGCCACATCGGTCCGGACTGTGTCCATGTCGACGGCCTTGGCCTGCGTGATGAGGTCCTCCAACGCTGCCTCCGGCAGGGCGCCCGGCTGGCACTGGCTCTGTTCCCGCGGTCTCCGTCGGTTGCCACCGATCACGCGGCGCCACCGGTCACGCGGCGCCACCGGTCACGCGGCGCCACCGGGCCGAGACCGTGGCCCGCGTTCGGGCCGGCTCAGCGGGCCGGCTCAGCGGCCCGGGTCGTGGTGCTCCGGTCTCGGCCTGACCTTGGTCGGCCCATGGCGAGCCGCCTCGAGGTGGGCTCTGCTCAGGAGGCCCGGGCCAACACCCCACAATGTGGAAAACGCTTTCGAAATCTCGAGCGAGGCGCTTTCCGGTAACCCGGCCGATGGTTTCTGAGGTGCCCGTCAGCCTGCGCAAAATTCGCTGGACGCCGGTCGGAGCCGGCCCGGAGGATGGCTCCATGCTGAGCCCGACCCGTTACCATGATCGTTTCGTCGCCGACCACGCGGCCGTGCGCGCCGTCCTGGATGAGGCACTGTTCTGTCACGTCGGCGTCGTCGTCGACGGCCGGCCGCACGTGCTTCCCACGCTGCACGCCCGCGTCGGCGACACTCTGTGCGTACACGGATCAACGGCGGCGAGGATTCTTGCGGCGGGCCGCTCCGGGCCTTTGCCGGTATGCATAACGGTCTCGCTGCTCGACGGGCTGGTGATCGCCCGGTCCGCGTTTCACCATTCGTTGAACTACCGGTCGGTCGTCGTGCACGGCGATGCCCGCCTGGTCACCGGCGCGGCGGAGAAGGGCCGGATGCTGGACGCCCTGGTCGACCGGGTCGGCACCGACCGGTCCGCCCAGTGCCGCCCGCCGACGGCGAAGGAGCTCGCGGCGACGTCGGTGCTCGCCGTCGACCTCGCGGCCGAGACCACGGATGTCGCGCTCAAGACCCGGACCGGCGGGCCGATCGACGACGAGGCGGACCTCGTGCTCGGCCACTGGGCCGGCGTCGTGCCGGTTCGGCTCCACGCGGAGTCCCCGGAACCTGTGTGTGACCTCCCCATCCCGGCCGGTCTCGCGCCCTCCCTCAGGTAGGACTCGCCTGGTTGGCCTGGCCGACATCCGGCGGGCATGGGCGGAAAATTCGGGGGACCGATGACATCGGCGCGGCGGGCAGGTCCAAGAAGCATCTCAGTGACCCCGCTCACGGACCAGGAAGCGCGCCGGCCAGGCAGCCACGTTTCCGCTGGTCCGTGCGTCGCAATGGAGGAGCCGCCATGCCCAAGCCAGACAGCACCGTCGCCGGCGGACCGACCTGGATCGACCTGATGACGAGCGACCCCGAAGCGGCCCGCGCCTTCTACGGAGAGCTGTTCGGCTGGACGGCCGACGCCGGTAGCGAGGAGTTCGGCGGATACTTCAACTTCCTGCGGGCGGGGGAGCAGATCGCCGGCGGTATAGGCTACCAGCCGGGGATGCCAGCCGAAGCGGTGGCCGACCGCTGGTCGGTCTACCTGCGTACCGATGACGCGGAGAAGACGGTCGCCGCGGTCACCGAGCGCGGCGGCCAGGTGGTCGCCCCGCCCATGCCGGTCGCGGATCTGGGCGTGTTCGCGGTCGTCCTCGACCCCGGCGGCGCCGCCATCGGCCTGTGGCAGCCTGGCACTCACCCCGGGTTCGCGAAGGTCGGCGAGCCGGGTGCGCCCGTGTGGTTCGAGCTGTTCACCCGGGATTTCGCGGCTGTCCTCGACTTCTACCGGGACGCGTTCGGCTGGACCGTCCAGGTGGTGTCCGACACCGACGAGTTCCGCTACGCGACGCTGGTCAGCGCCACCGGTGAGCAGCAGGCTGGGGTCATGGACGCGAGCAGCTTCCTTCCGGCCGAAGCGCCGTCCAGCTGGTGGGTGTACTTCAACGTCGAGGACGCCGATGCGGCGCTCGCGAAGATCGTCCAGCTGGGCGGGAAGGCCATCCGGCAGCCTGAGGACACGCCCTACGGGCGACTCGCCGAAGCCGCCGACGCGACCGGCGCCCCCTTCAAGATCATGGGCCCGAACAAGGGGTGACCGCCGCGAACTCGGTGAGCGCCCGGAGCCAGCGGGTTCAGGCGCTCACCGGGTGGTCACCCCGGCCACCCCGGCTAGACGGCGGGTGCCTCGAAGATGTGGACCGGGCTGCGTAGCGCGCTCGAACGAGGGCGGTCCTGGTCTGGCAGCCGGCGTAGCCGCTCGATCGTCGGCTCGACCACCTCGGCCCACGTGTCGGTCGGGAGGTCCCACAGCCGGGACCAGAGCCGCTGCTCGACCTCCGCTGCCGCCTGCGCCGGGGTCGTCTCGCCGATCTCGCGCATGACGAAGAACTCCTCAACCAGCCGCAGTCCCGCCTGTTCGGCCGTCGTCCCCAGACTGGCGTCCTGCGCCTCGCGTTCCTTGAGCGAACCGCGTGCCAACTGTGCCTGCATGACCGCCATGACCTCGGTGATGTCCGAGATCTCGACGTTGGCCCCTCCGCCGACAACCGCCAACCGGCCGCCGGGCCGCAGGACTCGGGCGACCTCGGTGACGACCGCCGGTGCGTCCCCGACCAGGTGCATGACGTGGACGGCGAGACAGGCGTCCACACAGCCGTCGGCAACCGGGAGCTTCGAGGCGTCGGCACGGGCCACTCGACCGGGCACCCGCCGCGCGGCGTAGGCGAGCATCCTTTCGGAAAGGTCGATGCCGACGACCTCCCAGCCCAGACCGGCGAACGCGGCGGCGATCAGGCCGGTACCCACCCCGATTTCCAGCAGCCGCCCATTCCGCGTCGGCAGGTGCGGCGCCAGGTCTTCGGCGACCAGGTAGCCGCGCCGCTCGCCACCCCTGGTCGCGTCGTAGCGGTCAGCCATCCGGTCAAAGTTGACGGAGTTCGGCACGGCCTCAGCCTAGGCGGCCTGGCTGGCCGGCTCAGCGCCTTCACCCATTGCTCATCGGCTCGGGCCCGACCATTCCTCGGCCGGGTGGACCGGGACCGGTCGGGTGCCGCCCCGCGGCGAGTCGAGTCCGGCGCCGGGCCGCTCGCGCACGTGGGCGTGCCCTCGCGCTGCGAGGGGCCGAAGCCGCCGTTCCGTGCCCCTGGTGCAAGATGGCGGGACGGCGGGGCGGGTCTTGGTCGTGGATGGGAGCGGGCGTGGGTCAGGGGCTGCAGTGGCTGTCGCTGGTCGCGATCGTGGCCAGCCTGCCGGTGGTCGTGCTGATCAGCAACGTGCTGCACGAGATAGGGCATGCGCTGGCCGCGCTGGCGGTCGGGTATCGCGTCCGCGGGTTTGTCGTCGGCGGCACCAGCGCGGACTTCTCCCGCGACGGCGGCTTTCTGCAGTTCGGCCGCAAGTTCGGGCGGGCGGCGACGCTGATCTCGCCTGGAAGCGGCTGGATAACCGGCTGGCGGGGGATGGTCACCTACGGTGCCGGCGCCGCGGTGAACCTCTTCGTCGTCGTGGTGACGGCACCCGCGAGCATCGGCTGGGAGTTCGAGCACGGCGTCGTGGTGCAGCCGGGGGCGCACACCTACCTCCCGGTCGTCACGGTCTTCTTCTTCGTCGTGAACCTCGTCTTCCTGGTCGCGAACCTCATTCCACGGGTGCACTCGTCCGGCGCGGTGAGCGACGGGCAGCACCTGCTGAACCTGCTGCATTCGCGGCGGCTCATTGAGTGGATCAAGATTGGCGAGTCGTCGGTCGTCATCGACCGGCCCCGAGCGCAGGTGTGGCATTTCCTCGACGACCCGCGCAACGTCACCAGCTACGACGACAGGGTCGAGCGCGTCTACCAGAAGCCCGGTACGCCGGCGGGTGTCGGCCGGATTCTGGTGGCCCACATGGTCCCGGTCCCGCCGGCGACCGTCGGGGATGTCGTCGAGTCCGAGACCGTCGCGTTCGACCCGCCGCGGCGGATGATGGCGCGCGGCGCCCGTAACCACTCCCTGCGCGTCGAGACGGCGCTGCGCGCGGTCGGGCCGGACAGCACTCGGCTCACTCGGACCGCGTGGCTCGGGGCGAAGCCCCTCGCTCCAGAACAGCGCCAGCGCCTGCTCTCGACGCTCGGCGAAGCCGGTTCGCGGCTCTCCCAGGAGAACGAGCGGATCCGGCGCATCCTCACGCCGGATACGACCGCGACGCTCGCGATTCCCGGAGCGCGGGCCCGCCGTCGCGCCCGCGCTCGCCGCGTCTAGGACGCGTCTCGTGGATCTTCGGCTAGCCAGATGAAGATCGACACGATGATGATCTCGTTGTAGAAGTAGTGGGCGCGTTTGGTGTAGCCGGTCGCCCAACGCGCGCCACTGCTTGAGCCGGTTGAAGAACCGCTCGACGACGTTGCGGTTCTTGTAGCGCTCCTTGTCGAACTTCGGCGGTCGGCCGCCGGCGGAGCCGCGCCGGGCGCGGTTGTTCTTCTGGTCGGTGCGTTCGGGGATCGTGTGGCTGATGTTGCGGCGCCGCAGCTCGGTCCGGATCGCCTTCGAGCTGTAGCCCTTGTCCACGAGGACATGTTCGGGCCGGGTCCTCGGCCGGCCGGGACCGTCGCGGCCGACCCGAATCCCATCCATGACCGGTTCCGTGTGGGGCCGCGGTGGGCAAATGCTTGACGCCGACGTCAATATCTGGAACCTAGCTCACACGCCGTGACGACAGCTGGGGTGCCCGGCGCCGTGAGGCCGTTCCAGGTGTGGGCCGACAGGGCCGACAGCCGCCGGAAACCCGCGAACGCCTACCCGCTCCGGCGCCCGGGAACTCGCCTGGCCCGATTGGCCGGTTACAATTCTCCGGGCCGAAGTGGCAAAGGAAACAGGGAAGGCGTATTTTACTGTCCGGGGAGTCGTATTGTCAAACGAAGAAGTGGAGCGCGAGCAGGAGTATGTCTCGATGCTCTACGAGCGTCTTGACGGCTTCCGGGAACAGGCGGCCACCCGGCTCGCCGAGGTGCTCGCCGAGCGGCCGGGTGGCCGGCCGCAGGCGCACACCGAGCGGCAGGCGGCGGCCTCCACCTACTCGCGCCAGCTTGCCCGGTATGACGCCGCCGAGGACGGGCTGTGTTTCGGCCGGCTCGACCTCCTCGACGACGAGACCCGCTACGTCGGTCGCCTCGGCATCTTCGACGAGTCGGGCGACTATGCCCCGCTGCTGATCGACTGGCGGGCCCCGGCCTCCCGGCCGTTCTACCTCGCGACGGCGGCCTCTCCCGAGGGTGTCCGCCGTCGCCGCCAGATCCGGACGGCGCGCCGGCGAGTCGTCGGGATAGACGACGAGGTGCTCGATCTGGCGGGCGCCGACGCTGAGACCGGCCATGAGTCGCTGACCGGCGAAGCTCGGCTGATGGCGGCGCTCACCGCGGGCCGGACCGGCCGAATGGGCGACATCGTCGAGACGATCCAGGCCGAACAGGACCGCATCATCCGGGCCGAGAACGCCGGGGTCCTTGTCGTCCAGGGCGGCCCGGGTACTGGGAAGACGGCCGTCGCGCTGCACCGGGCCGCCTACCTGCTCTATACCTACCGGGAGCAGTTGGCCAAGCGAGGCGTCCTGGTCATCGGCCCGAACCCGACCTTCCTGCGGTACATCTCCCATGTGCTGCCCGCGTTGGGCGAGACCAGCGTGGTGCTGTCGACCGTTGGCGACCTTTTCCCCGGCGTCCAGGCCACCCGAACGGAGTCGCGCGAGACGGCTGAGCTCAAGGGCGGCCCACGGATGGTCGAGCTGATCGCCGCCGCTGTCCGCGATCGGCAACGGGTCCCCGACGATCCGCCGGAAATCCCCTTCGAGGGCGACACCCTGCTGCTGGACGCGGCCACCTGCGAGGCCGCCCGTGACCGCGCCCGCGCGACGCACCGGCCGCACAACCAGGCCCGTTCGGTCTTCGTCCACGCCGTCGTCGACGCGCTGGCCCGGCAGTACGCCGATCGTCTCGGAGCCGACCCGTACGCCGACGATCCGCTGGGCGAGGACGACGCGCCCGGCAGCGGCAGCAACCTGTTGGGCGCGGAGGTCCTCGACGACATCCGCCAGGAACTGCTCGGGGACGAGGCCGTGCTCACCGCGCTCGACGAGCTCTGGCCCGTCCTGACGCCGCAGTGGCTGCTCGCCGACCTGTTCGCCGACGCGGATCTGCTCGCGTCCGCCGCCGAGTCGGCCGAGCTGACCGACGCCGAGCGTGACCTGCTGCCGCGGCCCGACCCGCACGGTGGCCGCGCGGCGGACCGGATGTGGACCTCGGCCGATGCGCCGTTGCTGGACGAGGCCGCCGAGCTGCTCGGCGACGACGAGGCGGCGGCGCTCGCCGCGGCCGAGCGCCGCCGCCGCGAGCGGATCGCCTACGCGCAGGGCGTGGTCGACATCCTCACCCGGGATATGGATGACGACCCGGACATCCTCATGGTTTCCGACCTCATCGACGCCGAGCGGCTCGCCGAGCGGCATGAGGACTCCGACGACCGTTCGACCGCCGAGCGGGCCGCCGCCGACCGGACCTGGGCGTACGGGCACATCATCGTCGACGAGGCGCAGGAGCTGTCGCATATGGCCTGGCGCATGGTGATGCGTCGGTGCCCGAGCCGTTCGATGACGCTGGTCGGTGACGTCGCCCAGACCGGTGACCTCGCCGGCGCCTCGTCCTGGGCCCGCGTTCTGGGCCCGCATCTGGGCGACCGCTGGCGGCTCGAGCGCCTGACGGTCAACTACCGGACCCCGGCCGAGATCATGGCGGTGGCCGCGGGGGTGCTGGCAGCGATCGACCCTGGCCTGGAACCACCTCGTTCCGTCCGGGAGACGGGTACCTCGCCTTGGGAGCTCCTGGTCGGTTCGGACGCGCTGGCCAGCCAGTTGGCCGTGATCTGCGCCCGTGAGGTCGCCGAGCTGCGTGAAGCCCTCGGTGACGGCCCGGACGGCGGCCGTGTCGCGGTTCTCGTCCCCTCAGCCCTGCTCGGCGACGTCCGGCCCGTCATCGGGGCGGCCCTCCCCGGCGTCACGACCACCGGCGACGACCCGGACCTCGAATCGCCCGTCGCGATCCTCACCGTCCGCCAGTCCAAGGGCCTGGAGTTCGACGCCGTCCTCGTCGTCGAACCCGACCGGATCGTCGAGGAGTCTCCGCGTGGCCTGAACGACCTCTACGTGGCGCTGACCCGGGCCACCCGCTCGCTCGCCGTTCTGCACACCGCTGAGCTCCCCGCCGCCCTCAGGAGGCTGGAACCCGGCCCCGCGGTGGCCGAGGCCGCCGCGCGCTGAGGCTCAGCTGGCACTGGACGGTTCGCTGGGAGCTTCCGCCTGGGGCGTCTCCTACCTGTCGCCGGTGCTCTCGCACCCGGGCCTGCACCTGTCGGTCGAGTCAGGAGCCGGTCCGCGCCACGGGTTTCCGATGCCGGCCACACTCTGCCGCGGCGATCTTGTCGAGAGCCGCGGCCAGCGCGGCCGGCTGGCTGATCATGCACATGTGCGCGGCGTCCAGGTCGACCACCGAACAGTCGCCGCCGACGTTGCCCACGAACCGCAGC
The DNA here is from genome assembly GCF_000966285.1 of Pseudofrankia sp. DC12. Classification (NCBI taxonomy): domain Bacteria; kingdom Bacillati; phylum Actinomycetota; class Actinomycetes; order Frankiales; family Frankiaceae; genus Pseudofrankia; species Pseudofrankia sp. DC12. Next base: position 3,933,440 of record NZ_KQ031391.1, read on the forward strand.
TGCTGCTCGGGCGCGACGATCACGTCCCGCATCGTGCGGATCCAGGTTCGTGGCGTCGGTGACCGAAGCGGCGCCAGGTTGACCGGCTCGGCCGGCAGGCCCGGCGCCTCGGGCACCATCCGCGCCATGCACCAGGCGAACTGCTCGTCGTCCAGATCGTTGCCGAACACCGTCCGGGCGAAATCCGAGCCGAGGAGGCCAGACCCACTGGATGACCCCGCCTTCGTGGCGCGCTCCCGGAAGCCGGGGTCGAGCATGTCCAGGCAGCTCGTGCCGTCGTCGGGGACGGTGCAGCCGACGAACACGCTGTGCCGGACCCGGTCACCCAGGAGCTTCATGACACCCGGGATCGTGCAGCCGGCCATCGAGTGCCCGACCAGGACGATGTCGTCGAGCCCCGCCGCGTCCACGTCGGCGGCGACCGATGCCGCGCAGTCGGCGAAGCTGACCGATCCGAGGTCCGCCGGATGTACGCCGCGGCCAGGCAGGTCGACCGCGATGGCCGGCATGGTCAGGTCGGGCAGCAGCAGGTCCCAGCACGATGCGGCGAAGCCGCCGCCATGGATGAGCACGATAGAGGCCATGGCGGGCAATTGTGCCGGCTTGTCCCGACCGGCGCGACGAATATGCCCCCCTTCCCGGGCTGCCGAGAGGTTGGCGAGAATTGTGGTGCCGGGACCAATCCGCGCGCCGGGTTGTGTCGAACTACTGGATGACAGCGGCCCGGCGTGGGCGGCGCCCTCGGGCGGCGCCCTCGGGCCTCGCCTCACAACCCGGAGGTTCCGGTCATGCCGCGACGCGCGGACGAGGACGACGGTCCAACGCTCCATGCCGTCCAAACGCCCGACTTCGGAGTCAGTCCCACGGGTGGCAGCGTCCCTGAGGTCGAACAGCTCCTTCAACGCACTGGCCGGGGTGACGGCGACGCCTTCGCCGCGTTCTACGACCAGCTCGCGGCAAGGGTGTTCGGCCTGGTGAAGCGGGTTGTCCGTGACCCGGCGCAGGCCGAGGAGGTCACCCAGGAGGTGTTCGTGGAGATCTGGCGGCTCGCGAGCCGCTTCGACCCGACGAAGGGCAGCGCGGTCGGATGGGTGTGCGCACTCGCGCACCGACGCGCCGTCGACCGGGTGCGTTCGGCGCAGGCCGCGACCGACCGCGAACGTCGTGTCGGCGTCGCCTGGGCGGCGCGCGTTGAGGACAACGGCTACGACGAGGTGACCGAGCAGGTCGAGCTGAGGCTCGAATATGAGCGGCTCCGGCGCTGCCTCAGCGGTCTCACCGACCTCCAGCGTGAGTCCATTCTGTTGGCCTACTACAACGGCCATACCTATCGCGAGGTCGCGCAGCTGCTCTCGACGCCGGTGCCGACGGTCAAGACTCGCATGCGCGACGGACTGATCCGGCTGCGCGACTGCCTGGGGGTGGAGGCATGACATCCCCGTCTCCGGAGGCGCACCTGCTCACGGGTGCCTACGTCCTGGACGCGCTCGACCGCCGCGATCGGACCGAGGTCGAGGCGCATCTGGCCGGCTGCCCGACGTGTGCCCGAGAGGTGACCGAACTGCGCGTGGTCGCCGGTCTGCTCGGCGAGTCGGTGCCAGAGACGCCACCCGGCACGCTGCGCACCGCGGTACTCCGGGAAGCCGCTCGGACCCGGCAGCTGCCGCCGCTGGTCGTCGAGGCCGATGACGAGCTCGCCGGGCGGCGGGAGCGGCGGCGGCTGAGGACGATCACCGCGGTGGCCAGTGCCGCCGCGGCCGTCGCCCTCGTCGCGCTGGGCGTCGTCGGTGGCGTCTCCCTGGACCAGCATCATCAGCTGACCGCCGAACGCAGCCGGGCGGCCGACCTGGACTCGGCCGTCGCGGCCGCGGCTGACCGGCTGGCGCAGCCGGTGACGGGCGGCGGGACCATCGCCGTGATCCGGTTCGGAAACCAGGCGTACGTCGACGTCCAGCACCTGCCGCCGCTGTCCGGCGGCCGGGTCTACCAGCTCTGGATGTCGAGCCCGCAGGGCGTCGAGTCCGCCGGAGTCGTCGGAGGAAATGCCCAACGGGCCGCGCGGGTGCTCTCGCTGCGCAAGGGTGTGGACTCGGTGAAGATGACGGTTGAGCCGGCCGGTGGTTCCCGGCAGCCGACGACGCCGGTGATCGGCTCCGCCGCGGTGCACAGCTGAGGCCGTTCGCATCCGGCGGCGCGGCCGCGGCTGGGCGGGTTCGCCCGCTCGTGCCCCGGTGCGGACGAGCACAGGCTTTCCACAGGTTGCGCTCAGGAAGCCCACAGCCGGCCGGCGGAACCTAGGGACATGGGATGGCGTGAACCAGTGTCGACGTCCACCTCCGCTTCGCGGATTGATGACGGGGCCGCTTCGCGGGCCGATGGCGAGGTCGCCCCGAGCGGTGCCGTGGGTGGCGCTTTCGCGGGGCCGGGTGGTGGGGCCGGGTCGGTGGCCGGTGTGATGCCGCTGCCACCGGCGGGCGCGGGCCCTTCGGCCGAAGACGCCGGGACACGCGGGCTGCGCAGCGGTTCACGCGAGACTCGGGCGGCCGACGGCCGAGCGCTGCGGGTGCTGGTCGTCGACGACGAGTCCGTGCTCACCGAGCTGCTGACCATGGCACTGCGCTACGAAGGCTGGGAGGTCGCCGCCGCTGGCAACGGGACCACCGCCTTGCGGATGATCGACGACTTCCAGCCGGACGCAGTGGTTCTGGACATCATGCTGCCGGACATGGACGGGCTCGCGGTGCTGCGTGGGATGCGTTCGGTTCGGCCGGATATCCCGGTGCTGTTTCTGACCGCGAAGGATGCGGTCGAGGACCGGGTTCTTGGCCTGACCGCTGGCGGCGACGACTACGTGACGAAGCCGTTCAGCATCGAGGAGCTTGCCGCCCGGTTGCGCGGGCTGATGCGGCGGGTGCACGGCACCGTCGCGGCGCGCCGCAACGTCCTGTCGGTCGGCGACCTCACCCTCGACGAGGACAGCCGCGAGGTCTACCGCGACGGTGCCGAGATCCACCTCACCGCGACCGAGTTCGAGCTCCTTCGCTACCTGATGCGCAATCCGCGGCGGGTGCTGAGCAAGGCGCAGATCCTCGACCGGGTCTGGAACTACGACTTCGGCGGCCAGGCCAACGTCGTCGAGCTCTACGTGTCCTACCTGCGCAAGAAGATCGACGCCGGTCGCCAGCCAATGATCCACACGATGCGGGGCGCGGGCTATGTGCTCCGGCCGGCCGCGTCACCGGCCAGCGCCGGCCCGGTCAGGGCGGCGAATCCGGCGGCCATCGGGTGACCACCGCCGTGGGCCAGGAACCGGCAGGCAACCCGACAGCGGCCGAACGAGCCAGTGGTGCGGGCGCTGGCGAGCAGACCGGTGCCGAGACGGGGCCGCGCGGCCGCGGGCATCGGCAACCGCGCTCGGGGCCCGGCCGCGGCGCGCGACGGCGTCCGGCCGCGCGCCCGGACCGGGTGAGACACCGTGAGCGAACGTCGCGCCGGGTGCTCTCCCCAGGGCGGTGGTCGCTGCGGACCCGGCTGCTGGCGTTGCTGCTTCTGCTGCTGACGGCCGTGTCGACGGCGATCGTCGGAGTGACCGCGCTCGAACTGCGCTCCTATCTGATCCACCAGGTCGACGTGCGTCTCGTCGCGGTCGACCAGCGCTGGGTCAAGCCGCTGCCCACCGATCCCAACGCGCGGGTTGGCGGCGCCTTCGGGCCCAGCGCCACCGGGACGCCAGGCTCGGGCGAAAGCACGCCGGGCGACGGGACTGGCCTCGGCTCGACCACCGGGCCAGACGGTGGCCAGGCTGGTGTGCCGCCCTGGCAGGGCACCCCGGCCGAGTTCGTCGGCCTGCGGGGGCAGTCGACGGGCACCGTCGCCGCCCACATCGTCGGCAGCAAGGCCGAGAACGCGGTGCTCCTGGCGCCCGGCGGCGTCACCGAGCAGCTTCCGGCGAGCGAGGCGGCCAAGCTGGCGGCCGTGCCCGTCGATCACAGGCCACGAACCGTGACGCTGGGCAGTTACGGGGAGTACCGGGTGACCGCCCGGCTGGTCCCTGACGGCACCGCCGTCGTCAGCGGACTCTCGCTGAGCGAGGTCAGCGCGACGGTCGACCAGTTGATCATCGTTGCGGGCTGTGTCGCCGGCGGTGGCGTGCTGCTGCTCGGCGTGGTCGGGGCGGTGACCGTTCGCCGCACCCTCCGTCCGCTACGCAGGGTGGCCGCGACCGCCGCTCGGGTCGCCGAGCTGCCGTTGGACCGAGGCGAGGTCACGCTGCGGGTGCGGGTCCCGGAGGTCGACACCGACCCGAGGACCGAGGTCGGCCAGGTGGGCGCGGCCCTGAACCACATGCTCGGCCATGTCGGCGCGGCGCTCGCCGCCCGGCACGCCAGCGAGACGCGGGTGCGCCAGTTCGTCGCCGACGCCAGCCACGAGCTGCGCACCCCGCTGGCCGCGATCAGCGGCTACGCCCAGCTGACCAGGCGGATCGGGGCTCAGAACGGCTTCGACGACCCACGCCAGTCCCACGTGCCGCCGGACGTCGTCTACGCGCTGAGCCGGGTGGAATCCGAGACGAAGCGGATGACCGCGCTGGTGGAGGACCTTCTCCTGCTGGCGCGCCTCGACTCGGGCCGGCCGCTCGAACATGGCTGCGTCGACCTGTCCCTGCTCGTGGTGGACGTGGTCAGTGATGCGCATATCGCCGCGCCCGGGCATCGCTTCAGCTTGTCCCTGCCGGCCGACCCGGTGACCGTACGTGGCGACCAGGCTCGGCTGCACCAGGTATTGGCGAACCTTCTGGCGAATGCGCGTACCCACACCCCGGCCGGTACCTCGGTCGTGGTCGCACTGGAACTGGCGCCCGGAACCGCGGACTCGTCGACCGGGGAGGCCCGGCTTTCGGTCATCGACGACGGGCCGGGTATCCCCGCCGAACTGCTGCCCAACGTCTTTGAACGATTTGCCCGCGGCGACACCTCGCGCTCCCGGGCGGCTGGTAGCACGGGGCTGGGGCTGGCGATCGTCGCCGCCGTCGTCGAGGCGCACGGCGGCCGGATCAGCGTGTCGAGCGCCCCAGGGCGCACCGCCTTCACGGTCACGCTTCCGCGCACGGTTCCGGCCGCGTCGCCGGCGGTAGCGGGCGTCGCCGGTGACCTCTGCACGGCCGATGCGCGCCATCCCCGGAGTGTCCAGCATCCTTCGGACGACGGGTACGCGCCGGACGAGTTCGACGCGTCAGACGGCCTGGACGCCCCGGACGAGTTGTACCTGCCGGATGACGCCGATGCCGTCGACGACCGGGACCCGGTGGTGGACCTTGCTACGGCCGGAACCGGGGCGCCGGCGGAGATCCGGGCTCGCTGACTCCGGGCGGGGCGGGGGTGGAGCCGGCGCGTCGCGTCGCCCGCCCGCGCCGGGGCCTCGGGCGGACATGCCCGTGAAACATTTCCGGCCTCAGCCGGTCATTGTTGCAGCGTCCGCGATATTGTCGCGGGCGCGACTGTAGATCGTCCGTCGACGGCCTGCTGTATATGTCTTTCGACCTGCGGCTCGTGCGCGGATGGCTGGTTCGGACCCGGTTCCGCGCGCGGCGGCGCGGCGCATTCACAGCGGACCCACAGTTGGCCGCAATGGAGAGCACAGGCCGAGCCGGCAGCCTGGAACCATGACCACGACAGGGCACCCGCAAGGCAGCGCGGCGCTGGTCGAGCACATTCCGGCTCGATCGGAGCAACTGGGGCCACGTCCCGTGCTGGACGTGGTAATTCCCGTCTACAACGAGGAAATCGACCTGGAGCCGTGCGTCACCCGACTACGCCGGCACCTCGTCGAAACTTTTCCTTATCCTTTTCAGATAACGATCGCGGACAATGCCAGCACCGACCAGACGCTGGCCGTCGCCAACCGCCTCAAGGAGCTGTTTCCCGAGGTCGCGGTGCTGCATCTCGACGCGAAAGGCCGCGGCCGAGCGCTGCGCACGGCGTGGGGGCTGTCCCCGGCGCCGGTCCTCGCCTACATGGACGTCGATCTGTCCACGGACCTGCGGGCACTGCTTCCCCTGGTCGCGCCGCTCATCTCCGGGCATTCGGACCTGGCGATCGGCAGCCGGCTCGCGCCGGGCGCCCGGGTCGTGCGTGGCCCGAAACGCGAGGTGATCTCGCGCTGCTACAACCTGTTGCTGCGCCGCGCGCTGTCGGCCCGTTTCTCGGACGCGCAGTGCGGATTCAAGGCGATCCGTCGCGACGTGGCCCGTGCCCTGCTGCCGCTCGTCCAGGACACCGACTGGTTCTTCGACACCGAGCTGCTCGTGCTCGCGGAACGCTCGGGGCTGCGGATCTATGAGGTTCCCGTCGACTGGGTCGATGATCCGGACAGCCGGGTCGACATCGTGGCCACCGCCATGGCGGACCTGCGCGGGATCGCCCGCCTCGGCCGGGACCTGGCCACCGGCCGGCTGCCGGTGCGGGAGGTGCGGGCTCAGCTGGGCCGGCGCACGCTGACCGCGGGAACGCCGGCGGCGGCCGAGGCCACCGGTCAGCGTCAGCTGATCCAGCAGCTGGCCCGGTTCGGCGCGATCGGGATCGCGAGCACCGCGGCCTACCTGGCGCTGTTCGTCCTGCTGCGCGGCTGGTTCGGCGCGCAGGGCGCGAACTTCTTCGCCCTGCTGGTCACCGCCGTCGCGAACACGGCCGCCAACCGGAGGCTGACGTTCGGGCAGCGCGGCGTCGGCGCTCGCAGCCAGATCGAGGGCCTGATCGTCTTCGGTCTCGGCCTGGCGCTCACCAGCGGCGCGCTGGGCGCGCTACGAGCGCTCGCGCCAGGAGCCGGCCGCGGGGTCGAGCTCTCGGCGCTGATCGCGGCGAACCTCATGGCGACGCTGCTGCGCTTTGTCGCCTTCCGGGCGTGGGTCTTCCACCCTCGCCGAACCGGCCCCGGCGCCAGCCACCCGCCGACCGGTCAGGAACCGGCCGAGCCGGTGCCGGGCCGCCTCTTCCGGCCCATCCGCCCGCGGAGCCCGCACAGCGACGAGTGAGCACGGCGACGGGCACCGGGCGCGTCGGCCCACGCGCCTCTTCCCCGCCCGGCCCTGCCTCCCTTCCCCGCCCGGCCCTGTGTCCGTTCCCGGCCTGGCGCCGCTCCTCCGCCTGGCCGGCACCGCCCCGAGCTGGCCCTGCGCTTACCGCACCTGTCCGGCCCGGCAGCTACTTCCCCGCCTACCACTGGAACTCGGAGAACGACCGATGAAAGCGGACGAGGGCGCCTGGCGCGCCCCGCAACACTCCCTTGACCCCTACTCCACCCATCCGCCGCAGGCGAGTCCCTACACGGTGGACGTGAGCCAGCCCGGTGGGATCGACGTCGTCGAGACCTGGCCAGGCCGCCAGGCCCCCGAGTCTCCGCACAGCGGCGAGCCAGCCGGCGGCTCCGGCGACGGTGCCGGCCCGGCGGGCGGCACCGGGGGCGGTTCCGGTGACGGCTCGGGTGGCCCGGGATCCGGCGGCGGTCGGCATGGCCGGCACGGCCGGCCCGGTCGGCTCCTGCGCGGCCGGCCCGAGGACCCGCGCTGGGCCCGCCCGGCGCTGCTGGTCCTGCTCGCCGCGGCCGCGGTCCTCTACCTGTGGGGTCTCGGCGCGTCCAACTACGGGAACAGCTTCTACGCCGCAGCCGTCCAGGCCGGCACGAAGAGCTGGAAGGCCTTCTTCTTCGGCTCGATCGACGCGTCGAACTACATCACCGTCGACAAGCCGCCCGCCTCGCTCTGGATGATGGCGCTGTCCGGCCGGATCTTCGGATTCTCCAGCTGGAGCATGCTCGTTCCGAACGCGCTGTGCGGCGTCGCCTCGGTAGGGCTCCTCTATGGGGCGGTCCGGCGGGTGGCCGGGCCGGCTATGGGGCTGATCGCGGGCGCCCTGTGCGCGTTGACGCCGGTCGCGGTGCTGATGTTCCGCTTCAACAACCCGGACGCCCTGCTCGTCCTGCTGCTGGTCTTCGCCGCGTACTGCGTGACGCGGGCGCTGGAGATCGCGTCGTGGCGGTGGCTCACGCTGGCGGGCATCGTCCTCGGCTTCGGCTTCCTCACCAAGATGCTCCAGGCGTTCCTGGTTGTTCCGGCGTTCGCGGTGGCCTACCTGATCGCCGCGCCGACCGGGCTGCGGGCCCGGATCGGCCACGTGCTCCTCAGCGGCGTCGGCATCGTCGTCGGCGCCGGATGGTGGGTCCTGGCCACCATCCTGTGGCCGGCGAGCTCGCGGCCCTATTTCGGCGGCTCCGGTAACAACAGCGTGCTGGGCCTTGCTTTCGGCTACAACGGCCTCGGGCGGATCTTTGGCGGCGAGGGCAACGGCGGTGGCGGCGGAGGCCGGCCGACCGGACAGGCGGCGGACGCGCTGGCAGCGTTCGGTTCCAACGCCTCCGGCGACGCGCCGAGCGCGACGGCTGGCGCGGCGGCGCGGGCAGCCGAAGGCTTCGCGGGGGGAGCGCCGGCAGGTGGTGGCGGCGGCTTCGGCGGCGCGGCCGGCATCACCCGGATGTTCGGCGACAACTTCGGCGCTCAGATCTCCTGGCTGTTGCCGGCGGCGCTGATCCTGCTGGCCGGGGGCCTGTGGGCGACCCGGCGGGCGCCCCGGACCGACCGGCTCCGGGCGGCGCTGGTCGTCTGGGGTGGCTGGACGGTCGTCACCGCTCTGGTCTTCAGCTACATGAAGGGCACGATCCACGAGTACTACTCGGTCGCGCTCGCGCCTGGCATCGCGGGGACGGTCGCGCTGGGTGCGTGGTCGCTGTGGCGGACCCGGGACCAGTTGGCCAGCCGAGTCGTTCTCGCCGTGAGCTGTGGAGTCACCGCGGTCTGGGACTTCGTCCTGCTCGGCCGCACCGACTGGCAGACCTGGTTGCGCTACCCCGTTCTGCTCACCGGCCTGCTGGCCGCCGTCGTCCTGCTGGCCTGGCCGCGGCTGTCCGACCGTGAGGACATCGACGCCCCGGCCGGCCGGCTGACCCCGGCGCGCCGGGCCGTGGTCATCGTCGCGCTGGCGGCGGCCGCGTTCGGGACGGCCGGCGCGCCGGCCGCCTACGCGCTGGAAACCGCTTCGGTCGCGCACACCGGCTCCACCCCGCTCGCCGGGCCGGCATCGGCCCGAGGCGGCGGCTTCGGCGGGCCGGGTGGCGCCTTCACCCCGGGCACCGCCCGTGACACCGACGGGACCAACCAGGCTGGCGCCGCACCCGGGGGCTTTGACGGCTTCGGCGGTGCAGGCGGGCCGAACGGCGCCGGTCAGCCTGGCGGCTCGGCTACCGGCGGTCAGCCAGCCACCGGTAACGAGGCCCCGTCCGCAGGCGAGACCTCGGCCGAAGGCCAGACCGGCGCGGCTGCTCGCTTTGGCGGCATGGGCATGGACGCTCAGGCCGACAGTGCGGTGACGAAACTGCTGTCGACGAACGCCGGCCTGTACCGCTGGGTCGCCGCTGTCAGCAGCTCGCAGTCCGCGGCCTCGTTGGAGCTGGCCAGCGGCGGCCTCCCGGTCATGGCACTCGGCGGCTTCACCGGCAGCGACAACGCCATAACCCTGGCCCAGTTCCAGCAGTACGTCGCCGACGGCAAGATTCACTACTACTTCGGCGAGGGCGGCGGCGGCTTCGGTGGCGGCGGCAACGGCGTGATCAGCCAGATCACCACCTGGGTCGAGGCGCGCTACTCGACCGTCACCGTCAACGGCCAGACCCTGTACGACCTGACCAAGCCGAAGTCGTAACCCACTACCCGCAGGCCTTCGGCAGCGGGTGCGGCCCAGGGCGCTGGTGCCGGCGCGACCCGCCGGCACCAGCACCTTTTCGTTGAAGACGCCCGATCCAGCCAGACGTCCCTTTACCAGCGACGAGCAACCAGCGACGAACGACCGGAAGCCGGCCCGGCGCGGTCAGGCCGGCGGGTGCGGAGCCCAGGCGGTGGCCGCGGCGCCGAGATGCTGGAGAAGAGCGGCGGTCGTCGGCGGGTCCGGCGGCTCGCCGTGGACGGTCGCGGTCACGGTGCGGGCGAGACCGGGAATCTCCGTGACGCGGACGCCGGGGTGGCGGTGCGAGCGCAGGCTCAGGCCGGGCAGCGTGGTGACGCCGAGACCTGCGGCGACCAACGCCTGGACCGCCAGGTAGTCGTCGGTCGTGAAGGCGATGTCGGGGGAGAAGCCGACCGCGGCGCAGGACTGGACCAGCGCGGTGCGACACCGTTCGCAGCCGGCGATCCACCGCTTGGCGCTGTGGTCGACGAGCCGATCTCCGGGCATGTCCTTCGGGGTCACCAGATAGATCGGCTCGGTGAACAGCGGCACCCGCCGCAGGCCGTCGTCGGCCGGCTGATGAGCGGTCTCCGCGTCCTGCGGCCCGTTCCCCGCCGATGGCCCGTTCTGATAGCTGAAGATCAGGGCGACGTCCACCTCGCCGGAACGCAGCAGCCGGACGGCGTCAGGCGGCTCGGCCTCGGTGAGGCGCAGTTCGAGGTCGGGGCTGGCGACGGCGAACGCGGCCGCGGCCGTCGGCACGAAGGTCCCGAGGGCGGACGGGAACGCGGCCAGCCGGACCCGCCCCGCCCGTAGCCCGGTATACGCGGCCAGCTCGGCCTCGGCGGCGTCGATCCGGCCGAGGATCTCTTCCGCCCGCTCGGCCAGCACCTGGCCGGCCTCCGTGAGGCGAATGCCCCTGCCGACCCGCTGGATCAGCTGGCTGCCGGTTTCCGCCTCCAGGCGGGACAGGTGGTGGCTGACGGACGGCTGCGCGTACTGGAGGGCCCGGGCCGCGGCGGTCACCGAACCGTGCCGAGCGACCGCCACCAGTACCCGCAGCCTGGTCACGTCCAACATCCGCCAAACGTATCAATCTTGTTGATGGGTTTGGCCAAGAGCTGGCATTAGACCGATGTTAGGTCGCGACGGACCATGCTCATATGGAAGACGGTTGTGCCTCGCTCCCCACTTTTGCCGACATCGCCGCCGCTCGTGATCTTCTGGCCGCTCATCTCCCGGTGACGCCGATGTGGTCGTATCCCGCCCTCAACGCCGCCGTCGGAGCGACCGTCTTCCTCAAGCACGAGAACGTCCAACCAACCGGGGCGTTCAAGGTCCGCGGCGGCCTGAACCTGCTCGCCGGCATGTCGCCGGCTCAGCGCGCAATCGGGACGATCACGTACTCGACGGGGAACCACGCCCAGTCGATGGCCTATGCCAGCGCCCAGTTCGACGCGCCCTGCACCGTCGTCATGCCGTCGAACGCGGCATCCTCGAAGGTGCGAGCGCTGACGGCCCTTGGCGCCGTCGTCGAGCTTCATGGACTCGACATGGCGTCGGCGCAGGCCCGAGCTGAGGAGCTTGCCGTCGAGACGGGTCAGCTCCTCGTCAGCCCTGGTGACACCCCTGAACTGATCGCCGGCGTCGGAACGGCCTATGTGGAGATCTTCGAGGCCCGGTCCGCCTTCGACGTCGTGATCGTTCCGATTGGCAGCGGCACCGGTGCCTCGGGAGCGTGTCTGGCTGCCGCCCGGCTCGCGCCGCACTGTCGGGTGATCGGCGTGCAGTCCACGGCCGCACGGGCCGCGCACGACTCCTGGCGCGCGGGCGAGTGCGTGCGCCGGCCAATCCGGACCCGGGCCGATGGCCTCGCCACCGGGCGGGGCTACCGGTTGCCGCAGGCGGTGATGTGCAGCGGCCTCGCGGACTTCCAGCTCGTCACGGACGACGACATCCGGTCCGCGCAGGCCCTGCTGGCCAGCGATGCCCACACCTTGGCCGAAGGCGCCGGGGCAGCATCCTTGGCCGCGATCCTGGCCCGTCCGGCGCGATTTGCCGGGAGGCGCGTCGCGGTCGTCGTCACTGGCGGGAACGCGTCACCGGCCGAGATCGCTGCGCTCGCGGGCGCCGCGAGGACTGCCGTCTCCGACGCGGCGTAGATGCGTCCGGCGCGCTCCGCTCCCGTCGACCAACCCCAGCGGGGTCGCCCGCCCGCCCGGCGAACTGGCGATGATGCTCAGGCACGCGCGAACGGGCGGCGGTGCGCGCCACTTTCCGGGGCGCACCCACGGCCCGGCGTGGTGTAGTAGTCGGACATGTGATTCTCGCCAGGCGAGAAGCTGACTGTTGACATAGTCGGGCTGACACGTCGGGCCAGAGCTGGCGCAGGACCTGAGGAGGCGAGTGCGGTGAGCCGGAGGATGGGTTCCTGGTTCGAGGAGCTACCGGTAGGGACCATCGTGCACCACGCGATCACCCGCACGCTGACCGAGGCCGACAACGTGCTGTTCACGACGCTGTCGATGAACCCGCAGCCACTGCACCTCGACCACGAGTTCGCGGCCCGGAGCGAGTTCAAGCGGCCCCTGATGAACTCGATGATGACGATCGCCACCGTCGTCGGCCTCGCCGTGCCTGAGCTCACGCTGGGAACGACGGTGGCGAACCTGGGCTTCGGCTCGATCGACTTCCCCAAGCCGATGTTCGCCGGCGACACCCTGCACGTCGTGACCGAGGTGACGAAGGCGCGGCTGTCCAGCTCGCGGCCCGGTGTCGGCATCGTCGAGTTCCGCCACGACGGCTACAACCAGCACGACGAGCTGGTCTGCCGGGCGTTCCGGTCCGCGATGATGCACTGCCGCCCGGCCGGCGAGGCCGAGTGAGCCGGCCCACGGCCCGCCACGGCCGCACGTCGCCCTTACCTATGGGCTGGTAACTGGAAGAGGTCCGTCACCCCTTGCCGCGCAGCGGTTGTAGGAGAGGCGCGAGGAGTCTCCGTGGAGTTCGAGGAACCCGCCGAGCACACGGCCATTCGCGAGGCCGTGCGGGACATCTGCAAGGGGTACGACGCCGAGTACTGGCGCCAGCACGAGAAGAACCACGAGTTCCCGTGGGAGTTCTACAACGACCTGGCCGCGGCCGGCTGGGTCGGGATCGCGATCCCGGAGGAGTTCGGCGGTGGCGGTGGCGGCATCACCGAGGCCTCGATCGTGATGGAGGAGGTGGCGGCGGCCGGCGGCGCGATGAACGCGGCGAGCGCGCTGCACATCTCCATCTTCGGTATGAACCCCGTGGTCAAGTACGGCAGCCAGGCGCAGAAGGAGAGGTACCTGCCGAAGGTCGCCACCGGGGAGATGCACGTCGCCTTCGGCGTCACGGAGCCGGACGCGGGCACCGACACGACCTCGATCTCGACCCGCGCGGTCCGCGACGGCGACGACTACATCGTGCACGGCCAGAAGGTGTGGACGACCAAGGGCCACATCGCCGAGAAGGTGCTGCTCCTGGTGCGGACCACCCCGCTGGAGGAGGTCAGGAAGCGCACCGACGGCATGACGCTGCTGCTGGCCGACCTGCGTCGGCCCGAGGTCGACATCCACCAGATCGACAAGGTGGCCCGCAACGCGGTCGGCTCCTGCGAGGTCCGTTACGACGGTCTGCGTGTCGCCGGCTCGGACCTGGTCGGTGAGGAGGGCCGGGGCTTCAAGTACCTGCTCGACGGGCTGAACCCGGAGCGGATTCTCATCGCCTCCGAGGCGCTCGGCATCGGCAAGGCCGCGCTGCGCGTCGCCGCCCAGTACGCCAACGAGCGGGTCGTCTTCGGCCGGCCGATCGGCAAGAACCAGGGCATCGCGTTCCCGCTGGCCGAGGCGCACATGCGCCTCGCCGCCGCCGAGCTCGTCATCCGGCAGGCTTCCTGGCGTTACGACCAGGGCCTTCCGTGCGGGGAGCACGCCAACTCGGCCAAGTTCCTGGCTTCCGACGCGGCCTTCTTCGCGGCGGACCGGGCGATGCAGACGCACGGCGGTTTCGCGTTCGCGACCGAGTACCCGGTCGGCCGTTTCTGGGCCGAGTCGCGGCTGATGAAGATCGCCCCGGTCTCGCAGGAGATGGTGCAGAACTACATCGCCGAGCACGTTCTCGGCCTGCCCCGGTCGTACTGACCGCGCGTCGGCGCCCAGCGCCGGGCGGCGGTGTTCGGCCGTCAACCGCTGGGCGCTAGCGGCGCTCGGCCGCCACCGGTCGGGCGGCTGGCTCATGAGGAGCCAGCCGCCGTGACGTGCGCTGCCTGGCCTCAGGCTCCGGCGGCGAGGACGCGGCGGGCCTGGGCGACGAGCGGGACGTCGACCATGCCGCCCTCGAAGTTGATCGTCCCCCGGCCCTCGCGCTGGGCCTCCTCGTAGGCGTCGATCAGCCGGCGGGCCCGGTCATACTCCTCGGACGACGGGGTGAACGCCTCATGCGCCAGCGCGACCTGCCCGGGGTGGATGCACAGCTTTCCGCCGTAACCCAGGTCCCGAGCGAAGGACGCCTCCTCCAGGAACCGGTCCCGGTCGCCGATCGCGGTGGTGACCTGGTCCAGCGCGACGACACCCGCCAACCGGCAGGCGATCGCCACCTGGGAGCGGGCGGAAAGCACCTCCAGATTGGACCGGGTCCGCCGGCCGCCCAGGTCGGCGATGAAGTCCTCGGCGCCGAAGTAGGCCGCGTCCACCCGGGCTGTGCTCGCCGCGTGGGCCAGCACCTCCGCGGCCCGGTGCACGCCGGCGACCGACTCGAGCCCGTACATCACGGCCCGGTCGCCGAGCCCCCGTGTGCCCAGCGCCGCGGCCAGCACGTCGACGTCGCCGGTCGTCTCGATCTTCGGCACGACGATGCCCTCGAGGCCCAGCTCGGCGTAACAGTCCAGGTCGGCGTCGAAGTTCTCCGCGTCCGTCACCCCGTTGACCCGGAGGAAGACCGCGCCGTTGAACTCGGCGCGCAGCTTCGGGACCGCCTCGATCGCGCCGGCCCGGCCCGCGGCCTTGGCACCGAGGGGTGTCCCGTCCTCCAGGTCGACGATCACGATGTCGGCGCCGAAGCGGGCCTGCTTGGCGATCAGGTCGGGCCGGTTGGCCGGCGTGAACAGTGGCGACCGCCACCGAAGCGCTCCCGTGGTCATGGCCGGAACGCTAGCGGTGACCGGCCGCGGGTTCACCTGGGATGTGACGGATTCTGGGATGTGACGGACTCAGCCGCGGGCCACGACCAACGGCACGTTCATCTCCGCGGGCGTCAACGAGCCGTGCTGGCCGCGCATCGCGGTGAGGTGCGGCTCGATGTCCGGCCGGACCAGCACCGTCGTCCCTCGGGCCGCCGCGATGACGTGGCCCAGCCGGTGGACGACCCGCCGGCGAACCACGGGCCCGAACCACCCGTCGGCCACGGCCTGCTCAGCCGACACCACCCACGCCTGCTCGCCGAGGACCTCCGACCAGGCGGCCAGGACGTCCTGCGCCGCACCCGGCTGCGCGTAGACATACCGGGCCCGCGGCTCGCCGGCGATCGCGCGGACGCCGGCCAGCAGTTCGGGCGCCGCGTCCAGGCTGACCCGGTCGTCCGGCGTCACGGCGACCATTCCGTGATCGCCCGTGACGGCGAGCAGCGAGTCCTGAGGCAGCGCCTCGGCGAGCGCCGCGACCAGGCGGTCGACCAGTGCGAGCTGCGTCCGCCAACCCGGTGAGGAAGGGCCGAGCACGTGCCCGGTCGTGTCCAGGTCGGAAACGTAGGCATAGACGAGGCCGGGCTCGTGGAGCGCGGAGGTGACCGCCTCGACGAGCGTTCCCCAGGTGGGCGCGCCGATGTAACGGCCCCCGCGCAGCCCGGCCCTGGTCAGCCCCGACTCCCGGAACTGTGGTGACGAGACCGAGGTGACCGGCAGGCCGCCGGCCGCCGCACGCTCGAAGGCAGTCAGTTCGGGCTGGAGCTGTTCGGGAGCGAGGGTGTCGAGGAGTGACCGGTCCTGGCCCTGGAACTGCCAGCGCAACGCGTTCAACAACCCGCCGGCACCGGCGAACGGCTCGAACAGGTAGCCGATCATCCCGTGGTCGCCGGGAGTGCGGCCGGTGCCGATGGACGTCAGGCTGGTGACGGTCGTCGATGGGTAGCAGGTGGTCAACGCCCGGGCACGCTGGGCGGCCAGGGTTGGCGCGGTCTCCGGGTGCGCGGTCAGCAGTTCGTCGCCAAGCCCGTCCACAAGCAGCAGACAGGCCGACCGTGCCTGTCCCAGCCTCAACCGGGACGCACCGGCGAACCCGGGGGCTCCGACCGAATCCAACAGCGCCGGCACCAGCTCGGCCAGCGAGTCATCGCCATACCGGGGAAGCGCGGGAGGCTGCACGGCTTGAGTCTCTCGCGCCGAACACCGGCGGGCGAACCGGTTTGGTTTAGTGGCCGCCGCCGAGCGGCCGATCGACCCGGCCGGTTCGTCCGGCGGCCGGGCCGATCGGCCGGGTCGATCGGGAGGTGCTCAGGCGGCGGTCAGCTGAGCCTGGGCGTTGCGGAGCGCCATGTTGGCGTTCTCCGGCAGGGCCAGCAGGGGCTGAGCGACTTCCTCGACGGTCGGGCCGTACCGCGCCGCGAGTGGGGCAAGCGCATCGAGGTCGAAGTCGTAGAGCCTGGCGGCGTTGCCGCCGAGCGTGTCGCGCAGCTCGGCCTCGGACAGGTGGTGGAGGACCTGGCGGAGGGCCTCGTGGGTGAAAGGCGTGGTTCCCTCGTCATGCGGGTAATCGTTGCCCCACATCCACCGATCGGCGCCGATCACGCTGCGCGCGGCGACGTCGTCGGGACGGGGGAAGCTCGCGCCAACCCAGCAGCTCTGCTTGAAGTACTCGGTGGCCGAACGCGGGAGCGCGTCTTCCCTCCGGTACTTCAGCTCGCCGATCGCGCCACCGCGGATGTTCGCGAGGATGCCGTCCAGCTGCTTCAACAGCGGCGGGAGTCCCGCGGCGGACGCCTCTGTGATGACGAACTTCAGCCTTGGGAACTTCTCGAACACGCTGGCCAGCAGCATGTGCACGAAGGGGCGCATGCCGTAGAAGGCCACTTCGCTGATCAGGAGGGCCGGGGTGGCCGGGTAACGGCCGTAGTTGGGTGATCCGGTGCCGCCGTGCAGGTTGACCGGAATCTCCAGGTCCTGCAGCGCGGCCCACAGCCGGTCGTACTCCGGGTCGTAGAGCGGCTTCACCCACGTCACGTCGGGCGCCACGTTCGGCAGGAGCACCCCGCCGCGCAGGTTGTGCTCCTTGATCCAGGTCGCGTCCGCGATGGCGTCATCGATGTCGTTCAGGAAGATCTGACCGACGCCCGCCCGCTGCGCCGACTTGCGGGCGCAGAAGTCTGCCAGCCACCGGTTGTGCGCCTGGATGCCGGCGCGGCGATGGCGGTACTCCTCCGCCTTCGGCGGCCCGGCGAACAGCACGAAGCCCGGGTAGAAGGGCGGCACGGTGTTCGGGAAGATCACTTCGCCGACGACGCCCTGGGCCAGCTGGTCGCGGTCGCGGCGATCGTCGTCCCAGTTGCGGACACGCAGATCGGTGTCGCGCAGGTCCTTCCAGGGGTTCTTGTACCTGCCCCGCCAGGCGTCGAAGTCCTCGAGGAACGACGGGTCCAGGTACTCGCGGTAGGTCTCGTGGTTGGCACCGGCATGGGTGTCAGCCGAGATGATCGTGTACCGGGCGGCCACGGGCACTCCCTGATCGCGGCGTGGTGGACACGACTGATAGAACGTGATTTCAGGTTTGGCTGTCAAGCGATCGAATTGAAGGCGGCGCCTGCTGGCTGGCCACGCTCAGCTGTGCATGATCGTTGGCCTCGATCGGGCGGCGGTCGGCGTAACTGTCTTGCAATGATGTTCTCGCGCAGGGTGCCTCGACCACGGCGATGGGAGACCGGCCTCGTGCGGGCGCGTCCTCGTCAGGGGGCAGGCGCGGTTGGGGCGGCCAACCCCGGCCACAGCGGCGGTCCGTGGCTCGCAGGCTTCCGCTCACTGCTCATCCGTGCCCGGACAGGATCGGCGGGTCGCTTCAGGCTGACCTGGCTCTGCCAGGCCGAGGTGGCAACCTCAGACCGCACGATCCGTCGGTGCGAGGGGCGCACTGCGTCCGGGCACCATCGTGGAACGCTCGCATGGCCGAGGCTCGCGACGGCGATCGCATCGGCCGCGCGGCATCGCCTGCAGCCCGAAGCTCGCCGTCCGGCGGGCTGTCGCCGTCAGCCTCTTCGGCCGGCTGAGGGCCAGACGGCGGCCACGGGCCACCAGGCTGAGCGGGTGCGGCCGGGACCTACGGGGGACGAGCTTCCCTAGGAGGCGCTCGGGTCCTTGGCCATCGCTACCGGGGCCGGGGTCGGCTCGGCGGGGGGAGCCGGGACGGCGGCCGGCGGCGCGGGGGCGGCGATCGCGGCGGGCCTGTCGTCCTCCTGCAGGCCCTTCACCTCGGACTTGAAGATCCGCATGGACCGGCCGATCGACCGGGCGGCCTCGGGCAGCTTCTTTGACCCGAACAGGACGACCGCCACGATGGCAATGATGATCAGTTCTGGAGCGCCCAGATCTGGCATGGGTTCCGCCCCTCCCCTCTTGGAGGCCGGCATGACGCCGGCGCTCACCGGATGCTACGGCGCCCATGTGACAGCCGACGCCCGGACCACCGACTCCGCCCTGTGGTCTGGCCCGCGTCCGTGTGCCGACGGCACCCCGCGGGCCGGCGACAGGCCGTCATCGGGGCGGTTGGCACGTGTGGCACCAGAAGAGGTTGCGGCCGGCCAGCTCCGTCGTCAGAACCAGGTTCTCGCAGATCAGGCAGGGCTGGCCGGTGCGCCGGTAGACGTACACCTCGCCGCCGTGGTCGTCGACCCGGGGCGGGCGGCCCATCGCCTCCGGGGTGTGCCGCGGCCGGACCGTGTCGATCCGTCCGGTACGCACGCCCTCGGCCATCAGGAGGCCCAGATCGGCCCAGAGCTCGGCCCATTGCGGCGCGGTGAGGTCCTTGCCCGGCAGCCGAGGGTCGAGCCCGGCCCGGAAGAGCACCTCGGCCCGGTAGATGTTGCCGGGCCCGGCGACGACCGCCTGGTCCATCAGCAGCTGCGCGATGACCGTCCGGCTCCGGCCGATCCTGCGCCAGGCGAGCTCGGGATCGGCGTCGGCGCGCAGCGGGTCGGGGCCAAGCCGGTCGAGCAGCGACTTCACGTCGCCGGGCTCCAGCAGTTCGCAGGCATTCGGGCCGCGAAGGTCGGCATAGCCGCCCTCGGTGGCCAGTCTCAGCCGGACGGCCCCGGTCGGCGCCGGCGCGGGCGACGGGCCGAGCGTGTACTTGCCGTAGATCCCGAGGTGGACGTGCAGAACCTGCTCGTCGTCGAACCGGAGCAGCAGGTGCTTGCCATAAGCGTCGGCGCTTTCCAGTACCCGTCCGGTCAGCCTTCGCGCGCCGTCGGCAAAGCGTCCCTGCGGGCTGGTCACCGCCACCGGCCGTCCACGGAACATCTCCGCGTGGGCGGCGGCCAGCCGGTGCACTGTGTGACCCTCGGGCATGCCTGCGCCTTTTTCGCTGTCGCTGGGAGGACGGCTGGCGCCGGAGGCACGGCCGAAGCCCTGGTTTCGCGTGGCCAAGGCTTGGCCCGAGCCTATCGACGCCGCCGCCCGCCCGGGGGTCAGGTGTTGCGGCCGCCGTTGACGCCGAAGACCTGGCCGGTGACGTAACCGGCCTCCTCGGAGGCGAGGAAGGAACAGGCCGCGGCGATGTCCTCCGGCAGGCCCATCCGGCGCACGGGCGTCCGCGCGATGAGGTCGTCGGCGGTGTTCGAGCCCCAGCGGCCGCGGGCCTCCTCCTGGCGCAGCATCGGGGTGTCGACGAATCCCGGCGGGATCGTGTTCACCGTGATGCCGGCCGGGCCGAGTTCCAGTGCGAGCGCCTTTGTGAAGGCGATGACGCCGCCCTTGGACGCCACATAGTGGGTCATGAACGCCTGGCCACCCTGCGCGCTGGACGACGAGATGTTCACGATCCGGCCCCAGCCGGCCTCGACCATGTCCGGGACGACCGCCTGGCAGCAGAGGAACGTGCCGGTCAGGTTGACGGTCAGTACCGAGGTCCACTGCTCCAGGGTGATGTCCATGAACCGCTTCGAGCCGGTCTTCCCGGCCGAGTTCACCAGGATGGTGACCGGACCGAACTGGGCGCGGGTAGCCGCCAGGGCGCGTGCGACGCTCTCGGGGCCCGCCACGTCGGCGGCCACCGCCAGCGCCGCGCCGCCGGCGGCCTGGATCTCTTCGGCGACAGCCTTCGCGTCACCCTCGTTGAGATCGAGCACGGCGACCGACGCGCCGTCCCGGGCCAGGCGCGTCGCACACGCCCGACCGATGCCCGACGCGGCGCCCGTGACGACCGCGACCCGGCCGACCTGATTCCCGGCCATCTGGTTCCTTTCAGCTCGCCCGATTCCGACGGGCTTGTCGGCTAGCGCTGGCTCTGTGCCGCGGCCACGTAGTCGGCCGCGGTCTTGTACGGGTGGCGGATGAGAATCTCCTGGTCGTTGATCGGGAACTCTCGGACCACCCGCGACTCGAGCATCTTCTGCGTCGCCTCAAGGGTGTTCGAGTGACCAGGTAGGGCGGGACGTCGATGTTGGTCATCCCGACCGTCAGTGGCCGATTATCGACGCGCACCTCTACCTTGCGTAGGACCGCGTAGGACCTGCTCCGAGTAACTCCGGGCTTCGCTGCCCGAGATCTGCCGGTCATGGTCGGCACCCACGACGCCCAGGACCTGCGGCGTGAGGAGGACGCCGGGCGAAAGATCCAGCTCGAGGCTCACTTTGGACGGTGCGAGCGTCACGTAGGACGCTTGCACGTACACGTCGAGCGGATGTGCGGAGGCAGAACTGGCCGGCAGCACAATGGCGAGGACCAGGATAGCGGGCCCCAGCAGTAGCGCGCGCAGAGTCCACCGGGCCGCAGGGCCGCGTGGATTCACGAGGTGATCGCAGCGCCCAGCTTCGTGATCTACAAGCGGTGTGCCTGCCTCTTTGCCCGCGGCACGTTGCCCAGCCGTGTCCACCCCCGCGAACCGCCCGCTGGCAGGCCCGTCGCCCGAACCAGGCCAGCCGCGCCTACCAGTCAAATCGCGAACGTGCGAGAGCCCTGGGGCGCAGGCGGCGGCCCCGGCATTCTTCGCTCGGGCGCCGCGTCGGGCTATGGAACGCGACGGCCCGATAGCCGGGCCGGCGTGGATTCTCAGGGACGCGCCGTGGCCGCGCCCCGGAACGGACTTTTCAAACGAGGCCGATCGGCTTCGGTCTAGAGTTCCACCGAATTCGACGGCCCATTAGCCGGGCGCCGCGGCCGCCTTCTGAAGCGGAGGTTCCGGCCGTCTCGCGGCCTTTCCGCAGCCCAGGAATGTGGTGGTATATATGTGCCCTCGGGCCGCCGACGCGAGCCCGCGCCCGCTGAGCCGGATGGACCGGGCACTGCTGGGATATCAGCGGGAGAACCGGGCCACGCCGCTGAGCGTCGCCTACCTGCTGCGAGCCGAGGGCAGGTGCTCCGTCGGCGCGCTGCGGGCGGCCGTTCTGGAACGGTCGGCCCGGTTCCCGCTGCTCGCCCATCGGGTGACGCACCCCGCGGGGCAGGCCAGTTGGCCGCACTGGACGCCGGACCCGTGGTTCGACGTGATCACCCATGTGCGTGAACACCACATCCCGGCCGGTGCGGACGAGTCGGACGTGCGGGCTCTCGTCGCACGGCGCTGCCAGACGCAGATTCCGCTGGACGCGCCGCCCTGGGAGCTTTGCCTGTTGCACGCTCCGGGCACGGACGAGTTCTACGTCCTGTTCCGCGCGAGCCATGTCTGGCTGGACGGGACCGCGTTGCACCAGGTGTTGACCGCTTTGTTCGGAGCGGAGACCGCGGTCGGCTCGGCAGGCTGGCTGCGGGACGGACGGGTGACCCCCCGAACGCTGGCCGCGGCCGGCGGGCGGCTCGCTGGCTGGATGACGCCGACGGCCAGCCTTGAGGCACTGGCCCGCCCAGTCGCCGGGGAGCACGACCTCTACTGGGCGTCGACCAGTGTCGAGCTGCTACGCACCCTTGGGCGGGCCTATGGGGCGACCGTCAACGATGTCTTCCTGGTCGCGCTGGGAGGGGCCTTCGAGGCTTGGTCCCGGCCGGTGGGTGGCGCGCGTCGGCTGAAGATCCTGATGCCGGTCAGCGCACGACGACCAGAGGAGAGCAACCACCTGAGCAACTTCGTGGTGGGTACCCGGGTAGGGCTGCCCTGCGGCCTCGGTTCGCCGTCGCGACGATTTGGTGTGGTCAGGCGGCAGACCGCGCGCTATCGGAGTGGCACGGCCGCGGGGGCCGGCGAGCGCTGGTGGTTCGAGCGGGTCCCCACCCGCTTCGGCCGGGTCGCGGTCGCGATGGGTATGGATCCACGCAGAGTCGCGGTCTCGACGTCCAACCTGGGCGTCATGGCTGCTCCGTTGACGATCGCGGGTAGCCCGGTCACCGAGGCGGTCCCGGTGCCGGTTCCCGTTCCGGGCCAGCGCATGTTCGTCATCCTCGGCGGTGTCGGCCCGAAGGCGTCACTGGGCGTCGCGATCGACCGCAACGTGCCCCGCGGCGCGACCCTGGCCAACCTCTGGCTGGCCGAGCTCGACGCGCTGACCCGGGCCGCCTCCACGTCGAGCGGGTTCTCGCATACCTTCCGGCCGCGGTCGCGCCGACAGCCACAGCGGACGGGATGACGCAGGGGACGCGAGGTCCTCGCCGGGGCGCCAGGGCGGGTGCTCCGGTCTGCGCAGTACGTGCCTTGCCGGGCCAGACGCGCGCATGCTAAGCATCTGATGCGGCATTTTTTGGCGACTGCCCAACCGGTCGCCGGGTGCTGACGCACGGACTGGCACCGCCGACCCCGGCCGAGCCTGGCCCGCGGACACAGCGCGCTCAACTCACCGCCGCTACCGAGGAGGACGCCATGGCGACCACCGGCCACCCCTTACGGGTCGTGCAATGGACGACGGGAAAGGTGGCCAGTGAGGCCCTCAAGGCCATCGCCGAGCGCCCCGACCTCGAACTGGTCGGTGTGTTCGCCTTCAGCAAGGAGAAGGTCGGCCAGGACGCCGGCGAACTCGCGAACGTCGGGCGCGGCCTCGGAGTCGCCGCCACCGATGACCTCGACGCCCTCATCGCTCTAAAGCCGGACTGCGTCGTCTACATGCCGCTGAACCCGGACATCGAGCAGCTGGCCCGCCTCCTGCGGGCCGGAGTCAACGTCGCGTCGACGGCCGGCTTCATCACTGGCCGCGCCTACGGCACCGAGGCGCGTGCGGCGCTGGAAGAGGCCGCCCAGCAGGGAAACGCCACCCTGTTCGGCAGCGGCATCAATCCGGGCTGGGTCGCGTACCTCGCCACGGTTGCCACCGGCCCGTGCCGCGAGGTGACCTACCTGCGGGTGATCGAGTCCGTCAACATCGGGCCGTGGGCCGCGGATGCGAACCAGGACGAGCTCGGCTGGGGCCGGCCGGCGGGCGACCCGGGCCACGCCGACGACATCCGCAAGGCGACCGCGGTCTTCGCCGACTCGGTCGAGTCGATGGCCGCCCAACTCGGGCTGGAGCTTGACGACATCCGGTGCGAGGTCGCGTTCGCCCACGCGGTCAGTGACGCCGACGTGCCGGGCCGGACGGTCAGGCGCGGCACGGTCGCGGGCATCGACGCCAAGTGGATCGGCGGCAGCGACGGCGTCGACCGGGTGGAAGCGCAGCTCCGCTGGACGGTCGCCGCCGGTCTCGACCCGGCCTGGGAGGTCGCGAACGGCCACCTCGTCGAGGTGCTCGGCTCGCCGCAGATCCATCTCCGGGTGGACGTCCTGCCGGAGAACCTGGAGACGTTCACGCTCGAGGACGCGTCGATGATGGGCTCGATGCTCACCGCACTGCCGGTGGTCAACGCCATTCCAGCCGTCGTGGCGGCCCGGCCGGGCATCGTCACCTACGCCGACCTTCCGACCGTCGCCTCGCGTTTCGCGCCGAAGCGCTGAGCGCGGGCTGACGTCCGAACGGGCCGCGCCGGCCGCTACCGAGGCTGGCGCGGCCCGCGGCGCAGAGCCCTCGTTCCGATCCGCGCGGATCGTGCCTCTCGTGCCCTGATGTGTGCATGATCAGGCGCTGGTCCGAGACGTGGGGAGGAACCCGGGTGGATGTCAAAGGCGCAGTCATCGTGGTCACCGGCGCGGGCAGCGGGATCGGGGCCGCGCTGGCACGGCGGTTCGCCGCTGGCGGCGCCACGGCCGTCGTGGTCAGTGACCGGGACGCGGCCGCCGCCGCGAGCGTCGCGGCCGAGATCGGTGGACGGGCGGTCCGGACGGACGTCACGGACGAGACGGCCGTCGCCGCCCTGGTCGAGCAGACGCTCGCCGAGTACGGCCGGATCGACCTGTTCTGCTGCAATGCCGGTGTGTCCGTCGGCGGCGGTCTGGAAGTCGAAACCAAGACGTGGCTGGACACCTTCGCGGTCAACACGCTCGCGCACGTCCATGCGGCCCGCGCCGTCGTCCCGTCGATGCTGGAGCGGGGCAGCGGCTACCTGCTCAACGTGGTCTCGGCCGCGGGTCTCCTGACGATGCCCGGCGACGCGCCGTACGCCGTCACCAAGCACGCTGCGCTCGCCTTGGCGGAATGGCTGGCCGTGACATACGGAGACAAGGGAATTCGGGTCAGCGCCGTCTGCCCCTTGGGAGTGGCCACGCCGCTGCTGCTCGACGGCCTTCGGGAAGGCCACGCGGCGGCCCGGGTCGTCGCCGCGTCGGGAACGCTGCTCACGGCCGAGGACGTCGCGGAGGCGGTGATCGACGGCCTCGCCGCGGAAAAGTTCCTTATCCTGCCTCATCCTGAGGTAAGCGGGTACTACGCGCAGAAGGCGGCGGACCCCGACAGATGGTTGGCCGGAATCCGGCACCTGGCGCGCAAGGTGGAGGAGTCCTGAGCGGCGGGCGCCGGCCGCGGTAGGCCGGGCCGGCTCACCCAGCCGATGGGAAGGGCATTCGCGCGGGACCGAGGCAGGCGCCGGACCCGACGGCTGGGATCAGCCGACGCCGAGCAGGTCGACGACGAAGATCAGGGTCTCGTTCCTCTTGATCGGCCCCGCGCCCCGGACGCCGTAGCCCAGGTGCGGCGGAATGACGAGCTGGCGGCGGCCGCCGACCTTCATGCCCTGCACGCCCTGGTCCCAGCCGGCGATGACCTGTCCCGCGCCGAGCTGGAACCGGAAGGGCTTGCCGCGGTCGTAGGAGGCGTCGAACTCCTTGCCCGAGCTGAGGGCGACGCCGACATAGTGGACCGAGACCGCCCGGCCGACGGTGGCCTCGGCGCCGTCGCCCTCGGTGATGTCCTGGACGACCAGGTCTTTCGGCGGCGTCTTGTCCACGAGTTCGATCTTTGGCTTCTCCATGGCCCCCACCCTACGGGCGCTCTGGCGCCGGTTCCGCGGCGACATCGACAGCCGTGACGACAGCGCCTCCTACCGGCTTCTGTCGATCTTTCGGAGTACGTCGGCGGTGCGGTCCGGCGTGCTGCTGTCCAGGCAGAGGCGGTCCATCGCGATCGTGTAGCGGTCGACCTCCTCGCGTTTGTCCAGGTAGGCCGCGCCGAAAAGCTGTTCGAGATAGACGATGTCCGACATCTCGGGGTCGGGGAAACGCAGGATGCTGAACGCGCCGCCCTCCGCGGTGTGACCGCCGAAGGCGAACGGCATCACCTGGAGCGTCAGGAAGGGGCTGTTGATCAATTCCAGCAGGTGGTTGATCTGCGCATGCATGATCTTGTCACCGCCGATGGGCCGCCGAAGCGCAGCCTCGTCGAGCACCACCCAGAGCCGGAGCGGGTTTTCCCTGGTCAGTACCTGTTGGCGGCTCATCCGGACGTTGACTCGGCTGTTGATCACTTCCTTCGGCGCACCCAGGGCGCCTCGGGTGATGACCGCGCGTGCGTAGCCCTCGGTCTGAAGCAGGCCGGGGATGAACTGCAGCTCGTAGGTACGGATCTGGGAGGCCGACTCCTCCAGCCCGATGTACGGCTGAAACCAGCTGGGCAGGACGTCGGAGTACGACTGCCACCAGCCCTGCTGGTTCGCCTCCCTGGCCAGCGTGAGCAGGGCGTTTCGTTCGGTCTCGTCGGTGACGCCGTAGAGGACCAGCAGGTCGTTGACGTCGCGTTCCTTGAAGCCGACCCGGCCGAGCTCAAGCCTGCTGATCTTTGACTCGGAGGCGCGAATGTGATAACCGGCGTCCTCACGGCTGATCTGTTTGTCCTCCCGCAGCCGCCGTAGCTGAGAGCCCAAGAGGATGCGGCGCACGGTCGGGCTGCCGCCCGCCGGTACGGCCACGCCTGTTCCCCCGCTTCACTCGCCTGGTTGACAGCGCAGTTTATCGGGGCGGCGACGATATGGCGGACGTCGCCCGCCCGGTGTTCGCCCGGCCCGCGAACACGCCGCCGTAGACGACCATCGAGCTGGCCAGCACCAGGCGCCCGAGGCCCGCGCGGGCCATCGCGGCGAGCAGGACGGCGGTGCCGAGGTCGTTGTTGGTGACGTACTGGGCCAGGTCGTCGAGGTCGACGCCAAGGCCGACCATCGCCGCCTGATGGCAGACCGCGTCCATTCCGGTGAGTGCCTCCTCGACGGTCGCGCGGTCCGTGACATCACCCGCGATCAGCTCGGCAGCACCATGAATCTCGGGCTTTGTCCGATGAACGGCCGGCAGCAACGCGTCGAGCACGCGGACGTCATGGCCGTTGTCGACCAGCGCGGCGACGACGTGGGAGCCGATGAAACCGGCGCCGCCGCAGGGCGGCGCGGGTCGCGACGAACGGGTCCGGACGGGTGCCAACCTCGGTCATGCTGCTCCTGCCAGCGTCACAGCTCACCCGTGCTCACACCGTGTGCCTCTGCTTCAGGCCGGGACCGAGAGGCTGACGGCGAAGTCGCCGTCGGGGTCCGTCCACCAGTGGGTCATGCCCCACCCGGCGGTGGCGAGCTCCTTCTCGATCCCGTCGCGGCGGAACTTCGCGCTGATCTCGGTCCGTAGCTGCTCGTCCTCGTCGAACGGGACGGTGAGGTCGAGCGCGCCGATCCGGGCCTTCTGGGTGTGGCGGGAGCGTAGCCGCATCTCGATCCACTCGGCGTCCGGATCCCACACGGCGAGGTGCGCGAAGCCATCCGGGTCGAGGTCGCCGTCCAGCTCGCGGTTGACCACCTTCAGGACGTTGGCGTTGAAGGCCGCCGTCACCCCGGCGGCATCGTCGTAGGCCGCGACCAGCCGGGCCGGGCTCTTCACCAGGTCGGTGCCGAGCAGCAGCACGTCGCCGGCCGAGGCAGTGGCCCGCAGCCGGGCCAGGAAGACCTGCCGTTCGTCCGGGCGCATGTTGCCGATCGTGCTGCCCAGGAACGCGACCAGCCGGGCCTCGGCCCGCGGCAGCTGGCCCAGATGGTGGTCGAAGTCGCCGACCAGCGCGTTCACCCGCAGCGCCGGGCGGGTCGTGGCCATGGTCTCGACGACGTGGCGCAGGACGGCCTCGTCGACGTCGAAGGGGACGAACCGGTGCAGCGTTCCCGTGTCGCCCAGCGCGTTCAGCAGCAGCTGGGTCTTCTCCGACGTGCCCGAGCCCAGCTCGACGAGGGTGTCCGCCCGGGAGAACGCGGCGATCTCAGCGGCGTGCTCGGTGAGGATCGCCCGCTCGCGCCGCGTCGGGTAGTACTCGGGCAGCCGCGTGATCTCGTCGAACAGCTGGCCACCGGCCTCGTCATAGAACCATTTCGGCGGCAGCTCTTTGGGTGTCGCGGTGAGGCCGTGCAGCACGTCGGCGGCGAGCTGGGTGGCCCGGTCGGCGGCGGTCAGATGGACCGCTACGCGACGGTTGCCGGTGTCGCTCAGCTGGGTGGGAACCATCGGGGCGATCTCCTGTTCCTGGCTGGCCGGCTAGCTCGGTTGCGGTACGTCCACGCAGGTCGTCGCGTCCATCAGTACGGCCGTCGCGCCGCCGGTCCGCCAGGCGGCGAGCGCGGCGTCGGCGGGGCACCGCCCCCGCCGCACGAACGTGTCGGCGAAGTCTGCGACCGCGGCCGTCTGGGCCGGGGACAGGCCCAGCCGCGCGGCCGCCTCGACCACGGCCATCACACATCGCAGCGCCGCCCTGCGCAGGTCGGGCTGGGCGAGGCCGAGCGCCGCCGCCTCGGCCCACTGGCCGGCCACGCCCGCGCAGGCATCGCGGGCGGTGTCGGCGGCCAGCGGGTCGTCGAGCAGCGCCGCGGTGACCGTGACCGCGACCGGCCACAACGCCGCCGACTGGGCGTCGACGTAGCGAAGCTCCAGCCAGCCGCGGGGCCGCACCGGCGGGAAGACCGTGCTCGCGTGGTAGGACAGGTCGTCGAGGGTCGGGCGGCGGCGCACCGGGCCGGCGCCCGCCACCCAGTCGCCGAAGGTCGAGCCGTCGAGGACTGGGATGTGGCGGCCGTCGCCGTCACGAACCAGCATCAGCCGGGCGTCGAGCAGGTAGCGGGCCCACTGTTCGGCCGGGCCGCCCGGCGTGGGTGGTTCTCCGGCGGCGGCGACAGGCCTGGTCCGGGTGGAGTCGATATCCGACCAGACGCCCTGGCGGGACGACACGCGGCCGGTCGGCCGGCCCGCGAGGACCGGCGACGAGGCGAACATCGCCACCAGCACCGGCCCCAGCGTGTGCGCGAGCCACCATCGGTCGTCCCAGCCCGCCTTCGGGCCTGCCTCCAGGTTGACCTGCAGCGCCGCGGTCGAGCACATCATCACCGGGCCGGCGGGGAACCCGCCGGTCTGGAAGAACTCCTCCATCGCCGCGTAGCGACTGTGGGTGAGCAGCCGCCGGGGTGTACGCAGCGGGTCGGCGCCGAGGCCGGCCAGCAGCAGCCCGTCGTCAGCGAGGCGGAGCCGCACGGCGGTCAGGTCGGCGGACATCGCCCGCATCGCCGCGGGAAGCGCGAGTGGCGGGCCGGAGAGCTCGAACTGGCCGCCCGGCTCGAAGGTGATCCGGCTGCCGCCGGGAAGGTCCGGATCGAGGCCGCCCAGCGCCGCCCGGGTCCGTTCCGGCGCGACGGGTCGGTCGGGGGAGTGACCGTCGACCACGAACCATTCGGTCTCGATCCCGACCCGGCCCACGGCCGTATCGGCGAGCATCGTCCGCTCGGCGAAGCCGTGGACGTCGGCGGGCCGCTCGACCACATCGCCGAGGTCGTCCACCGGACGCGTCGAGACGTCCGGCGTCTGCCGTCGTGCCATGAACCCCTCCAGGTCCGGACCGGCCAGCCGTGTGGGCTGGCCGCGGGTCGGCGCGGGTCGTGGTGGTCGGGTCTGCCGGCAGGTTCTCTGCCGAGGCAATCAACGGACGTTCACGGGCGGACATTCCGACCTGCGGTCCCGAATCCGCCTTTCGTGCGTCAGCGGGAGCGGCCGATGAGACCGGGGCCGGAAGCGCCAGAAGCCCAGGCAGCGCGCGACATGTCCC
This sequence comes from Pseudofrankia sp. DC12, assembly GCF_000966285.1. Classification (NCBI taxonomy): domain Bacteria; kingdom Bacillati; phylum Actinomycetota; class Actinomycetes; order Frankiales; family Frankiaceae; genus Pseudofrankia; species Pseudofrankia sp. DC12. Next base: position 3,962,773 of record NZ_KQ031391.1, read on the forward strand.
CAGGCTAGCGGTGGCGGTGCAGGAGGCCAGGGGTGTGACCGGCGCCCAGTGGAGGTCCGGGTGCGGGCGTCCGGGACGGCGCCGGGACGGCGCTGGGCCCGGTGGTCCGCCCGTTGCGCGGTGGACCACCGGGCCCAGACCTTCTTCCGCCTTACCTGTGCGTGCGATCGTGCGGACACGACTCCCCGCCGCCCGGCTGTCCTGCCGGCCCGGACCCCGACCACCAGGCATGACTCGACGCGCGAAGCCAGATCAAGCCATACCGGGCGGCTGCTGGTCTCGGCCCGGTCCCAACCACCGGGCATGACTCAACGCGCGGAGCGACCCGGAGCGACCTGCGCGGAGGTCATCCGCAGACGCGGACGGACCGCGGCGGAACCCACCGTCGGTGCCCGTTCTCCCAGACCCAGTGGCCGCTTACCGTGCGCCAGTAACAGTGGTAGGCGGTACCGGTGACATGGCTTGTGGCCACTGAAGCCTGGGCGGGAGCCGCGGACAGGACGGAACCCAGCGCCGCGGCGGCGATCAGCAGGGGGAATGTCTGGCTCTTTCGGTACGCCATGTTTGCTCCCTCCGGCGTATTGCACCATTCGTCGAAGAAGTACCGGCCGGATTTCGCGGGTCCGAGATACCCGCGATTACCGAGCGGCAACCACGCCGGCGGCACGCGGTAGTCCAGGCCCGAACCGTCGGGAGCTTCTCCGGCTGGCCTCGTGTCTGGAGACAACTGGCCGAGGTGATTGGCCGCGGACCGCGCGCCGGCGGCCGCTCACGCCGACGGTCGGCGTGGCGGTGGCCGCCGGGCTCGACTGGCGTTTCAAACCCATGACCGCGCGTGGACCGGGCAGGGCGGGCACATCGAGCCGGCGCGCGGGCCCGCGCGGAGTGCCGCGCTGATCCCGGCGCGGGCCCTGTGCGTGATTCGCGCCTGGCCTGGGTCCTGGGCTACCGGCCGCTGTCTTGGCTTGTCGGAGGGCTCGCCGCGGCGTGGGCCCTATGTCGACGGAACCGCTTGGGCATGTCCAGCGACGCCCGGTCGGCCATGAGCGCGGCCGTTTGCCGGGTCCCACCGAGACGCTCGCGAACCGGGGCCCGGACCGGTGGTACCCGGGGCGCCGATGGCGCGTAAGGTGGTGGCGTTGCCTGTTCTCCGCTGTATGAGCGTCATGCATCGCCGAACGGAACGACGGCTGCAAAGTGATCAGCAGAGTGATCGGCGGCCGGTGCGAGACCGGGAGACGACGGACGTCTACCGGAGAAACATCAAGGAGAACGCTCGTGGCTCAGGGTACCGTCAAGTGGTTCAACGCGGAGAAGGGGTTCGGCTTTATCTCCGTGGACGGTGGCGGTCCGGACGTGTTCGTCCACTTCTCGGCGATTTTGACAGACGGTTACAAGTCGCTGGACGAGGGGCAAAGCGTGCAGTTCGAGATCGTGCAGGGCCAGAAGGGCCCGCAGGCTGACAAGGTTCAGCCTGTCTGACACACCCAGACCTCAAACGGAACAGCGCGCGGCCGGGGGCCGCGCGCTGTTCTCGTTGTAAGGCCGTTCGCGGAACGAACCCCGTGGGCCCGGCGGCACCTCGTCGCGCAAACCGCGCGGCCGCCCCCTGACGCCTCGGCGCCACGTCACAGCCTTCGCGCAGGCCGCGTCGCGACAGCAAGATCGCCGTCCCTGGCCTCTCATGGTCGTAGAACGGCCGCGAGGACAACCACTACGGAGCTGAATCAGCGATCTTGTCTGCGGCGGAGTGCGGTCGAGTTCGGCCGACCGGCCGGCTGCCGACCTATTCGAGGTAGGACCGCAGGGCCTCGGACCGAGCGGGATGGCGCAGCTTCGCCAGTGTCCGCTGCTCGATCTGGCGGATGCGCTCACGGGTCAGCCCGAACTCGCGGCCGATCTCCTCCAGCGTGTGCACCTGGCCGTCGGCCAGGCCGAACCGCAGCTGGATGACGCGGCGCTCCCGGTCCGGCAGGGCCCGCAGCACGGCGCTCAGCTGCGCCGCGCGCACGGAGACCATGGCTGCCTCGACCGGCTCGATCGCGGCCGTGTCCTCAATCAGGTCGCCGAGCTCGGTGTCGGCGTCGTCACCGACCGGGCTGTCGAGGGAAACCGGCTCCCGCGAGATGCGCTGAAGCTCGTCGACCCTGCCCGCGGTCACGCCGAGGGCGGCGGCGAGCTCCTCCCGGGTCGCCTCGCGGCCGAGCTCCATCAGCAACTCGCGGCGCAGCCGGACGAGCTGGTTGAGCAGCTCGACGAGGTGCACCGGAAGGCGAACCGTTCGGGACTGGTCGGCGAGCGCCCTGGTGATCGCCTGCCGGACCCACCAGGTGGCATAGGTCGAGAACTTGTAGCCCTTGGTGTAGTCGAACTTCTCGACCGCCCGGATGAGGCCGAGATTTCCCTCCTGCACCACGTCGAGGAAAAGCATTCCGCGTCCGGCGTACCGTTTCGCGATCGAGACGACCAGCCGGAGGTTCGCCTCGACGAGCTGTCGGACGGCCACCTGACCGTCCCGCTCGATGGCGATGAGGTCCAACCGCTGGCCCGGGGACATCTCGTCGTCCGCCGTCTCCAGCTTGTGGCCGGCGAACAGCCCCGCCTCGATCCGTTTCGCGAGGTCCACCTCGCCCTCGGCGGTCAGCAGCGGCGTCTTGCCGATGCTCGCCAGGTACATCCGCACCGGGTCGAAGACGGTCGTCGACGTCGTCCGCGCCGCCGCCCGCCGCCGCGCGGGCTGCTTCGTCTCGTCGGCCGGGTCGCCGTCGTCGGCAGGGCCGTCCTGCGCCGCGTCGTCCGCACCGTTCTCGACGCTGTTCTCCGGATCGCCACCGGTGTCGAGGCCGGTCTCGACCTCCGGATGGCCACTGACCAGGCTGAGGCTGGTCTCGCCGTCAGGCTCGCCCACGACACGGACCGGGCTCGTCGTGGTCCGCCGGCCCGTGGGGGCGCGTCCGCCGGCGAGCCGGGTCGTGCTCTGCATGGCTAACTCCAGCCTGTTGAAGGGATCCGTGCGGTGGAGTCACCGAAGTCATGGGTCACGACCCAGGCTGCCTCAAGTCCGTGGGGGCATCGTTCGCGGCGGCATGCGACTGTCGTCTGGCGATGGTTGCAGTTGGGTAGTGCTGACGTCCAGCGTCGGTTGTGTTGGACGATGGAATGGGTGGCGGCAGTGTGCGCCGGTCTACGCCAGGCTACGCCACCACACGGCGCCCACCGGGACCCGAGCCCGCGCGGCGCCGGCCGCCGGAACCACCCTGGCCTGGTCGGGGATGCCGGCCTCGTCCGGGGCCAGGCCACGGTCGGTTTCCTGATTTTGCGCTGTGGGCTGGGCCGGGACCGGCGCGCGGTGGGGCCGGCGGGGCCGACGACGAGTACGATGGCCGCGTTACCTGTTCTCCGCTGTGTGAGCGTCATGCATCGACGAACGGAACGGCCGAGCGTGGAGCGATCTGCGGCCGGAGCGAGACCCGGGAGACGAGAGACGTCAGCCGGGAAAGCTAGCAAGGAGAACGCTCGTGGCTCAGGGCGCTGTTAAGTGGTTCAACGCGGAAAAGGGTTTCGGCTTCATCTCCGTGGACGGGGGCGGCCCGGACGTGTTCGTCCACTTCTCCGCGATCGTGGCCGACGGCTACAAGTCGCTTGACGAGGGACAGACCGTGCAGTTCGAGATCGTGCAGGGCCAGAAGGGCCCGCAGGCTGAGAAGGTCATGCCTGTCTGACGACACACAGACCTGAACGGAAAAGCGCGCGACCGGCAGGCCGCGCGCTTTTTTGTACTACCTGCTGCCGGAATGTCGGGCCCGCCCGAGATGACCGGCTGCGTGAGCGTGCGGTGTGAACCGGAGATCAGGCGACAAGCTGAGAGGCAGACACGTTAAGCAGCTAATCGAGCACGTGCGCCATCTTTGTCGCGTCGCGCCGGCTTTGTCAGGCGAACCGCCGCCACGGCGCGCCGGTCGGCCCGCGGCGAGCCCGGGGCCGGATTCCGGGGTAGCTTCTCGGCCCGAGACCTGGTCCTCCCGGAGGACGCCGACGCCGGCGAACCTCCGTCCGCGCGGCCAAGGGGGCGCGGCTGTGATGATCGCTTGCCCACTGGGCGCGGCGCGGGTGACGTGACCGTGCGAACCGCCTCGCGGAGGCTGGCGTCGACCGCCGCCTCGCTGCTGATGACGCCCTTGCGGCTGGATGACTTCGTCGAACTCGTCAATCCGCTCTGGTCGAGCCGCCAGCTGTGGGGCCGGGTCGAGGCCGTCCGGCCGGAGACCACCGACGCCGCCACGCTGACGATCAGACCCGGGCGGGGCTGGCGGGAGCACCGCGCCGGCCAGTACGTGGGGACGGCGGTGCGGGTGGCCGGAGTATGGCGGCAGCGCGCGTACTCGGTGTCCTCCGCGCCCGGCCGTCCGGACGGCTGTTTCGAGATCACGGTGAAGGCCGTCGCGGGCGGCCGCGTGTCAGGCCAGCTCGTGTACGGAGTGATGCCGGGCACCGTCGTGCGCCTCGATTCGCCGACCGGGGAGTTCGTACTACCCCAAACTGTCCCCGAGCGGATTCTCTTCCTGACGGCCGGCAGCGGGATCACGCCGGTCATGTCCATGCTGCGCGATCTCGCGCTGCGTGACGCGATGCCCGACGTCGTCCTGCTGCACTCGGCCCGCTCCCGTGCCGATGTGATCTTCGGGGCGGAGTTGCGGGGGCTGGCCGACCGGTGCGCGAGCCTGCGGCTGCACGAGCGCCACACCAGGCCGGGCGGCGACGCCGCGCGGCCGGCCGACCGTGAGCGTCCGCCGCTGGCGGAGCTGCTGGCCGCCTGCCCGGACTGGTCGCGGCGGTCCACGTGGGCGTGCGGGCCGTCCGGCCTGCTCGCCGAGGCGGAGACGTTGTGGCGTGAGGCCGGCGTCGCGGACCGGCTGCGGGTAGAGCGGTTCCGGCCTGCCATCGCCGACGTCGACGCCGGCGCCGCGGTCGGCGGCACCGTCCACTTCACCCGCAGCGGCCGCCGGGTGGCGACCGACGCCGGCACGCCGCTGTTGGCCGCCGGCGAGAGTGCCGGAGTTCTGATGCCGAGCGGCTGCCGGATGGGCATCTGCCGTACCTGTGTAAGCCGGCTCGGCGCGGGCCGGGTCCGTGACCTGCGCACCGGCGTCGAGCATGGCGAGGCCGGCGACTACATCCAGACCTGTGTGTCGGCCGCTGCCGGCGACGTTGACATCGATCTTTAGTTCACCAGCACAGGGAGGCACGTTGCCGGACAGACGCGAGATGACCGTGGCGGAGATCGAGGAGCTGGGCCACGAGCTCGACCAGCTTCGGGCCTGGGTGCTGGCCAGTCTCGGGGAGGATGACTCCCGCTACATCCGCAAGGTGATCGGCGTCCAACGCCTCCTGGAGATCGCCGGGCGAATCACGATGTTCGCCGGGTTCCTGCCGCCCGCCTGGATCGCGGGTACCGCGATGCTGACGACGGCCAAGATTCTCGACAACATGGAGATCGGGCACAACGTCCTCCACGGGCAGTGGGACTGGATGGGCGATCCCAGGATCCACTCCACCACCTGGGAATGGGACGCCGTGTCCCCGGCCGGCCACTGGCGCCAGGCGCACAACTACCGGCACCACACGTTCACGAACGTGCTCGGCAAGGACCGGGACATCGGCTTCGGCATCCTGCGGATGACGCCGGGCCAGCGCTGGAACCCGGTCTACCTCGCGCAGCCGCTCTACAACCTCGGCCTCGCGGCCACGTTCGAGTGGGGCATCGCGATCTTCGACGTGGAGGTCGACCGCGCCTGGAATGGTGAGAAGAGCTGGAAAGAGGTCGTCAGCGAGTTCGGTGCGGTGCTGCGCAAGGGTGGCCGGCAGGTCCTGAAGGACTACCTGGTATTCCCGTTCCTGGCCGGCCCGGCCTTCGTCCCGGTCCTCCTCGGCAACCTGACCGCGAACGTCATCCGGAACCTCTGGGCACATACGATCATTTTTTGCGGCCATTTCCCCGAGGGCGTGGAGGTCTTTGCCCCGGAGCAGGCCGAGAACGAGACCCGCGGCGAGTGGTACCTGCGCCAGTTGTGCGGCTCCGCCAACATCGAGGGCCCCCCGCTCTTTCACGTCCTGAGCGGGAACCTCAGCCACCAGATCGAGCACCACCTCTTCCCCGACCTGCCCAGCAACCGGTACTCCCAGATCGCTCCGCAGGTGCGCGCGCTGTGCGAGCGGTACGGGATCCCGTACACGACGGGGTCGCTGCCGCGGCAGAGCGCGAGCGTCTGGAAGCGGGTCCTGCGACTGGCCCTGCCGGGCGGGGGGCCGGCTGCCGCCGCGTCCACCAGATCCACCACGTCGTCCGTCGGCACCCAGTCCGCCGCCACCGCCGTCAGCCAGGCCGTCACGGCGGGCGCGCCGCGACGGCCGGGTCGCCTGATCGGGGCCCGACCGGGCGATCGGGCCGACGCCGCGCGACAGGGAGCCGGCTGGCAGGGCCTGGTCAGGAGGCTGCCCGCGCAGCCGCGTCGCCGGGTCGAGCCGGCCATGGTGTCCCTCGGGCGGCGCACGACCGCCGGCCGGTTTGGCACCACCTGACGAGCGGCCTGACATCGCCTCGATCCCGTTGAGCCGCGAACAGCCGCCTGTTGGGCCAAACTTGACCCAACAAGGTCTTTCGTAAAATTCGAGGATTGCGACACGCCGATGTAACGCGGGCTGGCAACGGCTACGGACAACCAGGGTATTGGTGGCACATCCCACACCCGGCCCCGACGTGACCCGGCCCCGCGCGTCGCGCTCTTCCGCTCCGTTCGCGGTCGCGCGGCCGGAATTCTTCGCGGTCCCGGCCAGGTGACCTGGAATCCTTCGCCCAAAGGGGCGTCCGCGAAGGGCGAAGGCCCGCCACACGCCCCCAGCGAAGCCTCGCGACCACCGTCGCTAAGCTCCCCGTCAGGCTCCTGACGGGGAGCCAACAGCTCTTTGGCAAAGAGGTAGGGCGCCGTAGGCGACGTCGGCGAGCCATTCGTGCGTTCCGATCGTGCGTTTCTCGTCGAGCAGGAACACCAGGCGTTCTAGTCCGAGCTCGGTGGCCGTGTCGAACTCCAGCTCGGTGTACAAGACGTCCTCGCGCCCGCGCACGGGGGAGCCGTACCGGAATCCGATGATTCCCAGGTAGATCTCGCAGTCCTCGACCCGGCGCCGGCACATCTCGGCCGGGTCGTCGTCCTCCGGTTCGAAGCCGGACATGTCGACCGCGACATGACCGGAGTCCGTGATCGCTCTTTTCGCGGCCACGACGAACGGCAGGCGCGCAGGGTGCCGGTCCAGCTCGCTGGTGTGGCTGATGAAGATCCGCCACGGCGGGTTCAGTGTGCGGCGTGTCGGCAACAAAGTCCGGGCATCAGGCGCCAGGATCGGTCGGCTCGGCCAGCAGTGCGGCCAGCCGGGCGATCGCGGACGTGAAGGCATGATCGGGAGGAGTGGCGTAGCCGACGACGAGCGCCGGCCGGTGCGGCTGCCCGGCGAGGTTGTAACTGCCCAGCCCCCCGACGGCGAGCCCGCGCCGCGCGGCCCGGGCCAGGGCGGCGGCCTCGGTCTGGCCGTCGGGCAGCTCGACCATCGCGTGCAGCCCGGCCGCGATCCCCCGGATACGCAGCTGCGGGACCGCTCGGCGGAGGGTCTCGACGAGGTGGTCCCGCCGGCGCCGGTAGGCGAGCCGCCGGCGGCGGACGTGCCGGTCGTACTCGCCGCGGGCGAGGAACTCGGCCAGGGTCAGCTGCTCCAGCGCGCCGCACTGCCGGTCGGCCGCGGCCTTCGCCGCGGCGACCTCGGCGACGAGCGGCGCGGGCAGCACGAGCCAGGCCAGCCGGAGCCCCGGCGCGAGGGTCTTGCTCGCGGTGCCGGCGTACACGACGTGCTCGGGGGCCAGGGCCTGCAGAGCGCCGATCGGCTGGCGGTCGTACCGGAACTCGCCGTCGTAGTCGTCCTCGATGACGAGGCCGCCGGTGTCGGCGGCCCACCGGACCACATCGGCCCGCCGCGCGGGGGACAGCGACTGGCCGAGCGGGAACTGGTGCGCCGGGGTCAGCAGGACGGCGTCCGCGCCGGTCGCGGCACCGACGCGGGCGCCCCGCGGGTCGACGGGCAGGAAGAGCGGGCGCATCCCATGGCTGGTCACCGTATCGGCGTTGCCGGTCAGCCCGAAGGCCTCGGTGGCGATGGCCGTCGCCCCCCGCGCCCGCAGCACCTGGCACAGGAGGGCCAGGGCCTGGGCGAACCCGGCGCAGACGACGATCCGGTCGGCGGTCACGCGGACGCCCCGGGCGCGGGCGAGGTATTCGGCCAGCGCCTCCCGCAGCTGCGGGAGCCCGCGCGGGCTGGTGTAGCCGAGGGCGTCCGACGATGTCGCGAGCAGCGCGCGCCGGCCCGCCGCGAGCCAGCTGGCCCGTGGGAACGAGGCGAGATCGGGCGATCCGGCGCGCAGGTCGTACCGGGGCGCGGCAGCGACGATCGAGGCCGCGTTGGCGCGGGGAGCGGATCCGCGGCCTGCGCCGGGAGCCGGCCCGGGCCTCGTCGGCCGGTCGGCGACCCTGGTGCCCGAGCCCTGCCGGGCGACCAGCCAGCCTTCGCCGACGAGCTGGCCGTAGGCCTCGGCGACCGTGTTGCGGGCGAGCCCCAGATCCTGGGCCAGCGTGCGCGACGACGGCAGGCGTGTGCCCGGGACCAGTCGGCCGGTCCGCACGGCGTCCCGCAACGCGGCCTCGAGCGCCGTCCGAACGCGAGGGCCGGTCAGGTCCAAATGCAGGTCGAACCCCGAAGTGGCCCACGTATCTGGCACAGAAATGGACCTTACTCGCGGGCTAATCCGGACCTAGCGTGGACACCATGACAACGACCCCCGCCACCGCGTCCCCTGCCCGTTCGGTCCCGGTCCGCCTGGACTTCGAGAGCCACGCCGGCGCGTTCTACCGCGCCGTCTCGCACCTCGACCACGCGGCGACGAAGGAGCTGGACCGGGTCGGCCTCGACGCGCGGCTGCGCGAGCTGGTCCGCGTGCGGGCCTCGCAGCTCAACGGCTGCGCCTACTGCATCGACATGCACACGAAGGACGCCCGGGCGATCGGCGAGACCGAGCAGCGCCTCTACGCGCTGTCCGCCTGGGCTGAGACGCCGTTCTTCACCGAGCGGGAGGGCGCCGCCCTCGCGTTCACCGAGGCGGTCACCCTGATGGCCGTCAACCACGTCCCGGCCGCGGCCTACGACGCGGTGGCCGCCCACTTCAGCCCGGACGAGATCGCGGCGTTGCTCGCCCTGATCGTCGCGATCAACGCCTGGAACACGCTCGGTGTCACCACCCAGGCCTGGGAGCCGGGCTCCTACCAGCCCTGACGCCCCGACAGCGTGCCCCCGGCGACACCGACCGACGTTCGACCTGGCCAGGACCAGGGAGATCATCGGCCAGGGCGAGCTCGTCGGCCCAGGCGACTACGTCTACGAACCGGCGGGCGACGTCGACTCCTGGCAGGCCGTCGGCGACACCGCCTCCATCGTGCACCTCGAGGTCACCGGTGCCGTGGCGCCCACGGCTGTACCTGGAGATCGAAGGCGCCGCCGTAGAGCGCGGCCATCCCGCCGTCAGCGGCCCCGCCACCCGAGCAGGCGGCCTCGCCCGAGCCGTTGACGCGACCTGAGCCGGTGGCGCCGCCCAGGCCTGCCAGGTTCGGGGGCGACCGTTCCGGTGGCTGTGAGCGTCACGGGCTGGCCGACTGGGGCGCTGGCCGCGCTGGCTGTGATCCGCGGTGGCGACGCGTTGTAGACGGTCACGGACTGGGTCCTCGACGCCGACTGGCCGGCCCCGGCGTCGAACACGGTCACAGTCACCTGGAAGGTGCCAGCTTTCGCGAAGGTGTGCGTTGCCGTGGCGGCGGCTTGCGGGCCGACGACTGTGCCGTCGCCGAAGTCGAACTGGTAAGTGAGCGCGCTGTGCCGGTGGAGCCCGTGGCGTTGGCGGTGACCTGCAACGGGACCGAACCGGTGGTCGGAGGAGAGCGCCAGGGCGGCTCTCCGACGGAGCCGGGGTGGACCGTGGCGGTCCCGGTGGTCGCGGCCTGGCCGACGGTGCGGCCTGCGGTGTCGGGTGTGGAGCCGGTTCGCACTCCCGGCGCTGGCCTCCGAGAACCGGCCCTCTTGAATCGGCGCAAGGCCGACATCTACGTGGTGTCCACGGGTACGTCTGACGCGGCGCGACACGGACCAGGTCGATATCGCCGCCCACCTTCACGTCCTGGCCGACGTTGCGGAAGGTGACGATCAGTCTGGATCCTCGGGGAGCGTCTGCGGACTTCGATCGCGTCCGCTCAACTCGGGCGTTCCGTGATCGACCACTTCAAGCTCTACAACGATCACTTCGGACATGTCGCCGGTGACCGATGCCTGCGGCAGGTCGCCACCTGCCTCGCCGACAACGTCGGCGGGGCTCTCTCCTCGCCGCGCGCTACGGCGGCGAGGAGCTCACCGTCGTGATGCCCGACACCGACCTGGCCGCCGCCACCCGTCTGGCCCGGCGCCTCTGCCACGCGGTCAAGGACCTGGCCGAACCGCATCCGCTGACGACCGAGCACGTCGTCACGGTCGGCATCGGCGTGACCGCGGCCCACCCCGCCGCCGAAGCCGCCGGAGAGGCGGCCGGCGCGAGCCGCCTGGCGGCCTTCGTCAAGTCCGCGGACGTCGCCCTCCACCGGGCGAAGCACTGTTGACGCAACCACGTCGAAGCGGCGGTGCCGTGAAAATGATCGAGGAACAACCGTGGGAGTGCGTCGCTGATGGGCCGGCCCCACCAGCCGTCCGCGACCGCCGCGATCGCGTCGTAGTCGTTCGGGTCAGCGGGCCGGTGCGGAGCTCGCCGAGGACGGTGGTGAATCAGGCCCCGATCCCAGGAGCAGGTAGACGAGTCCGCCGAGGAGACCTCGATCGGGCGGTGCTGATGAGGTGGCCTGGGCCGGAGAGGAGCTTGGCGTCGCGGTGGCACTGGGCTCCAGCGACGGCGCCGCGCTGCTCGCCGCCGTCGATGGGAGCGGCGAGGCTGGGTGGAGCGGGTTGGCGCTGGTCGCTTGCGGTGTTTCGGGGAGAGTGGCGGGTGTCGGTGCCGGGGACATCGACGCGGAGCCTGTGGCGGTGGTCCCGTGCCGGTGTCCGAGGACGACGAGCAGGGCGCCGACGAGGAGCAGTAGCGTCGCGGCCGCAGTGGCGGCGAGGATCCCGGCCATCACCCGAGGGGCGCGGCTGGCGGGGACTATACGGCTTGCTGGGGCGGGGATCACGAAGTCCTCGGTGCTGGACTCCTCGACGCCGGCCAGGTGGGGCCCCGGCTCGGGACCGGGTCGCGCCAGGGTGGTCGCGACGGCTCTCCGGTAGGTGCTGATCTCGGCGGTGATCGTGTCGGGGAGCCAGCCTTCGCCGAGCAGGCCGCGGTAGGCCGTTGGGACGGTGGCGCTGTCGACCCGTACCGCAAGCTCCATGGACAGCCTGCGACACAGATCGATGATCTCCGCGCAGCTCGCGCGATGCGCCGGCGTCTTCGCGAGGCATCGGGTGAGGACCAGCGGCAGCGGCCACGGGACCGGCTGCCAGTCGGGCTCGCCGTACTCGATGCGGTGAAACACGGTGCCGTCGCCGCCGAAAGGATAGTCGCCCGTCGCCGCGAAATAGGCGGTGGAGCCGAGGGAGAAGATGTCCGACGCATGGCCGATATGGCCGTTCTCGACCTGCTCCGGCGACATGAACACCGGCGTGCCCACCGCCACGCCAGGCCGGCTGAGCTCCCGGCCCGTGCCTTCGACCGCCCGTGCGAGACCGAAGTCGATGACCAACGGTCCCTCGGCTGCCACCATGACATTGCCCGGTTTGAGATCACGGTGGATCACGCCGGCCTCGTGAATCGACTCGAGTGCCTCCGCGACCCCGGCCAGCAGGCCGAGCACCGCCCTGGCTGGCAACGGGCCAGCGTGGCGGACCGCTGCCGAGAGGTTCGGCGCGGGTATGTATGACGTGGCGACCCACGGCCGGGCGGCATCGGGATTGGCATCGACCACCGGAACGGTGTACGCGCCCTGCACCCGCCGCGCGATGGTGATCTCAGCGGCGAACCGGCGACGGAAATCGGCATGGTCGATGAACTCGGGCCGTATCAGCTTCAGCGCGATCGGTCGTCCAGCCCGGCTGGTCGCGAGGAACACCGTGCCCATGCCGCCCTCGCCGATCCGAGCGCGCAGCTGATAGCCACCCACCACGCGCGGGTCGGCATCCTGCAGGGGCAGAAAGGGACGCTCGTCTGCCACACGCGAGTTCCGGGTGAAAACAGAATGGCTACGCCTGCCCGAGCTTCCCTGCCTGGCGGGATCGGTCCGCGTGCGCGGAATCGTTGGCTCCTCACAGCCGGCTGACGCCCAAGGCCACCGTGGCGTCAGCCCGCGGAACAGTCAGCCACCAGGCAACCGTGGCCTACAGCGCGGGTATGTCCCATCCAACTGGTCCAAACAGGTATGTCACCGATCGCACTGTATCGAATCCGCCGGGACACCGCTGCGTCTCCACTCGCGATGGACTGCGCGGGGTGTCCAGGCCGTCTCGCGGGCAGGGCCGTCGCCGTCGGCTGACCAGTGGTGTGCTGGTAGAAATGGTCCAGATCTTGCCGTGCGGTCGTCGCGGCGAGTCACGCCGCGGAGGGGGCGGAGCCGTGAGCCTGTCGGACAGCGAGCACGAGGCGGTCGAGCCTTCCCAGGTGGACGGGCTGGACGGCGCGGTCATCCCGCGGAGGGCGCGACCGACCGAGCTGCACACGGGACCGGCCCCACTCGGCGCGGATGTACGACTACTACCCGGGCGGTGAGACGAACTATCCGGCGGACCGCGAGGCCGCCGAGCAGGTTCTGGCGACGTTCCCGAGCGCGGGGATCACCGCTCGGCAGAACCGGGCGTTCCTGGGCCGCGCGACTCGCTATCTGGCGGAGGCCGGCATCGGGCAGTTTCTCGACGTCGGGGCCGGTATCCCCACCTCGCCGAACCTGCATGAGGTCGCGCAGGCGGCCACGCCGAGCGCCCGTGTGATCTATGTCGACAACGACTGTTGCAAGTCGGGTTGTACACACCGCCCATCTAGTCACGGCCGCCCCCAGCCCCCTAGGCCGCCGACGCGGCGTCGGGTGGCCCCGACTCGAACGCAGACACCTGGTAGCCCCCGCCTGCAGCCCGCTTGCTATAGCAAGCGGGCTTTTTCGGGTCGGTGCTGTCTAGGGGGCGTCGTCTGGCTTGGGTTGGGTGGCCGTCCGCCGTGGCCGGGTCTGGAGCGCATCCACGCCTCGAACGTCGACAGACGCCAGCGCGGCCGGTCGGGTACCGGCTCGTCGTCGGGCGGGGGTAGCCGGCCCTGGTGCCGGTAGGACCGGAGCGTGACGGGCTTGATGCCCGCGCGCTCGGCCATCTCGCCGGCAACCGAACAACGGGGTCGTCACCGCCGACGAGATAGCAGTGGATCTTGCTGGCCGGACGGAGCAGATCATTCCCGCGCGGAGACCGACCGAAAGATCCGGGGGCAGCGTCAGGTTCGCGCGTCATTGTGCGCCTGCCTGGACGTCGCCGCCTACTGCCAGCAGACTAACGACTCAGGAAACTAGATTCAGGACCATCGATATTCTATCGGAGTGCTGTCGGTGGGCGTTCGACCCCGAACAGTCGAATTTCAGCGTCAGTGGGCGGCCTGGTTGCAGAGAGAAGGTATACTCCGTCAACAATTTTGCATGGCGACGATCCAAGTGCGAGCGATGCGCCATTCAGCACATTCCCAACACTCAAGCGCTCATCTTCAGGAACCGCCCGGACATCGACAATCAAAGGCTCGCTCTTCGCAAGGCCTGTGATGGTCGCGAGAACCTCGCGATGTGTCGCTGCGACGGAGACTTCAGCGACCTCATTCCCGTTCGCCGCCCTCACTCACCGAGTTAACGCTGGCAGGCTCGAGGGCCAGGGCCAAGCGCGCAATCTTACGCGGTACCAGCCGGTGAAGAGCAGGGCGACGACCAGCAGGACGACCAGGGCCGCCGCGAGGAGCCGGACCACCGTAGGGCGCGCCGGGCGTCCTCCCGATCGGCCGGGAACGGGCCGGGCGATCTCGGACACGAGAGCGGCTCCCAAGGACGTATAGATTCAGCCTAGAAACCAAATTCTATCGCCGTTGTTGCGTTCTGCGGCAGTGGCGCGTGCCGACGGGCTCGGGACGCGGCCGACAGTCGAGCGACTCACCCGCCGGACTACTCGTCTGGCTATTGGAACGCCTGGAGCGACAACGGCGGCGACCTCGAGTCCGTCTTCACCAAGGACGACATGCTCACCCACGCCACGATCTACTGGGCGAACAACTCCATCGCCACATCGATGCGCTACTACGCCAACGCCAACCGACACCCCTGGACGCCCGCCCACGGCCGCACCCCGGCCGTGCAGGCCGTTGGCCTCACCTTCGTCACCTACGAGAACCCACCCGGCATCCATACCGCCGCCGAGCGCGTCCAGGCGTTCACGACCGGCCCGCAGGCCGACTGGTTCAACCACGCCAACGTCAACGCCCACGACCACGGCGGCCACTTCATCCGGTCGGCGATCAGAGTGTCCGCGGACATGGCGTCCCCTTTTTCTGTGGGCAGTGATGTTGTCGTTGGGTCAGGCGGCGAGTTCGGGGAGCGAAGGGCTCAGGCGCCGGCCAGCACCGCGTTGGCCCGGTCGAGCACGATGCCCAGGACGCGGCCCGCGGTCGCGAGGTCCTCGGCCGGCAGGTCGCCCCACAGCCTCTGGGTGATCGTGCCGATGGCGGCGCGGACCTCCGCCCACCGTGCCAGTCCCTCGTCGGTGACCTGGACGCGGTCGTCGCCGCCGTCGCGCAGGAAACCCGCGGCGGTCAGGAGCCCCGGGCGCAGACGTGGCGACTCGGGTCTCACCGGCATTCGCGACGCCGCGGACGCTAGCCGCTCAGCAAGCGCGTTACTAGTCGCTCGTAAGGTAGATCACCTGTCAAACGGCTAGGATCTTGCTTGACGAACGACAGGTCTGCTCCGCGCGCCGACGGTGCCGTGCGCCGGCCGATCGGCAAGTTGGTTCCTTGCCAACCGGCAAGCTAGGCTGTGGTCCATTGAGGACTAGCAAGGAGCGATCATGAGCCCGACCGCGCTGAAGGCACCCGCGGCAAGCGACACCCGGCAGCGCATCATCGACACGGCGGTCCGCCTGTTCACCCAGCACAGCTTCGCGGGCACATCGCTGCAGATGATCGCCGACGAGCTGGACGTCACCAAGGCGGCGCTCTACCACCACTTCCACACCCGCGAGGAGCTCCTCGCAGCGGCAGTCGAGCCGGTGCTCGGGCCGTTGCGGACCATCATCGAGACGGCCGAGGCGCAACGCACTCCCCAAGCCCGCGCGGAACACATGCTCGTTGGCTACGCCAACCTCGCGGTACGCAACCGTGCCATGCTCTCGGTGTTGGCCGCAGACCCTGGCGTTACCGATCAGATCCTCACCCGGCGTGGACTCGACGGCTTGATCGACCGTCAGCTGAATCTTCTCGCCGACGTCGACCGCGGCCCCAGCGGGCGGATCAAGGCGGCCCTCGTGCTGGCCGGAATCCCCGGCGCGGTCGCGCCGAGACTGATCGACCTCGACGACGATGTCCTACTCCAGCACGTCGTCGAAGCGGGCCGCCGCACGCTGGGACTCCGCACGCCACGGCGGTCCACCCGAAGTACGGCACCCCTCGCGACCGATCCTCGATAGAAGGTCAGGCAAATCCGCCGCAGCAGAGGGCGCGACCCTGCGAGAGGTATTGGTCCGGAATCCGCCGAATGCGGCTGCAACGCTGAGGACTGGCTGCTACCGGGCGGGGGCGGCCTACTGGTCGCCGAGCGCGGCCTCCTGCCGGTCGAGGTCGTGTTGCAGACGGCGGCGGGTCGTGTCGCTGATGAGGTTCTCGTCGTAGAGGCGGCGCAGCTCGGTGCTCTGGACTGCGATCACCTCGTGCCGTAGCCCACGGTAGGCCGCGTCCACAGTGGGGGTTTCCGGGCCGTCGGTGCTCCGGTCAAGGCGGGCGGCGAGGGCGCGCCGCACGCGGTCGATGGCCGGTTCGGGATGCGTCTCCAGGCCCGCGAGGCGCTCGACGTGGTCGAGGGCGACCAGGTTGAGCGCGTCGCTGGCCCCGTCCTCCTCGCGCGCTGTGTGCTCCGGCTCCAGAGCGAGCCCCGAGCGGGCGACCACCGGCGCGAGGGTTAGGCCCTGTCCGACCAGCGTGAGCACGACGACCGCGGTGGTGAGCACGAGCACCAGCGGACGCCCGGCCAGCACGCCACTGTTGTTTGTGGTGAGCGGGATGGACAGTGCGGCGGCCAAGGGCATCACACCGCGGGTGCCAGCCCAGGTGACCACTACGGCCATCCGCCACGAGGGCCTGCCCCGGCTCGGCTTGACCGCGCGGGTCAGCGGCAGCGTCCACACCACCCGCACCGCGAGCAGCACCGCCGCCAAGGCCAGCGCCTGTACCGGCCACCAGGCGGCGCCGTTCGGCAGGTCGCGCACGAGCGTCGGTAGCTCCAGTCCGACGATGCTGAAGATCACGCTCTCCAGGAGGAATACCAGTACCCCGTACACGGCCTGGACCTGCAGCCGGATCCGGGCGTCGCTCGGCCGGTGCCCCCCGCGGCCCAACAGCACACCGGCGACGACGACCGACGTGATACCCGATGTGTGCGCGGATTCCGCCAGCACGTAGGCCGCGTACGGCGTCACCAGCGCGATCACGGACCCCAACACCGGATCGGTGGTCCGGCGCCGGAGCAGACCAACGAGGCCCGCCACGGCCGCGCCGATCAGGGTTCCGCCACCACCGAGCAGCAGGAACTCTCCGCCCGCCGCCGGCAGGCTTGCCGAACCGCCGACGGCCACGGCTATGCCGACCGCGACCTTGAACAGCACCAGCGACGTCGCGTCGTTGAACAGGCTCTCGGCCTGAACCAGGACCTGGACCCGGCCGGGCAGGGCGAGGCGCCGGCCGAGGGCGGTCACGGCTACCGGGTCGGTGCTCGCCAGTACCGCGCCGAGCACGAACGCCATCGCGGGCGGCAGGCCGGTCACCGCGGCTGCCGCGAAGCTGACCGCCGCGGCCGAGGCGAAGACGAGGCCGAAGGCGAGAATCGTGACCGGCCGCCAGACCAGTCTCAGGTCGCGCAGCGACAGTTCCTCGGCCGAGGCGTACAGCAGCGGCGGCAGGACTACCAGCGCGATCGCCTGCGGCGGGATGTGCAGCGTCGGCGTTCCGGGAATCAACGCCACTGCGAGACCGGCCAGTACCAGAAGCGAGGGCGCCGGTATGCGCCAGCGCCGGGCGAAAGTGGCCACGACGGTGGCCAGAACGACCAGGAGCAGGATGATCCCTACGGCACGCACCGGCGAAAGTCCCCATCACGACCAGCGGGGTCACCGCCGCCCGAGCGTCGCGGTCGTCCCCCGAGCCGACCAGGCTTCCCGGCACACCGGAACGAATCCTACCGAGACAACCGGCCACGATCATCAGTGCGGGCCAGTTGCGTCCGCGGTGAGATACATGCGCGAGTCTCGCCGCCGACGTGGGTCTGGCCCAGCCGCCCCCGCCAGAGGCACGGGCGGCAGACGCAGCCGGTACGAGGACAGCCAGCGCTCCAGACCGGTTCGGCCACCGGGTTCCCTCGGCAGCGGAGAAACCGGCGACGGCGGCCCGTCACCGGGCCAGCGTTCGCTCCGGTCTGATCGGTGGCGGTGTTCCAAGGCTCGCCGCCTTGGCCGGCGCGACGGGCGGCGTTCCAGGGCGTGTCAGAGATCGGCCGTTTGCGCGTGGCCAGCCGTTTCGTCCGCGCTGACGGCTCGGACCAGATCGCGTCGGCTACGGTGGGCTCGGTGCGCCGGGAAGCCTGGTCGGCAGCGTGTGACCCGACCCCTCGGTGAGGAGCGCCGCCGTGAGCCAGACCCCGCTCGACCGGTTCGACCTGTTTGACCGCTGGTCGTGGCCTGAGACACGCTGCCACCTCACGTTACTTTTCGGGTCAGTCCCGCTTGGCCCGGTCGGGTTGGTCAGGTGTGGTGGGGAGGGCGAAGGTTACGGTTAGGCCGCCGCCCGGGGTCCGCGAGGCGGTCACGTGTCCGTTCCAGCTTTTGACGATGGTCGCCACGATGGACAGGCCGAGGCCGCTACCGCCGACCTGCCGGGATCGGGACGGGTCCTTGCGCCAGAACCTGTCGAACATGCGGGCCCGCTCGTCGGCGGCGAGCCCAGGGCCGTCATCGGCTACGGCGATGATGACGTTCGCGCCCTCGTGCCGGGCATCGATCTGGATGCGCGTTCCTGGGGGAGTGTGCGCGCGGACGTTGCCGATGAGGTTGTCCAGCACGCGATGCAGCCGAGCTGGCTCGGCCGCTACCATGCCGAGACCCGCAGAAAGTGTCAGTGTCACGGGCCAGCGTGGATCGACGGTGACCGCCGTATCAACCGCCTGTCCGATCACTGCCGCGAGGTCAGCGGTCGGGGCTTCCTGCTCAGGAGATTCTTCCGCTGCGGCGAGGGTCAGCAGGTCCTCGGCAAGGTCACGCATCCGCGAGGTCTCACGCTGGATGCCGGCCATCGAGCGGGCGAGATCTGGCGGCCGGTCCCGGGCACCGAGATCGAACAGCTGTGCGTACGCCGACACGGCGGCGATCGGCGTCCGGAGTTCGTGTGAGGCGTCAGCTATGAACCGCCGCAAGCCCTCCTGCGTGGCCTGCTCCTTCGTGAACGCGCCGTCCATGCGCTGCAGCAGCAGGTTGGTCGCGGTCGCCAGCTCGTGCACCTCGCGTGTTGTCGTGTCGACCTGGACGCGGACGGCCAGGTCGTTCGGGCTCAGCGACTCGACGGCGTCGGCCAGCCTTCGCAGCGGTGTGAGACGGCGCCGGACCACCCAGAAGGCGGCGCCGGACGCCAGCAGCAGCGCGGCCGCCGTGACGCACGCCTCGACCCCTCCCAGGCGATGCAGCAGCCGGTCGTTCTCGCTGCGGGGAAGAGCCAGGATGACGACCCGGCCGTCCTTGTCCGCCGAGACCTTCACCCGCAGCCGGGGGCCTGACGGCTCGCGGGACCGGGTGTCGAAGAACGCGGCGGGTCCGCCGGGGCCATCTGATCGGGCGACCGTCGGCAGGATGGACGGCAGACTGGCTGTGAAGGGCCGCCCGGAGGCATCGCGGCCTGCCTGGGTAAGCAGAACGGTGCCGTCAGCGCTGATGAACTGTGCGAACGGCGCGACTCGCGGGCCGAGTGGGACATCGTCGTCCCGATGGTCCGTCGCGTCCTGATTGGCAGTGCCGCTCGTGTAGTGGTTCAACACGACCGGGGTGTCGCGCAGCGCGGCATCGAGCCGATCGCGCAGGTACGCCCCGAAAGCCAGATAGGTGGCCACGCCGGACAGCCCCAGGGCCGCGAGCAGGACCGCGGCGACAACCACCGCCAGCCGCGCCTGCAGTGTTCGTGGCTGGCGAGGTCTCATGGAGCACCCGCTCGGGCGAGTGCCGCTGCTCCGTCCTGTGGGTGCAGGGCGTAGCCGACGAGGCGAACGGTTTTGATCAGGGATGGCCCGTGTTGGTCAAGCTTGCGCCGTAGGTGACCGACGTACGCCTCGACGATGTTCGGAGTCCCGCGGAAGTCCTCGTCCCAGACTGCGTCCAGGATCTGCTGTTTGGACAGCACGCGCTGCGCATTGTTGAGGAAGAACGCGAGGAGGCGAAACTCGGTTGCCGTCAGATGGACGGCCACGCCCGCACGCCAGACCTGATGACAGTCCAGGTCGAGAACGACGTCGTCGCACACCAGCCGCCGGCTTCCTGACGGGGTGGATCCGTCTCGACCTGCCTGGCCGAGCAGTTCCACGGGTGGGGAGGCCATCGACATTGCCCTGCGCCGCATGACCGCATTCGTCCGGGCCACGATCTCCGCCAGGGAGAACGGCTTGGTGATGTAGTCGTCCCCGCCGGCGCCGAGGCCCGTGACCTTGTTGGCGAGGTTGCCGCGCGCGGTCAGGAACAGCACGTGGCAGTCCTGACCGGCCGCCCGCAACTGCCGGCACACCTGAACGCCGTCGATGTCAGGGAGCATCAGGTCGAGGATGACCACGTCCGGGGGCTGTTCCCTGGCCGACTGCAGCGCCGCACGACCCGTGGCGGCTTCGCCGACGTCGAAGCCCTCGTAGCGCAGCGCAGTCGCGACGGCGTCCCGGATCGAAGGCTCGTCGTCCACGACGAGGACGCGGCCGGTGTTGGCGGGTGCGGGCACGGGCCCATTGTCGCGTGGGGCTTCGGGCGCCCGGCAGCCGGTCGGGGTGCCCGCGGGGCCCCTGTCCGTCCCCACGTTCAGCCGGCATTCAGCCGTCAGCGGGGGTTCAGAAGTGCTGCGTACGCTCCCGGAGCGGTACCCCGCCCCGAGCCCGGATGACCAGAGGAGACACATGTATCGACGCCTTGCCGTCACGTCCTGCGCTTTGATATCGGCGACTCTCGTCATTGGGGGCTGCAGTTCAGGTAGTTCCACCACTGCGTCGCCGTCAGCGAGCGCTACAACGCAGTCGAGCAGCAGCCGGAGCGCGGGCGGCGTGGGCGGAGGTATGCAGCAGGTCACGGCGGTCAACCTCAACACCAACGGAGCAAGCCCCGGCGGGGCGAACACCGCGGAAGTCGTCAAGGCGGTGAACACGTTCCTCGCCACGCTCGACGCCACCCAGCGAGGCAAGGTCGAGTACGACTTCTCAAACAACAAGGCGCGGCAGACGTGGTCGAACTTCCCCTCGACCGCCGTGCCCCGCGAGGGCATCGTCCTGTCCGACCTCAGTGCCAGCCAGCAGAAGGCCGTTGCCACAGTGCTCCAGGTGGCACTGAGCCCCAGCGGCGCCCAGGAGGACATCGACATCCAGAAGGCCGACGACTATCTGAGCAGCCTCGGGGGCCAGGGCGCGGACGGTTTTGGCAGCCTCAAGGACTACTACATCGCCGTTTACGGGCAGCCGTCGACGACGCAGCCGTTCATGGTCCAGTTCGGCGGGCATCACCTGGCCCGAAACCTCACCTACAACGGCGACAAGGTGAGCGAGACTCCGCAGTTCGTCGGATCCGAGCCGACGTCGTTCCAGTCCGGTGGCATCACGGTCGAGCCGGTGAAGGCCGAGTCGTCAGCCATGTTCGGCATGCTTGCGGCGCTCGACGACCAGCAGAAGACCGCCGCGCAGATCACGTCGGGGACATTCGACGACCTGGTCATGGGCCCTGGCAAGGACTCGGGGACCTTCCCCGCCTCCGAGGGGCTGTTGGTGTCACAGTTGAGCGCCGACCAGCAGAAGCTGGTCATCGCGGCGATCCAGGCGTACGTCGGCGACCTCAACGCCCCGGCCGCCACCAAGCTGATGGCCAAGTACGAGTCCGAGTTGGGCCAGACTCGCATCGGCTGGTCCAGCAACACCAGCCCGAGCGGTGAGAACAGCTATATCCGCATCGACGGCCCCAGCGTGTGGATCGAGTTCATCAACACCCGCAGCCAGAGCACGCCCGACATCCACTTCCACACGGTCTACCGGGACAAGACCAACGACTACGGCAGCAGCAAGCCGAGCTGACCGTGGATCTCGTAGCTGTGCCCCGACCTGCGCGCGGCAACCGCCGCAATTCCCGGCCCGGCCCGCTCCGAACGTGGGCGGCCCGAGCCGGGATGCTGCTCGCGTGTCTCGCAGCCATGTGGGCAACGGCGACGGTCATGGCACCAACGCGCGCGGACGCGCACCCGCTCAGCACCACGGCGATTCTGCTTGACGCCGCACCGGGCCGGGTGACCGGCGAGGTCGAGTTGCCCATCGACCGGCTCGCCATCGCTCTCGACCAGCCCCTCACTGCGGCGGCCGTCGTCCAACCGGCCAAGCTCGAGGAACTCCGCCGCTACCTGCTCAGCCACACCTCCGCGGCCGACCAGAACGGCGCCCGGTGGAGCGTCACAGCCAGCGGCGGCCGCGTGGAGAACATCGACGGCGTCGACCACCTCGTCTTCGACCTCGTCCTGGCGCCGCCCGACGGCACGGTGCACGACTTCAAGCTCACCTACGACGCGATCGTGCACCACTTGCTGTCACACCAGGTCGTCGTCCTGGTGCGCCCGCGCGGCTCCGGCAGCTACACCACCGTAGGAGTGCTCGACTGGCAGCAACACACCATCGCCGTACCAGCCGCCGGCGCGACTACCGAGCAGGGTTTCGCGACCGCCGTACACCTGGGCATCCGGCACATCGCCGAAGGCGCCGACCACATCCTTTTCCTGGTCATGCTCCTGCTGCCGGCACCGCTCCTCGTCCGCCGCGGCCGATGGGTCCGCGCCGACAACCTGCGCCGCAGCTGCTGGCGTGTCATGCACGTCGTCACTGCCTTCGCCGTCGGGCACTCCATCACCCTCGCCCTCGCGGCCCTCGGCTACATCAGCGCTCCCGCGCGCGTGGTGGAAAGTCTGATCGCCTTGTCCATCCTGGTCTCCGGCATCCATGCCGTCCGGCCGCTCGTCCCCGGTGGCGAGGCGTGGATCGCCGCCGGGTTCGGGCTCATGCACGGCCTCGCCTTCGCCGCACTACTCGGCGGCCTCGACCTCGGCCACGGATCCCTGGTCGTCGAGCTGCTGGGATTCAACCTCGGCATCGAACTGACCCAGCTCATGGTGGTCGCCCTGCTCATGCCGTCACTGATGGTCCTGAGCCGTACCCACATCTACCCGGCGGCACGCCTCATCACCGCCGGCATCGGAATCGTGCTGGCCGCGGCATGGCTCGCCGAACGCAGCGCCCTGATCCCGAGCAACCCGCTCAACCACGTCTCCGATGCGCTCATCGCGCATCCATTCGTCGTCGCTGGAACCGTCGCGGTCACCGCGGCGGTCAGCTGGGCGATACCTGGCCTGCGAGTAGGTCGTGCGGCGGAAAGCCCTCGGTCCGTCCGAGGCGTAACGGGCTCGCTCGATCGGTGACGCGCAGCTCGATGTCGACGAGCCCGTCGCAAGGCGGAAAAATTCGGGCGAATCGGCAACCATTGGCGATCGCGGATCGACCTCGGTGCCGTCCGGCAGCGTCCAATAGCACTCGACTCCGCCATCGCCACCGGCTCCGTGCAGCGTCCTGTCATCGGCGAGTCCGGCCGCTTAGGCATTCAGGAACGTCAGCGCAGTTTATGCAAGGTGAACCTCGTCGGCGCCGGGTACCCGGCGGTCTCCTCGGCCTTCACGGTCACCTTGAGTGGCTCACGCCTCGGCCTTCGGCCCTCCCTCGGCGCGCCAGCGCGGGGCGCGTTCCAGCCCCTACGCGGTCACCCAATCCTCACCTCAGCGGCCCAAAGCGTCTGGCACGGTACACGCCGCGGTGTCATCCCGCCTTGTCTCCCCGCGCGCAATCGTT
This sequence comes from Pseudofrankia sp. DC12, assembly GCF_000966285.1. Classification (NCBI taxonomy): domain Bacteria; kingdom Bacillati; phylum Actinomycetota; class Actinomycetes; order Frankiales; family Frankiaceae; genus Pseudofrankia; species Pseudofrankia sp. DC12. The sequence goes on from NZ_KQ031391.1 coordinate 3,986,262, forward strand.
CGTCTTTTCCTGTTCTCGGCACATTTCGGGCTCTTCGCACTTCGCCGGAGGCCGTGTTCGATCGACGACCCGGAGTCACGGTTGCCGCTGACGCCACGTAGCTGGGAGCCGGCCGGCGGCCTCACGGCTTGAGCACCAGCAGCGTCCTGACCTGGTCCTCCGTTTCGAGCGCCGCGTCGGCTGCGTCCTCGAACCCCTCGGATGGGCAGCGGATAGTTACCTCGCATCGACCCGTCCCGTAGCCGGACGGTTACAGGTTCCGGTCAAGCGCGAAGAGCCACATTTCGCGCGTACTGGCGCGGTATGGATCCGAAATGAAACAAACTTGCGCATCGTGGGCCTTCTTCGGGCCTACGACCTGCGAAGATGGCCCCGCGCATGCATTTGTTGTTCCATTACGACTCCTATGCGGGGCCGGAAGGTCCTGCGGTCCTCGGGTATAGGTGCCCGCCTGGGCAGGGGCGCGTCGAGTCGCGGTTGAGGAGCCCGTGGCCTGACCGTAGAGTTCCAGCGCGCCGAGCGATTTCGCAGGCCACCGTCGAGGATCTCGTTCTTCATCGCTGAATCAGGAGGACTGGTGTGTCCGTCTCCGCCATTCTACCCGAAATGACCGCGTCAATACCCTACCAGGCGCTTTCCGTGGCGCCGCCCGTGATCAACGGGTACGGGGCTGGAATCATGCCTTTCGGTCCGCAGCAGCTCGCCCCTGGGGGAATTCTTGGCGGTCTACCGGGGGGCATCGCACCGAACGCGTTCGGTCCCGGAGCCGGAGCTTTTGTTCCATTCTCCGTCCAGCAGGCCGTTGCCCAGCAGCAGCTCCAGCAGGCCGCGCTGGCGAACGAGATCGCCCGTGTCGCCACGCAGCAGCAGCAGCCGTTCGGTCACCTCGGGTCGTTCGGCCACCAGCCGCAGCCCCAGCAGGCCGCGTTTGCTGGTCTGATGACCCAGCCGTGGCTACACCATGCTGTTGCCCAGCAGCAGCTCCAGCAGGCCGCGCTGGCGAACGAGATCGCCCGTGTCGCGACGCAGCAGCAGCTCGCGCAGCAGCTGCAGCCGTTCGGTCACCTCGGGTCGGTGCTCGGTTACCAGCCGCAGCTCCAGCAGGCCGCGCTGGCGAACGAGATCGCCAGGTGCGCTGCTCAGCAGCAGCTCCAGCAGGCCGCGATCGCGGGCGACATCGCCCGGGTCGCCGCCCAGCAGTTGCAGCTGCACCGCCAGGCGGCGTTCGTCGGCGACGCCGTCAACCGCCTCCAGGGAGTGGTTCCGCCTGGGTGGTCGGCCGTCGCCTGACGGTCGCCTCACCGCGACGGCGGCCGTCTCAGTAGGTTTCTCGGCCGCCGTCGCCCCGGCAGGAGAAGGCACGACTCAGTACCCGACGCTGACCGCTTCGAATGGAATCTACTATGTCAACGGTAGGTAGTCTGCCGTATCTCGGCACGACGGCGAACGGGTCGTCCTCCCGGCAGTGGTCACAGCAGCCAGGCGCACTGTTCGCTGGGATCGCCGGCCCGGCGGCGCCCGCGCAGGACACGTACCGCGCCCATGCCGCGCTGTTCCTGCAGCGAATCCACATCTGGCTGGAGCGAATGACGCCGAGTATCCCGCAGGTCGCGCAGTTCATCCCTCCGACCGTGGTCGCCGTGGAGCTCTACCGGGCACGGCGTACTCAGGAGTCCCTGGCACACGCATCTTCGATCGCGATGTCGCTCCAGCAGGTAATAGCCATGAACCCCGCGCTGCCGCCGCTGTGACGTGAAGTCCGAACCGGTCGCGTGAAGAGCCGGCGGCTCCTGATTTCGGGTCTCCCGCTGTCCGGACGACTGGCGCCGGTTTCCTGACGACAAGGACGCGACTCCCCGACTGGTCCCGCTGCCGCTTGGTTCGAGACCCATCACCGACCACAGCAGTCGCACCTCCCGCACCATTCACTCCTTACTACCGCGTGACCGGCACGAGCCCGCAATCGCGACAGACCGGGCCGTCGTCTGACGATTCACCCCGACTTTCTGAGCCTCTCGGTAGGAGCGCTGACAGCACAGATGGAGAAGAAGAACCCGAAAGAGGAAGCATCGGCCCCGAGGTCGCCGCGCGAAGTCGGGCGCCGCAACGGCCGGTACCTCGTCGGCGCGGCGCCCCAGGAGCTGCTGCCGGCGGGGGTGAGCGTGGCCGATCCCAACGTGCTCTTCGAGCGGCTTGGGGCGCTGCCGGACATCACGTTCCACCGGGAGCTGAAAATGTCCGCCAGCCTCCCGGTCCGTCCGTTCGCGACTGGCGCCACCCAGCCGTCCAAGATCGCGATCTTCGAGATGCCTGTGGAACGGGCCGCCGCGCTGTGTCAGGCCCCCGAATTGCTGATCGAACCAGACCGGAGGCTGAACCTCTGCGACGCCGCCGCGACGGCGACTCGCATCCTGCCCGGCCCGGGGACAGTCGTCTCCCTCGGCGCGGAGACGAAACTGTCGTTCAAGGTCCAGGGCCGGGACGGCAAGAGCGCACCCGGGGCGAGCGTGCTGGTCCAGGGCCGGAACTTCCCGGTCCAGGGGATCACTGGCCAGGACGGCAAGGTTTCGGTGACACTGATCGCCGATACTCCCGACACCGTCCAGAACGTCTACGTCCGGCCGGCGTCGGGCTACTGGGAGCGCTCGATCGACCGTCCGCGGTTGTCGTCCAGCGGGGACAACCTGATCGTCCTGGAGCCGCTGAGCCGCCTGCTGCCCGACTTCCCGGCCCGGCAGCAGTTCAGCTGGGGCCAGCGGGCCCTAGGGATCGACCGCATTCCGCCGACCTACCGCGGCGACGGCGTCAGGATCGCCATCATCGACTCTGGCGTCGACGTCGACCACCCCGATCTGAGCGGCCGGATCACCAACGGGCTCGACCTGGTCGACCGGGAGGGCAAGCGGTGGGGCAGCGACGAGGTCGGGCACGGCTCGCACTGCGCGGGCATCATCGCTGGGGCCGACAATGGACGCGGCATTATCGGCACCGCTCCAGGCGCGGAGGTCCACGTCTGCAAGATTTTCCCGGGCGGTCGGTTCAGTGATCTCATCGAGGCGCTCGACTACTGCATCGCCCAGAAGGTCGACGTCGTGAACATCAGCCTCGGTGCCGACGCCGGATCGATCTTCGTAACCCGCAAGATCGAGGAGGCCAGGCAGAGTGGGGTCGCGTGCATCGTGGCCGCGGGCAACGCCGCAGACCAGCCGGTCCTGTTCCCGGGCTCGCTGCCGACGGTTTTCACGGTGTCCGCCATGGGCCGGGTCGACACCTTCCCGGCCGAAAGCAACCATGCCCGGCAGGTTCTCGGCCAGCCCACCCAGGACGGCTACTTCACCGCGAAGTTCGCCAGCGTCGGGCCGGACATCGACGCCGTCGCCCCAGGCGTCGCGATTGTGTCGTCCGTGCCCGGCGGGGACTACGCGTCCCTGGACGGAACGTCGGTGGCCGCCGCCCATGTCACCGGCCTCGCCGCGCTCGTCCTGGCCCACCGGGCGGACTTCCGGCAGCAGTTCGTGAGCCCGGCAGACCGGGTGCAGCGGCTGTTCGACGTCCTGGCGGCCAGCTGCCGGCCGTTGCCCGAGTTCGGGCCCGGCCGGGCCGGCGCTGGTCTGCCCGACGCGGCCCAGGCACTCGGCCTCGCGGTCGCGCCCGTCCCCATACCTGGACCAGCCGCTCCCGCGGCGCGGGCGATGACCGAGGTACAGGTGCTGCTGGGCACCCTGCGGGTCTCGATGGAGCGCGCCGGCCTGACAGCCGGGTCGGTCGTCTAACCGCAAGGCCGTGTGGATAGGGCTTGCAGAGTATTGACACGCGTCTTTGATCTCTGTCGGCTGGTTGATCCTGGCCGCCTCCGTCAACGCGTGGAGGTCCTCCAGGCTCGTTGGCCGCTCGCCGCTCGCCGCTCGCCGCTCGCCGGTCGCCGGTCGCGTGATCGTGTGGCCGGCGGCGGCGAGGAGCTGGCGGATGTCGCGGATCCGCCTGTTGATCGTCGTCAGCGTGACCGTGAAGAGCGTCGCGATGGCGGCCTGGGGCAGGCGGATCCGGTGGTGCGGGACCGTGGCCAGGAGCCGGTCGTCGAGGGTGAGCAGCGGTGGGCGGCCGGTGGTGGGCCCGCCAACGATGCGGGGCCTCCCGCCGCGCCGCTGTCGAGCTGGCCCTCACGCTGGGTGGTATGCGCCGCAGCCAGCTCACGGACCAGGGCGTCGAACGCGGCCAGCCCGCCCACCTCCTCCGGCCCACCCCGCTGCAGCAGCGCGTCCTGGACCTCCTGGGAGTCGACCCGACCCACCCGCCCTGATCACAAACCGGGCCGGTCACCCCACGAAAACCGGACCTGCGGAAGACAGGGACTACCGCCCGACCGCGGCCGAGCTGGCCAGGGCGCGCGCCGAAGTGGCCCGATACCCGCTCGACGCCCGGTATTCCTACGCCTGCGGCGCTCTGCGGTTCGTCGCGGAGGAACTCGTCATCGCGAACCAGGTCGCAACTTTTTTTTGCAAAGTCGACCTGTCGATGTCGAGGCCACCGCCATGCCGTCCGATCAGCGGGCGGTATCCACACAGGCCCGTCGGAACGGGCGGGCGAAAGCCCCGACTGCAGGCGGGACGCCGGCTCAGATGGAGCCGGGTGCTCGGGAGCAGGATCTCCTGCACCGCGCCCGTGCGGAGGATGTCCTGCACTGGCAGCAGCACCGGCGCCCTATCTCGGCCGCGACGCTGCGTGATCGACTCCACGTCAGCGCCGGCACCGCTCGGACCCCGGTTGGCCAGCTCCGAAGTGACACCCACACCAAGATCGGAGAAACGGCCATGCCGCCCGGCGACACCGGCTGAGATCCGAGGTCGGCCTGTTTGACCTGAGAGAGCCGGGCGGGGCAAGGAGACTGATCCGGTCCGGATATGCCAGAGCCCCGCGCCACCCGTCGGCGGCTGCGGGGCCCTGACCTGCCTCAACCAGGCGTGCACTCCCGGGGAGTCGAACCCCAGACGGCCGATCCACATGGTCGAGATCTTGCTGTGGATGTCCTGTAGATCCATCGAGTGCTGTGCTGCGGGACCGAATTTACCAGAGCCGGTTGTCGCGATCGCCGGCTCCGACGCCGCCATCCACCTCTGGCGCCTCACCACAGACCAGTAGCCAGAACCAGGCGATCTCCAGCCGGCGGCAGTACCCGTCAGGCTCAGATCGACGACCGCCGTGACGATAGCTGCCGAGACGACGATCGGGCCCCGCCGGGTGGCGCCGCGCCTGGTAGTGGTTTTGGCAGATCCGGTCAGCCGGCAGAGTCGGTCTGGCGGGCGCTGACCTCGGTCAGCGGCCCTTCGGTGTCGAGGAGGTCCGGCCAGAACCGCACGCCGTCGACAAGCTGGTCGACCGCGAAGCGACAGTCCGACAATCGCGAGGAGTAGCGATCGAATCCGATCTGAGCGGTGTCCATGGTGAGATCACCGCCTTGGCGGCGGACCTTGGCCTTGCGGTCCTGCCCGGCAGTGTGACCCCCGGTACCGAGGGGCCGGAGCTCGAGCTCGACCCGGAGTTCACGACTGCGGCGGATTTCCTCCGCGTGGCACACCAGGCCGGGACCCGTCTCGTCTACTGCGGGACCACGACGTTCAGCCTCCAGGCCTTCACCGAGGCTCGCCCCACCGACGTGGACTCGGAGGGGCAGACTGCGCGCCGGCGCCTGATACGAACAGCCAAACCCCATAACGGTGAGATCGTCAACGTGGAATGCGCCTTCCCCTATGAGGGCGTGCTGCACCGCTGGGAGCTTCCGCGGCCTGGCATACCCGCCTGGAGGGCCAGGCCGAGGAACTCCGGGGGACGACGGCGCCGTCCTCAGGTTCGCCCAGGACGATCGAGCGGGCCGCGTGACACCGCTCGCGTCCGCCGGCTCGGCTGTCAACTTGGCTGTCACTCGGAAGGCCGAGCGGGCGCCGCGCCGACATCAGGCGACGTCGAGCCACGCGCGGAGGGCCTGGCGGATCACGTCGCTGGCGTTGGTGTGGTCGGCGCGTGCGCGGGCAGTGAGGGCTTCGCGTAGCTCTGGCTCGAGTCTGACGGGGACGACTTCACCGGGCGCGGAGCCAAGCGGTCGTCTACCGCCACGTCGGCGTAGAGCGGCGACGTCGTAGCCGGTTTCAGCCTCACCGGCAAGTTCGTCGATCATCTCGGTGGTTACGGGTACGCCGCGAGTGGTGCGGCGCTCCTCCTTCTCGGGGGTCATCGTCATGTTCTCCTTGGTCACGGCAGGAGATCCCGGTACTTGGGACGCATCCGCATCGCGTGGATAATGAGTTCCGTGCCGTCGTCGAGGAGCAGGACGACGATCTCCAGCAGGTTGCCGGCCCTGGCTGGGCCGAGCCTCAACTCGCGCCAAGGCGGTCCGTCGTCGTCCAACGAGTAGGCGACGAGGTAGCGCTCGGTGGCGTGGCGGATGTCTCCGTCGGCCACGCCATGCTTGCGGGCTGACCGGTGGATCTCCACCCGGCAATCGTAATACGAAACTGGTGGCCTGTCGCCCGGCGGAGGCCCCGGGCATACCCGGCGAGCCAACGCACACAGAATGCGTTACATGCCGTGACGATGCGTGGGCGATGCGGACCGCGAGATGCTGGTCGTTCCCAAATGCAGCACTAACCCCGGAAAGTCCAGAGCCCCGCGCCACCCGTTGGCTGCTGCGGGGCTCTGACCTGCCTCAACCAGCGTGCCCCTCGCGGAGCGGCTTACAAACCAGACGTTCCGGACAGATCTAGATCAATTGTACAAGAAGTCACTGAATGTGAACATGGATGCACGGGACGCTAGCGCCTCCAGTGCTCCGCAGACGTGCCGCTGTGGCTGTGGCGAGGCTGTAGCGCCATGGCGGCATTTTGTGAGTCAGGCGCACCAGGTTACTTGGCTGCGAACGCAACGGTATTTTGGCAAGAACGACACGCTTCGCAGGCTTGAAAAGGCCACCGGCGATGAGTTCAATGGCGAAGTCCGAGTTTAGAAAAATGGCTACCGCAAGCCAAAATACGAGAATTACAAGGCTTGGCGGCGGCACGGCCCGCGCTCAATACTATTGGCATGGAAGCAAAACGCCGACCGCTCAGCCGTGAAGCAAAACGCTGGCCTCAGCATGGCCGTGACGGGGTGTACGCCTTCGACGTACCGCACTGGCTGATCGGCTGGGGCCATACCCAGCTAGCGGTGATCTGGCATGAGGGCGGCTGGCGGTTGAAAGACACACAGCGGGCAGCGCTAGGTGAGCTACACACCATCCTGAAGGATCTCCACATGGAACTCTGCGACGGTAGCAAGGAGAACTGCCCGGCGTGGGTGGGCTACGAGGATGAGGGTGAGGAGCCAGGGCCAAGGGAAGATCACTCCAGGTAGCGAACTATCGCTCTGAGTAATCGTCACGATCGAGCTCTCGGTCCAGGTTTCGACGGGTCTCGCGGGTGCAGTTCCTTCCGGCCGGAATCTCGCCGCCCGCGCTTCCGAGCTATCGGAAATGACGCCATCGGCAGCTACGAATGCCTACCCGAAAATCCGCCGCTGTGCGCCCAGTCGCCATGGCCGTTGAATTGACGAAAACAAGAGCCGCCGTTGCGAAACGACGGCCTCCTGATCGGGACAATGAGAGTGCGAATAAACAATTCCCCGAGACAGAAGGCCGCCAAGTGTCATCATGCCAGACCGGCGCCGCTTTGTCGAGCGGCCTTGACAACGCCGGCAAAGAAAAAATCGGTCGACTTCTTGCCATGCTGCGTCTTGTGAAGGATTTCCGCGACGCCCGGGGCCGGGTTTACGACCTCGAGTTCGTGCTTGCCACGGCGACCGTCGCGACGCTCGCTGGCGCCACGTGTTACCGCGAGATCGGAAGCGAGGCGGCCGACCTCTCCCAAGGGCTCCTCGCCGCACTCGGCGCGCCCTACGGCTATTTTCGGGGCTGCTACACCGTTCCCTGCGAATCCACCATCCGCGAGACCCTCAAAGGAGTCAACTCGCATGTGCTGGACCTGGTCGTCGGCACCTGGCTGCACGAACAAGCGACCCGCGATCACAACGGCGATCTGGTGATCGCCCTGGACGGTAAGGTCTTGCGCGGCGCTTGGAGCACGGAGAACCAGCAGTTCACGCTGTTCTCTGCCATGACTCACAACCAGGGGGTCGTCATCGCCCAGACCAAGGTCCCCGCGGATACCAACGAGATCACCCAGGTCGCGAACCTACTCAAAAACATCAAACACGAGCGCGGCCGAACCGTCATCACCGCAGACGCCGCGCACACGCAGGTCAAAACCGCGATCCTACTCTGGAAAAAACGAATCGACTACGTGTTCACTGTCAAGGGGAACCAGCCGAAGCTCTTCCAGCAAATCTTCGATCGCCTCCTGCCGGTTATTCAGAAAACACCGGGGCATGAGGTCGAGGAATGCTCCCGCGGAAGTATCAAGCGCTGGACGACTTGGACGCGACCCGTGGATGACATCCGTTTCCCACGGGCCCGAACAATAGCCGTCATCTGCCGCGAAGAATTCGATCTCACCGGCGCCCGTCTCAGCAAGGAATACGCCTTCATTGTCACCAGCCTGCGCGGTGAGCGCGCCGCTCCGGACGCTATCCACACCCACGTCCGAATGCACTGGGGCATAGAGAACCGTGTCCATTACGTCCGCGACACCACCTGGCGGGAAGATGCCTGCCAAGCCCACCAAGAAAACGGCCCGCACAATCTCGCGATCCTCCGCAATCTCGCGCTCGGCCTACTACGCCTCCACGGCGTCACCAAGATCAAGGAAACTGTGCAGGAGATTGGCCGCGACCGTAATAGAGCCGTCCAGTACCTCGCTACCTAGCGTAGCCGATCAACACGCAGTGCGATCTTCGCGAGGCCCTGGTGAGGAGCCGACTCCTCCGTCAGAAGCAAACTGGCCGGATAATGACACCGAGGATGCTCCAGACTGGACGCAGTTGTAAGAGTGCGGCCCAGGATGGTCCTGCTTGCCTAGATCATGATGGAGAGGCGTATGATCCCGATCATGCGTGAGGTATTCATCAAGGTAGAGCCTGCGGCGGCCATGAGCGAGGACGCAGCCAACGCACTATTCATGGCCTGGGTTTGGTATTTTCTGCATAGCCGCTTCGAGTGGCAGCAGCGTAATGGCCTCGATGTGCGATCCGGCAAGCGAACGGCACTCCTCGGAGTGTCTACGGGAAATCACTTGACGCTCGTAGAAGAGCCGAGCGGATGGTGCGTAGCTTCCTCAGCCGGTATTGATCTGCACGTCGCGCACGGAATTATGCGTGAGGCCGCTGAGAAGGTGTCGCATGAAGACTTTGGCGGTACGGTTGTCTATCGGACGGAGATGAAGACTCGCCCATGGCTAGTCGGTGAGCCCAGTGCGATGCTGAATTTTATACGCCTGATGGGCGATCAGGTTCACATACTGGGTCCCCGCTGGCTCTCAGACGCCGTACTACTTGATTTCGCCGATGACCCCGATCATTCTACTGGAAATCTTTTCATCCCCCCATCAGTTATTACGGCGACATTCTTCATTCCCGGACCCTGCGAGTCGGATATGTCTTTGGGACTCGTGCGGAGCGTAGCTGAAGCAACAGCTGCCATTTGCGCCTTGGCGTGTGGCAGGATCGTCGACTGTGTTCCGCCACGTTTCCCGGTCCCGCCCGAGGTGGCGACGGCCGCGTTAGCGCGACGCTCGAGCACGCAGGCACTTGGCCTAGCGCGCAACTACGTTTCGCTTGACATCTTTCAAGAGTTGCATCAGCGAGGCGGACCGGACAGTGTCGTGCGCGCTCGCAACGCCGCTTTCTCGTACCACGCCGCGCTGAAGCAAGACTCGGTCGAGGCAGCAATGGTGTTCTTTGTGACGGCCCTGGAGGCGTTGTTCGTGCCTCGGCAAAACTGGCGGAAAGAGAAAGTGACACAGCGGTTTATCGGTGGGATGCAGATGCTTTGCCTTGACGCCGTAGACGAGCTGCTCGCAAGCCCTAACGCGGAGTATGCCTTCAACTTCAGGAGGCGAGGCGAGGTAAGAAGACAGCGAAGAGAAATTCTTGAACTGATTTACGACCTGCGTTCTTCGCCGGTCCACCAGGGAATCGGGCCACCCGGTTTTGACTTCATGGATGTGACAGCGCCCGAGAGTACTAGGGCCGCGCTAATGTCGAAGCTGGCGCAGGCTGCAATTTTGAACTTCATCAGTGTGCCGCGTTCATTTCTAATCGGCCATCCGATGTTTTGATGCCGCGCAGTCGGGCTCCGCCGAGGAGAGTTGAAGTCTCATGGGGCGGAGGTTCCCACGGCGGCGTAGCGGTCATACCTTGAGCCCGGGGCGGCATCGGTGCCTAATTGGTCCCGACTCCTCAACGCCCGAACTGGCTGAACTTCTGCCGGAGACGTTGCATCTCGGCGGAGAATGTAGCGGCGGCGTCCTCGTCGGCGGTAAGCCTGAGCGTCAGGTCCATTTGAAGCGGCTCAGATCTAGGCCGGGAGAGCAGTTCCGGCAGCCGTTCAAGTTGAACAACCGCGTTGTCAACGAAATTGCGTATGTCGGTGGCTGGTCTCTCGACGAGAACTGCAGCGAGAGCGAATGCTCTACTCATTTCCTCTGGCACGGCGATGCCGCGGAGTCCCGCCGCCCAGTCGAGGAGTTCCTCGTAGCTCGTGAGTATCCTCTTGGCCAGGTGGCCAATGAGAAGTGGATTGCCGGGCTCTCCAGGCGGCCCGAAGGCTTCTGCCTGACCGTCATCATTCATGTTGGCGGTGACGGAGGCTGTGATAGCTCGCACGTCTATAAAGGTGCCCACGAGATATGACATGGCTGAGTGCACATCATTGAAATATCTCCCTGTCCGGGGTGCGTAGCCGTTTTTGTAATCCCTCCACTTCGGATCGAGCTGTGCTTTTCCTTGACGCAGGTGCCCGGCGAATAGGAGGTATTCCCAGTATGGAGGTCGCTGCTCGGCAATATCTTTAAGCTCTTGTTCATCGCGTGGCACCCACGTGATTGGAACTCGCGTGCTCTCAGCGTCTTTGGACTCTAGTTTGGCGATAATGATCGCTAGCTGTTCCATTACCCCGTTGACTTCGAGATTGGGGAAGAGGGCCTGCGCGCTCTTTACTCGCTGTAGAACCTCGGCAAGATAATCGGGCCCCTGCCAGCTCACATCTATATTGGCTTTTGCGCCAGCCAGGATTACCTCTTTCCCCACACCCTCGGGAACCGGGTAATTGGACAAGAAGGTCCAAGCCTCGGCGGAATCAAGCGGTCATGGCGACACATGACTTTCCAGCAGCTCGGTAAAGACCTCGAGCGGCGTCGCCCATTTGAGCGTCTGCCGTGGCCGCCCATTCAGCTGCGTGGCCACCATATCAAGTTCTTCCTGCGTGTGCAAGGACAGGTCGGTGCCCTTCGGGAAGTACTGGCGCAGCAACCCGTTGGTGTTCTCGTTCGAGCCGCGCTGCCACGGTGAGTGCGGGTCGCAGAAATACACGGGAATACCGGTGCGGACGGTGAAATCGGCGTGCCGGGCCATCTCCTTTCCCTGGTCCCAGGTCACCGAGTTCCGCATGAACTCGGGCAGGGTCTCCATCTTCTTGCCCAGCAGGTAGGCGACCTTGTCGGCGTTACGGTCGTACGGTATTCGCGCCAACATCACGAACCGGGTCGTGCGCTCGACCAGCGTGGCGATCTGCGACTTGTTGCCCTTCCCGATGATCAGGTCGCCCTCCCAGAAACCGGGGACGGCGCGGTCCTCGGCCTCCTTCGGCCGCTCGCTGATGTTGACCATGCCGACGATCCCGCCCCTGGTCAGGGTGCTGCGCGACCGGTTGACCCGCCTGGCCCGGCCCTTACGCAGCGCGATCTTCAGTTCCGTCCGCAGCTCGCCGCGCGCCTGGAGGTAGAGGCACTCGTAGATTGTTTCGTGGCTCACGCGCATGCTCTCGTCGTCGGGAAAGTCCGTGCGCAGTCTCTCGCTGATCTGCTTCGGCGACCACTTCTCGACCAGGCCGGTGTTCACCGCGTCGTGCAGCTCCTTCGACGCGACGAGTTTCCGTTCCTTCGGGCGGGCGCACATCAGATCACACCGTGCCTGCGCATCCACCGCCCGATACGCCGCGGCACCGCCGTTACGCTCGATCTCCCGGGAGATCCCCGAATGATGACGACCGAGCACAGCGGCGATATACCGAGCCGAACGCTCCTGACTCAACTCCCGCGAGATGACCTCGCGGTCCTCCACCGTCAACCGCTCCCGTACGCCCATCCACCATCCAGCCCCTCGACACCATCGCGATCATCCTATCGGGGCGTCGCTATGACCGTTTGATGCCGCCCTCTATTATCCACGCGCTTTCGGTTCTAAGTTTGACGGCCTTCGCCAAGTCGCCGAGCATCTTCGATCTGATTTCGCCGTCGAGGCCCTGGTTCTGGGCTCGCTTAAAACAGTGCATGGCGAAAAGGCGCTTCTCTGGCTTCAGATAACCGTCGTTGCCGCGATCTGATCGGTCGTCGTCAATCGGCAAGAAGTCGGAGCCGTACTCGGCCCGGAGTACGGCGTTGCATAGCCGCGTGAACTCCTGCGGTACCGTAATCAGCGAGATTTGAGCTGCCAGATTCATGTGATCTTGTGATTCTCCGTTTGTGCCCGGTAGAAGACTTTGCTCGCATGCACCCGCGTACCCAAAGCGCCATAGAACGCCTGCGCCCCGGTGTTTTCCGTATCCGTCGTCCACTCCACCCGGCTGCACCCCTGCTCCGTGGCGATGGCCCGGAGGTGCTCCATCAGCAGCCGCCCCACCCCGTGCCGCCGGGCGGCCTCCGAGACGTACAGCTCCTTGAGAAACAGTGAGTGCGTCACCCCGGCGGCGGGCCACAGGTACGAGTACGAGGCCATCCCGACGAGCCGATCCTCTTCCCGGGCCAGCAAGACGTAGGCCGCAGGGATGGGTCCGAACAGCAACCGCTGGATCTGAGCGGCGAGGACTGCGGCGTCCTCGGTGGGCGGCGCACCGTAGAAGGTGTCCAGCTCCACCATGAGGGCGGCCAGGTCTTCGGCGTCGTCCTGGCTGGCAGGCTGCACCGTGATCGTCACCCGCGAGAGTTTAGGCCCCGCCTCCGACAAGTCCAGGGGGCAGTTCCAGCAGCTCATGCAACTGGCGGACGGCCGCGGTTGGGCCGCCCCGGCGGGCTGCATTCTGGGCCAGGCCCCGCGCCCGCTGGACGATGAGGCCGTCCCGTCGTTGAGCGGGCAGCTCCAGCAGGGTGCGGGCGACTTGGGCGGCACCTTCAGTGACTTCGCCGTCATGGATGAGGCAGTCGGCCCGGTCCAGTTGGATCAGAGTGCGGTCCATGTAGTCGCTGGCCGGATACAGGGCCAGCGCCCGGTCGGTGGCTTCCCAGACCCGGCTTCGGTCGCGGAGGTGAGTGAGGGCGTTGCCCTCGTGGAAGCGCAGCTGGGCTTCGTTGTAGCCGAAAGCGGATTCGGCTACGTCCTCAGGGGAGAGTCCGGCCAGGATGGCTTCGGCCCGACGAAGAGCCGCATCGGTTTCGTCCCCCTGCCCGAGCACCGCATGGGCGCGGGCCTGGAGGGCGGCAGCCAGGACGGCACCCACACACGGAGTGCGCCCGGCGATGGCCTGGGCTTCTTTGGCGGCGGCGATGGCCTCGGGTACGGCGCCGCCGTAATAGAAGGTGTAGGCGTCTTGGGCACGGACCCACGAAGACAGCGCCGCATCCCCAGCTTCATCGGCGGCCAGGCGGGCGGTCCGGCCCCAGGCCCGGGCGGGCCCGCGTTGCCCCATCTTGATCAGCGCCAGACTGATGAGCCCGGCCAGCTGCGCCGTCACCCGGGTGAGCTGCCGGGTTGTGCTTGAAGGCTGGCGCGTAGCCAAGGCGTGCTGGACGTCGCCGAAGTCCCGGGCCAAATCTTCCAGTTGCAGGGCGGCGGGAAGGTACCGGGTGGCCCGGCCGTGACCGGAGACGATGCGTTCCCAGTCGTCCATGGTGGCCGCGGTGGGTGCGCCAGTCGTGAGGTGGCCTTCGGCCTGCCGGCGCAACTGCTCCAAGTGGTCGAGGGGGACGCCGGCGGGGTGGACCGGAGCCATCTGGCCCGGCACCGGGGGCAGCTTGAACCACAGCAACGCCTCGGGGATGCGCAGCGCCTGTGCCCAGCGGATGAGTTTCGCAAGGTCGGTGATGGGCTCCCCGGACTCGATGCGGGACAGCTGCGCCTGGGTCAGATCCATCCACCCCGCCACTACGTCCTGCGACAGCGGCGGGTTGTGAAAGGGGGGGGTGCGATAGGCCGCGATGACCCGGCCCATGTGCCAGGCCGCCAAGGCGTCCCGCAGTTGGTCCGTCTCCCAGAACTGGGCGGGCACTTCGGGGGCGGCAGCCACGAGGTTCCGGGCCTGGCGGGCGCACGAACCGCACTGGGAGCCGGAATTGTCCCGGGCTAGCCGGGTGCCGCAGCGGCAGTACCGGCGGGAGGGTTCGCCCTCGTCCACGACGATGCCCCCATTCCCATACCGATTGGATCATCCGGTCGGTTCCGGAGTCTATGCGTCACGGTAAGTGGTGGCGAGGGGCCATACGCGCGGTGCATGATCCGCATTCGCGCGGCCTCTTGGCCAGGTCCGGCGGGGTGCGTCATGGTCCGGCCAGGCCCCGGGGCCGGGTGCGAAAAACCGTCGCCTGGTGCAAGCGCCCGGTCCCGGGTGCCCGCCAGGCGTAGGTAGGAGCGACGGGCGGAGGACACGGGTGGGTGGCTGGGCGAACGGCGCATGTCGGAACGGACCGCCGTATGAAGATCTGCCGCTGCGACTTATCCAGCTTGAATGCCAGCTCGTCGTGGCGCAGCTCGACGAGCTGGAATCAGGTCTCGCTCGGTACCGGGACCGCCTCGGCGCCTTGCCGCTTGAATACGCCGCCCTCGTAGAGCGCGTCGAAACCGTCACGGAGGAGACCCGATGGATCGACGGGCAGCTGACCAAGATTGCCGACCGGCAGAAGCGCAGGCAGGCCCGAGCTTCCCGCCCCGACGAATCCGGCCCTACGCCGTCCTAAACGGCTACGGCGAGCAGCTGGCAACCTTTGCCGACTGGAGCGACGCCCACGCCTGGGCGCACCGCGCCGCCGACGAGCCCGAGGCCATTTTGCCGCTGGAGGTGGAAGACCGCTCCCAGCGCATTACCCGCCGGATTGGCCGTGGCACCTGTGAGCTGATCGCCTGGACGATTTTCACCAAGATTGGCGGCTGCGAGCCGGTCGAAGAGTCGCATCCAGCCATTTACGAACCAGGGGAGGCGGACCCTACGGCCGCCACGACTCCCTGAGCAGGTCCAAAGGATCAACGTGGAGGGTGGCGGCCAGCCGCTCCAGGGACCGCAGCGTGAGGTTGCGTTCGCCGCGCTCCAGGCCGCCCATGTAGGTGCGGTGGACGCCGACGACATCGGCGAAGGCTTCCTGGCTGAGGCCGCGTCCCTCGCGGTAGCGGCGCAGGTTGTGCCCCACGATGCGCTGCAGCTGGCCCTCCATGACAGAGCCGACAGTGCCCGTGCTGCTACTTGTAGGTCTACAGACTTATGAGTAGCATCGGGCCTGTCAGACAAATACCGTCCACGAAAGGAGGTGACAGCATGACCGGCGGCGAGGGTAGCTGATGCACTGGGGGCAAGCGCCCCCGCAAAGCTCCGGACGTTATCGGCATGTGGCCGAGGCGCCGGAGCTTTGTGCTGCGTCCGGGATCGCGCGGCATGATCAAAAAGTGTCACAATGACGACGAAACGCCATGGCAAACCTGCACGAAGATTACGACAAGCTCCAAACCGCCTTCATCGGCCTCGTGGTCGCTGTGCTCGGGGTCGGTTTGCTGGTGCTCGCGAAAAACCTGCATCTGTTTCCGAGGCTCGCCTGGTTGAATTTCTTCCCCGTGAGCGAGATCGGCGGCATACTATTTTCCTTCGGCCTGTTGGGGATCGGCCTCGACTACGTGCAGCGGCGCAGCGCCAGCCGCCTCCAGTCGGAGCAACTGCGCCAGATCATCACCGAGGAAGCCCCAGCCCTGCGCGACGCCGTCATCCGCGGGTTCGCCTTCGATCAAGCCGACCTCGCGCGAGTGGCCACACCCGACATGCTGGACGAGATCTTGCGCAACAGCCTGGCGCTGCGTCTGGGAGACGTCACCTTCGCCCGTGAGCTCTACGGCGACATCCGGGACCTGGCCATCGCTTCCACGGAGCGCTGGCACGACGCCCGGGTGGAGCTGACCCTTTCGCCTCTAACCATGGTTAGAGGCACTCCCTCCGGGAGTGCCTCGCCCGCTACCCGCACCCCGATGTTTGCCCTCACGGCCCGGTGGGAGTACACAACGATCCCGGCCAGCCCCATGCGCCGGTTCGTCTGCGTCTCCGACCGCCAGGAATACCGCGACCTCAGCCAGGAGGCGGGGCCAACCTCTGCGTGGTGGTTCCGTCCCGTCGATGACCTGCACGGCGGCTCCCCGGAAGCCTTCGAGCTAGCGCAGTTCACCGTAGACGGCAAGGAGCGGCCCATCCGGCGCAGCGCCCGCGACGGGAGCCAGACCTACAGCGTCTCCGTCGGCAAGGCCGCCGTCGAGGCAGGTGAGCCCGTGGTGATCTCTTACACCTACCGGACGCTGGTGCGGCAGGACGGCAGGTTGATCAAGATCGACGTGGAGCAGCCCACCCGAGGGTTGACGGTCCAACTGGACTACCGCGATGCGGCGGTCCAGGACGTGCGGCTTCTCGACTTCTTCGCCAGCACGAACCGTGCCCGCATCAGTGAGGCGCCGGAAGCCGTGCCGGAGCAGACGATCCGGGCGGAGTTTGATGGGTGGGTGTTGCCACGGTCGGGGGTGGTGCTGGCGTGGGAGTTGGACGACCTAAAACAGAATCGGAAATAGTCAGCTCGATAGACAACCTTGGTTGCTACTTGGCGCCAAGTGCCTCATCGAGTGCCGTTCGCGCAGATTTCCCCGTCCGCTCGCTGTCTACGATGCCAAGCAGGAACGCAACTACTGTGTCTGCGTAAATTCCAGCGCCCTCCCACCTCGAAGTAGGGTAGTCGCCGGGCTGGAGACGGTACCGGATAAGAAAACCGTCGAGCATGGCTTGAAGCGCGAGCTGGATACGCAATGGGTTCCAGCCGGGCCGTAAGACTATTCCAAGACCCTCGATCAGCTCGGCGTAGCTATCCGCCCATCTTTGCAGGTTAGTTTGTATGGTCGGGAGCACTGCGTTCCACATCTCGGGGTGCTGAGGCAGAAGCGCTGCTAGATGGGTAATGAGGTAGCTTCGCGGGTGGCAGGCTAGTTCATCGAGCGTCGCGTCCGATACCTGCGAGACGGTTTCTGCCATGGACGAGGGCGCGCCGTGTAGAGGGGAAAGTAGCGGCAGCGGATTCCCGGGGTTCACCATGGTTTCGTCCTCGTAGAGGAGCGCATACACAAGAGCGTCCGCCAGAAACCTCTCCTTGGTTGGCCATCGTTGCCGGAAGGCCTTGGCGCTCGTATTCGGCTTGCCATTCTCGGCCGCTAGCCGAATGACATCTTCGACACGAAGCCAGTCGAGAGCCGCCGGGAAGCGGATGGCACGAAGGCGCGGAGGCCGATCTTCTTGCTTTACATCAAGATAGGCGTCGAGCAGTTGGGCTGCCGTTGCGAGAAAGTGCAGAGCGGCGGCGTCATGCCGCGACGCGGCTGGTCGTGGACTCACTGCGGACCCCCGTGTCCGTTGACCGTTTCATACCCATATCTACTGCGCGCTGATCACCCTGCGTAAGGAGAGTTGGTTGCCTCTCTTCGTAGCGTTGACGCGGCCTTCCTTCCGACAGAGGCTTAGCTAGTCCGACACTCACCCTGGCCCAGAAGTACCAAAGCAAGATTGAGGGCGCATAGAGATACCGACAGCCAGAAAGAGAGACCGTGATCCGTCTATCTTGAGGCAGGCTTATATTTTCAAGATTTCTGCGCATCCTCGTGGTGCTGTGTACGGCTTGGGGTGGTGGTGATAGGCGTTTCCGTCCTTACCGCTTACGCTGCCAGCGCCGCCGGTGGCCGTGCCCAGCAGTCTCGCCATCTGCCGCAGTGACAATCCGCGAGACTTGCGAACTGAGCGTAACGCCGTGTCGACACGCCGCTCGACAGTCGAACTGGCTGGCTCACCTCCGGTGGCGTCCTTATGCGTCAAGACACCCCCTCTTAGTCCTATGTCCAGCACTGAGTGTGACGGATATGGAATCAAAATGGAAGAGCGGTCGTCGATGTGGTCGGTCTTCGGCCCGGCCCGAGCTGTCTCAATGATGATTCTTGCGAGAGGCCATCGAGAGCCAATTAGGAATGGCCAACCATCACTTGGAGAAGATCTACTTTGAGTTTTCCCTCTTATGAGCATCCCTATCGAACAACAGCCAATCACGATGAGATTTGGAGTCATTCACCGCACTATGTGAACAGGGTGGTGAGTGAAATCATCACAGATCTCAGACCAAGCCAGACCGACCACATCGTGGACCTGGCTGCGGGGACCGGAGTTTACGCACAGAAACTAAGCGAACGGTGCAGCCCTGTAAACCCAATAACTTGCGTCGAACCTTTCGCGCCAGCGATTCAGCGTCTTGCGACGGACAGCCGATTCAAAGTGGTAAGGAATGACGCTGAAACATTCTTAGCGTCGAATAGTACCTACGACGCAATCCTAGTAAAAGAGGTAGTCCACCACTTCTCTCACCTTGATGAGATATTCCTCCGGATGTCAACACAACTAAACGTCGGTGGAAGGTGCCTGATAGTGATGTGGCCCCCTCGCCTGCCATATCCACTCTTCTCGGCAGCAGCTGCCCTATTCGAGCAAAGCCAGCCTCATTTCCTAAACGTAGCGGCATTGTAACTAGTCAGGCCTCCTGATCTTTTGCTGTTGTCGCAGGTCGGGTCGTTTTGGTGACGATCGGTGTGGGCGCGGGGTGGGTGCGGTGGGTGACCGTCTCGTAGGTTGATCGTGTGTCTTCCGTCGATCAGCCCGCGCCGTCGTATGACGAGCTCGCGGTGCTGGTCGTGGCGCAGGCCGCGCAGGTCGCCGGGTTGCGGGCCGCGTTGGAGAAGGCGCACGCCGAGATCGAGGCGTTGCGGGCCCAGGTGGCGACGAGCTCGCGGAACTCCTCGAAGCCGCCGAGCTCGGACGGGCTGGGGAAGCCGGACCCGAAGTCGCGGCGTGCGCGGACCGGCCGGAAGCCGGGGGGGCAGGAAGGGCATGAGGGGTCGACGCTGAGGCTGGCCGCGGACCCGGGCCGGGTCGTGACCCATGAGCCGGCGGTGTGTCGGGGCTGCGGGGACGGGCTGGTGCTGGCGGCGGTCACCTCGGTCGAGCGGCGCCAGGTCGTGGACCTGCCGGAACCGGTCCCGCTGGTCGTCGAGCACCGGTTGGTCGAGCGGGAGTGCGCCTGCTGCGGGACCCGGACCCGGGCGGCGGCACCGCGCGGGGCCGACGCCCCGGTCCAGTACGGCCCGCGGGTCGAGGCGACGGTCCTCTATCTCTATGGCGGCCAGTTCCTGGCGCGCGACCGGGCCGCCGCCGCGATGGCCGAACTGTTCGGCACGCCGCTGTCGGCGGGCACGGTCGCCGCGATGCTCGCCCGCGCCGCGGCCCGCCTGGCCAAGGAGTTCCTCCCGAGGGTCCGCGACGAGATCGCGGCGGCGCCGGTCGCCGGGTTCGACGAGACCGGGCTGCGCGTCGCCGGGAAGCTGCACTGGGTGCACTGCGCCCGCACCGAGAAGTACACCCTGCTCGTCTGCCACCTCCGCCGCGGCGTCGAGGGGATGGCCTACCTGGGCGTGCTGCCCGGCTACACCGGGGTCGCGGTGCACGACTGCTGGTCGCCGTATGACACCTACGTCCAGACGGATCACCAGCTCTGCTGTGCCCACGTGGCGCGGGAGTTGACCGCGGTCGCAGACACGTCGCCGCCCGACGGCTGGTGCTGGGCGACGCAGGCCGGCGAGGCGCTCGTCGACCTCGAGCGGCTCGCCGCCGACGCCCGCGCCGCCGGCGCCACCGCCCTCGCTCCCGAAGCGACCGCCGAGCCGCTGCGCCGGCTGCGCCACGCCGTCCAGATCGGGATCAGCCAGACCCAGGCCCGCTCGACGAAGCTGATGCGTAAGCACAACGCCCTGGCCCGCCGCCTCGCCGACCGCGAGGCCGACTACCTGCGCTTCCTGAACAACCTGGCCATCCCACCAGACAACAACGGGCCGGAGCGCGACATCAGAATGGTCAAGCTGAGACAGAAGGTCTCCGGCTGCCTGCGCTCCCTCACCGGCGCCCGCCAGTTCTGCGCACTGCGCAGCTACCTCTCGACCACCGCCAAACACGGCCTCGCCATGCTCGACGCCCTCGTCCAACTCGCCGAGGGCCGCCCCTGGCTGCCCACCAACACCCAAGCCCCCACCGCCACCGCGTGACAACCAGTAACCGTCAGCCAAGAAACACCTGACTAGTTACGCGGCATCGATGCGTGATGCCGGCATGGAGACTACATGGCGCCGAGTCGACATTCCATTCTCAATACCAAAGTCCGTCTATCTCTCGATGGTTCGCCGTAAGTGGATGTCTCTTCTAGCTTCCTTCACGGACGTCGAAATCGAAGCGGGGATCGCAGAGCTTGAAAAAAGATTCGGCCCGATCGATCTCCTGCAACTATCAGAAGAATTTATTTTTGTGTATGGCGTCAAATCAAGAGAGGATTCTTGAGTGTGTACGAGCGAGCGCTTCGCGCTTCCCGAAGTGGCTCCGTCTTTTGATCCAATTGCGGAAATGGCGGATTTTGCTTCGACTATACGTCTTCATAACCGGTCGAGACTCAACTCGCCGTCTGCTTTCCGTCAAGCAAGTATCACTTATGCCTGGGGGCTAAGGGTAAGCTCAGCGTTTCGGAGAATGCCAAGTGATCTGTCGGATGAGATATTGTGTGCTTACCGGAATCTCGTCCGAGAAACCGACCATATTTATCAGCGATTGATATCGGCTACCGGCCTTAAAGTAGATTACGTTGACGAGTTTGAGCCGTATAATAGTGCTGATGAGATGTGTGCAGAAGTTCGCTATACAGGGACCCTGAGAATCGGAACGATCGCGGTCCAGAGCAACATCCATCCCATTCTCGCTGCAACCCGCGGAGGCTCGTACGATCGCTTCCGGGCCGTCCATGATGTACTGGGACACCTCGCCCTTGGGTCAGGGTTCGACCGTAACGGCGAATACGCAGCTTGGATCTTCCAATCCGCCGCATACAGCGATGCTACCTGGCGAGCGGCCGGGACTCTTCTACATGGCGAGAATGCCGTGCTATGGACGACCGGTCTCTTTGCGAAGCACCGGATAGGCATCCTACCATCTACATGCCTAATTGCACCGGAACACATCGTGACTAAAGTAGAAAGTGGCATGGATCTAAACCAGTAGATTTGCCTCGAGCTCCGCATGAACAGTTGGGGTTGTTGCTATCAGATTCGTATCTTTATAAGAATATCCTGATTTGCCTATGTTATGAATTATGCCGCCCGCCTCCTCGACCAGTAAACTTCCTGGTGCTACGTCCCAGTCCTTCTCCCATGAGTCATCGCAGATGATCCCGTCAATAACCCCAGATGCAAGCTGGCTAAATTTCCAGCCGCCTGCGTAGTTGCAGACGACATTTCCAACAAATCCTGCTTCACATAGCTGCTGGTAGTAGGGCTTCCGGCGACTATAGTCGTTAGATGACTCAAAATATATGATCGACTGGCTAGTTTTCCGGTCGCTGACGTGTATCAGGTTGCCATTCCTACGTGCGCCTCGACCCCGAACGGCAATATAGAGCGCATCTTGAATAAAATCATATATGACCCCAACGTTGACCCGGCCATCCTGAACCAGAGCCAGTTGTGAAACGCATTCAGGGAATCCCCGAATGTACCAGTCTGTGCCGTCGATGGGATCGACTAGCCAGAATCTGTCCGCACGTTCTCCGCCGAACTCTTCCCCTACCACTGGCGTATTTGGGTCTACTTTCGCAAGAAGTTCACGAATTCGTAATTCGGCCCACTTGTCGAGTTTGGTGACACTAGTACCATCACCCTTCTCGGTAGATACTGCGTTTCCGAACGATTTGAGGAGGTTCGGGCGTAGTTCACGGAGCTTCTCGAATACTGCTGGATCAACCTCGTTCACTATCCGAGCCCTTTGTTCAATCAAATATAATATATGAGTAGACTAAGAGATTGTCAACTGCAAAGGTGGCACATATGTTAGTACCCGTTCGACTGTTGGCGGGTATCCTGCGTTCCAAGGTAGCTAATCCAGAGATTCTCTTCATTGGTATTGATGGCGGATCTGGAGCCGGAAAGAGCTACCTTGCGCAGTGTTTAGCTGGTCGCCTGAGACTCCTCGGGGAAGAAGCACATGTAATCTCGGTTGACGAATTTATCCGCCCTCTAGATGACCGGCGTGAAGGAGGAGTTGTATCGTCTGAGATCGGCCACGACTTAGATTGGCGTACACTGAGAACAGTGTTAACGAGCATTAAACAAACGGGCAAGGCATCTTGGTGTCCATACGACTGGCAGACTAACTTGTTTGCTCAATCGCGGGAGATCGACGCGAAAGGTTTTCTTATCGTCGAGGGCGTATATGCTTTGCGACCCGAGCTCGCGCATATCTACGATTTTTCCTTTTGGGCGACCGGAGACCGGAGTGGGAGAATAGAACGCGCAGTACAGCGTGACGGCGAGGGGAGTCGTGTCTCGCTTATGCGTTGGTGGCTACCAGACGAAGATGTATATCTCGCGAAATCAATCGACAGCACGCATCGCGCGAATATTGTCTTTACGATTCCACCTAATGATAAAGGGGTCACTGAAGACTCAGTCGATCTGTTGAGGATCGCATTCGGCTAGTGATCGCTACCGTGTCCCCTTATTGAGAGGCACAATACGCACCAGGAGTACCGCGAC
The DNA here is from genome assembly GCF_000966285.1 of Pseudofrankia sp. DC12. NCBI lineage: Bacteria > Bacillati > Actinomycetota > Actinomycetes > Frankiales > Frankiaceae > Pseudofrankia > Pseudofrankia sp. DC12. The sequence continues at coordinate 4,009,287 of NZ_KQ031391.1, forward strand.
CTGAGCCAAGAAGCCGGGCCAACCTCCGCCTGGTGGTGCCGCCCCGTCGATGACCTGGACGGCAACTCCCCGGAAGCCTTCGAGCTGGTCCAGTTCACGGTCGACGACAAGGAGCGGCCCATCCGCCGCAGTGCGCGACCGGGCAGCCAGACCTACAGCGTTTCCGTCGGCAAGGCCGCTGTCGAGGCGGCATGTCCCGTGGTGATCTCCTACACCTACCGGACGCTGGTGCGGCAGGACGGAAGATTGATCAAGATCGATGTCGAGCAGCCCACCCGAGGGCTAACGGGGCAACTGGACTACCGCAACGCAGGGGTCCAGCACGTGCGGCTCTTGGACTTCTTCGCCAGCAGCAATCACGCCCGCATTATGGATGCGCCGGAGTCGGTGCCCGAGCAGACGATCCGGGAAGAGTTCGGGTGGGGTATTGCCCCGGTCCGGGGTGGTGCTGGCGTGGAAGCTACAGGAGCCGAACCTGCCCGCAGCATCAACGGTCCAGTAATCTGGCCCAGCTTCACAACATCGACCCTTCGCCTGCGAGCGCTTCCCTAATCGTGGCGCGGCTGATACCGTCAAGATTTTACTTAGCCGAATCATCTCACTGCGCAGAGCTGCTGAAAGTCTCTAAGTTTAGTGCTCGTCTCCGTATCTGCGACGGTGATCATCTCTTGCTTTTCTTTGAATTTCTCTTTGATCCTTCAGCCATTGAAGGCGAGCGTTGAACGCCTCCTGGGCTCGATCAAACTCGGCCCTTTTCTCGCGGTATCTGTCGCGACATGAATAAAACCTGTCACGCGCTTCGATCAGTTCGGTAAGCAGGCCTTTCCTTTCCTCCTGGTGTCGATCGCGCAAGTCGCGATGGTGGGATGCCTGGTCTCTCCAGTAGCCAATTTGATCGTGCTGGCCAAATTCGTAGCAATGCTGTCTCTGCCGCTGTGCTTCAAGCATGTTCTGATGTTCCCGGTCGCCTTCTTCTTTGAGGTAGTCAAGCCGTCCCTGATTATGACTCCTGAGCCTGCTGTAGACCTCGAAGGCATGATCGAGGTCACGCTTGGGCTCGACGAGCCATTGCTTTGCCCAGTCCTTCTCCTTGCCAAGACGATTAAGCTCCGGATCGTCGCCCATAACGCCCCCGCGTGGGTCGAGCTTGCGTTCTGTGCTGCAGATTATACGGCGGCAGACGTGCGCGTCGACGTCAATTACGCGACCGCGGTGAGTCGGTTGCGCTCAGTACTCGTAGGCCTACTCAATGTTGGCATCGCGGAGGTATGCCTGGCACCTATTGAGGGCGCACTCGGCGCGGGCCTAGGTTGTTAAGGGCGGTTGGGGTCTATTGACTTTGTTGATCTTCGTGTCATTATTTGTATACTCCGCCTTGCCCAGAGATCGCCGTTCGGGCTGGGCGCATTGGCCTCTACATGCGCGAGGCGTATGCCAGTCAATGTGCCCAGCCAGGAAATACCTGGTCTGAGGCAGTGGAGAATATTATGGACGTCAGCCTCGATTTCGGCAGACTCCGGAACTTCGAGACGGCCGCCGCCTACGTCCTCGGGACGAGGGCTTACCTCGTCGGCGAGCAGTCGCTCATGCACATGTGGGCAGCGACGGACAGGATTCCAGCTTTTCTTGTCGCCTACGCCGAGGCCATTCGGACGCTGGTGGACGAACGGCGCGGGTGGGACGATGGCCCGCTGCCTGCGTACCCCGCGGTCGACTTGGTCGAGCGCTCGATCATCCTGCTGACCGAGAACGAATCGATTCAGCTGCAGTTCGGTCGCGAATGCGCCCAACTGAAGATCAGTTCCGACGCGGACGATAGCGTGCTGACCGCCTTGGCGGACGAGTACCTGGGTGCGGTCGATGACGGTCCCGACATGGAGCCGGTCGACTAGCGTCCACCCCATGTCGTGCCCCACTCGGGGCGCGGCATGGGGAGCAACCATAGCCCTGAAATACCCTACGATATTTGAGGCCTATGGTGGCAGTCACTTTTGCTCCGCCACATATGGGCGCTCACCCCCAGGAGTCCGAAACCCCATCACCAAATCTCGGATTCCCGGATCGGCAGCATACCGCTCGGTCCGGTACCAGTTCTGGATCAGCTCGAACTCGGTCTCAACGGTCTGGCCGAAGGTGTCGGTGTTTCGCATCACTAGGTGGATCTCGCAGCGGTCGGCGGGGTGGTCAAGGTCGCACGTGCACAGCGTCACCCACTGCTGGAGCTTGCTCGTAGCAAAGTCCCACTCTCCGGCCGTGCGCACGGCCTCCTCGAAGAGGTGGGGCTCGGGGGCTTCGAGGCGGCTGCGGATGAGGCGCAGGCGCGAGATGTACTCCTCAGGGAAGGCGTCGTGGTACTCGATGCGTTCGGCGGCGTCACACAGGGTTTCGCAGCCGGGGTCGGTGGGGGCAAACCACAGAGGCCCGTGGAGGCGGAAGAAGCGGTCGCGCTCGTAAGAGAACTCGACGGTCCACCACAGCACCAGATCGAGGTACTTCTCCCAGCTGGGCAGGCCGTCCCGCCGCTGCACGAGGGCGGTGGTCAGGTCGGTCTGGAGCGCGTACCCGGCCGTCTCCATGCGGAAGTAATGATCACGGAACAGACTCAGCCAGTACAGGGCGACGCTCTGGGGCACCTCGGCCCCGACCATCATCCGCTGGACGTCGGCCCGGAGGTCGCTCTCCCGCTGGAGCTCCAGGATCTGCTGGGCGACGAGCCGCCGGAGGCGTTCTTCCCGGCGGCCACGGAACTGCCGCATCTCGACGCCGCTCTCCTCCTGCGCCTTACGCCGAGCCTCCGCCGGATCAAGCTTTTTGGTGCGGTAGTGAACGCGAAAGAGCAGCTGGGCCTGGACCTCTTCCGGGTCGTCGCCCAAGCGTTCGGCTGCCTCCCGCACCAGCTCCACGGTGGCCTGGGCGGTTCCCAGGGTGGTGTTGACGAGGGTGCGGGCGGCTACGACCGGAAGGGCACAGAAGGTCGAGAGCTGGTTCGTGTCCCCGTTCAGGAGGGCTTCCACGTCCAGCGCCGAGTCTCCGGCTTCGCGGACGAGGGCCAACTCGGCGGTGAGCTGGTCGAGCTGATCTGACTGCGGCATAGCGACCATGGTGCGCGCTGCCAACCGAGTGCCACCTGAGGCCCTCCTCAGCGCAGGAGCCCGGACGGAACTTCGGGTCATGCAAGCGGCAGATCGCCGCCCGGCAGACCAGGAGCCGCCCATGACAGATCTGGAGCCCTACCGCCCCACGAGCTTGGACCGCTTCACCGTCCAAGGCCGCGCCGTCACCCGCCGCCTGCGGGAGGTGGAGGGAGAGGCGGTCGTTCGCGCGAGGGCTGTGGTCCTGCGGGAGCAACTGGACATGCTTGAGGCGCAGCTGCGAATGCGAGATGGTGGCCGCCTGCTGCGTGCGGCGGTTGACGAGTTCGCGCAGAACGATGCCTACATCCACGTCCGCACGCGGGACAACCCGGCCTTGGAGTTGTCGTCCCGAGAGCTGGAATGCCGTATTCAGCTCGCGATTGGCGACGTCGCCGTCAACCATGTCACCCGCCAGTGATTGAGAACCTCGCAGAGATCTTGGCGGTCGGCTACTTCCTCGGCCTCATCGTCTGGATGGCTCCGAAGGCCTGGCGTGAGATCCGGCGGAAGCGCCCGTGACCGGCCACCTGGCCCGCTCGCTGCTCGAATACCTCGCCATCATGGGCGTCGGCTTCGTGGCCGCTTTTGTCCTCGTGATGGCCTGGTTCTTCGTGGCCGAAGGGCTGCCCCGGCTGCGTGTTCACCTTCGTGAGGCCGTCTCGTACCGCCTCCATCTCCTCCTCATCCTCACTCTTTCCCGACTCCTCAAATTGGAGGTAGCCCGTGAAATCCGTAAAGATTCCCAGCGGCGCGGCCGCTAAGGGGGCGGCGGCCGGACTGGCCGGAGCCGCTGGCGTGCTCCTGGTTATTAAGTTGGCCTGGTGGGTCCTCGCACCCCTGCATCCGCTGGTGGTCGTCTACATCGTGGCGCATGCGGTCGTGAAGCTGTACGCGACCGCGGCCAACGCCCGGGCCAGAGTCCTGTTCAAGCAGATTGAGGCCAGGCGGGGGCGTCGTGATGGAGCCTGACCGGCGGGGCCTGCCCAACGACCGAGAGCACCAGGCCCCGGAGGGCCAGGTAGAAAGCCTCGGCCAAGATGACAGCGGCGACGCTCCGGCCCGCCGCTTCGTTGCCTCGGCTCTGGCTCATGTCGTGCGGGAGGGCTGGTGCTGCCGCAACTGCGGCGGGGGCTTCTGCCTGCACGTCTCGCCGTCGCGGTGCCCGTCGTGCGGGGCGCGGTCTGGTTCCCGCCGCAAGCGGCCTGCGGTGGAGCTGGAGCCGTGAGCAAGCATCTCACCGAGACCCTGATCCTGATCTTCCTGGTCTGCGTCGGGGTGAAGGTGGCGGCCGAGTTTATCTCGGCCGCCCTGCCCGCCCTGATCCCCGTTTTCATCATGGCCGTGGTCGTCATCATTATCTTGCGCTGGCGCTCTCACCTGTGAGTTGTTCCAGGCGTTCGGTATTTATTCCCTTGATTAATTAGCATTTTACCTGCGGCGCTAGTGGGCCTCGCCAGGCTATAACTAATCGTGTTACAGCAACGGCCCAGGTGGGTTCCCGGGCTTTCTTCGATGCGGCCACGTGGTCGGCCGAAGGTATTAACCATGCAAGGAGGGTGTGTATGGCGCGTCGTATTCATGTCACGGGGGTACCCCGGGAAAAACCAAATATCGGCTTGTATGTGCTGGCGCTCATAGAGCTGGCCCGACAGCAGCAGGCACGGGCGAAGGTCCGCCAGGCGTCCGAAAGCGCGGCAGGGAAGGAGGCCCCCGATGAGCAGTGAACTCCTCTTCTGGATGTGCCTGGTCATCTGCGGCCTGGTGACCTCGGCCATGGCGGGGATCGTGGCCCTGCGGGCACGCGATGAGGCCCGCTTCCGGCAGGATCTGGCCGTCTACGCCCTGCGCTTTCCCCCAGGTATGGAGCCGCTGGCAGTGGTGGCCATGCTGACGGGCCTTTCGGGCCTGGCCGCGCCTTGGTGGCGGCGGGCCTGGGCGGTGCGGGGCGTGGTAATCGAGGTGTCGGCCACGGCGGCGGGAATTGCGCACCACCTGCTCGTGCCTCGGGTGGATGCGGCCGTGGTGTTGGCGGCCATCCGCGCTGCGATGCCGGATGTGGCGGTGACGCCGGACAACGGGTACGAGCTGCCACTGCCAACCTCGGCGGTGAGCCTGGGCTTGTCTACCCTGCGGCGTCCGCTCGAAGTGAGTCGCCCGGAAGTGGTGTCAACGGCGATGCTGGCCAGCCTCCAGCCCCTGGCCGCCGGGGAACGGCTCGTCATGCAGTGGGCCCTCATGCCCGCCCGTCCCACCAGGCCCGTGGTCGAAAATTCTGGGCCGGGCTCAGCCGGGTTCATCGGGCAAGTGGTGGAGCGGCTCGTTTCCGGCGCGAGGCTCGACGCGGCAGCAACCAAGGACCTGCGAGCCAAGCAGTCCGGGGCCATGTTTGTTGCCGCCGGGCGGATCGGGGCGGTGGCCCGGACGCCGAAGCGGGCCGGGCAACTCCTCGGACGGATGAACGCGACTCTTCACACTGCCCATGCCCCCGGGGTGAGCTTCTACCGCCGGCGGCTTGGCCGGAGCCGGGTGGCCCGGGACATGGCCGCCCGCCGCTTGCCGGTGGTGACGTTTCCGCTGGTGCTCAGCGCCTCGGAACTGGCCGCGCTCGTGGCCTTCCCCTTGGGCTCGGTGATGTTGCCCGGCCTGCGGCTGGGCGGAACCCGGCAGTTGGCGCCGTCAAGCGACATCCCCATGGGGCCGCGGACGGTGGCGCGGTCCACCTTCCCCGGGGCGGAGCGGCCGTTGGGGTTGTCGGTAACGGACAGCTTGCGGCACCTGCACGTCATCGGCCCGACCGGCGTAGGTAAGTCCACCTTGCTGTTGGGGCTGATCACGCAGGACATGAAGGCCGGTCGTGGCGTCGTCGTCCTTGACCCCAAAGGCGACCTGGTGGCCGATGTCCTGGACCGCGTGCCCGAAGGCCGCCGGGATGACGTCGTGGTGCTCGACCCCGGCGACGAGGCGCGGCCGGTGGGCCTGAACCTCTTGTCTGGCAGCCACCTCGCTCCGGAACTGGCCGCCGATCAGATCGTCGGGATCTTCCATCAGCTCTACAAGGCGTTTTGGGGTCCCCGGACGGACGACATCCTCCGGGCGGCGCTGCTCACCTTGGCCGCCGAACCCGGCATGACCCTGTGCGAAGTGCCCCTGATCTTGACGGATGCGAGCTTCCGGCGGCGGCTCGTGGCGAAGGTGGATGACCCCGTAGCCCTGGGTCCGTTCTGGGCCGCTTACGAAGCGTGGTCTGATGCGGAGCGCGCCCAAGCCATCGGCCCCGTCATGAACAAGCTGCGCGCCTTCCTGCTGAGAAGACGGGTTCGCAACGTGTTGGGCCAGGCCAACCCTCGCCTCGACCTGGCCGACGCATTGAGCCACCAGCGGATCGTGCTGGTGCCGCTGACGAAGGGCGTGCTCGGGGAGGAAGCGGCGGCCCTGGTTGGATCGCTGGTGGTTGCCCGCGTCTGGCAAGCCACGCTCGGCCGGAGTGCGGTTGCGGCAGGAGAGCGGCCCACCACCTTCCTATACGCCGACGAGTTCCAGGACTTTGTCAACATGCCGCAGAACTTCGGCGACGTCTTGGCGCAGGCTCGCGGCCTGGGGCTGGGTATGACCCTGGCCCACCAACACCTCGGCCAGCTTCCAAACGATCTTCGTGAAGCGGTGTTGGCCAATGCCCGCTCGCGGGTGATTTTCCAGACATCAGCCGCGGATGCCGGGCGACTCGCCAAGGAGCTCGCGCCCCATCTGGGGGCCTCGGACCTGCAAGGGCTGGGTGCCTACGAGGTCGTTGTCTCCCTGTCTGCGGGCTCGCGCGTGGCCCCGCCTGCAACGGGCGTAACCCTGCCACCGCCTCCCGTCACCGGCGACGGCCAGGTAGTCCGGGCCGCTTCCCGCAAGCAGTGGGGCCGGGACCGGGACGAGGTAGAAGCCGCCATCCGGGCGCGGCACGAGAGCCGTAGGCATGCCGGACGGGTCGGCCGCCGTGAGGTGTCCGAATGAGCCGGGCACTTCCGGCCGCTGTGCCGGTCGCGTCGAGCTGGCTCCAGCCTTTGCCGTGGCTGGGCGCGGTATCTGCGGCGAAAGTGCAGACGACTCCCCAGTTCATCCGCGAGGTGCATTCATGAGCCGGGGCTACGTGACCACACGTCAAGTGGCGGCCCTGGCCGCGACCATCACGCCCCGCGAACGGGAGCTTCTTGCAACCTTGGCCGTGGTGCGCGTGGCCACCGGGGCGCAGCTGGTCCGGCTGCATCTGGGTGATGTCTCAGCGCGGCGGGCCCGTGGAGTGTTGGCCGGAATGGTGGCCCGGCGGCTGCTGGGGCGGCTGCCCCGGCGCGTCGGTGGGGTGCGGGCCGGGTCGGCAGGATTTGTCTACACCCTGGACGTTGCAGGCCAGCGCCTTATGAATCCGGAGCGCACGCGGTGGCAGCGGCCCTGGCCGGTGGGCACGCCGTTTCTCGCGCACTCCTTGGCCGTGACCGAGTTGTACGTCGCCCTGCGTGAAGCCGAGGCCGCCGGGCTCCTGGTGGTCGCTGGCTTCCAGGCGGAACCGGCCAGTTGGCGCAGCTTCCCTGGTGTCGGCGGCGGCCGGATGGTGCTCAAGCCGGACGGGCGGGTAACGCTGCGGCTGGGCCGCTACGAGGACACCTGGATAGTGGAGATCGACCGCGCCACGGAATCGCTGTCAACGATCCGCCGCAAGTGCGAGACCTACATCCGCTACTGGCAGTCCGGCCGCGAGGGTGAGGTCTTCCCCCGCGTGCTGTGGGTAGTGCCGGATGAAGGCCGCCGGGATCAGCTTCTCGCCGCCCTGAGCCGCCTGCCCGCGGACACGTGGCAGCTGTTCACGGTGGCGCTCACGGGCGACGCCGTGCCCCGCCTGATTCAGGGGGCAGGCGTATGACGGAGCTTCCTCGCAACATCATCCTTACCGGCGACGCCGCGACCCGGCTGCGGGAGCTGCCAGCGGCCACGGTGGACTGCGTGATCACATCGCCGCCCTACTACGCCCTTAGGAATTATGGGCATGATGATCAGTTGGGCCTTGAGGCCACGGTGGATGAGTGGGTCGCTGGCCTGATGCCGGTGTTCCGGGAGCTGGCCCGGGTCGTGAAGCCCACCGGCTCCGTGTGGCTGAACCTTGGGGACAGCTTCTCGCGTCACGCCAGATACGGCGCGGCACCCAAAGGCTTGCTGCTGGCGCCGGAGCGGCTGGTACTGGCGCTCTCCGGTGCTGGCTGGCTCGTGCGAAACAAGGTGGTGTGGGCTAAGACGAACCCCATGCCCAGCTCCATCCAAGATCGTCTGACCCTCACCTACGAGGTGGTCTACTTCCTGGCCCGCAGTCCTCGGTATTTCTTCGATCTTGATGCCATCCGGGAACCGCACCGCTCCGGCGGCGGGAAGGCTGCCGCCAAGGCCGACCACGCCCGTCCGACGTACCGGGGACCGCTCGCCGCCTCCAATGAGGGGCTGGCGAGGGAACGGCCGCCAGGGCAGCCGGGCCATCCGCTCGGGAAGAATCCCGGGGACGTCTGGCAACTACCGGCCAGTAACTATCGCGGTGGCCACTTCGCCACGTTTCCTCCCCGCCTCACCCAACGGCCGCTCCTCGCGACCTGTCCGGAGGCCGTTTGCACCGCTTGCGGCCAAGGCTGGAAACGGCAATACACCGTGCGGCGCCTGTGGTCCGCAAAAGATCAGGAAGCCACCACGGTGCGCGAGGCGGGCGAGTTCATCCGCTGCAACTGCGACGCCCCGACCGTTCCCGGCGTCGTGCTGGACCCCTTCTTTGGAACCGGCACCGTCGGCGCGGTGGCCTGTGAAAACCGACGTGACTACCTCGGCATCGAGCTAAACCCCCACTACGTGCAACTGGCCGAGGAGCGGATTAAGAAGGCGTGCGGATCGTCGGATGAGCTGCAAGCCTGCCCCGCCTGAGCCCGGGGCTCAGGTGCCTCGCCGGTGTCGTGCGGCCGAAGTCCTCATCCAACGGGATGAGCGGCCGCACCCGCACCGGGGAGGAATCCGCAATGACGGAACCCGCAAAGTCCATCGCAGGACACAAGACATTGGCAGTGAAGCTGCCCAATGCGCTGCATTCTCAGCTGGAGCTGATCGCCAAGGTGGACGAGTCCACTTTGGGTTCGGAACTGCTCTGGGCTGTGGAGTTCTACGTGGAGGCCAAGCGTTCCGCGCCGGACTTCGCAGAGAAGGCCCAAGGCGTCATCGCCGAAGCCGAGGCCCAGGCCGCGGCGGCCCGCCAGGCCGTTGAAGCCCTGCTGCGGCCAGCCTCCGAAACGCCGGTGCCTGGCGAAACCTCTGCCAAGCCCGGAACCCGGAGCGCCAAGTGAGGTAGCCGAAAGGCGACTTCATCCGGCTGGGAGGGATGCGCGCACGCGCATCCCTCCCAGCCATCAACCTGCCTGTTTTTGCCTGTGCAAAGCTGAAAAACGGGCATTCATGGGGGTTTAGATTCCTGGAAAAATGACGGGTATTTCGGACCGGAAATGAAATAGAATGGGCTGGGTCGCACAATGATTCTTGAAGAAATGGAGGTGTCGTATGGAAAAGCTATCATCAAAAGAAACGCAGTCCTCACAGAAGAAGGCCGTCATCTACCTGCGGGTGGGACGTACGCCAGGGTGGGAGACTGCCATCGACCGCCAGCGCCAGGAGTGCGAGGACCTCGCCCGCGCGCTGGCAGCGCAGGTCGCGGGCGTCTACGCCGACCACGGAGGCTCCGGCAGGTTCAAGGACCGACCGGGTCTGCGAAAGTTGCTGGGCGACCTTGGGCGAAGCCGCGATGTGTTCTGGCTTCTCGTGTCCTCCCGCGACAAGCTGGGCCGGAACACTACCGACAACCGAGGCGTACGGATGGCGCTGGATGGACTCGGGGTGCGGCTGGCGAGCGCCGCCGAAGGCGTGCCAAATAGCGGATCAACTGCGGCGGACCGCTTCACGGCGCAGGTTCACAGCACCGTGGCCGAGCTGTACCACCGGCGGAGCATCCGATGACGCCGACTGCGGCCGGTGCCGCACTCCCGCCCCTCCCACCGGCAGCTTTCGCGGCGGCTGAGCCGCAGCGCAGAAAAAGAGCCGTGATCTACCTGCGCGTATCCACTGCCAAGCAGGTACACCGCGACGACGATCCCGACGGCTACTCCCTGCCCGCCCAGCGCGAGGCCTGTGACCGCAAAGCCGAAAGCCTGGACGCCGAGGTGGTCGCGGTATTCGTCGACCGAGGCGAGTCTGCCAAGACGGCGGACCGGCGCGAGTTCCAAAAGATGCTGGCCTTCGTCAAGCAGCAGGGCGACATTGACTACGTCATCCTGGACAAAGTGGACCGCTTCGCCCGTAACCGGCGGGACGACGCCAACATCATGTTCGAGCTGAAGACCGTGGGTACCTCGCTCATAAGCGTCAAGGAAAATATAGACGAGACGCCGGGCGGCCAGCTGCTTCACGCCATCATGGCCGGTATTGCTGAGTTCTACTCACGCAACCTGGCGACCGAAGCCCTGAAAGGCATGACCCAGAAGGCCAAGGTTGGTGGGACACCGGGCCGGGCGCCCGTTGGGTATCTGAACACCCGCCAGCGCATCGAGGGCCGCGAAGTCGCCATCGTCATTGTCGACCCGGAGCGGGCGCCGCTGATCCGGTGGGCCTTCGAGGTGTATGCCACGGGGGAGTGGACCATCCGGCAGTTGGTAGAAGCCTTGGCCGAGAAGGGTCTTAAGGCCTTGCCGCACGGCAAGAAAATACCTGGGCCGCTTGTGGCAGCACACATATCGCGGATCTTGCGGAACCGTTATTACATTGGCAGGGTTACGTTCAAGGGAATCGAGTACGAGGGCCGCCACGAACCGCTGATCTCAGAAGATCTTTTCCATCGAGTCCAGGAGATGCTAGATTTGCACAATGTGGCCGGTGAGAAGCGGCGGGTGAACAACCACTATCTCAAGAGCACGGTGTACTGCGGCACCTGCGGTGAGCGCCTGAGTCTCACCAACGCCAAGGGTCAGTACCTGTACTTCTACTGCCTGGGACGCCAGACCCGCCGCACCGCCTGCACCCAGCCGTTCCTGGCCGCGGACGCCGTGGAAGAAGCAGTCGTGCGCTACTGGCAGACCGTCCACCTCTCCGACGAGATGCAAGAAGCGATCCGTAACGGCGTGCGGGCTGAGATCCAGCACCGGCGGGACCAGGCAGGGCCCGAAGCTGCCCGGGCCAAGCGCCGCGTGCAGGAGCTGGCGGACGAGCGGCGGCGGCTGGCCCGAGGCGTCGTGACCGGCAGCATTCCGGAAGACCTGGCGCGCGAGGAGCAGGAGCGGATCGTCACGGAGCTTCGCCATGCCGAGACGACGCTGCGGGCCACCGAGACGATGTATGAGGACATTGAGGAGATCTTGCGGCTGACCCTGGAGCTGGTGGGGCGGGCCGGTGATGTCTACCGGGCAGGCGGCCCGCAGGTGCGCAGGCTGGCCAACCGCTTCTTCTTCGAGCAACTCAGGGTGAGCGTGGTGGTCAACGTGACCACGGTGACGGAGGCCACGCTGCACGAGCCGATGGCGACCCTGCTAGACCCAGTCTTCCAGTCACAGATGATCCAGAACGACGCAAACCCCGGCCAAGATCTCCATGGCGTGGGCCTTGGTGGGCCGGACGACACGGTTGATCTTGATCGGGGTTTGAGAATGGTCTATTTGGTGCGCTCGGAGGGACTCGAACCCCCAACCTTCTGATCCGTAGTCAGATGCTCTATCCGTTGAGCTACGAGCGCATTTTTCTGTTGTCACGTGCTGCCGCCGCCCGCTCCCGCAGGCGACTGGAGCCACCTTACAGCACGACGGAGGTGTCGAACGAGCCGGTATCGGCTGCGCGGCGGGGGATGACGCCCGTCCCTGGTCCACGGGCCGGGCAGCGCGGACCGGGACGGCGATGGGACGCCCGGCGGGGATACGGGCGGTCGAAGCCGGCGAAGGGGCGGAGCGCCGCACCCGCACGCGACGCTGTGAGCAGGCCTACTGCTTGAGGATCTGTTCGCGCAGGATGTCCGCGTGGCCGCAGTGCTGGGCGAGTTCGCGCAACATGTGCAGGTAGACCCAGCGCAGTGGGAGCGGGCCGCGGCGGTTGCCCGTCAGCCGGTCGTCGAGGGTCAGGTCGGCTGTAGCCCGGCGGGAGGCGGCGCAGGCCGCGCGGTAGGCGGCGAGCACCGAGCCGATCGTGTCCGCGTCGGTCAGGATGAACGACTCGTCGGGGGTGGCCGGGATGCCGATCTCGGCGCGCGGACGGCCGGTCACCGCTTCGTCGAACCAGACCTTCTCGACGAAGGTCGCGTGTTTGACCAGGCTCAGCAGCGTGGTGCGGGAGGGGACGAGGGACCTGCGGGCCTGCTCTTCGGTCAGGCCGTCAAGGCAGGCGTCGAGCATCGCGCGGTGCTGGTCGAGGAAGGTGTCGAACTGGGCCTTCGGCGGGCTGTCGATGACCTCTTCCATCGACGGGACCTCCCGGTTCACACGGGAAGTATGCAGCATCCTGGGCGGAAACGGCAGGGTAGGCGGCCGAGCGAGGGACGCCGCGTCGCGCGCGAGGCACGTGGTCAGGAAGCGGTGAGGAGCTTCTTCTGGACCTTGCCCATCGCGTTGCGCGGCAGGTCGTCGACGACGCGGACCTCCCGGGGGCGTTTGTGGACGGACAGCTGTGAGGCGACGAAGTCGGCCACTGCGACTGGGTCGACCTGCGCTGTGCCGTCGCCGACCACATAGGCGACGATGCGTTGGCCCAGATCGGGGTCCGGCACGCCCACCACGGCGGCCTCGGTGATCGCGGGATGGGCGAGGAGCGCGGCCTCGACCTCGCCGGCGCCGATACGGTAGCCACCGCTTTTGATCAGGTCGACCGAGGTCCGGCCGACGATGCGGTGCCAGCCGGCCGAGTCGATGACCGCCGCGTCACCGGTGCGGAACCAGCCGTCGGGCGTCCAGCTGGCGGCTGTCACGTCGGCGAGGCCGAGATAGCCGTCGAACAGCGACCCGCCACGGACCTGGAGCTCGCCGATCGACTCGGCGTCTCCGGCCGGCCCAGTCGCCGTGGGGGCGTCGCCGGTGTCGGGCAGGGGGCGTAGCCGGGTCTCGACGGCGGGCAGGGCCTGACCGACCCAACCGGGCCGCCGTTCGCCATCGGACCGGACCGCGACCGTGATCAGGCTCTCGGTCATGCCGTATCGCTCGACCGGTACCAGGCCGGTCAGGCTACGCAGCCGGTCGGCGACCGGGACCGGGAGCGGCGCGCTTCCGGACACCAGCAACCGGGCCCGGTCGAGCGCCGCGGCGGCCGCCGGCTCGTCGCACACCCGCGACCAGACGGTGGGCACGCCGAAGAAGAGGCTTCCGCCGTGCTGCTCGGCCGCGGCGGCGTACTCGGCAGGACGCGGCCGGCCGGTGTGCACAAGCGGACTTCCGACGCGCAGGGCGCCAAGGACGCCGAGCACGAGGCCATGCACATGGAACAGCGGCAATCCGTGGACCAGCACGTCATCCGCGGTCCATGCCCAGGCGTCGGCCAGTCCGTCCAGGCAGGAGGCGATCGCACGTCGGGAGATCACAACACCCTTGGGAGCGCCGGTCGTGCCGGACGTGTACATGATCATGGCGGTCGTGCTGGGGTCGGGATCCGGGTGGGACGCGCTCGACCTGCGGGCGGGGTCGATCGTGGCGACGGTCAGGTCGGGGCCGCCAGCGTCGGGCCGGTCCGCGTTCGCGGGTGGGTCGCCGAGCCACAGCTCGGCCTTCGAATCGGCCAGGATGTGCGCCCGTTCGCGCGGGCCCGCGTCGGCTGGCACCGGTACGACCGGGACGCCGGCGAGCAGGCAGCCGACGATGCCGACGACGGTCCGCAGGCTCGCGGACCCGTGCACCGCGACCACCGACGCCCCTGCGACCTCGTCCGCGACCGCCGTCGCGGCGGCCCACAGCTCGTCGCGCCGCAGGGCAGCGTCGGCGACTCGCACCGCCGGCCGTGACAGGTCGGCGCGACCTGTGGCCCCGGCGTCGGCAGTGCCGAGCAGGCCGTACACGTTCACGCTGGTACCTCCAGTTCGGCGCGGTCCCTTCCTATCCTCGTCCTCGGATGTGGACCTCGGCCGTGCGCCCGGCGACAGGGCGGCCGGGTCGCGGGAGTCCGTGGTCCGAGTCGGTACGGAGGTGTGCGTTCTGTCGTGCCGGCTGCGTTCCGCGCTGGCCCCGGCGGAGGGGCGCGTCAGCGGGGGCGGTAACCGGGTAGCAGAGTCTGGACCAGCTCGTTCGTCTCCGGCTCGGCGCCCGCGTCGCCGACACGGCGGCGGCCCAGGGCCGTCGGATGATCCCGCTGGGCTGCCGACCCTGACGGCAGGGCTCGGTACATCTCGGCGGCCACAGCCTGGAGGGCATGGCGGTCGCCGCGCGCGGCCACGGTGCGCAGCAGGTCACGCCACAGCGTCTCCGCCGTCGGGGCGGCGCGCAGGCCCGTCCGGCAGGCGGCCATGGCCATGGCCGTGTCGCCGGCCGTGAGACTGAGGCTGGACAGACGGTGCGCGACGTCGACGACCGCTGCCCGAATCCGTTCGGTCAGGCCAGAGGTCTTGAGCCAGCCGTACCGCCCCTCGGGAAGATCGGCCAGGACCGGGCCTGAGACCAGTCGCAGTGCCGCCGCGAGTTCGACCGCCGGCCCGCCGGCGCTGGTTCCCGCCACGCTGACGGCTTGACCTGCGGCGCCGGCCGGGTCGGCGGGCACTGCGGACCGCCGGGCCCAGGCGCTGAACTGCCGCCAGTCGCAACGGACACCAGGGTCGAGCCGCGGCCGGCCGTCGCCGACGATCCGCAGCCGCGGGCGGCCGAGCGGATCCGCGCCGAGCCAGGCCTGGGCCCGGTGAATCGCATCGGCGACGATCTCGGTCGAGGCTCCAGCTGGCCAGAGCGCCGCGGCCAGGATCTGCGTTGGTGGGTCGGCCGGGTTCAACGCGAGATAGACGACGAGCTCGGTCAGTTCGTCGACCTGATCAGCCGGTAGCCATCCGGGCGCGCTCACCGCGGGATGGCCCAGCACCTTGATCTCCACGTCCGCCGGTGGGTCCGGTGGCTGTGCCCAGCGAGCATCCGGCGCCGCGGCCCACGGCAGATCGAGGGGCGAGGCCGGGCCGGCGGGCGACGGCCGTGGCCGGGTGGCTGGGGTACCCGGCTGCGGCCGACCGGTGTCCTGAGCGGAGCCCTCATGCTTCGGCCGTCCGGGCTTCCCTGACGACGCCGGGACCAAGATGGAGATCGGTCCGCGCGCGGCGGGCTGGCCTGGGCGGGGGAACCGGGTCGGCGGCGGGGTCGCTGGAGCGATGGTTCGGGGCATCGTCCGTGGCGACGTGTCCGGCGGCGGCGTTCCGGCCGCGGGGGCGATGCTCTGCGGGTGGGGAGCCGTCGCCCGATCGGTGACCGGCGGAAGCGGACCGGTCTGCCCGACCTCCACGATGATGGGCAGGAAGGGCTCCGGCGGTGCGGCCGGTTGCGGTGGTGCGGCGGGCTCGGGCCGTCGTGGAGGTGCGGTCGGGACCAGCAGGAACGGGCCCGGAGTCGTCGGGGGCTGGCGGGTGGGGGGACCCGCGAGTGGTCGTGCGGTGGGCGGCTCGGCGACGGGGGCGGGGATGTCGGCGTGGTCCGGCCTGCTGGCTCTGGCCGTCCAACCGGCCTGGAAGCCGCTGACCGCGCCGACGGCGTTCTCGGCGGCAGGGAGGACGCCGGCCGGCGTCGACGGGTCGTGCCAGGGATCGGCGGACCGGAACATGTCGATGATCGACATGTAGGCATCGGCAGGCAGGCGTTGTGCTGCCACCTCGAGACCCAGGACGCCGAGTGAGAGCCGGCCGTCGCGCGAGGCGGTGAACACCCAGCGCGCGGCCGGGGTCTCGCCGACCACCACCACGCCGACTGCCTGATCCCGTCCGTGGGCGTACCGAGCGAGCAACGCTGCGGCTGCCTCGTCCGGCGGTTCGGCCAGCACCAGCAGATCCGGCGTCCACACCGCCTGGGTTCTGGCCGTCTGCCGGCCGGTCAACACCGGCCGGGCTCGGCCGCCACCGGATGACTGGGCGTTCGCCCGCCGCCGTTGGTGGGTCGTGAGCTCGGCAAGCGCGGCCTCGACGGTCTCCACGGAGCGCAGCCGGCCCGGCGCGATCGCCGAGGGGTCGTCGCCGAATCCGACCAGGTAGACCCGTAGTGCGTCTGACCAGCGGTTGGTGGCGAGCTCTACGGCGATCGATAGCGCGATCTCCCGCGCCCGCGCCGGATGGCCGCCGATCGCGATGGTGCCTGGCGCGCCCTCCAGATCCACGAGAACTCTGGCCCGCTCCGCGGCGAACCCCACGGTCGCCAGCCCGGGAAACGGCGCCGGGGTCGCCGGCGGGATCGAGGCAGCCAGGCGAGGGGGTAGCCCGTCCGGGGTGTCGGCCAGCCTGTCGACCCGCCAGGTCCCGGCCGCGGCCTTCCACCACGGCGCCGGTGGCGGCTCGGCCGGGGCGGGCGCCAGGTGCAGGACCAGCGCCTCCTCCGTGAGGGTCGCCGCGAACACCGGCGGCAACGGCCGCCCCACCGCCGCCAGCTCGGCCGACAGCAGCCGGGTGGCGCCGTCCAGGAAACGCGCGGCGCCGACGTCGGCGGCTAGGAGCAACTCCTCCCGGCGCCCACGGAACCAGTGGGCGGGCATCGTCGGCCGCCGCGCGGCCAGCTCGGCCAGCAGCCCGGCCGCCAGCAGCGAGGCACCACGCTTCGGGCGGCCTGGCTGGTCGGTGGTCTGCTCCAACCGGCCAGTCTCAGGATGCCGACTTGTCGGGGCCGGAGTGTTGGTTGGAGGAGCTCCGCCCGAGCCGCGCGCGCCCGGTTTCGTGCCGTGGCCAGGCCCCGTCGTGCTGGGGCGGCGCACGTCCGCCAGGGGCGGCCGCCGGACCGCCCGGGCCGCGGGCACCTGGCCGGGACCGCTGCCCGGGTCGTCGGCGGACGGCTGGCGCCACCATCGCCAGGACGCGGTCAGCCGTGGCAGCAGGGGCGACGGGCCGGTCGCGGGACGCGCGAGCCAGGCCCACATCCGCTCGGCGGCAGCCGGGTCAGCCGCGTCGAGAAGCGCCGGAGGTGTTGCGTCCGCGGGGGTCGATGGCTCGGGTGGCGCCGGCTGTGTCGCGTGCTGGGCCGGTCGGGCATGGCGGCCTCCAGCCGGCGCGCTGCCACCCCAGACCGCCACCGGCGACCCTCCTCTCACGCTCTGACTACTGTGCGTTGTCCCGCTATCTGCCGACAAGAGGGGACGCGGCCGTGCCGGGGCCTTCGTCCCCGCTGCCGCCCGCGTCCGACCGCCGGCCAGTCGACGCGGCGGAGCCAACCTGACGGTCATCGCCGAACCGCCGCTTCGACACCCGTTCCCGATCTCGCCAGAGGGGCGCCCGAACCCGGCCGGTGCCACATCGCACTCAGCCCGCGTTCTGGATGTCGTCCTGGATCTCACCCAGTCGGACGCGCAGCCGGTCGAGTTGGGTGTGCAGGTCGGTGAGGGTCCGCTGGTAGGACGGCCAGATCGTCGAGCGGAAGTCGGTGGCGGCGCGGCCGTCCCAGTTCTCCGGGTCGGCGAGCACGGCGGCATGGCGGCGCAGCGCGTCGAAGTTGCGCAGCAGCGGCCCGTTGACGAGGGCACCGAGGCCGCCGACCGCCGCGACGGCCTCCGGCGTGCTGCGGACGGTCGAACCCGAGGTGGACATTGTTTCTCCCTGTGCGAGCTCAGGCGCCCGCGTCGGCGATGCGGCGGTTGACGTCGGCGACAGAGCGAGCCAGCTCGTCGAGGCTGCCCCGCAGGTTCGCCAGGGTCGTGTCGATGTCCGGCCACACCTGGGCGCGGAAGGCCCGTGCCTTGGGGCCGTCCCAGTTCAGGGGGTTCGCCAGCGTGTCGCAGTACCGGCGCAGGTCGGCGGCGGTGGCCGCGAGGCTGGGCAGCTCGTCGCCGAGACCACGGGCCGCGGCCTGCGCCGCCGGGGTCGTCACTGTTCTCATGGCCGCTCCTTGGCCGTTCGGGGGCAGGGGTTCGTTCGGAACTGGAGTGAAATGCGTCGTCGGGCCCAGGACGTGGGGGGCGGCTCGCGGGGGAGGTGATCAGCGGACTGGGCCCGGCGGGGCAGGCCCGATCTGGGCGGTCGGGCGCCGTCGGGGGGCGAGTGTCGGACTGTCGCCAGGTGGTGTCATCCGGGCGCGTGACCCGCCGCCCGGCAGTGCTGGCGGTGTTGGGACCTGGACCGGGGTGGCCGTGCCACGCCGGAAGAACAGGCCACGGCCGGGGCGGCGCGGTCCACCGGCCCAGGAGGACAGCCGCCGTCCGAACAGCTCGCCGTCGGCCGGGCCGCCCGGCCAGAGCAGCAGCCCGCTCTGGCCGCGTCGCGCGTCGAGCAGAAAGCCTCGGAACTGGCCGAGCAGTTCCTCCGTGGTGCCGGCGACGACGAGCGCGGCTCGCCGGTCGCGGGCGGTCCGCAGGAAGGCCGCGACCGACGCGGCGAGCGGCCCGTCGGCCAACAGCTCCGCGTCGTCGATCACCAGAGCCGTCGGCTCGTGGCGGCCGCTGCTGGTAGGCAGCAGCTGGTCCAGGTCGTCCGGACTCGCGTCCGCGTCCAACACGCCTACTACTCGGGCGGCGTCGGCGAGCGCGCGCAGCGGCGACGGCCGAGGGGTGACGAGCACCAGCCGCGTTCCGCCCGTCAACAGCGTCCAAGCCAGCGTGACCAGGGCCGTGCTGCGGCCGGAGCCGGGTGGTCCGGCGACGGTGAAGCCCGGCCCGTCCGCCGTCAGGTCGACGCTCAGCGCGGTCAGCTCGTCGCCTCCCACGCCTACCAGTCCCACCAGCGGCCGTCGCGGGGACGGATCGGCCGCCGTCGACGTGGTCGGATCGGCGGTCGGCGCGACGGTGAGAGCCACGGCTTCACCGAAGGTGAGCCGGGCCGGGAGCACGTCGAGGCGCATCGGCTGGTTGGGGTCGGTGCGCGGCCCGGTCGCCGGTCCGGGGGCGCGCCCATCACGGACCGCGGCGTGGGCGCCCAGCCGGACAAGTGCCGCGACCTGCCCACGCCCGGACGGATCCGGGTCGAGCAGTGCGAGCTGGGTCTCGACCGGTGGGCTGGTTCCGCCGTGGATGTTCCCGGCTGATCCCGGCTCCGCCGCGGCGTCGCCGATGCGGAAGCCGCGTCCGGCTGGCAGCCCGTCCGGGACCGCCGCGCTGGAGAGGCCGACCAGCGGGTAGTCGGCCCGATCGGCGAGTCTCAGCACCAGCCGGTTCTCGATCGCCGAGGCCACCCGGCCGGCGAGACCGCGTCGATCCGTCGTCAGGACGACCCGCAGCCCGACCGCGGGGCCTTCACGGATCAACCTGGCCAGGTCGTCGACGAGGCGGCCACTGTCCAGGGCCTCGAACGCCCCCAGGAATCCCTCGTACCTGTCGAGCAGCATGACGAGGTACGGCAGGGCGGCGCCCGGTTCGGCGGCGCGCTGCTCGCCGAGATCCGCGTAGCCACGGCTGGCGAAGGCCTCCTGACGCGCCGCGATCTCGGCGCTCAGCCGATGGAAGAGCCGCTCCACCCGGTCCGGCTCGTCCGCGCTGACCACGGCTCCGGTGTGCGGTAGGGCGGCGAGCGCCCGCAGCGCGTTGTTCCCGCAGTCGACCCCGTACAGGTGGGCGTCCGACGCAGAGACGCGGGCAGCGAGGGAGCCGGCGAAGGTCCGCAGCGCGGTTGACCGGCCCGACCTGCTCGCCCCGACGATCATCAGATGGCCGGGTGACTCCAGGTCAATCTGATACGGACGTTGCGCCTGCTCGCCGGGAAAGTCTGACAGCCCGAGCGGTACCGGCGCCAGCCGCGCGCTGGTTCTCGTCGCGCCGTCGGCCCCCGGCGCCGCCATGGACGGCTGCTCGTGGTGGTCAGCGAGCAGCCGGTCGAGGGTGATCCGTTCGGGTAGGGGTGGCAGCCAGGGGGCGTGTTGCGGTGGCACGGCGACCAGGGCGCCGCCCGCGCGGATCTGCTCGACCAGCAGCGTCAGGTCGCATGCGCCGTCCTCGTCGGGCACGGCCGGTCGCGTCCGGTGCCCTAGGGGTGTGCCCAGCGCGGCCCACGGCAGTTCGGTCACCCGTGGCGCCGCTCGGTGCGGCCTGCTGCTCGCGGCCGAGTCTGGGTCCGGACCGGCTCGGTCCGGGTCCCGGGCCGGCGTGGCGCGTGACCCGGACGGGGCACCGCGGCCGCTGACGCGACCGGCCTGAAACGGCACCAACGACGTGTGACCCAGCCGGGCAAAGGCCCGGCCCGGAACCGCCCTCGAGATCCGCGCCGCGTCCGGCGCGTCGATCACGTCCATGCTCTCGGCGGCATCCGTCATGCGCAGCGCGATCCGCAGGTTCGTGTTCGCCCGGATCTCCGGCGAGACCACCCCGCCGGGCCGTTGCGTCGCGAGCAGCAGGTGCACGCCCAGCGACCGGCCACGCTGTGCGAGCCCGACCAGACCGGTGACGAAGTCGGGCAGGTCGCGGGCCAGGGAGGCGAACTCGTCGATCACGATGACCAGCCGAGGCAGCCGGGGCGGCGCGTCGCCGGCCAGCCTCCGCGCGAGCTCGCGCTGGTAGTCCTCGTGGTCCTTCGCTCCTACCCGGGCGAGCAGCCTTTCCCGGCGGCGCAGCTCGGCCCTCAGCGAAGCCAGCGCCCGTGCGACCAGATGGCCGTCCAGATCGGTCACGAGCCCGACGCAGTGCGGGAGCTTCGCGCATTCCGCGAACGCGCTGCCGCCCTTGTAGTCGACCAGCACGAACGTCAGTGCGTCGGGCGGATTGGCCACCGCGAGCGACGCGACGATCGACTGGAGCAGCTCGGACTTGCCTGAACCCGTTGTGCCCGCGATCAGGCCGTGCGGACCGTCACGGCACAGATCGAGCGTGAAGGGTCCTTCCAGCCCCGACCCGATCGGGACGGACATGCGACCGCCGGGTGCGGCCGCCCAGCCAGCCGCGATCGCCGCCGCCGTCGGCGACTCGAGACCCAGCAGGTCCATCAGCCGGGCCGACTCGGGCAGCGCCACCTCGTCCTGATCGCCGCGCAGGTCGCGCAGGGGCGCCAACGCCCTCGCTACCTGGCCGCACCAGGCCGCCGCGCCGGCGCCGACCGGTGCAGCCAGACTCGGCTCTGCCGGGCCCGGCTCGGCCGTGCCGACCAGGTCGGGCCGGACGTCCTCGACGCTCGCCCGGCCCGCCTCGCTGATCCGCAGCCCACCGGCCGACTGCTCCACCACCGCCTGGCATTCGGCCGGAAGCAGCCGCACGTCGTCATCCAGGCAGACGCTGTACACCCCGACCGCCGGCCCGTCGCGCAGTACCGTCACCAGCCCGGGCAACGCGCGCAGCGACCGCGCCCCGTCCAGGACGACCAGCACCTCCGGCTCGCCGGCGCGCCGCGCCCTCGGGCTCGGGCCGCCGGTGGCAGAGCCGCCCAGAGGGACACCACGGCCGGCGCTCCGGTTCCCGATCAACTGGACCAGCTCGGCGATGCGGCTCGCTCTGCTCTCCTCGTCCGCGCCGAGGAGGACCGTGGTGTCATCGGTCGAGCGGGCGTGCGGCAGCCAACGCAGCCAGCCCCAGTCGGCCTCCCCACCGGACCAGGTGAGCAGGCAGACGACGAGATCCCGCGGGCTGTGCAGCACCGCCGCCTGGGCGGTCAGCCAGCAGCCGACCGTGCGGGGAAAGCCGGCCCGGCCCGCGACTCCGAGCACTCCGCGCTGCGCCAAGGCCACCGTGACCGGCACGTCCGGCGTGGTGCGGTGCCGTTCCCTCTGGTCCTGCGGGGCTGTCGGGTCCAGGGTTGTCAGCTCGCTTGGCAGGTCGGCGGTGCCGAGCCGCAGCCGCAGGTAGTCCGGGTCGGATTGACGGCGTTCCCACAACCGGCGCCGCGGGCCGAGGGCTGTCAGGAGCAGGTCGGCCGGGTCCGGGTAGGCCGCCCGCCGCTGCGCGCACTCCGCCGCCAGCGCGGCCGTGACCGCCCGTTCGACGTCCGCCAGCTCGCGCCGATGCCGGGCAAGTGCGCGTCGGTAGGTCTTCCGCGCTCGCCGCCCACCACTGAGCCGTGCACCGACGATGCCGAGCGGGGTGAGCAGCGCGAACAGCAGCCCGTAGTACGTGTGCAGCACGAACGCCATCGCCCCGGCGCCGACCGCTGGAATGAGTGCCATCAGACCCCCGGCCGGGTGCCGCTCGGGTCGCGTCGGGCGGACCGGCAGCCGAAAGCTGGTCGCCGGGCGCGAGGCTGTCAGCCTGGGCGGCCGGTTCACCTCCAGCCACCGCCCTTCCGCCGCCGGCCGGGTCGCGAGGTCGGGTGGCTCCGGCAGCGTCACGGCGAGCAGCACGGCGCCGACCGCCAGCAGGGGCAGGACAGAACCCCCGCCGCCCGCCTGACCCCCCTCAGCCGCGGCTGGGTCCTCCGCGGACAGCGCGAGCAGCTGCCCGGCCGCCGGCAGCGGCTCACCGTCGAGGAGCACCTCGTCGAAGGCGGCTCCCACCCCGGCCGGGCGCGCGGCGCAGGAACCGTCCGCACCGACGACGAGCTTCAGGGCAGCGGCGGCAACCGTGGGGTCGGCCAGCCTCACGGCGCAGTCGCGGCCGGTGCCGAACAGGAACTCTCCAGGTCCGAGGCGATACACCACCCCGGCGCCGGGACCACTGACCACCCGGATCTCGATCAGGCCGACGGGCTCGCCGGGCGTCGCGCAGCCCGCGGAAGACCCGAGACTCACCAGCGAGCCCTCGACCAGCGGCGACCCGCTCAGGCTCAGGCCGGCGTGGACCGCGTGCCCGTCGACGAAGACCGCCCACGGATCGGCGTCGTAGCCGGCCACGCCAGCCGGAACGCCGGTGCTGGCGCCAGAACGCAGGCAGCCGGCGAGCGCTCGTCCGACATCGCCGACGGTCGCGTCGTCCTCCGTGTCCACCAGGACGTCCGCGCCGACGCGACGCAGCGGGTCAACCGCGGTCAGTACCACCCTCATGGCCGCGGACGCTATGGCCAAGCCACCCGGAACCCAACCAGACCGGACGCCCCCGCTTCGGCCCCTCGCTTGACAGACTCCGGCCCGCCGTGCCTGGTGAACGCCCGCCTGCCGCCTGCCACACCCCCTGCCCGAACCGCTATGATTGGCGGGCACCGCTGGGAGGCTTCGCCTAGTCCGGTCTATGGCGCCGCACTGCTAATGCGGTTTGGGTCTACAGCCCATCCGGGGTTCAAATCCCCGAGCCTCCGCCCTTCCCTCGGCGGCGTCGGTTGAGCAAAGCCGACGCCGCCGCGGTCATTTCCAGGCCTCCGGTTCCAGAGGCACGTTGCCCGCGTAGGGGCTGGTGCGGAGATCGTGCGGACGCGACGTCGAGCGGGGATCGCCGCGGCCCACCGTGGGGCACCGACCCCGCAAGCATGTTCGCCCGACAACGGACGGTTGGGGCGTGCCTCGACCGCCGATGGGCGGGCGGGTTCGGGTGGGCCCCAGGGCCGTTCCCCGGCGACATCCGCCGCAGATTTTTTCCAGGACTCTCGGTCATGCGGGTGGTCAGCGGTCCGACCAGCGAGACGGTAGGGGCGGGACCGCCCGCCGCCCAGCGCCGCTACCGAGTCGGGTCACGTTCGGTGACGGGCATGGCGCGAACCACGTTTGTCCGGGTATCCGAGGTCTGAGAGGTTCGAAATGGTGGAATAGCTCTGCCAAGGACGGCCACGCCGGGGATCGACGAGTGAGGAGTAGCGCTATGGCCCACTACTTGTGCCCTGACTGCAAGACCAAGTCCGAGAAGGTCGCGTCGCGCGCAGAGGCCGCCAGCCTGCTGGAGATCCACCGCCGCTACTTCTGCGCCCTGGGGCGGACAGCCCGCGTCTCGCGGCGGTTGGGCCGTCGATAGGCGCGGAGTGGCCGCCGGGCTGCCGGGCCGCTTCCGAGCGGCTCGGCCGACCGGGAACGCGGGCGGGGCGCTCTAGGTTGTGGGGACAGCGGCCCGCTGATCCGGACGCCGCTTCCTGCCTAACCCCGAGGGGGCTCGACGTGGCCGCACTGACCGACGAGGCGCGATCCGTGATCACCGGCGGCAATCTGGGTCACCTGGTCACCCTGAACCCCGATGGCAGCCCCCAGGCGAGCGTGGTGTGGATCGGGTTGGACGGGGACGCCATCGTCACCGCCCACCTGGCGGCTTACCAGAAGATCCGAAACATCCGGCGAGACCCACGGGTCGTGCTGACGATCGAGACCGGCGTGCTGAACGCGGCGGGCATGACCGAGTACCTGATCGTGCACGGGAAGGCCACGGTCAACGAGGGCGGTGCCCCCGCGCTGCTGAACCGCCTGGCGAAGGTCTACCTCGGGCCGGACGCCACCTACCCGCCGATGCCGAACCCGCCGGAAGGGTACGTGCTCTCGATCTCCGTCGACCGCGTCGGCGGAATCGGCCCCTGGACCGGCGGCGGCCACTGACAGCCCTGCTGCAAATCAGGCCTGGCCCTCCCCGCGCCGACGGGCTGACCGGCGCGGCGGCCTAGACCCGGGTGAGATCGATCGTCACCGGAAACGGCTCGGTGACGTGCACGACGCCGCTGCAGATGGCTTCCTCGTGATATGCCTGGCTGGCCGGGTCGAGGACGTAGGTGCAGGCGATGGGAACACCGGTCGCCGACCATTCGATCCGCCAGTAGTGGCTGATGCCCGCGCGCACGTACCGGTGCACGCCCACGATCCGGCCGGTGGCCTGCGAGACCCGGGAGACCAGCTCGATGACGCAGAGCACGTGCTGGGCGCGGATCGGGCTCGTGTTGATCGCGTCGGCGCGGTAGACGACGACATCCGGGCGCCGGACCGTAAGCGGTGCGTCGGTCAGCCGGACCTCGACTGCCACGTCGGCGTTCCACTCGGTCCCACCGGCTGTGTCGAGCGCGTTGGCGATGATCCGGGCGGTCCGCCGACGCAGGGTTGACGCGGCGGCGGCCGTGACGATGCGGCCGTCGGCGACTTCGACGCCGGCGCGGTGCTCCTCCGACAAACGGTCGTACTGGAGAGGCGTGACTCTCTCGCTGGTGATGGCGCACCCCCTGAAACCGGCGACAGCGTAACGCGGCCGATCAGCCGGTCGTGCCGGGTTGGGCCAATGGCCGCGGCGATTGACGCGTCGGCCAGGCCGAGGGCCGCGACGTACAGCGGCGGCCTGGCCCGTTGGGGCCAGACCGCCGCGACGACTGGTGGGGCGAAGGTCAGCCGGTGACCACCGAGGCGAGCGGGCCGCCGTCGATCCAGTTGCCGGTGAGGTCGGTGAAGCCCTTGCCGTTCCAGGTCGTCAGGCGGACCGCCGAGTTGCAGATCGACGGCAGGATCGGGATCGCCTTGCTGTCACAGCTGAACGGATGGGCCATCACGTTGGGATGGTCCTTGGTGGCCCGCAGCGCCGTGGCCAGCGCGGCCGGCGTCGGGTCCGGGAGGTCGGCGAGCATCTCGCGCACCACCAGCACCGACGAGAACGAGCCCTCGGAGCCGGACGTCTGCTGGTCGGTCGGCACCCGCTTGGCGAACTCGGCGGCGGCCGGCTCCTGCGTGTCCGCCGCCGGGGGCAGGTAACCGGAGGCGAAGACCAGGTTGTCGGTGCGCCCGCCGGCGGCCTTGGCGACGGCCGGCGTCGCGCAGGAACCGATCAGGTACATCGGCGTCTTGATGGCCAGCGCGCTGGCGGCCTGCACGATCCGGGCGCAGGCCTGGGCCTGGAAGACGATGACGATCGCGTCAGGGTTCCCGGCCGCGACATGGCTGAGGGCCGGCGCGAAGTCGGCCGCGTCGGACTTCTCCGACAGCAGCTGGATGTCGGTGACGCCCTTGGATTTCAGGATGGTCTTCGACGAGTTGACCGCGATCGTGAGCAGTCCCGGCAGATCGACGTAAAGCGCGTGCACGCTGTGCGCCTTCTTCACTGCCGTCAGGTAGTCCACGATGCCGAGCAGCTCGGCCGCGGAACCGCCGGTCAACGAGAACGAGTTCTTCGAGTTGAGTTCCCCGTTGAGCTGCGGCGACCCGCTCACGTAGGGGATCTGCGCCTGCTCGTAGATCGGCATGGCGGTCTCGGCACCGAGGTCGATCCCGCCGATCACCGCGACCGGGTGCTGCGCGACCAGCTTGTTCGCGCAGTCCTGGGACGACTCGGGTGAGCCGTTCGTCGCACAGGTGACGAGTTTGATCGGCCGGCCCTTGACCCCGTCCAGCTCGCTGTTCGCGTAGGCCGTCGCCGCCTGGGCGGCGACCCGGGTCTCCGGGAACGAGCCGAGCGCGCTGTTTTCTTCGGTCACGTAGCCGAGCAGCAACGGTGCGCCGGTCGGCGTCGTGGCCGGCGTCGCGCCGGTTCCACCGGCGCCGCCGGATCCCCCGCCACGCTGGCTCGTGCAGCCGGCGAGGACTATCGCCAGCGCCATGGTGCTAGCCGCGAGAACACGCGCAAAACGGATCACGCCAAGGAAGCTACACTCCCGTCGGCAGCCGAGCGCGGTCGTGTCTACCGAGGGACGAGGGCGTGTCCACCTACCTAGCCGCGTTGGTTCTTGGACTGGGAACCGGTGCCGTCTACGCGGCCCTTGGCCTCGGGCTTGTGCTGACCTACCGGGCCTCCGGCGTCGTCAATGTGGCCCACGGCGCCTTCGCCATGTACGCCACGTACCAGTACGCCGAGCTGCGTGACGTCGGCGACGTCGTCTTTCCCGTCGTCGGCCTGCCACCGCGAATTCATCTGACCGACCACCCGACGTTCCTGTTGGCGTTCCTGGTGTCACTCGCCCTGGCCGGGCTGTTCGGGCTGATCGGCTACGTGCTGGTGTTCCGGCCGCTGCGTTCGGCGCCACCGATGAGCGCGGTGGTCGCCGCCGTCGGCCTGATGCTTGCCCTCCAAGCCGTGGCCGTCACCCAGTTCGGCTCGGACAACCGTTTCCTGGACCCGATCCTCCCGCAGAAGCCGCTGAAGGTGCTGGGCGCGACCATTCCCAGTGACCGGCTGTTGCTGGCGGCGCTCGCCATCGTCGCCGGGTTCGCGCTGTGGGCGGTCTCGCGCTGGACCCGGTTCGGTCTCGCCACGCGGGCCGTGGCCGCCGATCCGGACACGGTGGCCCTGTGGGGTTTCCGCACCGAACTCGTCGCCGCGGCGAACTGGGTGATCGCGGCCATGGTCGCCGCCGCCGCAGGCATCCTGATCGCTCCGATCGCGGCGCTGAACCCGCAGAGCTACCCGCTGTTCGTGGTGCCCGCGCTCGCGGCGGCGCTGGTCGGCGGCCTTTCCTCGTTCGGTGCGACGGTTGCCGGGGCGCTCGCGCTCGGGATGGCGCAGTCCGTGCTCTACCAGGTCCAGCAGGACGTCAGTTGGCTCAACCAGCAAGGCCTTCGCGAGCTGCTGCCACTGCTGCTGCTGATCGGTGTCGCCGTGTCGCGCGGGCAGCTGGTGCCGGGCCGGGTGACGTCCGCGACGGCGGCCACCCGGCTGCCGCCGGTGGGCCCGTCGACGGGCGCGGCCCGGGTGGCGGCGGTGACGGCGGCGGGTGTCGCCGTCGGCGTCGGCGCGCTGTTCCTGCTGCAGGGCACCTACCGCCTCGGGCTCGAACGCAGCCTCGCCGGCGCCGTCGTCTGCCTGTCGCTCGTCGTTCTGATCGGCTACGCCGGGCAGCTCTCGCTGGCGCAGATGTCGATCGCCGGCGTCGCCGGCTTCCTGCTCGCCCGGCTGCAGCGCAGCCTGCACATCCCGTTCCCGATCGCCCCGCTGCTGGCCACCGCGGTGGCCGCGGGCGTCGGCCTGCTGCTGGGGCTGGTCGCGCGGCGGGTGCGGGGCATCGACCTCGCCGTCATCACACTGGCCGCCGGCGTGGCGATCCAGGAGGCGGTGTTCGCCAACCCGCTGGTCACCGGCGGTCTGGCTGGTTCGAAGGTGCCAGCGCCGAAGGTGTTCGGCCTCAATCTCGGCCTCAACGGGCCGGGCTTCCCCCGCGTCCAGTACGGGCTGCTCGCGCTCGTCGTGCTGGCCGCCTGCTGTTACGGGGTGGCCAGGCTGCGCGGCTCGCTGTTCGGGCGGCGCATGCTCGCCGTGCGGGCGAACGAACGGGCGGCGTCCGCGGCCGGTGTGGACGTCCGCCGCACCAGGGTCCTCGCGTTCGGGGTCTCGGCCGGGATCGCCGGGCTCGGAGGCTGCCTGATCGGCTATGGCCAGGGCACCCTGTCGTTCGACTCCTTCGGGGTCAGCGCCTCGCTGTTCTTCCTCGCCGTGATCGCGGTGGGCGGGGTGACGACCGTGTCCGGGGCGCTGTGCGCGGGCCTGCTGGTGCCGGGCGGGCTGGCGTTCACCGCGCTGGACGACCTGGCCGGCCTGGGCAAGTACCAGTCGCTGATCTGCGGCGTCGCGGTGGTCGTCCTCGCGGTGCTGCGTCCCGCGGGCCTGGCCTACCGCCGTCCGGCGGTGCCGGTGACGGTCGGAGCGCATCGGGCCGGCCGGGCCGGC
Organism: Pseudofrankia sp. DC12; assembly: GCF_000966285.1. NCBI lineage: Bacteria > Bacillati > Actinomycetota > Actinomycetes > Frankiales > Frankiaceae > Pseudofrankia > Pseudofrankia sp. DC12. The sequence continues at coordinate 4,037,990 of NZ_KQ031391.1, forward strand.
CGCGACGGTGGCCTCGCCCGCCCGGCGCCGGGCTGGGTGCGGACTCCGGGCGGCGCGGCTCCGGCCGCTGAAGCGGAGTCCCCACCAGAGCAGGGGTCCCCACCTGACGGGCTGCCCGAGTCCGGGGTGTCCGGCGGGACCCCGAAGGAAGGCGACGCCCGATGAACGCGGGACTCGCCATCCGGGGAACGCGAGCCGCCGAACGCGGCCTGGTCGTCGACGCGCTGACCGTCCGGTACGGGCGGGCCGCCGTCGTCGAGGACGTCTCGTTCGCCGTGCCGGCCGGCGCCATCATCGGTCTGATCGGCCCGAACGGCGCCGGGAAGACGACCCTGATCGACGCCATCACCGGCTTCATCGCCGGGGCTGACCGCGACGGCACGATCCTGCTCGACGGCCTCTCGATCGAGGACCTCCCCCCGCACGAGCGGTTCCGGCGCGGGCTGGCCCGGACGTTCCAGTCCCTGGAGCTGTTCGAGGACCTGTCCGTGGCCGAGAACCTGGCCGTCGCCGGCGGCACGACCACCGACGCGATGACCACCCCCGGCGCGGTCTCGTCGGCCGTCGTGGCGGCGGCGGGCACCGCGTCGACCGGCCCGATCGTGCTGCCGCCCGCGTCGACCGGGCCGATCGCGGTCGGCAAGGCGCTCACCGGCGCGCTGGGCCGGGCCGGCAAGGGCCGCCCGGGTGGCGTCGACCTCGCCGCCGTCGCGACCCGGCTGCCCGACACGCTCACCCACGACGAGCGCGCCGCGCTGGCGTTCGGCCGGGCGCTCGCCGGCCGGCCTCGGGTCGTGCTGCTCGACGAGCCGGCAGCCGGTCTGGACGCACCCGGCCGTGCGGCGCTGTCCGCTCGGCTGCGCGGGCTCGCCGCCGGAGGGACCGGTGTGCTGCTCGTCGACCACGACGTCGAGCTGGTCTTCTCCGTCTGCGACGAGGTGGTCGTGCTCGACGGCGGCCGGGTCGTCGCCCAGGGCCCGCCCGAGCAGGTCCGGGCGCACCCCGCGGTCCGCACGGCCTATCTCGGCGCCGGGCTCGACGACACCGCCGCGGTCCCGCCAAGGCAGCGGGCGCCGTTGCCAGGCGGCGACACGACGCCGGCGATGCCCGGCTCGGCCGCGGCTCGCGTGCAGCCCCAACAACTACTTGCCGTCGAGCGGGTCACCGGCCGCTACGGCGGTCGGCGGCGCGGGGTGCTGGCGCTCGCCGGTGGCGGCGTCCCCGCCGGCGCCCCGGTCGTCCGGGACGTGTCGCTCACCGTCGCGGCCGGGGAGATCGTCGCGCTGCTCGGCCCGAACGGCGCCGGCAAGACGACGCTCATCCGCCTGATCGCGGGCCTGCTGCCGCCGGCCGCGGGCACCGTCACGCTGCTCGGCGGCCCCACCCGGCGGCAGAGCCCGGACCGTCTGGCCCGCCGCGGCCTCGCGGTCGTGCCGCAGGGCCACGGCTCGGTCCCGACCCTCACCGCCCGGGAGAACCTGCGGCTGGCGGCCCGTCACCCCAGCCCCACAGCGGTCGCGCCGACGGTCAGCGGCGGGCTCGGTTCCGCGCGGGCCGGTGAGCGCATCGACGCCGTGCTCGACCTGTTCCCGGCCCTGCGGGAACTGCTCGGCCGGCAGGCCGGAGCGCTCTCCGGCGGCGAGCGCCAGCAACTCGCGCTCGCGCTCGCGCTGGTCCGTCGCCCGGCCCTGCTGCTGGTCGACGAGTTCTCGTTCGGCCTCGCCCCGGGCATCGTGCCGCCGCTGCTGGACGCGCTGCGGCGGGTCGCCGACGAGACGGGCCTGGGGGTGCTGCTCGTCGAGCAGCACGTCTCGCTCGCGCTGCGCGTCGCCGACCGGGCCTACGTGCTCGACCGTGGCCGGATCGCCCTGGAGGACGAGGCCGCCCATCTGATCGCCAACCCCGGGCTCATCGAGGTCAGCTACCTGGGCAGCGGTACGGCCCAGTAGCAGGACCGGGCCTAGCGGCTCGCGTACAGCAGCAGAAGGGCGGCCAGCGCGGCGGCCAGCGGAAGCCCGGTGCGTTCCTCGACGAACGCGAACGCGCCGCGAGGGTCCAGGTCGAGGAAGACCGCCGTTCCGCCGAGGGTCATCCGCAGGTCGGCCGTCGCGTAGGCGAGGCCGAGGCGCCGGCGCATCCGCTGCAGGCTCTCCACGACGTGATCGTCGAGTGGGCACGGCCGCGGCCGCAGGCTCGTGTCCAGCCGCCAGTCGAGGGGGCCGTCGCCGGGCGGGTTGTCGACCGAGCAGGCGAACGTCTCGTCGCCGATCAGCGTGACCCGGATGTCGTAGGCCGCCGGGACCAGTTCCTGCAGCAGCGTGACCCGGGGCGGTGCGTCGGCCAGGGCGCGCAGGTCCGGCTCCTGGAACCGGCGGGTCGCGAGCGTCACCGGCATCCGCCGGGCCGACGCGCTGTCGACGGCCTTCGTGACGGCCTCGCCGCCGTGGTCCGCGAGAAACGCCGTCAGTGCCGCGCCGTCGTCCGTAACGATCGTGGCGGGCACGGCCAGGCCGAACTCCGCGGCGAGGGCCAGCTGGTGCAGCGTGTACCCGGCGGCCGACTCGACGGCCGGCGCGTTGACCCAGCGGGCCGGGCCGCTCGAAAGCGCGCCGAGCAGGGCCGCCGCCGCCTCCCGGCGGGCCACCTCGAGATGCGCGTCGTCCAGACCCGGCGGGGGCAGCAACAGGTACTCGGTCAGCAGGCCGTCGGGACCGTCGTGGACCGCGGGCCGCACGAGGACGCTGCCGACCTCGGCCGGGCGCAGCGTCCGGCCGGCCAGGACCAGCCCGCCGAGCCCGGTCCGGTCGAGATGCCAGCGCAGGCCGTCGCCGCGCCGGAGCCAGTCGTCGTCCAGCCAGAGAGTGCGAGAGGCCGGTAGGTGCTCCGCGACCGCCGCGGCATCGCGGTCGTGGGCCTGGGCCAGCAGGAGCACGACGGGTGCGTGGGTCCCGGTCACGGCGTGCGCCTCGTCCCGGGCCGGTCCGGGCCGGTTTCTCGGTTCCCGCGAGGGGAGAAAAGGCTCACTGTCTCCTCATGCCGTCACGACCGCGCCCCACAACTGACGGCGGTCGGGTCCGCCCCCCGTCATGGACCCGACCGCCGGCCGGCGCCCCGATGGTGCGTGTGGCGTCCGACGGGCCTAGCATCGCCGGGCCCGACGTCACATTTCTTCACAAAGAACGCGGTGATTCTGGGCCGGCATGGGAGTGGGCGGGGAACGGCCGTTCTGGACGGCGCCGGGCGTGGCGGGCCGCGTGTCAGCGCCGCGGCTGTGGCGCCGCGGCTCCGGCGGCCTTCAGCCGGCGCAACAGGGCCTCTGGCCGGCTGTGTCGGGAACACACGTACATCGCGAAGACCAGCCGCAGGTCGGCATGCTTGGACTGGATGCCGAACCGGTCCATCGCGTGCCGGATCTGCGTGACCACCGTGTGGTAGGAAAGGCCGGTCTCGGCGGCGATCTCGTGTTCGGTGAAACCGTCGGCGCAGTACTCCAGGGTGCGCCGTTCGGCGGTGGTGACGAGGGCGGCCCAGTCCTCGGGCGCCTGCGACGCGGGTGGTGACGCCTGCGGGCCCGTCAACGGCAGGCTGATGAAGTCCAGATCACCCAGGCCGGCGCTGGAACAGAGTTTCCGGAGCCGCTCCAGCTCCGCGAGATAGCGTTCGTCGGACATCGCCAGCTGCTGGCGGACGGCGGCGACCCGGCGGCCCCGCGCGGTGAGCGCGAGCAGCTGGGCGAAGTCCTGGGACACGCTCAGGGCGCAGTCGCTCACGGCGTCGGTCAGCGCCTGCGCGAGATGCGGTTTCAGCTCGAACGGGCGGTGGCGGGCGTCCCACACGGCGTCAGCGAGCGTGACGGGCCCGACCTTCTTGCCGTGAACGGCGCGGGCACCGCGCACCCAGGGTGCGACCAGGGAACGCCATTGTTCCGCCGCGGTGCAGACGACGACGTCGGTGCGCCGGACCAGCTCCAGGAACTCCGCCTCAGTCCCGACGCCGACCAGGTCGGCGAGGCAGACCTCGTACTCGGCTCCCGACTCCAGCAGCTGACGGACACTTGGTGCGTCCGCGACGACGCGCAGCCGGCGGTCTCGCGCGAGCGCCTGCACGAAACCGAGCCGGGTGACCTCGTGGTCCTCGACGACCGCGACCTGGAGCACCTCGTGGCCACCGTCCTGGCCGCCGGCCGCGCCGGCCGTGACGCTGACCGCCACCTGGTCTCCCTCCACGTCTTGTCCCCGGTTCCTATTCGGCCGGGCTGACCGGAAGCCGGAGCGTCACCTGGGTGCAGCCGGGGACCGATTCCAGCGTGAGGGTCCCGCCCCAGCGTGCGAGCCTTTCGGCGTGGCCGGCCAGGGACCGCGTCGCCGAAACCCCCTGACGGAGAATCTCCGGCGGAAATCCTTTCCCCTCGTCCGTGACCACCAGTTCCACGGTATCCGCGCCGGTGCGCGTGCCGCCGGTTTCCGTGGCGAGGCCGGCATGCAGCAGGGCCTCGTGGACGCCCGCGTTTCGCGGAACGTTAATCAATATCGCGCGCAGTGCCTCCTCGAGGAGGTTCACCTGCGCGGCGTCGACGGCGTCCGTGACCTCGGTCAACCGGCCGGCGAGAATCAGCTCCACCTGCAGGCCGATGAGCTCGGCCTCCCCGACCTGCCGATGCAGCATCGCAATGAGGGGCACCTTCTCGCTGAACCGGCCGGTCGCCACGAAGGTGTTCAGCCGCTCGGCGGCCACGAGCACGGCGGACCGTGTACGCGCGACCCCGGGACTGTCCGAAGGATCGAGGCGCTCGAACATCACGAACGTGTTGCCGAGGTGGTTGTGCAGCTCGACCGTCAGCATCCGGCGCTGCTCCTCCTCGGAAAGTCGCTCACCCATGTCGGACAGCTCGCTCGCCAACGTCAGCAGGAAGCGCGCACCCCGGCGGATCAGATAGGCAAGCGCCACGAAGCCGGATATCCCGATGAGTACGTCCGCATGACCGAGCGCACCCGGGCTGACGAGCCCCACGACGAGGGCGTATGACGCCACGACCGCCGCCGTGCCGCCGACCAGCAGGCGCATCGGCAGCCCGAGCGCGGAACCGATCGCGGCGCCGGTGATCTGCTCCGTCGTCAGCGCGACCACCGGTGCCATCGCGTCGAGCCGGATACCCGCCGGGAGGACCAGGACGCAGGACAGGAGGATCAGAACCGCGCTGGCCAGCTCGACCTGGGCGGCCCGCAGGTCGTAGACCACCGGGCGTCCGGGCCGGTGGGGCGGCGGTTGGTCGGTCGGCCGCACCGAACGCCGCCGGTTACCGATCAGATGCGCGACGAACCAGCTGGACTCGGCGACGACCAGCACGAGCAGGACAGCCGCAGGCACCAGATTCGCCGCGTGTAGCCGGCCGGCGGTCCCGGGGACGGTAATAGCGAGCTGGACGCCATGGATGAGACGGAAGATCAGCAGAATCCTGATCATCTGCCATTCCATGTCGCGGCGCGCCGCGGCGTACCGCCGAGGACGTGGGAAGGCGGCGGGCAGGTCGCGTGACCGGCGGCGCCACGTCGGCAGACCCGGAATGCTGACCGTGACGCCCCCTGTCGCGTCGACCGTGCCGCCCGCTGCGACGGACAGTTGTCCGCAAGAGTAGCGGTTCACCCGCGTTTCGGTAGTCCTGGTCGGCCGCCGGCGCAGGCGCCGGCGGCGTCCATTCTCGCGACGACGCGACTGATCCGGGCGGCCGAGCGAGCCGGTGTCGAGCAGGCCCGACAGACGGAGAACGCCGCGTTCGCGGAACTGCTGCGCCGGCCGGAGATGGGCGAGGACATCCTGCGCCGGCTCGATCCGGCAAGCCGCGGCGACGAAGCCGTCACCAGCGAGCAGTGAGCGACGTCAGTCGGTGATCGTCGCGCGGTCAACCACCGGTACTCTCCGCTGCGCGAGCCGTTCTACGGACGGTAAGGCGGACTAAGCTGTAGATCTAGCTGGCTGTACTGTCTCCGCCGTCGGGTAGGTCATTACCCGGGCGCCTGACGGGACGGGCCAACCGGCGGAGGGGTCGCACGGTTCACGAAGTAGAGCAGAATCACCACGGCCCGGACGGGCACGGACAGGTCGAGGCAGAGGAGCAGGGTGGAACCGACCGGCGACGGCGCGGCTGACGCGCAGGCGCGGCAGGTTCGGCGCGCTCCCTGGTCCGGGCGGTCCCCGGCGGCGGCGGCCGAGTCGGCCCGCGAGAAGATCATCGATGCCACGGTGACCTGCATCCGGCGGCACGGGCTGGAGCGCACCTCGATCAGCGCGATCGCAACGATCGCCGGAGTCTCCCGACCGACCGTCTACGCCTACTTCGACACCCGCGAGGCGCTGGTGTCGGTGGCGCTCGAAAGGGCCGGCGCGTCGATCGCCGAACGGGTCGTCGCCGTGGCGCGCCGCCGGTCGAAGACGGCCGGGGACTTCGCCGTCGAGGCACTGATCGCCGCTCGGCGCGAGTTCCGCGCCGAGCCGGCGCTGCACCCGATCAGCCGGGCCCCGGCTGACGCGTGGGCGGCCAACCAGGCACTGTCCGAGTCGTCACTGCAGATCGCCCGCGTCATCCTCGAGCCGATCACCAGCTACGACCCGTCGCTGGTAGCACGCCTGGACGAGATCACCGAGACGCTGATCCGCTGGCTGCTGTCGTTGCTGATCTTCGACAGCGACCGTACCTCCAGTGACACCAAGCTGCGCGCCTACCTGCGCCGCAGCGTCGTCCCGGCCATCCTGCCGGCGGGGCCGACCGCGGAGGGCGTCGGCGGCGTCGGCGGTGACCCCGCCGCCAGCGAGCCCGTCCACGCCAACCGGGCCTCGTAGCTCACCCGGCCCGAGGGCTTCGGACCGCCGGCACCGCCGTACAGCCTGGCCGCAGCCAGATCGCACAGCGGTGGCGGCGTGGTCGACCTCGCTGGCCGCCGCCCTCAGGACCCGGACTCGACTGCCGCGCGCTCGCCGCCCACGTCGGCCAGCTCGGCCGATGCGTAAGGCGTCGGTGTCGTGGCCTCCTCGGGCGGTTCGGCCGGCGTCGGCAGGCCGGGCGCCTCAGCCGGTGTTGACGGGCCGGGCTTCGCCGGACGCATCAGGATCAGGACCAGGATCGTCGCGAGAATCCCGACCGCGCCGGCGACCGCGAAGGTCGCCTGCACGCCGACGACGCCCGCCGTGTGGACGGCCGCGTCGAGCCCCGGCCGGGCCGGCGCGGGCGTCGCGGCGAGCAGCCCGGGAGTCTGGCCGCCCGCGATGGCGTGCGCGACCTGGCTGTGCGCCGCGACGCCCTGACCGGACAGGTCGTGTTCCGCCCGGGCGACGAACACGCTGCCCAGCGCGGCGATGCCGAACGCGTACCCGAGCTGGCGGGTGGTGTTCACCGCGCCGGCGGCCATCCCGGTCCGCTCGACCGGCACGAGGGACATGGAGACCGAACCGAGCATCGGCGTCGCGATGCCGACCCCGATGCCGATGATCGCGACCCCGGCGACCAGCTGCGGCCAGTGCGCCGAGCCATGCACCATCAGCGCCCCGACCAGGCCGCCCAGCCCGATGAACGCCAGGCCGGTGCCGAGCACCAGGTCCGCCCGACGCTCGTGCAGGAACCGGCCGAGCAGGGCGGACGCGAAGAACGCCGTGATCGACAGCGGGATTCCGGTGAGTCCGGCCTGCAGCGGCGTCATCCGGATCACCGACTGCAGCCAGATCGACGTGTACGTGAACGCGGAGAAGGCGGCGAACGTCATCAGCAGCCCGGCCACCAGCACGCCGGTGAACCGTCGGTTGCGCAGCAGCGACAGGTCGAACATCGGGTGCGACGAACGCGCCTCCAGCGCCGCGAACACCCCGAGCAGCACGACCGCCCCCGCCAGCAGCAGCCAGACCCCAAGGTCGGACCAGCCGTCATCGTTGGCCCGGATCAGCGCGTAGGTCGCGCTGCCGGCCGAGGCGCTGAACGCGACGATGCCCGGGATGTCCACCGGGACGCGCCGCGGCGCGCTGGCGTCGGTGAGCACGACCACCGCCAGCACGATGGCGATCGCGCTGACCGGCAGGTTCACGAAGAAGATCCATCGCCACGACACGTACTGGGTCAGGACGCCGCCGACGATCGGCCCGATCGCGGACGACGCGCCGGCGATCGCGCCCCAGACGCCGTAGGCGGTACCCCGGTCGCGGCCGGCATAGGAGGCATTGAGCAGCGGGAAGTTGGTCGCGAACATCGCCGCGGCGCCGATGCCCTGGACGGCCCGCGCCGCGACCAGCACCCCGGGGCTCGGCGACAGGCCGCACATCAGTGAGCTCAGCGCGAACAGGGCGAGCCCGCCGATGTACGCCCGCCGGTGGCCCGCGATGTCCGCGACCGAGCCGGCGCCGAGCACCAGCGCGGCCAGCGCGAGCGCGTACGCGTCGACGACCCACTGCAACGCGCCGAACGAAGCGTGCAGATCGACGACCATGCTTGGCAGCGCCACGTTGACGATCGTCACGTCGATCAACAGCATGAACGTGCCCAGGCAGACTGTCAGCAGCGGCAACCATTTGCGCATCGTCGGACACCTGCATTCCTGGCGAGACTGCTTCGGACGCCCGGCAGGTGGCCGGGCGGCGGTCGGAGCAGGCGGCCGGGACCGCCTCGCTCGGTTCCCCAGCATGCGCCGCGGGTCCGACAATCTGGCCTGACCGCTTGGCCTGACCGCTTGGCCTGACCGCTTGGCCTGACCGCCGTCTCGGGGTTCACACGAAGGGGCTGGGCGGGCCGAGGCGCTAGAAGAGGGTGAGTGGCGCGGCCGGGATCGGCGCGGGCAGCGGCTCCAGCTCGGGCACACGCGCGCGGGCCTCGTCGTGGAAGCGCCGGGCCAGCTGGGGAGCGTCGGCGTTGTCCGGGGTGTGGACGAAGACCGTGGGGGACCGGCCCTCGCGCAGCCAGGCGGCGACGATCTCCACCCACCGCTGCCAGCCCTCGACGGTCCGCGCGGCGTCGTCGCGGCCGAGGTACCGGACGATCGGCCGTTCGGTCAGCGCGACCAGGCGGGCCGGCACCCGCGGCTTCTTCGCCCAGGCGTCGCGTTCGGCCGCGCTGGCCGGCGGGTTCTGGAAGAACACGGTGGTGTCGAAGGGAATCCATTCGGCGCGGACGACGGCGAGGGTCTCCTCGAGAAGCCGCGCCGCCCGCGGGTCCTCGAAGAACGAGAGGTGGCGGACCTCGACGGCGTAACGGTAGGACGCGCTGAGCCGGCGCAGGAAGCCGGCGAGCAGTGGCACGTCGGCCGGGCCGAACGCCGCCGGCAGCTGAATCCAGACCGTGTCGGCTCGCGGGCCGAGCGGCTCGATCGCCTCCAGGAACAGCCGCAGTGGCTCGTCGGCATCGGTGAGGCAGCGCTCGTGCGTGATGAGCTTCGGCAGCTTGACGACGAAACGGAAGTCCGGGTCCGTCTGCTGGGCCCAGGAGGCGACGGGATCATCCAGTGGCGATGGCTTCGGCTGCTCGGTGGCCGGCTCGGCTGGTTCCTCAGTCGGCTCGGCGGGTGCGGTCGTCTCGTCCGTCTCGCCCATGGGTCAGACCGGAGGCAAGCGCGTAGATGCCGGTGGACGACCAGGACCCGCTACGTAGGGCCTGAGCCATTCCGGCGGTTGCTGCCACGGCGACGGTTCCTGGTCAGTCACAGCGTCCGCCAGCCCCGCCGCAGTCAGCAGCAGTGCTGTGGCCGCGTCGGCGACGTCGTGGGCGAGATCCTCCGGCGGCGTCAGACCAACGCTGACGTCCACCGTCGGTGGGCCTACGAATCCGAGCCCGTCTTCCCATAGGCGCACCCGAGCGACACCGGGAAGCATCGCGATCAAGCCCCGCGCGAGATCTTCCAGGTCCGGGCAGTCCGGTCGGGGGACGAACGTCTCTGTCTGTTTTCCATCGACGCCATCGACTCTGATCAACACGTGGCCGTCCTTCCCCCCGCCGTCTCAAGGTGGATGGCGCCCCGGACCGGTCGGTGTATGCGAGCGACGGCAGCCAACCGGCCCGGGGGCCTGGTACCGAGCCTCACGGAAACGGAGGGACACGGTCACCCCTCGCATCGGACACTTTGGGACGTTCTAAGATCGAGACGTCCCGACAGGACGTCCCAGGGGGTGCTGTGGCCAACGAACGTCTTCGAACGGCGCTGACGCGGGGGCAGTGGTCGGCTCCCGCGCTGGCAGAGGCCCTCAACACCGACCCCAAGACGGTGGAACGCTGGGTCACGACCGGCCGGACTCCGCACCGACGGACGGCGGTAGCTGCGGCAAAACTTCTCGGTGAAGAGCTGGAATACCTCTGGCCCGAACTGGGTAGGCGCACGGCCATCGATGAGAAACACGGCGAGGTGGTCACGGTCTACGCGGAGCGCAGTGCGGTACCGAACGCCCTCTACTTGTCGTTGCTCCAGAACGCCACCGAGAGCGTAGATATTCTCGTCTACGCTGGTCTGCATCTTCCCGAGGGAAACCCGTCGTGGCCCCGCGAGATGCGTAGAAAATGCGAGGCGGGGCTCCAGGTGCGCATCGCTTTTGGTGACCCAGAGTCCGAAGAGGTGCGATCGAGAGGCGAGGAAGAAAAAGTAGGTGCTGGACTCGCCGCCCGGATTCGGTATGCGCTCTCGTGGTATCAGCCAATTCTCGACTGTCCGAACCTGCACGTGGGTTTTCACTCGACCGTGCTGTATAACTCGATCCTGCGTTTTGACGACCAGATGCTCGTTAACCCGCACGTTTACGGAATGGGCGCGTTCAGGGCTCCGCAGATCCACCTGCGCAAGATCCAGGGAGGACCACTATTCGAGACCTACCGCGAGAGTTTCGAGAAGGTATGGGCTCAGACCCGTCCGTATGATCCGGAAGGATAGACCAGATGCCCCGCAGGGACTATCTCAACGACCCGAACGCGCCCAAGGCCAACAGCATCGTTCCAGCCGTGAGCGCCATCGTCACGGACGACGAGGGCCGCATCCTGCTGATACACCGGACTGATAACGACTTCTGGGCGATCCCTGGTGGTGGCCTGGAGCCCGGAGAGTCGGTAAGCCAGGCAACGGCGCGTGAGGTTAAAGAGGAGACCGGTTTCGACGTTGAGGTTACCGGCGTCGTGGGCATCTACTCGAATCCGCACCACGTGGCCGCGTACGACGATGGCGAGGTACGGCAGCAGTTCAGTATTTGCTTTACCACCAGGTTGTTGGGTGGCGCTGCGACCCCTAGCAGTGAGTCCTCAGAGGTTAACTTCGTCGCCGTGGACGATATCCCCGCGCTGAATATGCACGAGTCGATCCGGTTGCGGGTTAACCATTATCTTGAGCACCGGGCGACGCCGTTTATTGGCTAGCGGGGTTTACTGGGTTTACTTACTCGGCTGGAAATTTCCTGACTGCGCGTGACACCTGGCCGCCTTGTTGTGGATCACAACGGTAAAGGGTGGGGGGTCAATTCATACACAACTTATCCCCGCGCGTTATCGGACTGCGAATAAGCGTGAGATAAAGAATATTGCCCCGCATTTATTTGCGGGGCCTTTATTTGTTCACCTATTCAGGCGGCCATGCGTGACAGGCAGCGGCTCACCGTGGTTGCAGGGCTGCGGCGAGATCGCTCTCGGTAGCGTATGGCAACTCAAGGTAGTCGGATTCGGTCGGCACGGATAGGCCGGCAGCGACGTGAACCGCCTGTGGTTACTGGGTTTCCGGATCAACTCAAAGTACTTCTCCAGGCCCGACCAGACTGGAAGCGTAGTTTGATCAATCCGGACTGTTATCTTGCCGCAGCCCTGCCGTGGTTGGGTGCCAGCGCTCCCCGCGCTTGGGCTTATGTCCGGCCGCGTGCAGTGCGTCAACGATCTCGCGTAGCGAAGTTCCGGCAGCGTGCTTGGCACGCATGAGGGCCAGCCGTCCTGCTCCGTGTCGACGGGCTCCAGAGCCTTGTTAACGCTCTGCTGGCCGTAGGCAGGGGCACCGTAGCCGGCGTACCCGCCAGCGTTCGCCTTGTGCTCCCGAGCCTTCCGCAGACGTAGCGCGATATTGGCACGGTCGTACTGAGCCACCGCGCCGAGTACCTGACGAATCAGCGTGCGCGTCGGGTCGTCCTTGTCATCGACCAGGTTCTCAGCCTCGCTGGGGACGCAAGAGAAGATCTGAGCCCCCATCTTCCAGATGAGTTGGATCAAGGTCTCCTGGACGATCATGTCACGGGCAAGACGGTCCATCTTCGGGAAGACGATCCCCTCGGCCTGGCGGGTCTTGAGAGCGTCCAGCGCTGATCGGCCATGACGTGTGCGCCAGTTCCGCCGATCGCTGGCTCAATGGCTCTGACACCTACGGCGTCTACTACCACCCCAATGCGACAGGTGTGGCGCGGGTGGCGGATCTGCTGGCCGAGGCACTGGAGCATCGCGCGAGCGGTCAGCCCAGCTGACCCGGATGACGACGTCGGCCGGGCCTGACCCCTGCCGGCGGTCGGAGGTAAGCCAGAGGCTGCGGCCGCGCCACCGTCACAGACCGGAGTTCTGCCCGGCCAGTCCGCGCCATTCCCGATCGAGGATCGCGAAGTCGATCTCGGTGCTCCACCGTCCCTTGAACCATTCGTTCTCGACCAGCAGTGCCTCCCGCCGCATGCCGAGCTTGGTCAGCACGGCGGCCGAGGCCGGGTTTTCGGCGTCGATCCGAGCCGTCACCCGATGCAGCCCGAACTCGTCGAAGAGCAGCGCGAGCAGGGCGCGCGCGGCCTCCGTGGCATATCCCCGCCCGTGGTACTCGGGATTGATGACATAGCCGATCTCACCGCTACGGTGCCGGGCGCTGTGCCAGAAGAAGATCAGGTCGCCGATCAGGCCGCCCGACTCCTTGAGCACGACCGCGAGTGCCAGGCACTGCCCCTCGGTCTCCAGCTCGGATCGGACGAGATCCGGGTTGGCGAGCCGCTCGGCGACCTGCTCCCGGTTCCTCGGCTCCGGCGGGATGTAACGGCACACGTCCGGCCGGGAGAGGTAGGCGTGCATCGCGTCGACGTCCCCGACCGGGTCGATGGGACGCAGCAGGAGCCGGCCGGTCTCGATCGGGTAGCTCGGCCGAAGGGGCCCGAGCGCGGGCCCAGGTGAGGTCATGCCGGCGACCCTAGGGCACGGCCTGGTCGCCCCAGACCGCAAGGGGATGCCCGTGAAGCCACGGTGATCCCCCCGCTCGGCTCCGTCGTCCCGCGCTCGGCGACGACGCCTGATCCACCTCTCCCGGGGGCCGAGTGGATTCCCAGGACCGCCTCGCTGGATAGTGGGATCGCGTAGTCCGGTGGCGCACGAACGCGGCGCTGAAGGGATGTCATCCGTGGTCGACAGGCAACTGGTGATGGGCGCGAGTGGATTCCTGGGTTCGCACGTCACGCGGCAGCTGGTGGAGCGTGGCGACGACGTCCGGGTCTGGATTCGCCGGTCCAGCTCAACCCGGGCCTTCGACGACCTGTCGGTCGAGCGCTGCTACGGCGAGCTGACCGACGACGAGGCGATGCGCGAGGCGATGCGTGACGTCGACACGGTGTTCTACTGCGTCGTCGACGCCCGGGCCTGGCTGCGCGACCCTGGGCCGCTGTTCGCCACCAACGTCGAGGGCCTGCGGCACGCGCTTGACGCGGCGCTTGAGATGAAGGTGCGCCGTTTCGTCTTCTGCAGCACGGCCGGCACGATCGGTGTGTGCACGGACGGCCTGGCCACCGAGGAACTCCCGCACAACTGGCTGCACCTGGGTGGGCCGTACATCAAGGCGCGCTACGCCGCCGAGGAGCTCGTCCTGGAGTACTGCCGGGAGCGCGGGCTGCCGGGGATCGTGATGTGCGTGTCGACGACCTATGGCGCGCCCGACTTCGGCTCGCCGCACGGCCGGATGGTGTCCGACGCCGCGCTGGGCAAGCTGCCGGTCTACTTCGGCAACGCGTCGATGGAGGTGGTCGGCATCACCGACGCCGCCGAGGCCTTCCTGCTCGCCGCGCAGAAGGGGCGCGTCGGAGAGCGGTATATCGTCAGCGAGTCCTTCATGAGCTGGCAGGAGCTGGTGACGACGGCGGCCGAGGCGGTCGGCGCGCGCCCGCCCCGGTTCGGGATGCCGATCGGCGTGATGAAGGTGTTCGGCCGCCTCGGCGACCTCGGTGGCCGCGTGCTGCGCCGGGACATGGTGATGACCAGCGTCACGGTACGGCTCATGCATTTCATGTCGCCGCTCGACCACGGCAAGGCGTCCCGCGAGCTCGGCTGGAACCCGGCACCGACGCGGGATTCCATCCGCGCGGCCGCGAAGTACTATGTCGAACAGGAACGCGCGGTCGCGAAATAGCTGGGTATGCCTGGGACGTGTTCGATCAGATCGCCGAGGTCGTGTCCGGAGCGTGGTGGACGTATCCGCTGATCTTCGCGGTGTGTTTCGGCGACTCGTTGCTGCCGATCCTGCCGAGCGAGACGGCCGTGATCACGGCGGGCGTGCTGGCCGGATCGGGCCGGCTCAACCCGTTCGAGATCATGGCGGTGGCCGGACTGGGAGCCTTCGCGGGCGATACGACCAGCTACCTGATCGGGCGGCGATGGGGGCCGGCGGCCCAACGGCGGCTGCTGCGTGGCGACAAGGGCAAGAAGGCCGTCGGATGGGCCCGGAAGATGATCGAGCGGCGCGGCATGCTGATTGTCGCCGTCGCCAGGTTCGTGCCCGGCGGGCGCACCGCGACGACACTGACCGCCGGCATGCTGGGGATGCCGTACCAGCGCGGATTCGCCGTCGGCGCCGGGCTCGGCGCGGCCTTCTGGGCCGTCTACAACACGCTCATCGGGATGGTCGGCGGGCAGACATTCGAGAACCAGCCCTGGAAGGGCCTCCTGCTCGCCTTCGGCATCGCCCTGACCGTCAGCGGGATCATCGAAGGAGTCCGCTACCTCGTCCAACGACCGCGTCGTCGACGTGACGACGACGCACAGTGCGACACCCCGACCGGCCGCAAGTGAGGCACGCTGTTCCAGAGCCAGGTGCGATGCACCGGAGCGGCCGGCCAGATATGACGCGGGAGACGTCCGTCGACCGTGTCGATCCGCGGCGACGCCGTTCGACCTAGGGGTGAGAGGGTCGAGCAAGGCCCTCACGATCATGGGAGAACAGCGATGCCGCGATACATGTTGATCATGAGGTCCACCGACGAGGCGATCGCGAAGATGATGGCGACCCCGTTCGAGGAGATGCTTGAGACCATCGGCCGGTTCAACGAGGAGATGATCAAGGCGGGCGTGCTCGTCGCCGCCGAGGGCCTGGACGACCCGAGCCAGGGTGTCGTCGTCGACTTCAGCGGCGAGACGCCGGTGGTGACCGACGGCCCGTACGGCGAGACGAAGGAGCTGTTCGGCGGCTACTACGTCATCGACGTCGCCTCGAAGGAGGAGGCGGTCGAGTGGGCCAGGCGCCTGCCCGCGATGCCCGGCTCGAAGTGCGAGATCCGCCGGGTGCCGACCATCGACGAGTTCCCGCAGGACAACGAGTGGGTCATCAAGGAGCGGGCGTGGCGCGAGCGGGCCGGCCAGCTCTGATGCCCGCGGCGACCGACGGCCCGCCGACCGAGTCCGCCCGGCGCGCCGTCGAGGCCGTCTGGCGGATCGAGTCCCCACGCATCGTCAGCGCGCTCGCCCGCTACACCGGGGACTTCGCCCTCGCCGAGGACGCCGCCCAGGAAGCTGTGGCGGAGGCCCTCGTCAGCTGGTCCCGCGACGGGGCACCGGAGTACCCGGCGGGCTGGCTGCTGGCGACCGCGCGGCGGCGCGCCATCGACAGCTTCCGCCGCCGGTCGGCACTCGACGAGCGATACGCCACCTTCGCGAGCCAACTCGCCGAAGGCGAAGCGAACACGGGCACGACGCCCCACGGCCACTCGGACGAGCTGCCCTGGGATCCGGACCGGATCGACGACGACACGCTCGCCCTGATGTTCATCTCCTGCCACCCGGTGCTCTCGCCCGAAGCCCGGATGGCCCTGACACTGCGGGCGGTCGGCGGCCTGAGCAGCGAGGAGATCGCCCGGGCGTTCCTCGTCCCCGTGCCGACCGTCCAGGCCCGGATCACCCGGGCGAAGAAGACCATCGCCGCGGCGGGAGTGCCGTTCGAGCTGCCACCAGCCGAACAACGCCGCGAGCGCCTCGGGGGCGTGCTGAGCGTGCTGTACGTCATCTTCACCGAGGGCTCGACGGCCACGGCCGGCGACCGGCTGCTGCGCGCCGAACTCGCCTACGAGGCGATCCGGCTGGCCCGGATGCTGTCCGCGCTGCTACCCGGCGAGGCGGAGGTGTTCGGCCTGCTCGCCCTGTGTGAGCTCACCGCCGCGCGGTTCCCGGCGCGCACCGGTCCCGACGGCGAGCCGGTGCTCCTGGAGGGCCAGGACCGGCGGCTGTGGGACCGGTCCGCGATCCGACGCGGTCAGGCCGCGCTCGCCCGCGCCTCGGCGGTCGGGCGTGGCCTCGGGCCCTACGGGCTGCAGGCGGCGATCGCCGCCTGCCACGCGTCGGCGCCCTCCGTCGCGCGGACCGGCTGGGAACGCATCGTGCTCCTCTACGAGGCACTCGCCCGGGTGGCGCCGTCGCCGGTCGTCGAACTCAACCGGGCCGTCGCCGTCGCCATGGCGCACGGGCCGCAGCATGCCCTGGAGATGGTGGACGAGCTCGTCAGCTCCGATCGACTGTCGGGGTCCCACCTGCTCCCGAGCGTCCGCGGCGAGTTGCTCACCCGGCTCGGCCGGACCGAGGAGGCCCGAGCGGAGCTGAACCTCGCCGCCCGGCTGTGCCGCAACACCCGTGAACGGTCAGTCCTGCTCCGCAAGGCGGCCGCCCTCGCCTGACGAGGCTCCGGCCCGACAGGCCATGATCGGCGTACCGCGGGCCGCGGTCGACCTCAGGATCATGTCTTCGACACCGCCGAGGTCTACGGGCCGTACGCCAACGAAGAACTCGTCCGTGGCCAGGTCCTGATCGCGACGAAGCTCGGGTGGATCATCGTGCGGTAGGTGACGGCCACCTGCCTGCGCAGCGCCGCGGGCTCGTCGGCGCGGCCCGCTACAAGGGCGTCGAGGTCGTCGGTGCCTACCCCGGCGGCATCGACACCGACATGCTGGCGGGGGCCGAGGCAGACAAGGCCGCGCCCGAGACCGTCGCGGAACGGATCGTCGCCGGGCTCATCGCCGGGCAGACGGTGATCTGGCCGGACGACGCCTCGGCGGGAGCGGGCTCGCTCTACCTCGCTGACCCGCTCGGCCTCGAGCGCACGCTCGCGGCCTGACCTCGCCGCCTCGGTGTGAGCCCGGCCGGCGCGGCCCGCGCCCGGAGGCGCCGCGCTGGTCCGCCGGGTGGTCGGGCGAGTGCGGCGGGCACGCGTCGAAGACGGCCGGGCTCACACCGAGCCCGGCCGAAGACGCCTGGCGCAGCGGCAAGGACGACCCGCGTCCAGGCGTCTGACCCGGCCTGTTCTGTGCCCAGGTGCTCAGAACGACCAGGAACAGTCTGGAGTGGGATCCGGTCTGCCCGCGCGGTGCTGCCTGCGGGGCAGGAGATTGGTGCTGGGACGGTGGTCAGGCGGCGGGGAGGAGCTCGCCGAGGAGTTTCTCGACGCGGGTGCGGATCGCGTCGCGGATCGGGCGGACGGCGTCGAGGCCCTGGCCGGCGGGGTCGTCGAGTTTCCAGTCCTCGTAGCGGATACCCGGGAACACCGGGCAGGCATCACCGCAGCCCATCGTGACGACCACCGTCGAGGACTCGACCGCATCCACGGTGAGGACTTTCGGGGTCTCGGCGGCGATGTCGATACCGACCTCGGCCATCGCGGCGACCGCGACCGCGTTGACCTTCTCGGCCGGCATCGACCCGGCGGAGCGGACCTCGACGCGGCCCGCGGCCAGGTGGGTCAGGAAACCGGCGGCCATCTGGGAGCGGCCGGCGTTGTGCACGCAGACGAACAGCACCGACGGGATGTCGGACACAGAGGAGTCCCTTCGTGGGCGAGGAGAAGCCGGCCGGCCCGGCCGTTCGGGAGGCCGGGCCGGCCGCGGGAGGCCGGGCTGGCCTGGGTGAGGTGAGGTCAGGAGGTGCGTGCTGCGGGCAGCGCGACGTCGGGGAGCAGGCTGGCGACGAGGGCGCGGACGCGGTGGTCGATGTCGTCGCGGATCGCGGCGACCTGCTCGTCCGACGCGGTCGCGGGGTCCTCGATCGCCCAGTCCTCGTAGCGCTTGCCGGGCATGTAGGGGCAGGTGTCGCCGCAGCCCATGGTGATCACGACGTCGGCGGCGGCGAGGATGTCGTCGGTCAGCGGCTTCGGGAACTCCTCGTCCAGCGACAGGCCGGCGTCCTTCATCGCGGCGACGACCTCGGGGTGGATCTGGGAACCGGGATCGGAGCCACCGGTGCGGATATGCAGCGCGGTGCCGGCGTAGTGGCGGGTCAGCGCCGCGGCCATCTGGGAGCGGCCGGCGTTGTGGACGCAGACGAACAGCACCTCCGGTACCCGCTTGGCGATCAGCCCCCGGGTCGCGGCGAGCGCTTCGAGCCGTTCCCGGGTCAGCCGCTCGGCCAGCGTCGGAAGGAACGCGGTGACCCGCGCGGTGCGGGCGAGCAGCCGGTAGGAGTCGGCGAGCAGGTCCCCGACCTCGGCCAGGTCGAAGGCCGTGTCGTACTCGCGGGCCAGGCGCTGCGTGATCGCGCGCAGCGTCCGGGCGGCAGTCGGGTCGAGGTCGGTTAAGGCGTCCAGGCCGGTGGGAGGTTCGGGGCTGGTCATGAGGCACCTCGCGGAACAGGGGTGGGAGCGGCGCCGTTGACCGGCGCGGCAACAGGGGCGGCGGGATGGGGCAGCAGGACCTCGGCAGCCTGCTCCGGTCCGGCCGGGGTGGAGCCGTAGAGCAGGCGGACCAGGCCCAGGCCGACCGCGCCGCCGGCCAGCTGGGCGGCCACGAACGCCGGTACCGACGCGGGCGCGATGCCGGCGAACGAGTTGGAGAACATCCGTCCGACGCTGATCGCGGGGTTCGCGAAGCTCGTCGAGCTGGTGAACCAGTACGCCGCGCCGATGTAGGCGCCGACGGCCGCCGGGGCGCGTTCGCCGCGGCCGGACCGGACCAGCGAGAAGATCAGCAGGATCAGGCCGGCGGTCGCGACCCCCTCCGCGAGCAGATGGGCACCCGACGCCCGGTGGTGAGTGGAGATCGACACCGCCGGCCGGGCGAACATCAGGTTCGCCAGGACCGCGCCACCGATACAACCGGCGGCCTGGGCGGGCAGGTAGGCGGCGGCGTCGCGCCACGGCAGCCCGCCGAATGCCGCGTCGACCAGGGTGACGACCGGGTTGAAGTGCGCTCCGGACACCGGCCCGACCATCAGGATGATCGCGTACAGGCCGGCGGCGGTCGCCGCCGCGTTCTCGACCAGTTCCAGCCCGGCCTGGCCGGGACTGAGCTGCTGGGCGGCGATCCCGGAACCGACGACCAGCGCCGCGAGCAGCGCGCCGCCGGTCGCCTCGGCGGCCAGCCGCCGCACCAACGGCGGCCGGCCACCCGGAAGGTCAGTCACGGGTGTCAGCAGCAGTGGCCGGCCGAGACCGGCTCACCCGCGAGCAGATTGACCGCCCCCGCCGGGACCGCCACCTCTGCGGCTGGCGTGCAGCAGACACCGGCCCGCTCCTGCGCCTCAACCCGCTCGCCGGCGGACGGAGTCGACCCTGGGCGGGCGGAGTCGCTGTCGGCCAGGACGGTGTAGACCTCCCACGGCGCGCCGTCCGGGTCGTCGACCCACACCTTGTCCTGCACCGCGTAACAGCAGGCCGTGTTCTCCTGGACCGCCGTCGCCAGGCCGAGCGCGGCCAGCCGGCCGGCCGCCGCCGACACCTCGTCGGTCGTCTCGACCTCGACACCCAGATGGTTCAGCGCCCCGGCGACCCCAGCACCCCGCACGTCCGGGTTCTCGATCAGCACCAGCTTCAACGGCGGAGTCTCGAGCGCGAAGTTCGCATACCCCGGTCGGCGCTTCGCCGGCTCGACACCGAACAGCTTCCCGTAGAACTCCACTGCCGCGTCCACGTCCGAGACGTTCAACGCCAACTGCACCCGCGTCATCCCGCACCTCCATCGCCACATCGACCGTGGTCTATGTCCTGACGGACCGATGATGGCCGACGAGATAGACGCCTGTCAATTCTTTGGTGCATGCTGGACCCATGGCGACGACATCCCCATCCGCCGGACTCCCGACCCCCGCTCCCGGCGGAGGCGTCTCCGGCGCGCCGGCGCTGGCCGGCGCGCTGTCCGCCTGCTGCACGCCGTTGGCACGCGCGCCACTCTCGGCCGACGACGCCGAGCAGCTCGCCGCGGTGCTCAAGGCGATCGCCGTGCCCGCCCGGCTGCGACTCCTGTCGATGATCTACGCCCGCGACGGTGGTGAAGCCTGTGCCTGCGAGCTCACCGAGCCCCTCGGGCTCACCCAGCCGACCGTCAGCCACCACCTGAAAGTCCTCGTCGAAGCAGGACTGATCAGCCGCGACAAGCGCGGCGTCTGGGCCTACTACCGGCCGGTGCCCGGCGCCATGGCCGCACTCGCCGCGACGCTCACCCCCACCGCGAGCGCCGTCGAGGCTGCCTGACGGGCGTGGCGCCGCAACGGTCGGGACAGCGACGACCGGCGGACGGCGATGACGGTCTGTTGCTTCGGTCGCCGCGCACTCCTTGAGCCCGCGAGGAAGACTGGCGACGATCGCCGTATGGCGAAGTCCTCGGTATCTGACTGGCTGCCCGCGATCCTGGCCGACTTCGCCGGCACGCCCGTGGCGGACTTCGATGTGCGGCTGATCGACGTCGACCCGGCGCAGCCCAACGAGCCTGTCAGCCGTCAGCAGATACGCCGCCCCCAGCAAACCCGCCGAACTCCGATGCACGAACGCGACGAACTCCCGATGCTCCGCACCGGTCACGTCGACCGCACTCTCTCCACACCCACACCGATCCAGCAGACCGCCCAGAAGTTGCGCCGCTCACCCAAGATCTTCCAGAACAGGACAGCGCGCACGCCGCCGCGCCCGACGTGATCGCCGCCGTCGAGTGGTGGTTCCGCGGCCGCGCCGACATCGAGACCTGCATCAAGGAACACAAGCTCGGCGCCGCGCTGCACTCCGCACCGATACGGGTGGGACGCTCGACAGCCAGAGCGGCCAGGTCAGCCAGTCTTCGGCGGGCCTGACGGCCGTCGAAGACGGCGGCGATTGATCGCCAACCTTGTTGACGTATGCGCCTGTCCGTTCCCGTCGGCGGGGCCTGCTTCAAGATCGGTGTTTCCGGCCCGACACGCCAGGCCGAGGGTCCGGCGGGATGGGCACAGTGAGTGATGACATCGGGTGATATGAGCCGTCGGAAGACTGATCGTGATCAGAGGTGGCAGCTGTCGCCGGAGCAGGCCGCCGCGGCGGCGATGGTCGCGGACGCAAAGGCGCGCGGGCTGGTGTCGCTGACAGGTGTCCGGACGGGCTGGTCGATGGCGGGAATTGATCAGCGACGGCCTGGGCGGCGGAGTCGGATGGGCGAGCGCCGTCGGGTCGCGTGGGGGTCGACCGGGTGTAGACGGCTGCTGGACCGAAGCTGCCAGGGCACGCTGGTGACCATGACGCCGTCCTCGAAGAGTAGCCGGGCTTTGAGTCGTAGCGCGCTTTGGTTGTGCAGGAGCTGCTCCCACCAGTGCCCGACGACGTATTCGGGTAGGAAGACGGTGATGACGTCTCGCGGGCTTTCGCGATGCAGGCCGCGGAGGTACTTCAGCACTGGTCGGGTGGTCTCGCGGTAGGGCGAGTCGAGGGTGACGAGCGGGATGTCTGGGACGTGGCGGTCCCACTCCTCGGCCAGTCGAGCGGTCTCGGCCTGATCGATCTGAACGGTGACCGCTGTGAGGCTGCTGGGGCGGGTGGCTTTCGCGTAGGAGATCGCACGCATTGTCGGCAGGTGTAGGCGAGAGACCAGCACGAGAGCGTGGTTACGTGGGGGCAGCGCCGGCTTCTCGGATTCGGTGATGGTGAGTTCCGCCGCGATGGCCGCGTAGTGCCGACTGATCAATTTCATCAGCACAAAGATGAAGATCATCGCCAGGATGGCGATCCAGGCACCTTGTGTGACTTTCGTGTAGATGACGATGAGCAGGACCAGCGTGGTCGCGGCGGCGCCGACGAGGTTGATGACGCGGGCGACGTGCATCCGGTGACGCTGTGCTCGCGGACTCGCCGCGATGGTGCGGTTCCAGTGGCGCACCATCCCGGCCTGGCTGAGTGTGAAGCTGGTGAACACACCGATGATGTAGAGGTGGATCAGGCTGTCGACGTTGGCGTGGTAACCGATGATCAGCGCGATGGCGGACGCGCCGAGGAGCAGAATGCCGTTGCTGAAGACGAGTTTGTCACCGCGGTTGTGCATCTGGCGTGGCAGGTAGCCATTCTGGGCCAGGATCGACGACAGCAGCGGGAAGCCGTTGAACGCGGTGTTGGCGGCAAGAATGAGGATGCCCGCGGTGGCCGCCTGGTAGAGGTAGAACAGCGCTGTGTGGCCGCCGAACACCGTGGCGGCGATCTGCGAGATGACCGACGGGTTACCGCTTGATTGTGCTCGGGCTTTGAGGTGCAACGCGAGGATGGTGATGCCGACGAACATGCTCACGGACAGCGCACCCATGATCGCAAGTGTGTTGGCGGCGTTGCGGGCCTTGGGTGGGCGGAAGGCGGGCACGCCGTTGCTGATGGCTTCCACTCCCGTGAGGGCCGTGCAGCCGGAGGCGAACGCGCGCAGGAGCAGCACGAGTGTCAATGCGCCGCCGACGTGCGCGGTGCGGTGAATCTGCTGGCTGGCGGTGGCTGCGTCGTTCAGATGCCCGGTCAGCCCCTTCGCGGCCCCGACGACGAACATCAGGTAGGTGAGGGACACGAAGGCGTAGGTGGGGATCGCGAACAGTCGCCCGGCCTCCTTCAGACCGCGCAGGTTGGCCAGCATGAGCAGGACGACGAACCCGACCGAGAGCGCGACCGCGTGCGGTTGCAGGCTCGGTGCCGCGCTGGTGATGCCGATGACGCCGGCGACGACGGACACGGCGACGGTCATCACGTAGTCGACGAGCAGCGCCGCCGCGGCCACGAGTGCCGCGTTCTCGCCGAAGTTGTCCAGGCTGACCGCGAACGCGCCTCCACCGTTGGGGTAGGCGCGGCAGGTTTGCCGGTAGGACGCTATGACGATCACCAGTAGCGCGGCGATGATCGCCGCGACCCACTTGGAGAACGCCAGGTACGCCGCGCCGCCGGATGCCAGCACGAGGACGATCTCCTCGGTGGCGTAGGCCACCGAGGAGATCGGGTCGGAGGCGAAGACCGGCAGAGCCAGCCATTTCGGTAGCAAGGTCTCCTGGAGCTGCTGGCTTCGCAGCGCCCGGCCGACCAGCAGCCGTTTGACGATGCTCGGTGTCGTCATCAGCGGATCGTCGCGGAGGTCGGAAGGGGCAGGGCAGCAGCCGGCTCAGACACGGCGTTGACGGTAGGGGCCCGCGGACACCAGAGGCGTCAAGGCGACGTCAAAAAAACGATGCCGGCCGCAAAAATTTCGTCAACACTCCAGGCCATGCGGCCCGAGGCCGCGTCAACTGGTCGCAATGAGCCGGCGGTGTGGTGGCGGTCACCTGGTTGACGCGGCCGTGGTGCTTCCGATCGGGTTCATCGGCATGCTGCTGATCGGCGCGGCGGCTGTCATGGCGAACGGGCGGCTCGGCGCCGCCGGCGGGCTAGGCCCCGGCGGATAGGCCCGATACTTGCGCGAGTGCCGTTCCCGTTCGGCCTCGGCCTGTTTCGACATCGAGCGTTTCATCGACTCGGGCAGCGCCACGTCCTTGAGCTCGTCACGCTCGATCTTCACCCCCACGGCCCCTCAGTGGGTTCGTCGATCACCGCACGCAGCTCTGCGCTGACCCAGCGCGGGCCGGGGGTTGTCGC
Organism: Pseudofrankia sp. DC12; assembly: GCF_000966285.1. NCBI lineage: Bacteria > Bacillati > Actinomycetota > Actinomycetes > Frankiales > Frankiaceae > Pseudofrankia > Pseudofrankia sp. DC12. Next base: position 4,062,016 of record NZ_KQ031391.1, read on the forward strand.
TCATGCCGACGTCAACGGCGACGAAGGTGCGGACGCCCGGGGCCCGTTTGACCGAGACGACCCGGTAGAGGGCGGCGCCGGCGTAGGCGACCAGAGCACGGCCCGGCTCGACGGTCAGCCGGGGCGGCGGCAGCCGGTGGCGCTCGCATTCGTAGGTGAGCGCTCCCGATAGCCGGCAGGCGAAGCCCACGAGGTCGAAATCGTCCTCGTCCAGCACGTACCGCACGGCGTGCCCGCCACCGATGTTGAGCTGGGGGAGCACGACCCCGTGCCCGTCTCGGACCGTCGCGAGCAGGCCGACCATGCGGCACGCGGCCTCTTCGAGCGCTCCGACCCGGGTGAGCTGGGAGCCGATATGGCAGTGCAGGCCCACCAGCCGCAGCCCAGGCTGGGCGAGGATCTCGCCGTGCCCCCGATGTTGAACTCGCCATCGGCGCCCAGCACGGCGCCCTGGGGCCACACCCCGGGCGCGAGCGTGGACCGCAGCGGGGTCCGCGGGCTCGGTATCAACTCACCCAACGTCATCGCCCGTTCCTCAAGCCGCTGCGCCGGCTTTCCGGCCGGCGCCCTCGGACCCGCTTCATGCCCGTGGCCAGGCCCGTGGCCAGTGGCTCTGACGGGACTGTGACGGTGTCGCGGCCAATTTCTACGTTTCTCTGAGCTCATGTGCCGAGTCGGCCCGGCCCAGGGTTGCCTGTGTGGCCTGGCACACAAGGGACCCGGGGGGTACCCGCTCGCCGTTCGAGGCACCATCCTGGCACCCTCCCAGCGCGGACGAAGGCACCAAATGTGGTCCAGCCGACTGCCCGCCCGGTGCTCGCGGGGCAGCCTGTAGGCGACGCGTTGAATTTCGCCGAAGCGGCGTCAATAGGGCGTCAACGCCGCTGCCAGCGCCGGACAACCACGCCGATACTGGCCGTTGCCGCGCGCAAGCCGTGGCGGGTCGAAATCCGGAGGGGCGTGCCGTTTTCGAGCGCAAGCAGGGCCGCGGTGGCCGCGGGCGGGAATCCCGCCCGATCGACACGCTGATCGTCCATGGCATGCGGTCGCGAGCGTCGGTCCTGGCCGATCATGGGAGTGGGCCGCCGGGTAGGTGAAAGGCGCGGAACCGGGAGCAGTCATGCGACGCCAGCCGACGCCATGCGGCGGCAGCCGGTCTTCCGTCGGGTATCTCAGTCGTAGCGAAGGATTTTAGGAAGGCAGGCGTCAGAGGTGCGTGACCTGGTTTTTGTGCTGCTCACCGTCGCGGTGTTCGCGGTACTCGGTCTGGTCGTCAGGGCGGTGGAGAGGCTGTGAGCGCGGAGAACGTTGTCGGCCTTGTTCTCGCTGTCGGTCTGGCTGTTTTCCTGTTTATCGCCCTGTTGTTCCCGGAGCGTTTCTAGATGGGTACCGGCGCTGCGGGTGTTCTTTTCGTTGCGGTTCTGGTGGTGGCGCTTGTGCTTACCTACCGGCCGTTCGGCGACTATATGGCGTGGGTGTATAGCAGCGGCAGGCACCTGCGTGTCGAGCGTGGGATCTACCGGGTGGTTGGGGTGGATCCGGACTCCGAGCAGCGCTGGGGGGCGTATGCCCGCAGTGTGCTGGCGTTCTCGGTCGTGTCGGTGTTGTTCCTGTACCTGTTCCAGCGGGTGCAGGGCCATCTGTGGCTGGCGTTGGGTTTCAGGGGGGTCCCGCCGGCGCTGGCGTGGAACACGGCGGTCAGTTTCGTCACGAACACGAACTGGCAGGCGTACTCGGGCGAGTCGATGATGGGCCACACGGTTCAGATGGCTGGCCTGGCGGTGCAGAACTTCGCGTCGGCTGCGGTGGGCATTGCGGTGGCGATCGCGCTGGTCCGTGGTTTTTCTCGGAAGAAGACCGACCAGTTGGGCAACTTCTGGGTGGACCTGGTCCGTACGGTGGTGCGGATCCTCCTGCCTGTCTGTGCGGTCATGGCGGTCGTGCTGGTCGCGGGTGGTGCGGTCCAGAACCTGCACGGCACCCGGACTGTTGGGACGTTGGCGGGCGGCTCACAGGCGATCACCGGCGGGCCGGTGGCCAGCCAGGAAGCCATCAAGGAGTTCGGGACCAACGGCGGTGGGTTCTACAACGTCAACTCGGCGCATCCGTTCGAGAATCCTAGCTCGTGGACGAACTGGATCGAGATCTACCTGCTGCTGGCGATCGGCTTCTCGTTGCCGCGCGCGTTCGGCAAGATGGTCGGCAACACCCGGCAGGGCCTCGCGATCGTGGCCGTGATGGCGGTCCTCGCGTTGGGCAGCCTCGGGATCAACGAGGGTTTCCAGGCGATCCACCATGGCACGGTCCCGACGGCGGCCGGGTCGGCAGCGGAGGGTACGGAGACCCGGTTCGGTGTGCCGGACTCGGCGGTCTTCGCGACTGGGACGACGTTGACGTCGACGGGTGCGGTCGACTCGTTCCATGATTCCTATACGAGCCTGGGCGGCGCGACGCTGCTGTTCAACATGATGCTCGGGGAGGTCGCGCCGGGTGGTACTGGTTCGGGTCTCTACGGCATGCTGGTACTCGCGGTGATCACGGTGTTCGTCGCTGGGCTGATGATCGGGCGGACGCCGGAGTACCTCGGTAAGAAGATAGGTAGCCGGGAGATCAAGATCGCGTCGTTGTATCTGCTCACGACCCCGTTCATCGTGCTGGTCGGGACGGGTGTGGCGATGGCTTTGCCCGGTGAACGGGCCGGGATGCTGAACTCCGGTGCGCATGGCCTGTCGGAGGTGCTCTATGCGTTCACGTCAGCTGGTAACAACAACGGGTCGGCGTTCGCGGGCATCACGGTGAATACCGACTGGTACAACACGGCGCTCGGCCTCGCGATGGCGTTCGGCCGGTTCCTGCCGATGATTCTTGTCCTGGCGCTCGCGGGTTCGTTCGCCGCGCAGCAGCCGGTGCCCGAGAACGCGGGGACGCTGCCGACGGCCCGGCCGCAGTTCGTGGGGATGCTGGTCGCTGTCACGTTGATTGTCGTTGCTCTCACCTATTTCCCGGCGCTTGCGCTCGGGCCCCTCGCGGAGGGACTGCATTGATGTCCACGACCACGGTGGTGGGTACGCCCACCGCGCCGAACCCGCCGTCGGCGCCCCGGCGGGTTCAGGGGGGCCTGCTCGACCCGGTGATGCTGTGGAAGGCGCTGCCCGGGGCGTTGCGCAAGCTGGACCCGCGGACGCTGTGGCGTAACCCGGTGATGTTCATCGTCGAGGTCGGCGCGGTCTACACGACCGTCCTCGCCGCCCTGCACAGTTCGGCGTTCAGCTGGCTGATCGTGGTCTGGCTGTGGCTGACGGTGCTGTTCGCGAACCTGGCCGAGGCTGTCGCCGAGGGCCGCGGGAAGGCGCAGGCGGACGCGCTGCGCCGCACGAAGACCGACACCCTCGCCCTGCGGCGCCTTGAGGACGGCCGGGTCGAGGAGGTCCCGGCGCCGCGGCTGCGCCTGGGTGACGTCGTCGTGGTCGAGGCCGGTCAGTTCATCCCCGGTGACGGTGACGTCATCGAGGGGATCGCGAGTGTCGACGAGTCGGCGATCACGGGCGAGTCGGCTCCGGTGATCCGGGAGTCGGGTGGTGACCGTAGCGCGGTGACCGGGGGGACGCGGGTGCTGTCGGACCGGATCGTCGTGCGGATCACGCAGAAGCCGGGGGAGAGCTTCATCGACCGGATGATCGCTCTGGTCGAGGGTGCGAACCGGCAGAAGACGCCGAACGAGATCGCGCTGAACATTCTCCTGGCTGCCCTCACGGTGGTCTTTCTGCTGGCCGTCGCGACGTTGCAGCCGTTGGCGATCTTCTCGAAGGCGCAGCTGCCGGGCGTCCCCGACACCAGCGCGCTGGGCGGCGCCGGCGTGACGGGGATCGTGCTGGTCTCCCTGGTCGTGTGTCTGATCCCGACGACGATCGGAGCGTTGCTCTCGGCGATCGGGATCGCGGGGATGGACCGGCTGGTGCAGCGCAACGTGCTGGCCATGTCCGGGCGGGCGGTCGAGGCCGCGGGTGACGTGAACACGCTGCTGCTGGACAAGACCGGCACGATCACGATCGGGAACCGGGAGGCACGCGAGTTCCTCCCGGTCGGCGACACGTCCGAGGCTGACCTCGCCGGTGCCGCGCAGCTGTCCTCGCTCGCTGACGAGACGCCGGAGGGGCGCTCGATCGTGGTGCACGCGAAGACGGCCTACGGCCTGCGCGAACGCAGCCCGGGCGAGCTGCTGCACGCGACGTTCGTCCCGTTCACCGCGCAGACCCGGATGTCCGGCGTCGACCTCGACGCCGCCGCCGACGGCACCGGCCCGGCCCGTCAGGTCCGCAAGGGCGCCGCCGCCGCCGTGATCACCTGGGTCCGCGAGCAGGGCGGCATCGTGCCGGCGCAGACCGGGGAGATCGTCGACGGCATCTCCGCCGCGGGTGGCACCCCGCTGCTCGTCGCCGAAGCCACCAGCGGGACCGCCCGCGTGCTGGGCGTCGTCCAGCTCAAGGACGTCGTCAAGCAGGGCATGCGGGAGCGGTTCGAGGAGATGCGCCGGATGGGCATCCGCACCGTGATGATCACCGGGGACAACCCGTTGACCGCGAAGGCCATCGCGGACGAGGCCGGCGTGGATGACTTCCTCGCCGAGGCCACGCCCGAGGACAAGATGGCCCTGATCAAACGGGAGCAGGCCGGCGGGAAGCTCGTCGCGATGACCGGCGACGGCACCAACGACGCCCCCGCGCTCGCCCAGGCCGACGTCGGGGTCGCGATGAACACCGGCACGTCGGCCGCGAAGGAGGCCGGGAACATGGTCGACCTCGACTCGAACCCGACGAAGCTCATCGAGATCGTCGAGATCGGCAAGCAGCTGCTCATCACCCGCGGGGCACTGACGACGTTCTCGATCGCGAACGACGTCGCGAAGTACTTCGCGATCATCCCGGCGATGTTCGCCGCGATCTACCCGGGCCTGGACACGCTCAACATCATGCGGCTGCACAGCCCGCAGTCGGCGATCCTGTCCGCCGTCATCTTCAACGCCCTGATCATCATCGCGCTGATCCCGCTGGCGCTGCGCGGCGTGCGCTACACCCCATCCAGCGCGTCGAAGATGCTCAGCCGCAACCTCTACCGCTACGGCCTCGGCGGCCTGGTCATCCCCTTCATCGGGATCAAACTCATCGACCTCGTCATCCAGTTCATCCCAGGAGCGCGGTGACATGGCCGCAAGCCGACTGCCCTCGTTCGTCCGACAGCACCTCGCCGCACTGCGCGTCCTGACCGTCCTGACCGTCCTGACCGGCATCGCCTACCCGCTGGCCATCACCGGGATCGCGCAGCTCCCCGGCCTGCGCGACAAGGCCAACGGCTCGCTCGTCACCAACACCGCCGGCCAGGTGGTCGGCTCGTCCAAGCTCGGACAGCTGTTCACCGACTCCGACGGCAACCCGATCGCCAAGTACTTCCAGCCCCGCCCGTCGGCGGCCGGCGCCGGCTACGACCCCACCTCGACATCCGCGTCCAACCTCGGCCCCGAGAGCATGGTCGACACCCTCGACGACCCCGCCACCAAGGACACCGACGAGTCCAAGCAGAGCCTGCTGACCCAGGTCTGCGCCCGCAGCAAAGCCGTCGGCGACCTCGAAGGCGTCAACGGACGCCGCCCCTACTGCACCGCGGGCGGCGTCGGCGCCGTCCTCTCGGTGTTCCGGACCGCCGGCACCACCGGGACCATCACCCGGGTCGTCAGCATCAACGAGCAGTGCCCGACGACGCCCTTCGTCGCGACCTACCAAGGCGTCAAGGTCGAGTGCGCGACGTTCGGCGCGGACTACACCGCCGGCATCCTCGTCCCGATCAAAGGCCCCGGCAAAGGCACCGACAACCCCGTCCCACCCGACGCCGTCACCGCCTCCGCCAGCGGCCTCGACCCCGACATCTCACCCACCTACGCCTACCTGCAGGTAAACAGGGTCGCCAAGGCCCGCGGCCTCGACCCAACCACCCTCCACCACCTGGTAAAGGAACACATCAACGGCCGCGCACTGGGCTTCATGGGCGAACCCACGGTGAACGTCCTCGACCTGAACCTGGCCCTCGACAAGGCCGCCAGCTAGGGCGGCCAGCACGGCCGAAGGACGCGCCCCCTGCGGGGCGTGCCGCCGGGCGGGCCCGCGTGCGTCTCGAACGGCGGAGCTCGCGGGGACGGGACGACACCCCGTCCCCGCGGGCGCGGCCACCCAGGGCCCGCCCTGCCCCCTGCCTGACTACGTCCGACCGCCGCGCCGCCGACCTGGAGCCACATATGACGGGCCATCGAGATACCACGCCGGGCCTGGGGGCTTGCCCATGAGCGCCTGGCCGCTGGCGGGCCGCCGTGTTCGTCTGTGTCGCGGCTGTCCGCGGGCCGCTCCGCAGCCACCGGGCCCGGACGTTTACCAGCCGCCGCCACCGGCGCGTCGAGGCCGGCCGCTACCGGGCGACGCGGGTAGATCCTCGTGCCGACCAGCGCTGGATGACCGACGGCGGCAGCGTGCTTACCTTTCCGCGCTCGGCCCGCTCGCGGGGGGCCTGACGTGACCCGAGGCCGGTTGCGGGTCTATCTCGGGGCGGCGCCCGGGGTGGGCAAGACCTACGCGATGCTCGCGGAAGCCCGCCGTCGCCTGGAACGAGGCACCGACGTCGTCGTCGGTCTCGTCGAGACACACGGCCGGCCGCAGACCGCCGAGTTGCTCGCCGGTCTGGAGACGATCCCACGCCGGCCGGGGACCTACCGGGGGGCGACGTTCGAGGAGATGGACCTCGGCGCGATCCTGGCCCGCCGCCCCGCGGTCGCGCTCGTCGACGAGCTGGCCCACACCAACGTCCCGGGCAGCCGGCACGCCAAGCGCTGGCAGGACGTGGAGGACCTGCTCGCCGCCGGGATCGATGTGCTGTCGACCGTCAACATCCAGCATCTGGAGTCGCTCAACGACGTCGTGGTCGCGGTGACCGGTGTCGCTCAGCAGGAGACCATTCCCGACGAGGTCGTGCGGCGTGCTGACCAGATCGAGCTGGTGGACATGGCGCCGGAGGCGCTGCGGCGGCGGTTGGCACACGGCAACATCTACCCGCCGACCGCCGTTGGGGCGGCGTTGGGCAGCTACTTCCGGGTCGGCAACCTCACGGCGTTGCGTGAACTGGCGCTGCTGTGGCTGGCCGGCAAGGTCGACGAGCAGCTCGATGACTACCGCGCCGAGCACGGCATCGCCCGCCGATGGGAGGCCCGGGAGCGAGTCGTGGTCGCGCTGACCGGCGGGCCGGAAGGCGACACCCTGATCCGGCGCGGCGCCCGCATTGCCGGACGGGTCGCCGGCGGCGACCTGCTCGCTGTCCACGTCACCCGTAGCGACGGGCTCCTGCCCGTCAACCCGGCGGCCCTGCAGCGCCAACGTGAGCTGGTGGAAAGCCTCGGCGGCAGCTACCACCAGGTGGTCGGGCACCGGATCGCCGACGCGCTGCTCGACTTCGCCCGCGGCGTGAACGCCAGCCAGCTTGTCCTGGGCGTCAGCCGGCGCACCTGGCTGGGCACGGTCTTCGGTGGCCGTGGGGTGGCCGCCGAGGTCGCCCGCCGCGCCGGCGACCTCGATGTCCACCTGGTCACCCACCCGGCGGCCGGGAAGGGCCGCCGGCTACCCGAGCTCGGCGGGCACGTGACCCTGCGCCGCAGGCTCTGCGGAGCCGGGCTCGCGCTCATCGGCCTGCCGGCGCTGACCGCGGCCCTGACCCAGGGCTCCGGCGGCCTGGGCCTGGCCAGCGACCTGCTGCTCTACCAGCTGGTCATCCTCGCCGTCGCGCTCGTCGGCGGCCTCTACCCGGCTGTGGTCACCGCGGTGGGCGCGGGCCTGCTCGCCGACTGGTTCTTCACCCCGCCCGTGCATTCGCTGTTCGTCCGCAGCCCGGTCAACGTCGTCGCGCTCACCGTCTTCCTCGTCTTCGCGCTGACCGTCAGTGGCGTCGCGGAGGCCTGCGCCCGCTACGTCGGCGAGGCTGCCCGCGCCCGAGCCGAGGCGGCGATGCTAACGACGCTGTCCGGAAGCCTCATCGCCGGCCAGGTGGCGCTGCCAGCCCTGCTCGAGCGCGTCCGGGAGAGCTTCGCCGTCGAGTCCGTGACCCTCCTCGAACGCGGTGCGACCGGCGTCGCCCCCTCCCGCGACACCTGGGCACTGGTCGGATTCAGCGGATTCCCGCCGTGCCTGGATCCCGACGACGCCGACACCGTCGTGCCGATCAGCGGGGACCTGACCCTGGCGCTGCGCGGCAGGGTCCTTGCCGCCTCCGACCGAAGCGTGCTGGCGGCCTTCGCCGCACAGGCCGCCGTCGCACTCGAACACCGCAGGCTGGAGACGAAGGCGGCGGAGGCCGCCGCCGCCGCGGCCACCGACCGCACCCGCACCGCGCTGCTCACCGCGGTCAGCCACGACCTGCGCACTCCGCTGGCCGCCGCGAAAGCAGCCATCTCCGGGCTGCGGTCGAACGACGTCATCTGGACCGAGGAGGAGCAGGCGGAGCTGCTCGCGACCGCCGAGGAGTCATTGGACCAGCTTGCGCGGCTAGCGGAGAACCTGCTGGACGTGAGCCGACTGCAGGCGGGCGCGCTGCAGATGTCGCGGCGGCCGTCCGGGCTCGACGAGCTGGTGCCGCTGGCGCTCGACCTGCTCGGCCCGCCCGGCGCGACGGTCCGCGTCGACGTCCCGGACCTGCTGCCCGAGGTGAACGTCGACCCGGCGCTGTTCGCCCGCGTCATCGCGAACCTTGCCGCGAACGCCCTGCGCCACGCCGCGGCCGGCCAGCCGCCGATCATCACCGCCAGCGCCCGCGACGACCAGGTGACGCTACGGGTCATCGACACCGGCCCCGGCATTCCCGCCGCCGACCGCGAACGCATCTTCACGCCGTTCCAGCGGCTCGGCGACCACGACAACACCACCGGCCTCGGCCTCGGCCTCGCGCTGTCCCGCGGCCTGATCGAGGTGATGGACGGAAGCCTGACGCCGGAGGACACCCCCGGCGGGGGGCTCACCATGGTTCTCACCCTGCCCGCGATGCCAGCTACGTCCCGCGACCGGCCCGGGGAAACCCTGTGATGCCGCGCCGTCTCCCGCCGGCTGCCAGCGGACCGTGGCCACGACCCCTGAGACCGCCCGCGCAGGCACAGCCATGACCAGCGTCCTCGTGGTCGACGACGACCCCCGACTGCTGCGCGCGCTGCGCATCACTCTGGAAGCGCGCGGATACCAGGTCATCGCCGCCACCGACGGCCGCACCGCGCTGGCGGCAGCCGCCGAGCCTGAACCGGACATCATCGTCCTTGACCTCGGACTGCCCGACCTCGAAGGCGTCGACGTCATCTGTGCCCTGCGCGGCTGGACCACCGCGCCGATCGTGGTGCTGTCGGGGCGCGCGGGCGGCACCGACAAGATCGCCGCGTTGGACGCCGGAGCTGACGACTACGTCACCAAGCCGTTCCGGATCGAGGAACTGCTCGCGCGGCTGCGCGCCGTCGCGCGACGCGCGGCGATACCGTCGGAAATGCCCGTAGTCGCCGTCGGCGACTATCTGATCGATCTGGACGCGCGGCGCGTGACGCCGAAGCCCGATAGTGGCGGCGTCGGGGAGATCCGGCTCACGCCGACCGAATGGCACCTGCTGGATCTCCTGGTCCGCAACCCGGAAAAGCTCCTGACCTATCGCGATCTCCTGCCTCCCGTCGGCGGTCCCGCGCCCAAAGAACGCAGCCACTACCTGCGTGAGTACATAGGTCGTCTTCGCCGCAAGCTCGAACCCGACCCGACCCGGCCGCGTCATCTGATCACCGAGCCTGGCATCGGCTACCGCTTCCAGCCATGACTGGCGTGCCCAGTGACACGCCGCGGGCACCCGTAAGCCCCGGCGAGGGCCGGCCGGCGATCCAGGTGACTAGGTGAGCGCGCCCGTGACAAGGCCGCTGTCCTCGTGAGTGACGCGGCCGGCGGGCTGCCCGTCCGTCGCGGCTGGCAGCGTCACCACCATGGTCAGCCCCCCACCCGGTGTGTCCTCAAGTGTCAGCGTGCCGCCCATGGCCTCCGTGAGACCCCGGGAGATCGCGAGGCCAAGTCCGATACCGCTGTCGTTGTCGGTGTCGCCCAGCCGCTGGAAGGGAGCGAAGACCAGCTCCCGGTCCTGCGCCGGCAGCCCAGGCCCACGGTCGATCACCCGGATCTCCACCCGGTCACCCAGCGCGCTCCCGGTGATCACAGGTGGGCAGCCGGGCGGTGCGTAGCGGGCCGCGTTCGACAGCAGATTGACGATCACCCGTTCCAGCAACGCCGGGTCGGCGTAGGCTGGCGGCAGATCGTCCGCAACCCGGACCACGACGTCGTGGCCTGCTGCTCCCAGGCCGCGCAGCGCGCTGGGAACGACATCATCGAGCCCGACCGGCGCGGGAAACACGCTCAGACTCCCGGCCTGCAGGCGGCTCATGTCCAGCAGGTTCTCCACCAACCGGGCCAGCTGGTCCAACGCCTCCCCGGCCGTGGCGAGCAGCTCGACCCGTTCGCCGACCGTCCAGCTGACCTCGTCGCTGCGCAGGTTCGCGACGGCGGCCGACGCGGAGGCAAGCGGGCTGCGCAGGTCGTGGCTGACGGCCGCGAGCAGCGCCCGGCGGGTGCGGTCCGCCTCGGCGAGCGGCCCCGCCTCGGCCACCGCCTCGGCCAGGCGCCACTGGCGCAGCGCCACCGCGGCCTGTGCTGCGAACGCGGCGAGGACCCGCCGGTCCGCCGCCGGCAGCGGGCGGCCCTTCAGCACCAGGGCGAGATCGTCACTGACCGGCAGATCGGTGTCCGCCTCCTGCGGGCGCTGGCATGGGTCAGGGCCGGCGCTGCTGACCACCTGCCAGGCGCCCTGCGTCTCCTGCCGACTGCTTTCGTCGCCGCCGGCCACGCGTTCGAGCAGTGCGACGGAGGAGAGACCGAACATCTCCCGTACCTGTGCCAGTAGCGCGGGCACCGCCTGGCCTCCGCGCAGGACGCTGCCGGCCAGCGTCGAGAGCATCTCCGCCTCCGCCGCGGCCCGGGCCGCCTGGCTGGTCTTGCGGGCCGCCCGGTGGACAACGCTGCTCACCATCGCCGCGACGGCCACGAACGCCAGCAGCGCGAGCAGGTTGTTGCCCGCGGCGACGGTGAGCCGATGGATCGGTGGGATGAAGTAGTAGTTGAGCAGCAGCGAGCCGCCGGCCGCCGCCAGCAGCGCGGGTGCCAGGCCGCCGACCAGTGCAACCGCGACGACCACCACCAGGAATGCCAGCGTGTCGCTGGTCAGGTTCACCTCGGCCCGCTCGTGCGTCAGCGCCGCCGTCAGTAACGGCAGCAGCGTCACCGCAGTGAGCACGCCGAGGAGGCGTCGCCGCATGGTCAGACCCGCGGCCGGGCGCGGCAGCAGCCGGCCGCTGCTCACCTGGTCATGGGTGACCAGGTGCACGTCGATCGCGCCAGACAACTTCGTCGTCGTCACACCGATGCCAGGATCGACGAGATGGGCGAGCCGGCCACGCCGGCTCGCGCCGAGCACCAGCTGGGTGGCGTTCTCCGCCCGGGCGAAATCCAGCAAGGCGGCGGGCACATCGTCCCCGACTACCTGGTGATAGCTGCCACCGAGGCTTTCCAACAGCACCCGTTGCCGGGCAAGATCCGTCGGCGACGCGCTGACCAGCCCCTCCGACCGGGTGACGTGTACCGCGAGAAGGTCGGCGCCGTTCGCGCGGCCCGCGATCCGGGCCGCCCGGCGGATCAGCGTGTCGCCCTCGGGGCCGCCGGTGAGCGCGACCACCACTCGCTCCCGGGTCTCCCACGGCCTCGAGATGGCGTGCTCGCCCCGGTAGCGGTCGAGTTGCTCCTCCACCTTGTCAGCCAGCCACAGCAACGCCAGCTCCCGCAGCGCGGTCAGGTTGCCGACCCGGAAATAGTTTCCGAGCGCCGCGTCGATCTTCTCGGGCCCGTAGACGTTGCCGTGCGCCATCCGCCGGCGCAGCGCCTCCGGCGTCATGTCGACCAGCTCGACCTGCTCGGCCGCGCGCACCACCGCGTCCGGCACCGTCTCCCGCTGCGGGATCTCGGTGATCGCCTCGACCACGTCGTTGATGGACTCCAGGTGCTGGATGTTCAAGGTCGACAGCACGTCGATGCCCGCGTCCAGCAGCTCGTCGACGTCCTGCCAGCGCTTGGTGTTCCGGGCACCAGGAACGTTCGAGTGCGCCAGCTCGTCGATGAGCACCACTGCGGGGTGGCGGGCCAGGATCGCGTCGAGGTCCATCTCCTCGAAGGCGGCGCCCCGGTAGGAGACCGCCCGACCGGCGATGATCTCCAGGCCGTCGACCAGCCCGGCGGTCCGAGGCCGACCGTGGGTCTCCACCACCCCGACGACCACGTCCGTGCCCCGCTCCTTACGGCGGTGCGCCTCGCACAGCATCGCGTAGGTCTTGCCAACCCCCGGCGCCGCACCAAGATAGATCCGCAACCTGCCGCGTGTCATGCAGTCCAGTCTGGGTCCGCCCAGAGCGGCCCGGGCCCGGCAAAGCGTCAAAGGAACGTGGAAATCCAGGGCACAGGCGTCAACATCCCACGACGACGAGCACACATCGGCCGCCGTGGGACGAGGGTGGAACTGCTGGCTTCCCGGCGGCGCTGAGTTCCAGTCGTCCGTGCTCCGCCCGCGGGAGCTCCACCGATGAGGACCTACGGAGGCCGCGGTGTGGTCGCTGGATGCACCCGATGCCGCAGGCGAACGCCCGCGGCCGCCGTGGGAGATCGTTCTGTTCGCCGCGTTCTGCGGCCTGCTGGTCCTGGCTGCCGTCTTCGCCGTGCTCCCACCCGGAAGGGCGACCGGGGCCGGCATCCTCATTGTGTTCACGGCGTTGATCACCTACCGGGCGCCGGTTTTCGCCGGTGTCGCGCTCGGAGTGCTCACCTGGCTCTTCGACCTCGGGTTTGTCGTCCACACCGAGGGCGATCTGGGAATCCCCACGGCAGGCGAGTGGCTGTTGCTTGCCGCGCTGCTGGCGACCGGCGCCCTGTGCGCCGGCGTGGGCTGGGTGGCACGACGGTCGCCCGGCCGGCGAACAAGCAGGCGGGCTGGCCGGCGGGGCCGTTTCGGGACCCGGACAGCGTTTTCGATGCTTCCGCACACGGCGCCGGACAACGACTGGACCGGTCTCATGCTGCCTCGCCAGCGCGAGGACGACGGCGTGCGCCGCTGACGTCAGTGCAGTGCTTCCGACGCGCCGACTGACACTGGATCTGTGACACGCGCGCGTGACGCTGGACAGGCGGTCAGCCCGCACCCTTCCACGCCGCCCCGACACACCTCGAAAGGGCCAGGCGAAGCTTTCACGCCGGGGCGGCGTGCCCGAAGGGCCAGGGGAACTCAGTAGTTCCTTTCTGGCGCCTGGTCACGCTGCGTGGTCGTGGCCGTCATCAATGGTCAACGCGATACGCCGGGTTGTGTGGGGGTCGCGAGAGACGACCGTCGGTGCTCCGGGGTGCGGTGGCGGGATGGGCGGCAGCGGCAGCGCGCCGGCCGGCGACGATTCGCTCGATCCGTCCCTGACGGCGACTGGCGCTGGGCGAATGGTCGCGCGTGGGTGGTGCTCGGTCGCGCAGCCGGTCAGCGCCTGCGCCGCTCCGACGCTGAGGAGCGACAGAAGCACTCGACGGTCCATAACTCGCCCTATTCGGGCATTCAGACAGCTTTGGCCGTATGGCTGTTGCGAGCGGCGGTGCTGGCAATGCTGAATCGGGTGGCCGTCAGCGGCAGCTTGGGATCTCCCGGCTGTGCCGTCAGCTGGTCGTGGCGAGGGCCGAGGTGGGGACGGCCCAGCGGAGGCTGTCGCGCAGGGCCGGGCGCCAGACGCCGTAGTCGTGGCCGCCGGGTCGCAGTCGCAGGTCGACGTCGAAGCCGCCGCGGTGGGTCAGGAGGCGGGCCATGGTGAGGGTGTCGCGCAGGGCCTCACGGTCGCCGCGGCCACAGTCCAGCCAGATCCGCATCGGTGGGGACGGCGGGAGTGTGGGTGCGTAGCGGACGGGGGTGTTGGCGGCGGCGAGGGCGGCGAGGTCTGGCCGGGGGCCGAACAGGCCGGCCATGCCGCCGCTGTGGGTGGGTTCGGCGAGCCCGGACATCGCGACGATCGTCTCGACGAGGTCGCGGTGGCGCAGCCCGAGGTTGAGCGCGCAGAACCCGCCCGCGGACATCCCGGCGAAGACCCGGTCGGCCCGGTCGGGACGGGTGCGTAACTGTGTGTCGACGGACGGGATGACGTCGTCGATGAGGTAGGTCTCGATGTGTTCGCTGGGCCGGTCGACGCACTCGCTGTCGTCCAGCCAGTCGTGGCTGACCCGCGGGGCGACGAGGATGGCTGGTTGGTCGGTGTGGGCCAGCAGGGCGCCGATGGTCGCGGCCTCGTTCGCCCGATACCAGTCGACGGGTGCGCCGGGGCTGCCGTGCAGCAGGTAGACCACGGGAAACCGTGCGTGGGGGTCGGTGAAGTACTGCGGCGGGAGGTACACCAGCGCCCGGTGGGTGCCAAAGCCGCTGTGCGTGCCGCTGATGGGCAGGGTGATGACGGATCCGTGTCGGTGCGGCCGGGTGGGCGCCTGAGCGATCGCGTCGCGCGCCGGGGCGGTCGGCCAGGACGTCACTCCGACGACGTCATCGACGCGGGGAAGGTACCCGTAGTGGGCGTTGATCAGGTCCGCCGCTGTCGCGAGTGTGACCAGCACCGCGACGGCACCGGCAGCGATCGCCGCGCCCCTTCCCCGACGACGCAGCCGGACACAGCACACCCAGCAGGCCAGCGACAGGCCGGCCAGCACGAGCGGAAACCACGTCCCGATGACGACGACCGACCCCAACCCACACCCCTGACCTGCGCCGCAACCTGCCCACAGCCGGCACCGCATCCCGGCCTCTATCGCACCGTAAGTCACGAGATGGCCGAAGCGCGCTTTGCTCGGGTGACGGCGACGACCTGGCTGGTTGACATCCCCGCGCCCCGTCCCGGCGCCGACGCAGACGGGCCGCACGGGACGACGGGCCGGCCGAACGGGGCCGGCCACGGTGCGTGACAGCTCTGGTCGCGTGCGCGAACCGATTCCGACCGACCTCACGGATCCGGGCGCTTGAGGGCGAAGCGGAGCGGCGGATCAAACCGAAGATCGGTTGCGTGGACGGGTCGGTGGACGGGTCGTCAGGGTTCGGTGTCCCGTTCGGGAGAGGTCACGCTGCTGCTGGGCCGGTCCGGCGCGGTGTCGCCAGTGGCCGATCGGTGCGGCGAGCGGCGGCGCACTTTGGAGGCGAGTCTGGTCACCGGGTGCCGCCAGCGGGGCCAGACCAGGAATGCTTCGGCTTCGAGCCCGGCCAGGACGATGCGGGGCAGGTCGGTGCTCGTGGGGTAGCAGACGTACCGGGGCTGCCAGGTGGGCTGGAACTTGGCATTGAACCGGTAGAGGCTGTCGATCTGGAACCAGCGGGACAGGAACATCAGCAGTCCCCGCCAGCCGCGGGCGAACGGCCCGGCGCCGAGCCGTTCGCCGCGTTCGAGTGCGGACCGCAGGAACGCGAAGTTCAGCGACACCTGGGTGACGCCCAGCTCGGCGGCGTGACAGAGAGTGTGAGCGATGAGGAACTCGTTCAGGCCGTTGTCCGCCGACCGGTCTCTTAGCATGGCGTCCAGCGACAGCCCGCTGTGGCCCCAGGGCACGAAGTGCAGCAGCGCCCGCGGCCGAGCTTCGCCACCGTCCGGGTCGGCGAGCAATGCGATCACGGCCACGCAGCCGCCGTCGGCGGCGTCGCCGAGCCGCCCGAGCGCCATCGAGAAGCCGCGTTCGGTCTCGGTCCCTCGCCAGGCCGCGGCCTGGCGGGTGAGCCGGTCGGTCTCGTGCGGCGGAATGTCACGCATGCGTCGGGCGAGGGCGGTGTAGCCGGCGCGTTCCACCCGGCCCGCGGCCTGGCGGACGTTGCGCATCGACCGGCCCTGCAGGGTGAAGCTGGCCGTGTCGACGACGGCCTCGTCGCCGAGTTCCAGGACAGACAGGCCGGTGCGTTTCCAGGCGATAGCGCCAGTCTGTGAGCAGCCCATGACCGCCGGCGTCCAGGCGTGGTCAGCCGCTTCGCGAAGGAATTCCCTGATTGCTCCTGGCCAGGCTTCGGGATCGCCAAGCGGGTCGCCGCTGGCGAGCATGACGCCGGAGACCACCCGGTAGGCGACACCGGCCTTGCCAGTGGGCGACCAGATCATCGACTTGTCGCGGCGTAGCGCGAAGTATCCCAGCGAGTCGGCCTCGCCGTGCCGGTCGAGCAGGGCACGTACCTGTGCCTCGTCCTGGTCGGTCAGCCGTGGCCGTGGCTCGGATGGCCGCAGCGCCAGGTAGCCGGTGGTCACGACCGTGAGCAGACCCATCGCCAGCAGCACCCGGGCAGCGAGGTCGGCGAACCGGTCGGAGGTGTACCGCAGCGGGCCTGGGATACCTACGAGACCTCCGAGGATCTGTTGGAGTTCGGCGGACAGCGGGTGCGGAGCGACGATGTGGCCTGAGCGGGCACGCAGGAGCAGCAACCCGATCCCGATGGAGATGAAGGTGAGCGTCAGGCCGACGCCGAACGCGCGCCACCGGGTTGTCGGGTCGCCTTTGGCCTGGAACTCCCGTCGGGTCACCAGCAGAACACCGAACAGTGCGGCCGATCCGGCCGCCTCCTCGACGTCCAGTCCCTTGACCAGATGCAGCATGACGCTGGCCGCCAGCAGGATCACGACCGCCCGCCAGGCCCGCCGCTTACGGCGGCGGAGGCCACGCGCGAGCAGGACCAGCAGCATCCCAACCAGGACGGTGAACGCCGCCGCCTGCCGCGACACCGACCCCGGCAACACCTCCCGTAGGTCCGCCAGCCGGAAGCGCCACTCCGGGGTGACCACCGACACGATGTCGATCACACCGATGGTCAACGTCAGCAACGCGGCGACCCGCGGCACCCAGGGCAGCCGCCATGCGGACAGCCGCGGCAGCACCCCGCCAGCACCCGGCTCGGAACGCTCGACAAAGCCGTGCGGTTCACGCGGCAGGCGGCCACCGCTCGTCGGCTCCGCCGCCGCCCGCCGCGGGCCGGATGCCCCGCCGGGCTGGGACGAGAGATGACGGCGAGCGGTCGTGGCGTCCTCCTCGACGCCGTGCACCAGCCGCTGCCTCACCCCGCGGCCCGACCCCGCGCCGGCACGCCTACCGTGCCCGCGCCGGTCCCGCTGCCGCCGGTCCGGACGAGGCACCTGCCCGGGGCCGCCCGCGGCCTCGCTGTTGCTGGACCCATCCATCGTGTCGTCTCCGGTGCGCTCACCGCGTGTGCCTTACGCCGTCACGACCATAGACCTAGCCGCCATGGACGCCATCCGAAACGTCCCACGAGGAGCAGCCACGTAGAGACCTACGTGGCTGGCTGACGGCCGTTTGGACCAGCGACGCTGCGAAGCGCGCCGTGCCCGCTCGCCGACGGGTGACTCCTGCGCCCCGACGGGCCGAGCGCCGTCCCATCGCCGTCTGCGCCAGGTGTCGCAGGCGGTCAGGGGCTGCCTGCCGACGTGCGGGCGGAAGGTCGGGCGGGATCGGCTCCCAGACTGGTCGGGTTTGCCGATAGCCGGGACGAAGCGTAACCAGGAAGGCGTGAGACTCCATCGCGGTCGGGGCCGAGGCCATGTACCCAGTGCGCCGTTCGCGCACGTGACCGCGGACTTTCGTACCGCGGCCGTCTGCGGGCTGCTGGCGTGTGCCGCCATGGTCGCGGCCGGCGGGTTCGGCGACATCCACGGCCACGCGTTGCATCAGAAGATCCTCGGGGCGGCCGGTTCGGCGGCATTCCTGGTCTTCGCCGTGCTGACAGTCCGGGCGACGAGCAACGAGATCTACCGGGTGCTGCGGCCCAGGACCGGCGACGGGCACGCCGCGGTCGTCCGCTTGCTGATCAACCTGGTCGGCTATACGGCCGTGCTGTTCTCGACGCTGGACCTGCTCGCCCTCCCGATCCAGCATCTGCTGCTTGGCGGTGCGCTGACCGGCGTGTTCGTCGGCATCGCCTCCCAGCAGGCGCTGGCTAACGTCTGTGCCGGGCTGGTCCTGCTCCTGGCCCGCCCCTTCAACATCGGCGACCATGTCCGCGTCCGCTCCGGTGCCCTCGGCGGAATCCTGACCGGGCAGGTCACCGGCATGGGCCTGAGCTACGTCAGCCTGCTCACCGAGGACGGGCCGTTATCCATCCCGAACAGCGCGATGCTGGCCGCTGGCGTCGGCGCGGTACCCCCACCCGCCGTCCCGGCCCCCGCCGTGCCCGCCCAGCCAGCCCCCGCCACGATCCCCGATCCCGGTCCCGTCAACCCGACTCCGATTTGACCAGGACGGGTGGCGGGGTCTCGGCCGCGGGTGGGTAAACATCTGACAGGTCGGTGTCCGCGCTGCCGGCTCCTTACATTTGGCGGGCCGCGGTCGAGTCGGAGTCGGGGATCTTGGGGCTGCGGGCGTAGGCCCTGCTCGGCGATCCGAACTGGGTGGTGTCCTGGGTGCTGACGTGGACGCAGCCGTTCGAGGCCGCGGCGTTGAGCGGGTTCGCGTTGGTCGGCGCGGTGACGGGTCCGGTAGTGGACGCCGTGGGGGTGGCCGACAGGGTGGTCCCGGTCGGCCAGTCCGAGCCGATGTTCAGGACCAGCGACGTTGACGTGCTGGTCGCGGACAGGTCACCGGCCGGCAGGCCCAGCGCCGACGCGACGGTTCGGGCCGCGGCTTGCTCATCGGGTTCGTAGGAGAGGCGGGTGGCCGCGGTCGCCGGGCCGTTGCCGCCGTCGCGCACCAGCGTGTAGCCCCTGGCCTGCAGAGAGGTCGTGATCTTGGAGGCGCGGCCAGGGTAGCCGCTGCCGTTCTCCACCGTCAGCCGCACCGTGGACGGGGCGACGGTCACCGGCGCCGTCGTGGCCGCCCCCTGAGGGGTCGTGGTCGCCTGGCCGCCCGACAGTGACTGGTCGTTGTCGATCTCCTGGAAGAGCTCGCGCGCGCCCGGCGCCGGGATGACCCGGGCCGTATCGCTCGGGTCGGGCACGTTGGGCATCGTGACGAACGTGATCCGGTTGGTCGGCACGTCGTTGAGCTGACCCGCCAGTGAGACCAGGGGCGACGGGCCGCCGGCCAGGCTGTCATCGACCGTGAGCGCCTTGGTCGCCGCGTTCGCGAGGCTCAAGAGCGTCACCGGGTTCGACAGGGTGTTCGCGCTTTTCAACTTCTGGATCAGCGCCGAGAGGAACACGTGCTGGGCGGCCTCCCGGCCGAGGTCGCTGCCGTCGCCGAAGCCGTGCCGGGTGCGCAGGAACTCCAGCGCCGCCAGCCCCTTGAGGGTGTGCGTGCCCTTCGCCAGCTTCAGCTGGGAGTACGGGTCGTAGACGTTGTTGTCGACGCAGACGCTCACCCCGCCGATCGCGTCGGACATGCTGACGACGCCACCGAAGTCGACCATCACGAAGTGGTCGATCACGGCGCCGGTCAGCTGGTGCACCGCCGCGACGGTACAGCCCGGGCCGCCCCGGCCCAGGCTGCTGTTGATCTGTCCCTTGCGGATCTCCGGGTAGACATACCCGCTGGTGGGGTCCTTGCAGGCCGGCAGGTCGGTCACGGTGTCGCGCGGGATGGACATGACCGTGGCGTTCGTCCGGTTCGCGGACAGGTGCACGAGCATCTCCACGTCGGCGTTCGCGCCGACGGTCGCGTTCGTGCCCGTGCCGCAGGCGCCGCCGTCCGAACCGCCGATCTGGCAGTCCGTCGCGGACGACCGGGTGTCGGAACCGAGCACCAGGATGTTCATCGGGGTCTTGCCGGCGGCGTCCGGCTTCTCGGTCCCCTGCGGCCCGAAACCGAGATCAAGCCTGGAGGTGCGGATGTTCCCGGTCAGATAGACCGACGACGCCCAACCACCCACGACGAAGGCGAACAGCGCGAACGACACCAGGCCGCCGACCGCCTGGACCACGCGGGTCCGCCTCGACGCGCGCCGTGGCGCGAGCAGTCCCGACGGGCCGGGTGGACCAGCACCCATCTCACCCATTCCTGCCAATTCTCCCCGCCTGTCTACGCCTCGCCGCAACCCGGGCGGTAACGGTCGTCCAACACACAGAACGATAGATCCAGGATCGTCCAACAACACCGGGCAGCCGCCCGGCTCGCACCAGCGGGACGGCGTTGGCCGCCCTCGCGCTGACCGCGAGGTCTGCCGGCCGCACCGCCGACCGGCGACGGCCCCCGCAGGCCCGGGCCTGCGGCCAAGTCCTCGGCCTGGTGACGCTGTCGGATTGTCACGCTGCGCATTCCCTGAGACGACCCAAGGAACCGTGCCGCTGGGAACGGCGCGAGATAACCGCAGCGCTCCCGGCCGACGGCCGCATGGTGATCGACGGGCCTGCTCTCGATCACCACAACAGAATCCTTACCGCCACCCGTCCAGCTGAGCCCATACGCGGGCGCCCTCGTGGCGCCCTCGGGAACGTGCGGGCCATCGCTACTGTGCCAGGCTGGATGAGACAATATGGAAAGACCAGTGGCCACCGTCTACACGGCAGTAGACCCGCCTGGCTCAAATTGTGGAATCGAGGACACGATGGGTGAGTTCGGCCCCTGGCACCTGCTGATTGTCGCAGTGGTGTTCGTACTGCTGTTCGGCGCCAAGAAACTACCCGAGGCCGCCCGGTCGATCGGCCGCTCGATGCGAATCTTCAAATCGGAGGTCCGCGGCCTGCACGACGACGACGCGCCGCACGCCACCCCGGCAGCTCCCGCTCCGGTGACCCCGCCCGAGGTGGCGACGAGCACGGGCGTGCCTATCGCTCTCGATACTCCGGCCACGCCGGTTCCGGCAACCGGGAAGCAGCCCGGCTGAGACCCCGACGCTCGACCGGCAGGGATGCGGGCTCACGGCGGACACCGTGAACGTCGGTGCCGACGGCGCGCCGCGATGGCACGGGAGGCTAGGAGCGGCCACAGTCACAGGTCGGCGCGTCTCGAAGGATCGCCGTTCAGCGTTCGAGTCCGGTGACCTTGTGCGCGTAGCCGGTCGGTACGGACCGCGCGGCCGGGTGTGCCTGGCCGGCCGGCCCGACGGCAAACGCCCGCAGCAGGTTGGTCGTCACCTGGCTGGTGAACGCCTGGACCCGCGGCCCGCTCGCGCCGGCTCGCGCATCGCCCGTGAGTAGTACTCGTCGTGGCCCAGGGAGATCACCGCGCGGGCTCCGTCGAGCAGCTGCGGGTCCGCGTCCAGGTCGACGTCGGTCGCGTAGCCCAGTGGCAGGCCGAGCCGCTCGGCGAGCGCGACGGGCGGCTCCTCGTTGCCGGTGAAGTCGGCGGCGCCGTCGCCGAGGTCGTAGGGCCGGTCGAACGACACGAGGGGACGACGTGAAGATCACCCGGTGGCCGTGTGCCCCAGCGTAGACCCCGACGGGTGGCGAGAAGCGTTCGAGGCCTTCACCGGCCGGCTCGATCCTGGATCGCTTTTGTCGGCGGTCCGGGAGCGGTCGCCGAGCGAGCCTTTCACCACCCGCCGATGCACGAGTCGTGCGTGGAGGCATCCACGCGGCTCTGCCCCCGACCTGCCTGCCGGTTGTGGAGGAAACCTGGACGCTCCCTGTCCGGGCGTCTACGGGCGCTGGTCGGGGTCACCGGGCCTGGCTGGCGGTTCGCTGGGTGATGTGGCGGGGTGCGTGGTGGCGCCCGCCGCTGCGTCGAGCAGGAGCGCGAGTGTGAGGATGAGGGCGACCGCGAGCGCGGCGCCGGCGAGCACGTCGGTTGCGTAGTGGTAGTGCAGGGCGATCAGGCCGAGGGGTAGGGCGCTGGCGAGGATGGCCGCGAACGTTGCCAGTAGTAGCCGTAGCGTCCGCGGTAGTCCGGCGAAGGTGCCGCCGGGTAGCAGGAAGAGGGTGATGGTGACGGCGAGGGCGACGGCCCCGGTGGTGTGGCCGCTGGGGAATGCCAACCCACCGCCCTTGTGTCGGCCGATCAGCGGCTTGAGTACGTACTCGGTCAGTGCCCCGGCCAGTGTCGGGCCGGCTGCGGCGAGGGTCGCGGCCCGCATCCGGCGTAGCGTCAGACAGCCAAGGGCGAGCAGCGTGCACAACACGGTGACGCCGGTCGGGCTGCCGAGTTCGACCAGACGGCTCAACACGGGCCGCGACGGCAGCAGGCGGTAGGCGACGGGGCTGTCGATGCGCTGGTCGACCTTCAGTGGGCCGTGGCTGCCCGCGACCCGGCTGGCGAGGACGCCGACGGTCGTCAGGCTCGGCAGGATGACCAGCCAACAGAACGGGCGTACGACCGGCGGGACGAGCCCGCCAGGGTCCTCGGCACGGTTGGCGCCCTTGACGGGCGCCCGATCGTGCAGTGCGAAGGCGCAGAGCAGCAGCAGGTCGACGCCGAGCGCCGCCGTGGCGGCGAGCACGGTGGCGCCGACATCGGGAAACTCGGGGGTGTTCAACACACCGGGGTTGAGCGCCAGCCGCGGCGCGAGCGAGCCTACGGCCACGAACAGCGCGAACCCGACAACCGCGAACAGGGTGATCCGTCGCGGATGGGCGCCGGCATATCGGCTGAACGCCGTACCTGGCCGGTGCCGCGTCAGCCGGTCGTGGCCTGGGACATCTCGGTGCGGATCCGTCCACATATCTACTACATGCTACTACAGATGCTCGGGCTCACAGGCCAGGGCTCGCAGCGTCGCGGGCATCACGCGGGCCGGTCGCCTCCCACCGTGCGGGCCGGACACATGACAGTTACGTGAGAGTATAGTTCGCAAGCCCCCGGATCGAGCGCGAGGCCACACCGCGACACGGAATGACCGTGCAACCGACGGTGGCAAACGTCCCGCGCAGATCTGACGCGCCGACGGTTTGGTGTGGTTGCGGGCGCGCGGCGCCAGCCCTTTGCCCGCCCATCTCCGCGCCGCGCGCGGGCCTGCTCCTGGCATTGGCGAGCCTGCCTGCGTCGAGTCGGGCACCAACATCCCCAGGCCCGACCGACATACAGTGCCAACGACAACCCACTAAATCTGACGGATGGGTCCAGCCGCACAGGAGCGAAGGGGCCACAAGATGGAAGACGTGGCACCGGCGGGGCTGCTCCAGATCGGGGCACTGGCCGAACGGGTCCACCTGTCGCTGCGCACCGCCCGCTACTACGAGCAGGTCGGCGTCTTCGAACCAGCCGGCCGCACAGCGGCGGGCTACCACCTCTACGACGCCAAAGCGGTCGAACGCCTCCTGCTGATCAAGAAAATGAAGCCGCTGGGATTCTCTTTGGAAGACGTGCGCGCACTACTCACCCTGCGCGACGAACTGTCCGACGACCGGCTCCCGGACGACAGACGCGAAGAACTGCGCGGCCAACTACGGACCTGGATCGTCGTGGCCGAGGAGAACCTGGCGACCTTACGCGAGCAGGTAACCGCGGCCGAGTACCTCGTCGCACGTCTGCGCTCCGACCCAGCCGCCACAGCGCAGACCACCGCCGCCCGCCCCACGGCAAGGATCAATCCCTGACCGAACGGCGGATCTTCCGGCGCTACGCCGGCAGGTGGACGGCCAGCACAGCACCGGGATCGTCGGCATCATCTAATGCTGACCTCAGGTACCCGGGATTCCGTCATCACAGCGTCTCCGTCTGTCACACATCCGTCTGTCGAACACCAGGCCCGGTCATGGGCACCCCGATCCGCGATCCACCACCAGGCAGACCCGAGACCCCTACCCGCGCCGGACCCTCCGGGGCGTGGAGGGCCGAGGCCACGTCACCTCGGAGCGCGCCGGCCCTACCGTCGCGTAAGTGTGCGGTCGCGAGGTGGGCGCGGATGTGGCCCCCGCGCCGGCGCGGCCTCAGCAACGATGTCGCGCTGGTGGCCGCCCCGCCCGACGACCTGGGCTCCGAGCAGCCCGTCCGCTGGGGGTGTCGCCGGCGACGGGGATCGCGATCGGCTCGGCGCCCGGGGAACAGGCCGTTTCGTCAGTCAGCTGCCGGCGCGGCCAGGTCCTGGTCGAGGTCCGGGATGGTGTCGTCGTCGCGGTCGGCGTAGCAGGACGGCGGCGAGCAGGGCGGCGAGCAGTGAGCTGGCCAGGATGGCGATCTTGGTGTGGTTGTCTCGTTCGCTGCCGGTGCCGAAGGCGAGCTCGCCGATGAGTAGGGAGACGGTGAAGCCGATGCCGGCGAGGACCGCGAGCCCGAGGATGTCGATCCAGGCGAGGCCGTCGGCGAGGGTGGCGCGGGTGAAGCGGGCTACCAGGTAGCTGGCGGCGATGATCCCGAGCGGTTTGCCGATGACGAGGCCGATCATGACGCCGAGGGCGGCCGGGTCGCCCAGGGCGTTGGCGAGACCGTACAGGCCGCCGAGGGTGACGCCGGCGGAGAAGAGCGCGAAGATCGGCACGGCTATCCCCGCGGAGATGGGCCGCCAGCGGTGCTCGAAGTGTTCGGCGAGCCCGGGGCCCGCGTCCTGGCCGCCGGCCTGGTCGCTGCGGAGGACGGGCACGGCAAGGCCGAGTAGGACTCCTGCGACGGTGGCGTGGATGCCGGAGGCGTGGATCAGCGTCCAGGTGGCGGTGGCCAGGGGCAGCAGTAGCCACCCCGATTGCACCCGGTGTTGCACCAGCAAGGTGAACAGCGCCAGCGGTACCAGTGCGCCCAGCGCCGGGAGGACCGCCAGGTGGTGGGTGTAGAAGATGGCGATGATGGCGATGGCGAGCAGGTCGTCGACGACCGCGAGGGTGAGCAGGAAGGTCCGCAGTGCCGACGGCAGGTGGCGGCCGATGACCGCGAGCACGGCCAGGGCGAAGGCGATGTCGGTGGCGGTCGGGATCGCCCAGCCCTGTGAGGCGTCGCCGCCGAGGTTGACCAGTGTGTAGAGGATGGCGGGGACGGCGACGCCGCCGGCCGCGGCGACGACGGGGACCGCGGCGCGGCGCGGGTCGCGGAGGTCACCAGCGACGAACTCGCGTTTGAGTTCCAGTCCGGCGACGAAGAAGAAGATCGCTAGCAGGCCGTCGGCTGTCCACTGGGCGAGGGTCAGGTCCAGGTGTAGCCAGGGTGGGCCGAGCTGGTAGGACAGCATCGCCTGGTAGGAGTGTGACCAGGGCGAGTTCGCCCAGCCGAGCGCGACGATGGTGGCGGCGAGCAGGAGGGCGCCGCCGATGGTCTCCTTGCGCAGGATGGCCGCGATCCGGCGGGTTTCGGGCCAGGATCTGCGGGCGAACATGGGGGGCGGGGTCTGGCTCACGGCGGCGCTCCTGGTCAAGGGGTCAGCGGACACGCTGCCGACCAGACTTCCCGGCATACCGATGCCTTCTACCGTAGTGAAGCGAGGGTGCGGTGCGGGCCGCCGCAGTCACGGTGGCGCTGACAGCCGGGATGGCGAGGATCTCCGCCGCGAGGCTGCGTGTTCCCAACCGGAAGGTGCGGTTGGCGGTGAGGACCGATGGTGAAGCCGGGCGCTGTCTTACGGTTCGCCTGGATGCGGGGGTCTTGTGAGGGGTGTTTGCGGCAGCGCGGGTGGCGGACGCGGTATCTTGACGAAGGCCGGTGGCTGTTGGCCGCCGCGCGGCGGTGGGGCTCGCCGTACCCGAACCGCGGCACTCGGTCGAAGGTGCGACGAGGTGCCGCCAACAGTCCCTACTTGTGCCAGGTCGTGCCCGGCTGCCCGGGTGCCGCGCAGGTAGGGAGGTCGGTGTGGACGGCTCTTCGTCGCGGGAGGCCGTGAGGCCCTCGGATCCGGATGTGGATCTGCATGTTCCGGCGCAGCGTCGGGAACTGCACCGCAGGCCCATGCTGCTGCTGGCGGTGATCGCGGCCGGCGGCGCGATCGGGGCGTGCGTCCGTTATGGCGCGTCGCTGGCTTGGCCTACCACGGCTGGTGGGTTCCCGTGGGCCACGCTGGTGGTGAACACGGTGGGCTGCGCGGCGATCGGGCTGCTGATGGTGGTGATCGCCGAGGTGCGGGTGGTGCATCCGCTGGTCCGGCCGTTCCTCGGCACCGGGGTGCTGGGCGGGTTCACCACGTTCTCCACGTACGCGGTCGACGCGGAACGGCTGCTCGACGGCGGGCGGCCCGGCCTCGCTGTGGGATATCTGGCGCTGACCGTGGTGCTGGCGCTGGGTGCGGTATGGCTGTCGGCGGTGGCGACCCGCCGGCTGATCGTGAGGCGGGCGGGATGAGGCTGACGGGCCGGGCGCTGCGGCTGACGGTGTTCATCGGGGAGAGCGACCAGTGGCACCACCGGCCGCTGACCAGCGAGATCGTGCACCGGGCGCACCGTGCCGGGCTGGCTGGCGCGAGTGTCTTTCATGGGGTGGAGGGGTTCGGGGCGTCCTCGATCGTGCACACCACCCGGTTGCTGTCGCTGAGCCAGGACCTGCCGGCCGCGGTCGTCATCGTCGACGACGAGCCGCGCATCCGCGCATTCCTGCCGCAGCTCGACGAGCTCGTGACCGAAGGACTGGTCATCCTCGACGAGGTCGAAGTGATCCGCTACGTCGGCCGCCAGGCGGGCCGGTGAGCTGGCTGCTGGTGATCGTCGGGGCGGCGGTCGGGGCGCCGCTGCGCTATCTGACCGACCGGGCGGTGCAGGCCCGCCACGACACGGTCTTTCCCTGGGGCACGTTCACGGTGAACGTCGCGGCCAGTCTGGTGCTCGGCCTGCTCACCGGCGCGGTGACGGCGGGGGCGGCGTCCTCGCGGCTGGCGCTGCTGGTCGGGACGGGGCTGTGCGGGGCGTTGAGCACCTACTCGACGTTCTCCTACGAGACGCTGCGGCTGGTCGAGGACGGCTCCCGGCTGCTCGCCGCCGCCAACGCGCTCGGCAGTGTGCTGGCCGCGTTCGGCGCCGCCGTTCTCGGCGTGGCCGTGGCGCGGGCGGTGTGGGGATGACCCCGCCGGCGCAGGACCAGCAGCCCGCGCCCGCCGCCGCGGCTGGGCGGCTGCGGCCGTGGCGGTTCGTGCTGGTCTTCGGCGTGGTCAGCCTGCTGGCCGACTTTGTCTATGAAGGGGCCCGGTCGGTCACCGGGCCGCTGCTGGCCTCGCTCGGAGCCCGGCCAAGGACGCGCTGCTCTCCCACGCGACCGCCGCCACCGGGCGCGGCCGTGGGTTCGCCGTCCACGAGGCGCTCGACCAGCCTGGCGCGGTGGCCGGACCGCTGCTCGTCGCCGGTGTGCTCGCCACCGGCGCCGGATACGGGCCGGCGCTCGCCATGCTGGCCGTACCTGGCCTGGGTGCGCTGGTGGTGCTGGTCTGGCTGCGGGCCCGCGTGCCCGACCCCGCCGGCTACGGGCCGGCGGCCGTGCCCGCCCCCCGTACAGACCCGGACCCGGCCAACGTGTCCCGCACCCCGCTTCCCCGCGCCTTCTGGGTGTACGCGGCGTCGGGCGGGTGGGACGGGGACGCGGCGGTATCGGGTGGCGTGTCGCGGCCGGGAGCCTGTGGCTGTTCTGCTAAGGGCGGTGGGCTGGGCGTGGCCGCTGTGCCGTGCCGTGGCCGCGGCGAACGGGTCCGGCGGATGCGTTGGCCGGGCGGTGACACCCGTCCTGTGTGGCCGGCGGCCGGGCGTGGGCTGGTAGGGGAGGCCAGACATACGTCGCGGGTACCTGGCGGCTTCGCGGCGAACCGCGCTGACCGTCGGGATCCAGGTGCGGCGCAGATCGGTGGCTGGACGTCGCGGGGCTCGCCGATCGGCGATCGATCCGCCCGACCGCGAGCTGGCTATTCCCAGTTATCCTGCCGGAATGGTGCAGCCCAAGCGAGACTGGGACACGCGGCGGTTGACGGAGATCGTCATGCGTCTGCGACGGGCGCTGCGTACCAGTATCCGCAGCGACTATCCGTGGGAGATGCTTCCCATGGCCCAGGTCGAGCTGCTGCAGTGCCTGCGGGAGCGCGACGGTGCGCGGGTGGGGGAGCTGGCCGCGCTGCTGCGGCTTGCGCCAAACACGGTGAGCACCCTGATCCAACAGCTGTCCGATGCGGATCTTCTGCGGAGAAGCATCGATCCGACCGACCGGCGGGCCGCCCGGGTCTCGTTGACCGAAACAGGCACCGAGCATCTGCTGGGCTGGCAGGAGGCCCACGAACGCCGCCTCGGCGAGGCCCTGAACCGCCTGGACGTTGAGGACCAAGACGTCATCGTCAAAGCCCTGCCCGCCTTGTCCCGCCTCGTTGACCAACTCGCCGATCGCCGCGCCACCGAGCCCGACACGTCCGCCGACGCCGTACTGCCAGTTGCTGGAACGGGCGGGCCGAGTGGTGCCCAGTGAGTGCCTGCTCCAACTTGGGCGCTGGGTGTACCGGTAGGGCCCAGCCTGACGCGGCGTGAACGGGCCGCCGGCGCGCCCGTGTCCGTGCGTGTACAGGCGGTTGCGGCGTCCTCGGCGGCGGCGGGTGGTGTGGCGTGGGTCGTCATCGGTCCTGGCCGGTGGCGGCAGGGGTGGTGGGTAGCGCTGGATCCGGAGAGAGCTCGGGCGGTGGGGCGAGGCCGTGATCCGCTTCGAGGCGGACTCGCTCGGCGGGGACGCTGTCCCCTGACGCCGGCCTGGCTGTTGCCCGTCGGCGGCTGGCCAGGAGGTATCCGACCGCGGCGGCGAAGACGAGGATCGAGGTCCAGTCGTTCAGCCGCAGGCCTGCGATGTGGTTGGCATGGTCGTCGCGCAGTGCCTCGACCCAGCCGCGTCCGGCGGTGTAGGCGGCGACGTAAAGGGCGAACAGCTGCCCGCGGCGCAGAACCCCACGCCGGTCTGCGGCGAGCAGGAGGAGGAGCACGCCGAGGTCCCACAGCGACTCGTAGAGGAACGTCGGCTGGTAGAGCGCGATGGTCGGGGTCGAGGCGGGGCGGTGGGCCGGGTCGATGAGAAGCCCCCACGGCAGGCTGGTCGGCCGGCCGTAGAGCTCCTGGTTGAAGTAGTTCCCCCACCGGCCGATCGCCTGTGCCAGCACGAGGCCGGGCGCGGCGGCGTCCGCGAAGCCGGCCAGGCTGATGCCGCGGCGGCGGGAGGCGATCCATGCGCCGAGCGCGCCGAGCGCGACAGCGCCCCAGATTCCCAGGCCGCCGTCCCACAGGTAGAACACACGGACGGGGTGTTCACCGGCTTTGAAGTACAGCTCGGGGTCGGTGACGACGTGGTAGATCCGCGCTCCGATGATGCCGAACGGAACCGCCCAGGTGGCGACGGCGGTCACGTCCTCCCGATCACCGCCGCGCGCCTCCCATCGGCGCTCCGTCAGCCACACGGCGGCGCCGATCCCGGCGAGGATGCACAGGGCGTAGGCCCGGATCGGGACGGGCCCGAGATGCCAGACGCCTTGCGCGGGGCTTGGGAGATACGCCAGGACCATACGGATGCACCCATCCTCGTCGCCGCGGCCCCTCATGGGCTGCTGCCCGAGATTACCTCGGACACAGACCTATTGTTGTCGAGGTGCCTGCCCGCTCGACCGCTCGGCACCCTTGAACGAGGTCAGGGTTGGTTCACCCGCCGGCGATCCGGTAGACGATGAATCCCGCGCCGCAGGTGATGAGGAGCCAGCCGAACACCCGGCGCAGCGTGCTTCCGGTGACCGTCCGCGCGAGGCGGGAGCTGGCGGCGCTGGCGGGGACCATCCCCAACGCGAACGCCGCGGCGACGCGCCGTCGACGTGCCCGAGCCCCCAGTGCGTCGCCAGGGTGGGAACGGTGAGCCCGGCGATGACCAACAGGCTGGTCCCGGCGGCTTGACGCATGTCCAGTCCGAAGACGACCAGATACATCGGGACGAGCAGGAACCCGCCGCCGTTGGCGAGCAGGCCCGTGAACAGACCAACGCCGGCAGCCGTCGCCACCAGCAGAACCCGGTTGGCGCGCCGAGCGGCTCCGGCGCGCCGGGTGGTCTCCTCGATCGGCC
Organism: Pseudofrankia sp. DC12; assembly: GCF_000966285.1. Taxonomy (NCBI): domain Bacteria; kingdom Bacillati; phylum Actinomycetota; class Actinomycetes; order Frankiales; family Frankiaceae; genus Pseudofrankia; species Pseudofrankia sp. DC12. The sequence goes on from NZ_KQ031391.1 coordinate 4,091,985, forward strand.
TGATCACCCGCGCCCCCACGATCACCAGCACTACCCCCGAGGCGAGCAGCAGCGCCGGCCCGCCGACGACCCTGGACAGCAGCGCACCGGCGACAGTCGCCGGGATCGCGTCGAGGACGGTCCACGCCGCTGCGCGAGGCTGGGCCCCATCTGTGCGCAGGTAGGGGATGACGGCCGCCAGCGCCGCGGGGATGGTCGCGGGCAGCGGTGAGGCCACCGCGAGCAGGCCGGGAACGCCGAGGACGGATAGCAGCGGTGTGGCTATCGGCGAGCCGCCGACGCCGAACAGTCCGACCAACGATCCGACCGCCGCGCCCGCTGCGTTCTTGCCGTGTCTGGCGGATTTGAGAGGCACTACGACACGGCCTTGTTCTTGCGATGGCGGCGGGCCCGGAGCGCGAGCCCGAACTGGCCGGCGGTGAGCAGCGCCCAGCCTCCGGCGGCGATCAAAAGCGGCCAGGCCCCGCTGAGGAATGCCACGGTGGTCAGCGCCGCGGCCACCGAGATCAATCAGTGCGGTGCTCTGGTCGCGATTCACCGTGGGCCCTCGCTATTTCGCCATGGCCGTCTTCGTGGTCCGGGGCGGGGACTCGCATGGCCGCCCGATATTTGTCGATGTCGGCCGATGGCGCACGTCTCGGGTCACGGGAGTGGCCGACGACGGGGCTGATGAGGACGAAGGATGCGGCGGTGAGGCTGGCGAGAGCCAGGCGTGCCCCGGCGGTCCCGTCGGCGAGGTGCAGGGCGAGCGTGACCAGGGCGACGCCGAGTGCGGTGCCCAGGCCGCGGGTCATGTTGATCAGCCCTCCGCCGGTGCCCGCGGTCCGTGCTGGTATCGCACCCATGATCATGGAATTGTTGGCCGGGGTGTAGGCGCCGAGGCCGAGGCCGAGCACGACCAGCAGGGAGACCAGCCAGGCTGGGGTGAGTGGCGCGACGAGCATGGCAGTCAGGGCCGAGGTACAGGCAGCGGCTCCGAGCGTGCAGCGGCGGCGGTCACTCCAGCGGTTCGGCAGGACCGAGCCGGCGCCGCTGGCCGCCACCGCGAAGCCGGCAGGCAGGGCGGTGAGGACGAGGCCGGCGTGCAGGGCGGAGACGCCGTGGTCGACGAGGACGATGGGGATGAGGACGAGGGGGCCGAACAGCACGAGGTAGCCGCCAGAGGCGCCGACCAGGCCCCGGGCGACGCCGGAGTCGCGCAGGACGTGGACATCGATCATGGGTGCGGCCGTCCGGCGTTCCCACAGCACCAGGCCCCCGCCGGCGAGGAGTGCGACGGCGAAGAGCGCGACGGCGCCACCGGCGGGCACGTGCAGGCCGGAGATGGCGGACACCGCGAGCAGCAGCGCGGTGGCCGCGGTCGCGAGGAGGGTCAGCCCGGCCCAGTCGAGCCGGGCGGCGTGGGTGCGCTCGTGCGTGCGCGGCAGCAGGTAGTAGCCGGCGACCAGCGCGATCAGCCCGATCGGCACGTTGATGCCGAAGACCCACCGCCACCCGACGGTGGCGACCAGGGCGCCGCCGATGGTGGGACCGAGGGCGAGGCCGAGGGCCTGGGCGGCGGCCTGCACGCCGAGCGCGGCGCGCATCCTTGGCCGGGGGGCGCTGGTCACGACGAGGGCGACGCTGTTGGCCTGCAGCATCGCGGCGCCGACGGCCTGCACAGCCCGGAATGTGATCAGCACCGCCAGACTCGGAGCCAGTCCGCAGGCGGCCGAGGCCGCGGTGAACACGAGGAAGCCATAAAGGTAGAACAGCTTGCGCCCGTGGGAGTCTGCGAGGCGGCCGACCGGGACCAGCAGAGCGACGAGGGGCAGCAGGTAGGCCAGCGACACCCATTCGACCGCGGCCAGGGGTGCGTGGAACTGTGCGCGCAGCGGGGCATAGGTGAGCGTCACGATGCTCGCGTCGAGCTGGCCCATGAAGGCGCCGAAGCACACCGTCGCGACGGCCAGCCACCAGCCGCCCCGCAGGTTCCGGACCGTGCTCGGGCGGGCGCGTTCGTGAGTCAGCACGGACACCAGCGGGCGGCGGGACGCGGGGGTGCCTGTGCCGGGATTCATCTGCCCGCTCCTCCGGAGACCGTCCCAGCGGCGGACAGCCCTCATCCCCATCAGCCAAGAAACATCTGTCACAGACAGAATAGTCGGCCGTGGGCGAGCGCGCCAGAGAGGCGGGAGCGGTGCGGTTAGCCGGCGGCGGGCAGGAGCGTCTGCGCCCAGGCGGTGTAGCCGCCGAGAAGGTCGGAGACGTCGTCGCGGCCGGCGGCGCGCAGGGCGCTCGCGGCGACGGAGGAGCGGTAGCCGCCAGCGCAGTGCACGACGACTGGCCGGTCGGCGGGCACCTCGGCCAGGCGGCGGGTGAGTTCCGCGAGCGGGATGTGCAGCGAGCCGTCGATCGCGCCGAGCGCGCGCTCGCCCGCGTTGCGCACGTCGAGCACGACGGGTGCGCCGCCCTGTTCGGCCGTCCGGCCGAGCGCGTCCCGCAGCTGGTCGGTGGTGATCCGGCTGGCGGGGACGACCTGGTCTGGCGCGGCCCCGTCGGCCATCTCGCGGAAGGCGCCTTCGGGCTCGCGCAGGTAGCCCGTGATCTGGTCGAAGCCGATCCGGGCGAACCGCACGGCGACTTCCTCCTCGCGGCCGGGCGCGGCGATGACGAGCAGCGTGCGGCTGGGGTCGACGACCATGCCAACGGTTTCGGCGAACCGGCCGTCGGCGGGGACGTTGAGCGAGCCGCGCAGGTGTCCGGCGGCGAACTCCTGCGGGTCGCGGGTATCGACGACGAGGGCGCCTTCGGCGCGTGCCGCGACGAACTCGGGGGCGGTCAGGGGCCGTGGCGCTGTCGTCGGGTCGAAGACCGGGTGGTCCTTGCGGTTGAGCACCGCGTCGAAGGCGAAGTAGCCGGGCGCGGACGGCTGGCGGCCGAGGCCGGAACGACGAGGAAGGATACCCCAAGGCGTACTTGGCGATTCCTGGGTCACGCCGCGGGTTGGGAGTACGGGCTGCGCGGGCGGGTGCTCACGAGCCCTGCGGTGACGGTGCGTAGCAGGGTGAGGGCTGTGTCGAGGTCGCTGTCGTCGCCGCCGGCGGCGGACACGGCCGTGGCCCACTCGTGTCGTACCAGCGCATAGTTGGTCCGGCCGCGTTCCGTTACGCGGACAATCACGCCCCGGCCGTCGTCCGGCTGGGCCTCGCGTTCGATGAGCCCTCGACGTTCCAGCCCGCGTAGCACAGCGGACAGATTGGTGCGTTGCAGTCCGGTCGCGTCGGCGATCCGGCTGGGGGCGACGGCTGTCTCTCGCTGCAGGAACCGCATGACCATGCCTTCCGACGGGGTGAGCGAGACGGCCCGCTCGTCGGCGTAGCCGCGGAACTGGATCTCCCGGCTAATGATCAGCGCCAGGTCGGCGAGTTCCCCCCACCGAGGATCGACGGGCGGGCCGGTTGTCTGCTCGACCGACTGCGGCTGGTCGTTGGTCACACGTCACAGCGTAGACCCTTGCCAGAGCATAGTTATGAGCCCATCATCACTTCCGAAGTTATTATCTGCTCATAACTATCTGGAGGTGCTGCTGTGACGACACACGTCCCCGCGCTGCACGGCTCGGCGTCGGCGTCGCTGCGCGCCATGGCCCGCGTCGGCGAGCTCCACCCGTTCGGGGTGTGCATCCTGCTGGCCGGCGCGTTCATGCCGATCATGGACTTCTTCATCACGAACGTCGCCTTGCCGAGCATCGACACCTCGCTGCACGCCTCGGCCTCCTCGCTGCAGCTAGTGATCGCCGGGTACGGCGTCGCCTACGCCGCGATGCTGGTGCTCGGCGGCAGGCTGGGTGACCGCTACGGCCGCCACCGCCTCTTCCTGGGCGCGCTCGTCGGCTTCGTCCTGGCCTCCCTCGCCTGCGGCCTCGCGCCCACGGTCGGGGCGTTGATCGCGGCACGCATCCTCCAAGGAGGAACAGCGGCACTCCTCGTTCCCCAGGTGCTGGCCACCTTCCACCACATCCTCGAGGGCGAGCGCAAGGCCCGCGCGCTGGCGATGTACGGCGCCACGTCAGGCATCGCCGCCGTGGTCGGGCAGCTGCTGGGTGGCCTGCTGGTCAGCGCCGACATCGCCGGCACCTCCTGGCGGCCGATCTTCCTCGTCAACGTGCCCGTCGGCCTGATCGTGCTACTGATCGCGGGCCGGATCGTGCCCGCCACCCGCTCGCCCCACCCCGTCGGCATCGACGGACCCGGGACCGTCCTGTTCGCCGCCGCCCTCGCCGCCCTGCTGATCCCCCTCACCGAGGGCCACTCCCTCGGCTGGCCCTGGTGGACCTGGCTCCTGATCGCCCTCGCGGCCGGGCTCGCCGCCGCGACCTACACCGTGGAAAAGCGCGCCGAACAACGCGGCGAGGTTCCCCTGCTGCCACCGTCTCTGCTGCGCCTTCCGTCCATGTCACGCGGCCTGGCCATGGTCCTGATCTTCAGCGTCGGCTTCGGCGCGTTCATGTTCATGTTCGCCCTCACCGTCCAAGACGGACTACACGCCGACGCCCTCCACAGCGGCCTGGCCATCCTGCCGATGGCACTGCTGTTCTCCGCCGGCTCCCTGCTCGCACCACGCCTACTGCGCCGCTTCGGCCGAGCCGCGATGTCCGCTGGCGCGATCATCCAACTCGCCGGACTCGCCACCCTCGTGACGGTCCTCGTCCACAACTGGCCGCACGTCAACCTCTGGACAACCGCCGCGCCGCTCGCTCTCGTCGGAGCCGGCCAGTCCATGCTGTTCGCCGGACTGTTCCGCAGCGTCCTGGCCGACGTCCCCACCCGCCTCGGCGGGATCGGCAGCGGCGTACTGATCACCGTGCAACAGAGCGGACTCGCCCTCGGCGTCGCAACCCTCGGCACCATCTACCTCGCGATCGAGCCCAACAGCGTCCCCCGCGCGTTCGCCACCGCCGAATACCTCCAAATGGGCATCGTCGCGCTACTCGCCGCTGGCGCCGCGACCCTACCCCGCCTCACCCCAACCCCCACCGACCCCCCAGCCATCGACGACTAAGCGCCGCGCTATCGGCCGGGTCGAGGCCTGGCCATGGCGCTGGAAGCGTAAAACAACGGTGTAACTCCGATCCGAGAGGCTGGGCCTCGGCCCGGCCGAGGAGGAGGCACCTGATGACCACGACCACGAGCGAGGCACCGGCCCGTGTGAAGCGGGCCAAATCCGCCGGGGCCGACCCCGACGCCTCCCACTCCGACGCCCCCACGCCGGTTCCGCCCACGCCCACGCCGCCGACGCCCGTGCCGCCGGCCGACCCGGACGCGGAGTTGTGGCAGTCGGTGCGGTCCTGGGCGAACGGTCGGCATGTGGGCTCGGCCAAGAAGGCCGCGAGCGCCCGGACGGCCTGGGCGCACGCGAAGGGCTATTCGTAGGTCCACCGGCAGGCGCGATCCGTCCCACCGCCAATGCACAACCGTCAGCAACCGGCCGCTGCGACCGTTGACGCTCGCGGCGACGGGAGCCCTGGCTCCCGTCGTTCGATCAGGCGGGCGTTGTCTGCTGGGTGAGAAGCCGTCCCGGCGGACGACGTCTCCCGGCGCTCCAAGCGCGAGACGGGGCGTCGCCAGGCGCCGATGTGGCGGCCTGACGGTCAGGGCTGTGAGGGTTTGGGGGTGGGGTGGCGCCGCAGGCTCGGGGACCTACGGCCCGACACGGCCCACCTGTCGTGCTGTTGGAAATGGTTGTCGTTACGATGTCGGGCAACACAGTCTCGATCTCGGCAACGAAGCCATGACTCGGAGCACGCATTGTGAAGATCGCTTTTGTGGGTAAGGGTGGCAGCGGCAAGACCACTCTGTCGGCCTTGTTGTGCCGGCACCTCGCCGCTGCCGGTCGCCCGGTGCTGGCGGTGGACGCGGACATCAACCAGCACCTCGGCGCGGCGCTCGGCCTGGAGGACGAGGTTGCCCCGGTGCCGCTTGGCGAGCATCTCGGGGAGCTCAAGGACTACCTGCGCGGCGACAACCCGCGAATCCCGTCGGCGGACGTCATGGTGAAGACCACGCCGCCGGGGCGAGGGTCGCGCCTTGTCGCGCTGGCGGAGGACAACCCGGTCTGGTCGCGCTTCGGGTTGGACGTCGGGGGTGTGCGGCTGTTGGCCACGGGGGCGTTCAGCGAGGCCGATCTGGGGGTGGCGTGTTTCCACTCCAAGACGGGGGCGGTGGAGCTGCTGCTCAACCACCTGGTCGACGGCCTCGGCGAGTACGTCGTTGTCGATATGACGGCCGGCGCGGACGCGTTCGCGTCTGGGTTGTTCACCCGGTTCGACCGCACGTTCCTGGTCTGTGAGCCGACGCGCAAGGGTGTGTCGGTCTACCGCCAGTACCGCGAGTACTCGGCCGACTTCGGCGTCACGGTGTCGGTGCTCGGGAACAAGGTCGCCGACGCTGACGACGTCGCGTTCCTGCGCGACGCCGTCGGTGACGACCTGCTGGCGTGGTTCTCACAGTCGGCGCCGGTGCGCGCGATGGAGCAGGGCCGGCCGTTCGGCCTCGACGACCTTGAGCAGGCGAACCGGTCCGCGCTTGGGGCGGTGCAGGCGGCCGTCGATGGGACCGTCCGGGATTGCGGCCGTTTCGTGGCTCAGATGCACGCGATCCATCTGCGTAACGCCCACGCGTGGGCCAACGATGCGACCGGCGTTGATCTGGCCGCCCAGGTAGATCCCGACTTCCGCTATCCCACGGCGGTGGCCGAGGCGGCGATCCCCTCGGCGAGGGCCGTCTCCCGGCCGCTGTCAGCCATGACGGCCTGACGCCCTTCCCCTTGGCCGGGCGCAGCGGTACTCCGACGGTCCTGTCGGCCCCTAGCCGATCACGCGCCAGCGCTCTGACCCTGCGCGCCCGCGAGGCGACGATCCGTTTACACATCCAGGAGGAATGTCATGTCGCTCGATGTCCCCACCGCCCTGTTGGAGAAGGCCGAGTCGGGTCAGGTACCCGACGCCGAGTTCATCGACTGCGTCCGGCAGTCCCTGCCGTATGCCTGGGGCGTCGTCAGCCAGGTCGCCGCGGACCTTGCCGCGGATGGCGGCGTGTTCGCCGATCACGCGGTCCCGCCGCCGAGTGAGGCGGAGCGGGGACAGTTGCTGCGGGCGCTGGCCAGTGACGCGATCCGCGGCGGCTTGGAGCGGCATTTCGGCGTGAAGCTGGCGTTCCAGAACTGCCACCGGGTCGCGGCGTTCCGCCTCGCCGCCGTTGGCGGCGAGCGGTACCAGGCGTTCATCTCGCCGCGCGGGCAGCTGCTCAACCAGTCCGCGACGCTGCGCGACTGCTGACCGGCCGGGCCGTGGGCGACGTCACCGGCGTCCACGGCCCGACCCCATGGCGGTCTATTGAAAATGAAAACCGTTTCGAGTAGGTTTGGTCAGGCTCATCCAGCCTTACTTCGGAGGTCTGCTGTGTCCTCGGCCCTTCCCTCGGGCGTCACCCGTGGCCGTCTCGCGCGCCGGGTCGCCGGCGCCGCCGCACTGGTCGCGCTGGCGCTCGCCGGCTGCTCCACCTCGTCTGGCGACAAGGGGTCTGGCGCGTCAGCCGCGACTGGTGTGAACGTGGTGGCCGCGGAGAACTTCTGGGGCAGCCTCGCCACCCAGCTCGGCGGCCCCCATGTGAAGGTCACCAGCATCATCGACAACCCGGACGCCGACCCGCACGACTACGAGCCCACCGCCGCCGACGGCCGCGCGATCGCCGCCGCCAAGGTCGCGATCATCAACGGGGTCGGCTACGACGCCTGGGCGACCAAGCTCGCCGACGCCAACCCGACGCCGTCCCGCACCACCCTGACCGTCGGCGACCTCGTCGGCGCGAAGGACGGCGACAACCCGCACCGCTGGTACAACCCCGACAACGTCCGCACCGTCATCGACGCGATCACCGCCGCCTACAAGAAGACCGACCCGGCTGACGCGGCGTTCTTCGACGCCCAGCACACCACCGTGCTGACCACCAACCTGAAGACCTACTTCGACACCATCACAGCGATCAAGGCCAGCTACGGCGGCACCCCGGTCGGCGCCTCCGAGTCGATCTTCTCGATGGTATCGCCCGCGCTCGGCCTGGACCTGCTCACCCCGCCCGCGTTCCTCACCGCGATCAGCGAAGGCACCGACCCGACCCCGGCGGACAAGGCCACCATCGACGCCCAGATCGCGAACAAGCAGATCAAGGTCTACGTCTACAACAGCCAGAACGCCACCCCCGACATCCAGACCCAGGTCGACGCCGCGAAGGCGCAGAAGATCCCGGTCACCACGATCACCGAGACCCTGACCCCGGCCGGCGCCTCGTTCCAGGACTGGCAGGTCGCCCAGCTCCAGGCCCTCCAGAAGGCCCTGGCCGCGGGGACCGGTAAGTGACGCAGCTGCGCGAGGGGGAAGCGGTGGTGCGCGACGCGCCGCCGCCTCCCCGGCCCGACCCGGTGACCGGGCCGCGCCGGGACGCCGCGCCGGCGTCGGCGGGCGCGGTGGACCGCCACGTACCGGTGGAGATCCGCGGGGCGGCGGTCGCGCTGGGCGGGCGGACCGTCTGGTCCGGCGTCGACGCCACGGTTCCAGCAGGTGCGTTCGTCGCGGTCCTCGGCCCCAACGGGGCCGGGAAGTCCACCCTGCTCAAGGCGACCCTCGGCCTGCTACCCCTGGCGGCCGGCAGCATCCACGTCCTCGGCCGCCCGCCGCGACACGCCCGCGACCGGGTCGGCTACCTGCCGCAGCGGCGCAGCTTCGACCCATCGACCCGCATCCGCGGGCTAGACGTCGTCCGCCTCGGCGTCGACGGCCACCGATGGGGCATCCCCCTACCCGGCCGCCGCTCCCGCGCCGCGGCGGCCCGGGTACGCGACCTCGTCGACCTCGTCGGCGCCACCAGCTACGCGCACCGGCCGATCGGAACGCTGTCGGGCGGCGAGCAGCAACGCCTGCTCATCGCTCAGGCGTTGGCCGCCGGGCCGGAGCTGCTTCTGCTCGACGAGCCGCTCGACAGCCTGGACCTGCCGAACCAGGCCGCCGTCGCGGCGCTCGTCTCCCGGATCGCCCGCCAGACCGGCATCGCGGTGGTGATCGTCGCACATGACGTCAACCCGCTGCTGCCCTACCTCGACCAGGTCATCTACCTTGGCCAAGGAGCCGCGGCGACCGGCACACCCACCCAGGTGATCACGTCTGAGACGCTATCGGGCCTGTACGGGGCGCCGGTCGAGGTCCTGACGGCCTCGGACGGCCGCCTTGTCGTCGTCGGTCAACCGGAAGCGCCCGCGCGCCACACCAACCGCCACCCCGAGCGCCGAGACGGCAACCCGGCATGAGTGGGGGGTTCAGCTGGGACCTGGTCGCCGACCTGCGCGACATGTGGTCGGCCGCGTTCATGGTCAACGCGTTCCGCGCCGGGCTCATCGTCGCTGTCCTGGCCGCCACCATCGGCTGGTTCATGGTCCTGCGCCGCCAGACCTTCGCCGGCCACACCCTCGCCATCGCCGGATTCCCCGGCGCGGCCGGCGCGGTCTGGCTCGGCGCCGGCCTGACCTACGGCTACTACACGTTCTGCCTCGCCGCCGCGCTCGCCATCGCCACCCTGCCACGCCGCGGCGAGGGCGGCTACGCCGAACAGTCCGCCGCCATCGCCACCGTGCAGGCCTTCGCCCTCGCCGCCGGCATGCTGTTCGTCTCCCTCTACAAAGGCTTCCTCGGCGGCACCAACGCCCTGCTGTTCGGCAGCGTCCTCGGTATCACCACGGACCAGGTCAACACCCTCGCCCTCGTCGCCGCCCTCGTCCTCGCTGTCCTCGCGATCCTCGGCCGACCGCTGCTGTTCGCCTCCATCGACCCCGAGGTGGCCGCCGCGCACGGCGTGCCCACCCGGGTGCTGGACACCGCCTTCCTGGTCCTGCTCGGCCTCACCGTCGCCGAAATCAGCCAGATCACCGGCAGCCTGCTCGTCTTCGCGCTCCTCGTCCTCCCCGCTGCCACCGCGAGACAGCTCACCGCGAGGCCCGCGGCCGGCCTCGCACTGTCGGTCGCCCTCGCGGCCGTCACCGTGTTCATCGCGCTGTTCATCGCCTACTACTCGCCCTACCCGGTCGGGTTCTGGCTGACCACACTCGCCTTCGGCCTCTACGTCACCGCGTCCGCCACGACAGCCACCCGCACCCGGCTCGGGCAGCGCACCACCAGGCCGCCGTCCGCCCTCGCGCCCGCTGGAGCCTGAGCGCCGTGTTTGCTCACCCGTTCATGCAACACGCGTTCCTCGCCGGCACCGCCGTCGCGCTCGCCGCCGGCCTGGTCGGCTACTTCCTGGTCCTGCGCGCCCAGGTCTTCACCGCCGACGCGCTGTCCCACGTCGCGTTCACCGGCGCGCTCGCCGCGCTCGCCGCCGGACTCGACGCCCGCCTCGGCCTGTTTGCGATCACCGTCCTGGCCGCGCTCGGAATGGGCACCCTCGGCCGGCGTGCCCGGCCCGACGACGTCGTCATCGGCGGCGTGTTCGCCTGGATCCTCGGCCTCGGCGTGTTCTTCCTCGCCCTCTACACCACCACCCGCAGCGGCACCGGCAACGGAACCGCCAGCGTCACCGTCCTGTTCGGCTCCATCCTCGGCCTCACCGCCGACCGCGCCACCCTCACCGCCGCGATCGCGGCGGTCGTCTGCGCCGCGACCCTGACCATCGCCCGCCCACTGCTGTTCGCCAGCCTCGACGAAGACGTCGCCGCCGCCCGCGGCCTGCCCGTCCGCCTCCTGGGCTACGGCTTCCTCGCCCTCGTCGGCCTCACCACCGCTGAAGCCACCCAGGTCGTCGGCGCACTGCTCATCCTCGGACTGCTCGCCGCCCCCGCTGGCGCCGCCAACAGACTCACCACCCGCCCACTTGCGGGCCTCGGACTATCCGCCCTCATCGCCGTCGGCAGCGTCTGGGCCGGCCTCACCACCAGCTACTACCTGCCGAAACTGCCGCCCAGCTTCGCCATCCTCACCGCCGCCACCCTCACCTACCTCACCGCGATCACGGCGACAGGTCTCCGCCGACTCCGCCGGGCCGCGGCAGCGGGACCTTGCGGATGTTCGAGTTCGGTTCACGAGGACCGCGCCGAGGTCACCGGGTAGTTGGCCTGCCGGTGCCGACGCTGGCACGGGTGCTGTGACGGCTGCCGAGGACAGTTCGCCGCTCCACTCCGGGACGCGACCAGCGGATGTCCCATGAGCGACGACGGGACCACGAGGGGAGGTCATGTCGGGGCGTCGACGGTTGTCGACGAGGCCGTCCGGCGCGTCCGGGCCGTGAGCACCTCGCCGCCTGGTTGACGGAGTTGGTGCAGTACATGTCCGTCCAGATCGTCGCGCGGGATACGGCGGTCGCCTTGTCGCCCGCGTCGGAACGTCCGGACCGCTCGGGGTGCTGGAGGACAGGTTCAACCGGTCCTGGCCGCGTCGCCAGCGAATTCTCGTGTTGGCCGGTAGCCGCCTGGTGGCGGAGCCGAGGACAGGGGCCCGCGTCACCCGTCGTCGGCGACCCCGGGCTGTTGCACGGTTGGATGCCGAGGCGGACCCGAGTGTGGGTGTTGAGGTAGCTCAGGTCGACGAGTGGTATTCGCCGGCGCCGGGCGGCGCAGGGCTGTCGTGGTGGGTCGCGGTGGTGGTGAGGTCGGCGAGACGGGGCTGGCTGGGCAGATGGGTGAGCACGCCGGCGATCACGGAGACCGCGAGCCCGACGCCGGCGAGGGTGAGGGCGTGGCCCAGGCCGGCGTGTTGGGCGGTGAAGCCGCCGGCCGCGGCGCCGAGGGGCTGGCCGCCCCAGGCGATGATCCGCGCGGAGGTGTTGACGCGTGCCTGGAGCTCGATCGGCGCGATGGTCTGGCGGATGATGATGCCGTTGAGGCTGACCAGCGTGTTGGCGGCCTGCCAGCCGGCGAGGGCGAGTGCGCCGGTGGCCAGGGAGCGGCTCACGGTCCAGCCGGCCAGGAAAGCGAGCCCGCCGGCGAGACCGGCGAGGCTGATCCAGCCGAGTGGGAGGCGCCGTTGCAGGGGCGCGATCGTGAGGCTGGCCAGCAGGCTGCCGGCACCGGCGGCGGCGTAGAGCAGGCCGATGCGTCCGTCGTCGGTGCCGAGGCCGAGCTGGCGGACCGCGACGACGACGACCAGTCCGGTGACGAAGCCGGCGGTGAGGCTGTTGCCGAAGCCGATGAGGGTGAGCGTGCGGACCAGCGGCTGCCGCCACACCCAACGCAGCCCGGCACCGACATCGGCGCGCAGCCGCCGCGGTGGCTTGGCTGACCCCGCGGAGGCGGGGCCGGGGGCCGCGGTCCCCTGGCCGGGGACGGCGAGGGGGAGGCGGGCCATCAGGAGCGCCGAGGCGGCGAAACTGACGGCGTCGAGGGCGATCGTCGGGCCGGCACCGAGGCCGGCGGCGAGCAGGCCACCCGCCGCCGGGCCGGCCAGGCTGACCACCGTGCCCGCGGAGCTGAGCCGGCCGGTGGCCCGGCCCATCTCGCCTGGTGGCACCAGGGCGGCGAGCGCGCGGAAACCGGCGGCGTCGGAGAAGGTCAGCGCGGCGGCGCTTGCTGCCGCGACCGCGAGCAGCTGGAAGGTGGTCAGTACACCGAGGGCGTTGGCCAGGGGGATCGTGGCGAGCAGCAGGCCGCTGGCCAGGCTGGACCCGACGAGCACCCGGCGGGGGTCGAGCCGGTCGGCCCACGCGCCGGCGGGCAGGCCGAGCAGCAGGTAGGGCACCGCCTCCAGGGCCGCGAGCAGCCCGGTGAGCGTCGCGCTGCCGCTGCGTTGGTAGGCGAGCAGCGGCAGCGCGACGAGCGTGACGGCCGAACCGGCCCAGGAGACCGTGCGGGCGAGCAGGAACCGGCGGTATCCCCGGCCGGCCGTGCCGGTTTTGGCCGGTACCGTCGACAGGCCGGTACCCCCGGCGATGGCTGTGGGGGATGCGCTCACGGGTGCAGCGCGGCGGCGAGGGTCTCGACGCCCTGGATGCCGGCGAGGTTGGTGGAGTCCCACTGCGGCAGGAAGGCGATCTTCCCAGCGCGCACGGCGGTCATCGTCGGCAGCGTCTTGGTGAGGAACGCCCGGGCGTCGGACTCGCTCTCGCCGCCGCTGAGCAGGTAGACGAGGGTCGCCGGGTCGTCCTTGAGGAGGCGTTCCTTCGACAGCTCGCCGTAGTACTGGCCAGCGGGCAGGGTGCCGGCGTAGATGTTGCGGGCGCCGGCGCGGGTGGCGATGTCGGTGTAGACGCCGCCGTAGGTGTAGATCGACCCGTCAAAGGTGCTGATCATCGCGACGGTCATCGGTGGCAGGCCGCCGGTCTTCGCCGTCACCGCGTCGAGCCGGGCACCGATGTCGGCGTTCAGCCTGGCTGCCCGGTCCGGCACACCGAAGATCTTTCCCAGGGTTGTGAGGTCGGCCTGGACGTCGGTGACCTTGGCGCGGGTGGCGTCGTCGGTGCAGAACCCGCTGAGGATCATGACCTGGGTGCCACCGGCGGCCAGGTCGTTGATGGTGGGCAGCTGCTGGCCGTCGAACAGGTAGGAGCCGTCGGCCCAGATCAGGTCGGGCCGGGCGGCGAGCAACTGTTCCCTGGAGGGCGCGTTCTCGGCCAGGACGGGGATCGCGTCGACGGCCGCGGCCTGGGCCGCGGCGGGGGTTCCCTGGCTGGTGTTGTACTGCCCGACGACGGCCTTGCCGAGGCCGAGGGCGACGAGCAGGTCGCTGCTGGTGGGCCAGCCGGAGATGACCCTGGCGGGCGCGTGGTCGAAGTGCAGGGTGCGTCCGCAGTTGGTGACGTCGACGGGATAGCTGGCCCGGCTTGCCACATTGGCGGCGGGCTGGGTGGCGGTTGACGACCGCGAGGGCGTGGTGGATCCGCCGCAGGCGGTCAGCAGTGCGACGGATGTCAGGGAGGCCAGCCCGAGGGCGAGCGCCGCTCTGGGGACACGACGGCGGTTCATGGTGTTCCTTCCTGGGAGATCGACGAGAGGGTGCGCCCCTTCGCCGGCTGGGCTGGTGCTGTCTGGTCGCAGAGCGGCTGCGCGGCGGCGCGGCTGTGCGCCGCCGCCGCGTCCGACGGCGGGGGAGTGCGCAGGGAGGTGAAGGCGAAGTGGGGCCGGCCGGTGACGGGGTGGCTGCCGCGGTGGGCGTTTACGTGGAAGACCCGGCGCAGCAGGTCCGGGGTGAGCGCGTCGGCGGGGGAGCCGGAGGCGACGACCTGGCCGTCGTCCAGCACGTGGACCAGGTCGCAGAACGCGGCGGCGAGGTCGAGGTCGTGCAGCGCGGCGAGGACGGTGATGCCGAGTGATCGGATCAGTTCGAGCAGGTCGAGCCGGGCTCCGATGTCGAGGTGGTTGGTCGGCTCGTCGAGGACGAGCAGTCGTGGCCGCTGGGCCAGCGCGCGGGCGAGCAGGACCCGCTGGCGTTCCCCGCCGGACAGCGTCGCGACCGGCCGGTCGGCGCGGGCGGCCATCCCGACGGTCCGCAGCGCGTCGTCGACGACGTTGTCGTCGCGCGGTGAGGTCCGGCCGAAGGTGCCCTGGTGTGGGAGGCGGCCGGTGGTGACCAGGTCGCGCACGCACAGGTGCACGTCGGCGGCGTGGTCCTGGGTGAGCGCGGACACCCGGCGCGCCGCCGCCTTGGGGCCCAGCTCCCGGTACAGGTCGCGGCGGTCGAGCAGGACGGCGCCGGTCGCCGGCCGCAGTGCCCGGTAGACGGTCCGCAGCACGGTGGACTTGCCACTGCCGTTGGGTCCGAGCAGGCCGACGAACGTCCCGGGCGGGCAGTCGAGCGTCAGGTCCCGCAGGATCGAGGCCCCGTCGAGGCGGACGCCCACGCGGTCCAGCCGCAGGCCGCTGACCGTCTCCGGTGTGCGCTGGTCGGCCGCGCTTCCGGTGGCCACGGACTCCCGGTCCGCCCGCCGCGGGTCTCCTCCCGCGCTCACCGCGCGCCGCCGAGCCCGCCGCGGCGCAGCAGCACGAGGAAGAACGGCACACCGGCCGCCGCGGTGACGATGGTCAGCGGCAGTTCGAGCGGCTCGGTGACGGTGCGGGCCGCCAGGTCGGCGGCGACGAGGAAGTCGCCGCCGAGCAGCGCGGCCAGTGGCAGCAGCCGGCGGTGGTCGCCGCCGACCAGCAGCCGGACGGCGTGCGGGGCGATGAGGCCGACGAACTGCACCCCGCCGGCGACGGCGATGACGGTGCCGGTCAGCAGCGCGGCGATGACGAGCAGCTCGGTGCGCAGCGCGCTGACCGCCACGCCCGCCGAGGCGGCGACGTCGTCGCCGAGCAGCAGCGCGTTGAGCGCCCGGCCGCGCAGGATCAGCCAGCCGGTCGCGGCGGCGACCGTCGCGGCGGGCAGGCCCAGCTTGTGCCAGTCCGCGCCCGACACCATTCCCAGCAGCCAGAACAGCAGGTGGGCGAGCTGGTTGCTGCTCACCCGCAGCTGCAGATAGCTGGTGCCCGCGGTCAGCAGGTAGCCGAGCGCGACGCCGGCCAGCAGCAGCCGGTATGGGTCAACCCGTCCGTCGCGGCGGCCGAGCAGGAGCACCGCGGCCAGGGTCAGCATCCCGCCCGCGAAGGCGGCCCCCGCCACTCCGAGCGAGGACAGCCAGCCCACGCCGCCCGCTCCGCCGAGCGTGAGCACCGCGACGGCGGCGAGCGACGCCCCCGACGACACGCCCAGGACATAGGGGTCGGCCAGCGGGTTGCGCACGACCGCCTGCAGCGCGGCGCCCGCGACCGAGAGCCCGGCGCCGACGACGAACGCCAGCAGCACCCGCGGCACCCGGACCTGCCAGATGATCTCGTCGTCGACGCCGGGGGTCGGGTGGCGGCCCGCGACCGGGCCGATCGTGTGGCCCAGCACGCTCGACCACACCTCGCCCAGCGGCAGCCGCACCGCACCGAGGCTCACGGCCATGGCGAGCACCAGCGGTGTGGCCACCACCAGCACGGTGAGGACCACGGCGAACCGTGCCGGCTCGGACAGCCGGCTTTGGGCCGTGGGCCGGTCGGCGGGCGGCACCGCGGCGACGGGCGGGATCGCCGGCGGACCGGCCGCCCCGAAGGTGGCGTCGAGATGACCGGCGCTGTCAACGTCGGATGTGGACATGGTCGGGGACATCGTCAGGAACCTCACGTGACCAGGCGGTCCTCTCGGTGGTCGGACCGTCAGTGCGGCAGGGGCATCGTCGGGAGGGCGACGGTGCGGGGGTGTGCCCGGGCCCGGGGTAGTCGCCGGCCTCCGAGGAAGGGCAGCCCGAGTGCCGCGTTGCTGTACAGGCCGGGAACGACGACCCGGGTGACGTGCGGGCCGGCGCGGCGGACGTCGGGGGTGGTCACGTCGACGGCCACGGCCCGGTGGCCGTGGGCGGCGAGCCGGCCGACAAGCTGCGCCAGCCGCAGGTCAGCTGGCTGTGCCGCGGGCGTCCGCGCCGCCAGGTCTGCGAGGCGCACCTCGCCGACCAGCATCTGGGCGAGCTCGCGGAGAAAGGCCGCCTGGACCGCAGGGTCGAGGTGCAGCTGGAGGTGGCAGCCGTAGTCGACGACGTCGGCGAGGTCGTCGCAGTAGGACCGCCGGTAGCCGCGGTCGGCCCGCCAGCGCTTGAGCGGGCTGGTCGCCAGGGCGGCCAGCTGGGCGTAGGGGCCGTCGGGGTTGTCGTAGTCCGCGACGAACAGCTGCAGTTGCAGCGCCTCGCCGTAGGCCTTCAGCGCCGCGTCGAGCGGGTCGGGGTGCACGCCCATGCCAAGGGTCAGGTAGCCGGTCTGGGGGTCGGCGACCAGGGCGCCGATGACGGGCTCGCCGAACTCGTCGTCGAAGGCGAGGAACCGCACGTCGAGCACGCCCTGGGGGCCCCGGCACAGGTCACGCAGCCAGTCCGGTGCCACAGCCTCGCGCAGGCCGCGCCCGCCGTGCCACGACAGCGTCATGGCGTCGCGTTCGACGACCTCGAGCAGCGCGGCGATCCGCGCGGTTGTCCGGTCCGGTCCGGCGGCCAGGCCAGCCTGGATGATCGGGTTCGTCCGGGGCGCGGGCTGCCCGGCGGACGGCGCGTACCAGGAGACCCAGACCAGCGAGGCGGGCACCAGGACCGGCGCTCCGGTGCGCAGGTCGCGGCCACGGGCCCAGCGCTGGACGAGGTCCCTCGTCATCGGGACGAGCGGGAAATCCGGCGTCGCGTACTGCGCGTCCGAATACAGCGCCAGGTCGTCCGGGTCGACGGCGTCGAGCCCGGCGTCGACGAGCTCGGCGTGGCTGGCCAGGCGCAGCCCGGGGGGAACGAGGTTGCCGCAGTAGCGTTCGGCCGCCTCGCCGAGTGCGGCGGCGAGAGCGTGACGTGGGTCGGCGAAGCCGTAACCGGCGCCGGTGGCGTCGGCCGGCCAGGGGCCGAACCTGGTCGTGTCGCACAGCCAGGCGTGGGTCAGCGTGAACGACGGCGGGAACCACGGCGGTACCGGCCGGGGCACCAGCCGGCGCACGATCCCGGTCCGCGGGTCGAACAGCAGCGGGTAGGGCAGGTCGGCCCGCGCCGGACCGGCCGCCGGCTGTGTGGTTGTGGTCGTCATCGGGTCGTCGGCCGCCTTGTCGGGTCGCCGGCTCGTCGTGGTCGTCGTCATGCGAGCGGAAGCGGTTGGCGGATGAGGTCGTCCTCGGTCAGCGGCGCAGGGTGCCAGCCCAGCGCGACCGGTACGTCGTAGAGGCGTCGTCCGCCGCGCAGCGGGTAGGCCGGCGGGCCGTTGCCGACCAGGCCCGGGACCACGACGCGGACCACCCGCAGGCCGCAGCGGGCGACGTCCTGGGTCGTGAGGTCCACCGAGACGGCTCGTAGCCCGTGCGCCCGCAGCCGTTCCAGGTAGGCGCCGCGGGCGGCCCGCGCGGCGGCGGGCACCGCGGGCAGCTCGCCCACGGCGACGGTCGCCTCGGGCCGTAGCCGGCGCAGCGCCGTGGGCTGGGCCGTCGGGTCGAGGTAGAGCTGGGCGACCGCCGGCAGGTCCACCAGCTCCCGGTAGTCCGGGCTCACCGCCTGCCCGTAGCACCGGTCGGGGCGCAGTGGCAGGAACACGTGCGGCTCGATGTCGCCCGCGGCGACCGCACGCCACACGTCGCTGGCGGGGTCCACGAGCTGGCGGGTCAGCGTGAGCAGCTGCAGGGCCTCGACCAGGGCCTTGACCCCAGCGGCCGACGGGTCGGCGCGGCAGGCGCTGCCGAACGCGAGGATGCCGTCGGTGTCGTCGACCAGGAGCGCGCCGAGGACGGGTACGTCGAACTGGGAAGGGATCGCCAGCAGGCGGACCTCCAGTGGGCGGTCCCGGTAGGGCCGGCCCAGCTGTCCGGTGAGCACACCACCGTCGGCGACGGTCCGTGCCGGCCCGCCGGCGGCCCACCAGATCGTCGTGGCGTCCCGCTCGAACAGCTCCTCCAGCGCCGCTGTCTCCGCCTCGGCGCGGCTGCGGCCGGCGGCGATCCCCGAGTACATCAGCGCGTTGACGGGCGGCTCCCCGTGGTGCGGGCCGTGGAAGTAGTCGAGGTAGACCAGCGACGCCGGGACGAGCACCTCCGCGCCGCTGGCCAGGTCGGTGCCGGCCACCCAGGCGACCTCCAGGCCGCGGGTGAAGCGGACGAACGGGAAGCCCGGCGTCGCGTACTGCCGGTCGGAGTACAGCGCGAACGTCAGCGGGTCGATCGCCGCCCGGCCTCCCGCGCGCAGCGCCGTCCAGCTCGCCCCGGGCAGGTCGGCCGCGACGGCGTTGCCGCAGTACCGCTCGACCGCCTCGCCGATCGCCGCGCCCCGCGCCGCCTCGGCATCGCCGAGGCTGGCGCCGAAGCCGAACCCGTCGGCCCGCCACGAGGCGAACCGGTCGGTGCGTCCCACCTGTGAGCTGCGCCCGAGCCAGCCTGCCGGCGTGCCGGGCGCGGGAGGCTGGTCGACCAGCGCGGTCAGCACCCCCAGCCGCGGGTCGAGAAGGTCTTCGACCGTCATGACGCCTGCCCGCCAGCGGAAGTCGCCCAGGCGCCGACGCGTTCGACGGGCGCCGATGGGGGACCGGCCGCCGTGCCGGCATCGTCGCTTGCCGCGTCGGCGGTCAGGGTGAACGCCCCACGGCCGCGGTCGGCCGGGGTGGTCTGGGTCTGGGTCAGCAGGACGAGGGTGGTGCCGCGCGGCCCGGGCCCCGACAGCACCGTCTGGTCGCAAACATGGGTCGTCGTGGTCGTGTAGCGGTCGCGCCCGGTGCCCAGGTTGCGGGCCAGGTTGGGGTGATCGCTGCTGGTGATCTCCAGGATGAGCCGGGAGCCGGCCGGTACGCGTTCGGCCGCGCCGGACAGCGGGATCTGCCCGGTGACCGTCGACCCGCCGGGGCCGGCCGGCCAGCTGGCGGTGCCATAGGCGACCTCGTGGACCGGTCCTTCCGGGAGCCAGGCGAGCACCCGTACGACCCAGTCGGCGTCGGGCGCGTCGGTCAGCGCCGTCAGCTCGACCCGGCCGGCCCCCAGCACCGTCACCGGCTGGGCGAGCGGCTCGGTCAGGTAGCGGACCGCGTCCGGCCGGCCCAGCAGCGCCCGTCGATCCGTGCCAGCCACCACCGACGGGAACGGGTCCCGCGGGTCGTACCGGAAGCTGCGCGCACCGGCGGGTCCGGCTTCTTCGACCGACAGAGAACCGTCGGCGCGCGCGTGCCGCACGCTCTCGGTGCCGCCGCGCGGCGGCCAGCAGGTGCCGCTCGTCCACGCGTCGGCGCCGCGGACGAACACCTCCACGCCTGAGCGCCGCGCTGTCGAGGCTGCCCGGGGCAGGAGCGCTGACGCCGGCTGCGGCGAGGACGCCACGGCGGTGCCGACGGCCTCGGACGTGGCCGCGGGCGGCTGTGCCAGCACCGCGCGCAGCCAGGCGACGCAGGCAGCCGCGAAGTCGTAACGCGACCGCGGCCCGTGGTCACGGCCCCCGACCCGGGTGGTGGTGGCGAAGGCCAGATCGTGTCCCCAGGGCCCGACGACGAGACGCCGAGGCGGGCGGGGGCGTACCGCCGAACCGACGAGCTCCCAGTGGCCCAGCGTCTCGGAGACCAACAGGTCGTACCAGCCACCGACGTGGAACGCCGCGGCTGGCAGCCGGGCGAGTTCCTCGTCGGTGAGTGCCTGCGGACCTGGCGCGGTGCCGGTGCGCAGCACGTCACCCCAGTGCGGCAGTACCGCGCCGAGCCGCTCGGGCAGCTCGTAGACCGGCAGATGGTCCAGAACGTCCGGCTGGCGGCTGTGGACCAGGCGGACGAGGCCGTCGCGGCTGGTCCGGGCGTCGGCTCGCTCCAGCCACCAGTAGGCGTGCTCGGCCAGGCGCAGGATGCCGCTCGGCTCGAACTTCGTCCGGTGCAGCCCCATCGACGGGCCGAGGCTCACCACCGCCGCCACCGCGTCTGGGCGCTCCACCGCGAGCGCCCAGGCGGTGTAGCCGCTGTAGGAACCGCCGTAGGCGACCAGCTGGCCGTCGCACCACGGCTGCGCCAGGACCCAGTCCACCAGGGCGGCGCCATCGGCGCGTTCGTCCAGGTACGGCCGCCAGCAGCCCTCCGAGTCGTACCGGCCCCGCACGTCCTGGACCACGTAGCCGAACCCGTGTCCCGCCCAGCCGGAGGCTTCGGCCAGATGCGCCGAGCGGCCGTACGGCGTGCGGGTGACGACCACCGGAACAGGCCAGTCCGCCTCCGGTGGCAGCCGCACGTCGACGGCGAGCGGAGTGCCGTCACCTCCCGGGACTCGCAGGTTCACGCAGAGGCCCGCCGCGGTCCGCATCGTCGTCGTCATGCCGGCACCGTCACCCTCGTCGAGGCGGCGGGCGACTCGGTGCCCGGTGCCGCCAGCACCGGCAGCGGCAGTACCGGGTGACGCGTGGCCGCGCCGTCCGGGCCGACTTCCCACTGGATGTCGACCTCCGGCAGCCGGTCGGTGGCCCACCAGCGCTCGACCTCACCGAGCAACAGCCCCGCCGCCACGGCCACGACGCCGCGGCCAGGCCACGGCACGGCCGGCTGTTCCTCATTCGGCCGGTCCAGCCATGACCAGTGGGCCAGCAGTTCGTCGGGCGTGGCGGCGGCGGCGAGCCGCCGGCCGCGCACGTCGGCATAACCGGCCGAACGGCCCGGCACCGTCAACGGGCCGACGAACAGCGCCAGCCCCTCCGCGTGGCAGCGCGTCCATGCGGTCCCGTGGCGCCCGCACCACTGCTCGACCTGCCGCCAGGCCGCGTCCGGCAGCCAGCCCGCACAGCACAGAACGACGTCGGCGTCCCGCACGGCCGCCTCGTCGAGCGGCCCACGGCGCACCACTGCCCAGCCGTCGGCGAGGTCACCGACGAGCCGAGCCACCGGCCCGTCGCCACCCACGTGCAGCGCCGGCCTGGCCGCGCGGGCCCCCGCCGGCGGCTCCACCGCGCCCTCGCCGCCCACCAGGACTCCGCGCTCGACGAGCGCCGCGACCAGCTGCCCGAGCGCGCCCTCGCAGCTGTCGCCACCGTCGAGCGCGCGGGCGAACGCCGTTTCGGCCCGGGTCCCGGCAGCAAGCCGGTCCCGCAGATCCCGCACCACCGCGGGTGGCCCGGCGATCCGCAGGAACGCATCCCCCGGGCCGGCCGCACCCCAGCTCCCGTTTGGGAGCTGGTAGAGGTGATAACCCGCCGCCAACCTCATCGTGATCCCCTTGTTCGTTCGGACAGGACGGTCACGGAGCCGGGCCCGGCGGGTCAGCGCCGGGCCCGGCTCCGTGACGTCAGCTACCGATCACGAACGGGTTGTGCACCAGCGCGTTCGTTCCCGGGCCCTGCGGCGCGGACACCGGCGCCACGGCCGCGACCGGCTCCACCACGAACGGGTTGTGGACCAGCGCGTTGGTGCCCGGGCCCTGGGGTGCGGACACCGGGGCCACCGCGGCGACCGGCTCGACGAGCACGTCCTGCATACCAACCTCCTTATTGAAGATGGAAACCATTTCCAATAGGAAACCTAGCTGGCCCGCCGGGCGCGCGGCAACATCCCGGGTCAACTACTTTGCGTAGCGACCCGAACTGAGGTCGCGCCGGAGCCATGGGCCTCTGCGCCACCCGCCCGCCTCGCGGTCGAGCCGGCGAAGGCTGGCCGTCGATGGCCGCGCGGACGGCCCTCGGCTTCGCGGGGAGGCCGGCGATCATCGCGGCGCTGTCGGGGGTGTCGCGCCTGGTTGCGGTTGGTCTCGCGACCGGCTGAGCGAGGTCCAGCACCTACTCGACCGATGGGCTCTGAGGTCCGCATACCGTGAACACGTGCTAATGTCTTCATGTGGATGATGGAGGTGGCGACGACGGGCCGGAGAAGGCGTTCGACGCGGCGAGTGTCCTGTTGCGGGCGCTGGCCGCTCCGGTGCGCCTCGCTGTGATCGACCGTCTGGCCGACGGGCCGCGCTGCGTCCACGAGATCGTCGAGGCGGTGGGAGTCAGCCAGTCTCTGGTCTCCCAGCACCTGCGGGTGTTACGCGGAGCCGGCCTGGTCGCCACGGCGCGACGCGGCCGCGAGGTCGTCTACCGGCTCACCGACGACCATGTCGCGCACATCGTGCGCGACGCCCTCACTCACGCCCAGGAGGAGCGATGACCACCACCACCCACCGCGAACATCACAGCAGCGCCGACCACGCCCATGCCCCCGGCTGCGGGCACATCGCGGTTCCCCACGGTGACCATGTCGACTACGCCCACGACGGCTGCCTGCACCGGGCCCACGACGGCCACTACGACGACTGCGAGGCCGCCGGGCACACCGAGCACACCGCGCACGAGCATGTCCACGGCGACGGCTGCGGACATGTCGCCGTCCCGCACCGTGACCACGTCGACTACGTCCACGACGGCCACCGCCACGCCCGTCACGACGGCCACTGGGATGATCACTGATCTCCCGTCGGGTCGATGACGATGAGTGACACCCCGCCCGCCGCCGCCGCCGGCCAGCCAGCCCGGCGGGGGCCGGGCCTGGGCACCGCCACCCGTGCGACGCGCCAGGGCGCCGCGATCGCCGCGCTGCTCGCCGGCACCCCCGTGTTCACCACCGCCCAGGACCTGCACACCCGCCTGCGCCAGCAGGGCCAACCGGTCGGCCTCACCACCGTCTACCGCCACCTACAAGTCCTCGCCGACGCCGGCCAGATCGACGTCGTCCGCACCCCGGAAGGCGAGAACCTCTACCGCCGCTGCTCAACCCAGGACCACCACCACCACTTGGTCTGCCGCACCTGTGGCCGCACCGTCGAAATCGACACCACCGAGATCGAGACCTGGACCACCCGCGTCGCCACCGCCGAGGGCTTCACCGACCTCGACCACACCCTCGAGATCTACGGCACCTGCGCCACCTGTGCCACCGGCTGACGGACCAGACGCTGTTTCTCCCAGCGGGCCCGCGGGCGTCGCCGCACGCCTTGAGATGGTCGGCTGGCGGGTGTCGCGACTGTCGTCACCCTGAGTCGCAGGGCGTGACGGGATCGTCCTCTCGGGGGGGCTGAGCGCGTCGGATGATTCACGGTGCCGATCGGTGTCGCGCCTCTGCAATCGACAACGATATTCATTACCGTTTGTGTGGTGACGGTCAGCTCGAACCAGCCGATCCGCACATGCTGATCGCGCCGGCGACCAGGCCCGCAGATGGCCCGTCGCCCAGCGCCGACGACACAAGCCGATCGCCGTGCTCTGGCTGCATCGGTCGTACCTGGTCCGCTTCGCGCTCCACTTCGCGGCTGAGTGCCCGCAGGTCGAGACGGTCGTGATCGGCCGCTCGACATGGCGCCCGAACTTTCGGCGGCGGCGTTCGCGGTGGGTCGTGCGCTTGGCGCCCGTCGTCCGGTGGGAGGTCCACCGCTGGTCACCTGCCCGGTCCGCCCGCCCATGAGGCGAACTCGACCGGCTGTCCAGCACAAGGTCACGGCTGACGTGAACGGCCTACGAACTGGTCGCGTGGGAGCTGGTCATCCCAGCAAGGGCGCGACCGGTGAGCGCGGCCACCGTTCCGACCCTCACAAGGGCTGCGGCGTGAAAACCGACCGTGTCCTCGAGCGGCGACGAGGCTTCATGAGGTCACGCGTTGGTAGGCGGTCGCCTGCCCCTTGCCGCCCTGTTGGAGTACCAGCCCGCGGTCGCGGAGGCGGCGCAGGGTCTTACGGACGTTCGGAGCGGAGAGACCAAGCTCGTCGGAGAGCTCATCAACGGTCCGGCCCCTGGTGGACAGGGCATCGTAAACGCGGCGTTCTGTCCGGCCCAGCCTGGTTTCTAGGGCCGTTGGTTCGGCCGTCGTCCGCGGCCGGCGGGTCGCATGTGCGTGGAGAACGACGGTGAAGCGGATGCCGCTGTCGATGTAGTGCGCGGGCGGCAGCCCGTACTCATCAAGAGCCTCGTTGATCGTCGGTATGCCACTGGCCAGTGCCTCGATGACCCGAGCTCCGCTCTCCGGTGACTGGACGTGCTGGCATGGCGTCCCGAGCCCGGCGGTGACCCCGACGAACCTGCTGTTCAACGTGGTCGCGACCCCCGGCTCACTGCTGCGCTACCACCAGCAGGGCCAACTCGGCGGCCGGCTCGTCCGCCGCCTGATCGTCTGTCACCTCCCGGAGCGAGCGGACGGACGTCCCGAATCCGGGCACCTCGCCGCACTGCCTCCTACCTCCAGGATGCGGCGACTCGGACAGGAACGCAGGTGCTGGACGACCCGACGCCACCGGGCCAACTCGCTCACCGCCGGGTGCCAGCTACCCAGCATGGCCGCCGCCGAGCCGACGACGGACCGACCATCCACGCAAGGCATGGGAGGCGCGTCGCCGCCGAGCCCCGAGGGCGATCGGGACGGCTGCGTGTGCTGGCTTGGCCAATGGGCCCGGCTGGCCCGGCTGGCCCGGCTGGTCCCGGTCGGCTGCCGGCTCGGTCTGCCGGTGCGGTCTGCCGATGCGGATGGCGGCGGCGAACGCAGCATCCCCGACGATCGCCAGGTTGATCGCCAGACCGGCAACGGGGTGTGCCCACCGCGAGCTCGCCGACGCCGGTGGCACCGAGCAGGACCGCGAGGTTGGTAAAGCCGTCGGTGTGGGCGTGCAAGCCGTCCGCGACGAGGGCAGCTGTATGAGGCGGGTCGCTGCCGCCGATCCGGCGCATCGCGAGGGGTCGGCTCCTGACAGGTCGACGGGTGGCGGGTCCCGCCCGTTGTCGAGCGGGGACCCGTCGCCCGGCGAGGTGCGCCGGTGGCCGCGTCGAGTGCTATCCGACGGTGATGGTCATCGCGGCGGTGTGCAGGGTGCCGGCGGTTTGGAACTGTAGGAACAGCCGCCAGTTGCCGGATTTCGGCAGGGTCGCCTCGAACGACAGGGCCGGCCCGCCGTGGTCGCCGTTGACGCTGCCTTGCGGGTGGAGGTGGGCGAAGGCCTGGTCGCCGGCGCGGAAGGCGGTCAGGTGGGCGTAGGTGTCGAGGTAGGGCTGTAGGTCGGTGACCGGTTTCCCGTCCTTCGACACGGTGACGGTGAGCATGTGCGTCATCCCGGCCATCAACTTGTCACCGGAGACGGTGAGGGTGTAGCCGTCGACGGTGGTGCTGGTCGCTGCCGGCGGTAGCGGGACGGTGGCGGCCGTTCCGGGGACGGTGACCGGCTGGCTGAGGACCAGCGGTGTGTTCATGCCGCCGACGGGGGTGATGAACGAGGTGTACACCCGGTAGCTGCCGGCGGGCGTGCCGGCCAGGTTGGCGGTCCAGGTGCCGTCGCTGGCCATGGTCGGGTGGACGTGCTGGAAGCCGGTGAGGTCGGACCGGATCAGGTAGAGGTGCATGAGCTTGGTCTGGTCCGGTTGGAAGGAGGTCACCGGCATCCCGTCCGCGGCGCGGATCTGGAACCGGAACACGCTGGCCCGCTTGGCCGGCAACGAGGTCGCCGCCGGGGCGAACCGCAGTCCGCTGGCCTCGGCGGCGAGCCCGTCCCCCGAGGCCATGTCGCCCATGCCGGGCATGGAGCCCCCTGGCGTCGCGGCCATGGCGGAGGGTGTCGATCCGGCCGAGCCGGCCGGGTTTCCCATCGACTGGGACATCCCGGACTGGCCGCCAGAGCTGCTCCCGCAGGCGGTGGCGGTGAGAAGGACCGCGCCGGTCAGACCGGCTGCGGCGAGGGCTCGGCGGGTACGGGCAGAATGGATAGGCAGCATGAGAACGTGGTCTCCCGGATAGGGGCACGCCGGTGGCGTGCGGATGGACGTGACGGCGACCGTTGGCCGGTCACGTCCGGGAGACACACAGCTCGTGCAGGAGCAGGGAGCCGAACCGCGGGGGTGCGCGCCGCCGCGGCCCGCGTCTCACCGCCGCGAGGGGCCTCGGTGAGGCCGGCATGGTGATGGCGAGCAGACCAATAGCGACCAGGACGAGCAGCCCGGCAAGACCGAGGGACGGCGGGGTCGCCGCGCAGGGGACACCTTGCATCTCCCCGGCGGCACCGTGCGCGTACATGTCCGCGCCGCGCAGGCCGACGTTGGCGGTCGGCCGCTCCACAGCGGGGGGTTCGGCCATCGACCCGGCGTGCTCTGCGGGCATCGCCGGTGTGGCCATCGCGGCGTAGCCCGTGCCCGCTTGCGCGCAGGCTTGCATGGCGGGCAGACCATGCATGACAGCGAGCCCGGCCAGCGCCGCCAGGACGGCGACGAGACGCGCTCGCGCGAGCGCCGTCCTGCCGTCCATGCCCCTCCTTCGGTCTGGTTCGCGCGCCCGCGCAGCGGCCGACTACTACGGAACATGGTAGACGCAGGGACTCGCCTGATGAAGATCGCAGTTCCGATCGTCATGCGGCTGGTGTCGTGGGTGGCCCGCCGTGGCCGGCGAGGTTGGTCTTGTCGGCCCAGCCACACTCCGGCCCTGCGAAGCACCGCGGCTCACCAGGGGCCAGGGTTCGCGGACGAGGACCGACCCCCACGGTCGGGTATTCCGAGGCGTATGCACGAAACGTGGAGTTGAGTACCCGGGTGTCCTCGGCGAGGCTCCCTCCGGCGAGGAACATGCCAGATCCTGCTGGCTGAGGTTACGGACCCTTTTCTACAGCTCATCGGAGCGCGTGCCGCCGTCGTCAGCCCTGTCGGGTACTTCGCCACGGGTCCGGCGAAGCCTCAGCGTACAGACGACCGCGAGGGCAACGGCGCCCCCGACCAGCGGCAGGAATCGACCGGGACGGCCCGACCCCGAATCGTTCTGCGCCGCAGGCTCCCCATCGTGAGTCGCAGACGGGCCCGGTCCGGCGATCTGCCGAGTAGCCGTGCAGATGTTGTCCTGGTACGGAGACCTGCCGTTAAGAGGATGGAACTCGTACCAGGCACCCACAACGTACTGACGGTCGACCGATGTGCCGCCGGCCTGCTCGTCCGGCGTCCCGACCACCGTCACGGCCTGGCCGCCCTCGGTCCGGACCGTCGCGACCCGCCCGCCATGTGTCGTGCTGGTCACAATTCCGTGGAACATATATGGGGATGGGGGCGGCGACGACAGGGCGCACGATGCGGACGCGGGCGCGGCAGCCCCGACCACCACCGCCCCGACGAGGGCCACCGCGGCGCACCAGCCTCGTAGTCTCATGTCCGTCTGGACGCAGCCTGTCGGCCAGCGGTTCTCCTGAAAAGCCGAGTCTTCTTCGAAGACCATGCTGGGCCGTTCGGGGGTCAGAACGGCTTGAGGGAGGCGTGAGCGCGCCTCTCTCCTTGCCTACGAGACCGGGATCAACCAGCCGGGCCCGACATGCCCGGCGAACATCATCAAGCCTCCGGATTCATCGCCCACGACGTCTCGACCGGTCTGTCTGAGCGTCCCCTTTGCCGAGGACCGGGGAGGCGGCCCGCGTCCTACGCGGGCGCCGAGATCGGTCTCAACTACGAGGACAAGGGTGCGTTGATCCGTTGGTCGGCCGGCAAGCGGCCGGCCGGGCGGGTCAGGCTTCCCGGCGAGCGCTGCGGGGTGAATCTGCGCAGGCGCAGCGAGTTGGAGACGACGAACAGGGAGCTGGCGGCCATGGCGGCGCCGGCGAACAGCGGGTTGAGGTAGCCGAGGAACGCCACCGGGATGAGGACGACGTTGTAGGCGAAGGCCCAGAACAGGTTGCCCTGGATGGTCCGCAGCGTGTGGCGGGACAGCCGGATGGCGTCGGCGGCGCCGCGCGGGTCGCCGGACACGAGTGTCAGGTCGCTGGCCTCGATCGCGACGTCGGTGCCGGTGCCGATGGCGAGGCCCAGGTCGGCCTGGGCGAGTGCGGGCGCGTCGTTGACACCGTCGCCGACCATCGCGACGACCCGGCCCTCGGTTTGCAGCCGCTTGACGACGGCCGCCTTGTCCGTCGGCAGGACGTCGGCGATGACCTCGTTGATACCGACCTGGGCCGCGACCGTGCGGGCGGTGGCGGCGTTGTCGCCGGTCAGCAGGATCGGCCGTAGGCCGAGGGCCTTGAGCTGGTTGATCGCCTCGCCGCTGGTGGGTTTGATCGTGTCGGCGACGACGAACAACGCCGTAGCGGCGCCGTCCCAGCCGGCGGCGATCGCCGTCCGACCGGTCAGAGCGGCCTCGTGGCGGGCCCTTTCCAGCTCGGGTGGCAGTGGCATCGCCCAGTCGGCCAGCAGCGACGGGCGCCCGGCGACGACGGTGTGGCCGTCAACGACACCCTCGACGCCAAGCCCCTGCCGGTTGGCGAAGGACTCGGGCGCCGCCAGCCGGCCGACCTCGGCTCGCGCGGCTCGGGCGATCGCCCGGCCGATCGGGTGTTCGGAGGCGTCCTCCACCGCTCCGGCCAGCCGCAGCGCGTCCGCGCGGGCGACCCCCTCGACCAGGACGATGTCGACCACGTTGAGTTCGCCGGTGGTGACGGTCCCGGTCTTGTCCAGGACGATCGTGTCGACCCGGCGGGTGGACTCCAGCACTTCGGGTCCTTTGATGAGCAGACCCAGCTGGGCGCCGCGGCCGGTGCCGACCAGCAGCGCGGTCGGAGTGGCCAGGCCCAGCGCGCACGGGCACGCGATGATCAGCACGGCGACCGCGGCGGAGAACGCGAACGCCACGCTCGCGCCCGCGGCGAGCCACCCGCCGAGCGCCGCCGCCGCGAGCACCAGCACCACCGGCACGAACACCCCGCTGATCCTGTCGGCCAGCCGCTGCACGGGTGCCTTCCCGTTCTGCGCGTCCGCGACCAGCCGGGCGATCTGCGCGAGCGCCGTGTCAGCGCCGATCTTGGTGGCCCGCACGACCAGCCGGCCGCCGGCGTTGACGGTCGCGCCGACGACCTCGTCGCCCGGGCCCTTCTCCACCGGGACGGACTCGCCGGTCAGCAGCGACTGGTCCACCGCCGACGAGCCCTGTTCGACGGCCCCGTCGGTCGCGATCTTCTCGCCGGGCCGGACGACGAACCGGTCGCCCACGCGCAGCTCCGCCACCGGAACCCGGCGCTCACCGCCGTCGGCGTCGAGCACCGCGACGTCCTTCGCGCCCAGCGCGAGCAGGGCCCGCAGCGCCGCCCCGGCGCGCCGCTTCGCCCTGGCCTCGAAGTACCGCCCCGCGAGGATCAGGGTGGTCACGACGCCGGCGGCTTCCAGGTAGATGTGGCTGGTCGCGGCGTCCCGGTCGAGCACCACCTCGAAGCGCATCCGCATCCCCGGCATGCCCGCGTCCAGCAGGAACAGCGCGACGACGCTCCACCCCCAGGCCGCGAGCGTGCCCAGTGAGATCAGCGTGTCCATGGTGGCGGCGCCATGCCGCAGGTTCACCCAGGCCGCCCGATGGAACGGCCAGCCCGCCCAGAACACCACCGGGGTCGCCAGCTGCAACGCGGCCCACTGCCAGTAGTCGAACTGCAGCGCCGGGATCATCGAGATCAGCACCAGCGGAAGTGACAGCACCGCCGCCCCGGCCAGGCGCTGGCGCAGCGACCGCTGCGCAACCGCGTCTTCCGAGTCGCCGGGGGCCGCGGAGACGTCGGCCCGATCGGCCGCCGTCGACGGCGGGGCCGGGAGCCGCGCCCGGTAACCCGCCGCGGCCACGGCGGACAGCAGGTCGTCCGCCGACACCTGGGCAGGGTCATAGGAGACCGCGGCCTTCTCGATCGCGTAGTTCACCGTCGCGACGACGCCGTCCAGCTTGTTCAGCTTGCGCTCGATCCGGTTGGCACACGACGCACACGTCATGCCCTCGAGCGACAGCTCGACCTCGGCTCCGGGCCGCCCGGCCTGTTCGGTGGTCATCGTTCCTCCCGCCGCGAGTCCGCGTGCCCGGTCACGAGACGAGCCGGTAGCCGGCCGCGGCCACCACCTCCCGCACAGCAGCGTCATCGACGCCCTCTCCGCGCACGACCAGCCGGCCCGTGGCGGCGTCCGCCGCCGCCGACTGCACCCCGGCCAGCTCCTCTACCTCCTCCTGCACCGACATCTCGCAGTGCCCGCAAGTCATACCCGCCACGACGTAGGTCCGCTCGGCCACACCCATCGTGATCACTCCTGTCTCGATCATGCGTCCCGGCGTCACCGACTCACATGACACCATACCCCATGGGGGTATCAGTTCCCAGCAGCGCAGGAGGTCAGCCACGCCTCACGGCCGAGACGGATAGAACGGCGTGGGCCGCCGGACCCATCCGCTATTTACTATCTAGCTTAGTATTCGTTGTCGGGTGAGTGAGGGGTGACGGTGGTGCAGGTCGGACAGTGGCAACTGGCGGCTGTGGCGGGCGGCGCGCCAACCGGCGCCGAGGCGCTGTGCGCGCGCTGACCCGTCTCGTCGGGCTGACGGTGGCCAGCCTGGTGTTGCTGGTGGCGACGGCGGCGACCGCGTCGGCGCATGCGACCCTGCTGTTCACCAGCCCGGCCGCGGACGGGACCGTGCCGGCCGGGCCGGCCACGCTTACGCTCATCTTCGCCCAGCCCGTCACAGTGACAGGCCACTCGGTGCGGCTGTTCGACGCCGACCGGCGCGTTGTGTCGACCAGCCGGACTTCCGTCTCCGAAGGCGGGCTAAGCGTGACCGCTGCTGTGGACCGGCAGCTGGCCAGCGGTCTGTATGCGGTGGCCTGGCAGGTGGGCGCGGGCGACGGCGAAGCGATGGGCGGCGAGTACCGGTTCGCGGTCGGCCCGAGTGCCGCCGCGCTCGGCGACGGGCAGACCGGGGCGAAGACCAGGGGCGAGGGCTGGGTCACCGTGCTGCGGTGGCTGCTGTTCGCCGGGTTGGCGCTGTATCTGGGTGGTCTGGCCGGACATCGCCTCGCCCGCCGTCCTCAGGACAGGGCCGCAGCGGATCCGCCTCGCCCGTGGCTGCTGGCCGGCGCGCTCGCGGGACTGGTGGCCAGTCTCGGCCTGGCAACGTTGATCGTGGGAGACAGCTCGCTGAGCGCGGGTGTGGCCCGGCTGACCCCTGCCGCACTGCTCGCGACCCGTCCCGGCACAGTCGGTACTGTGCCTGTCCGGCGCCCGGTTCCTGGACAGCAACCCTTACGGCGCTGGCGAGGCCCCGGTCACCACCCGCCTCGGCATCACCGCCGGCCAGAGCCGGCTGGCGCTGGCCTACCCCGCCGAGGGCCTCCAGATCGAGCTCACCCTGACTCCCGGCGGGAAGATCGTCCACGAGGTGCTCGCCGCCCCCAACCATCTGATCATCCGCAGCTTCGTCTACCCGGCCCCGACGAGCCCTGACCGGTAGCGACGCGGGCGGAACCCCGCCAGCACAAGCCAGACGTGAATACGCACTGGCCGGGCTGGCCGGTCAACGCGACCTGGCGGCGCGCATCGGCTCCACCGGAAAGGGACGCCCACGGCGCCTCAGCGGTCCTGTCCGGCGGGTGTGTGGGCGCGGCCGAGGATGTGGGCGTGGGCGGGCACGAACCGCAACGGACGGTAGGTGAACCGGTCGAGCTCGTCGATCGTGAAGCCGGCGGAGCGGATCGTCGCGGCGGTGTCGCGGTTGAGGTGGCAGCCGCCTGCGCCGGCTGCCCACAGCGGGGCAATCAGGTCTTGGGCGAGGCTGAGCGCACGGTGGGTGGAGCGGACGTGCTCGAAGAACCGCAGGTCGCCGCCCGCGGCGAGCACCCGGCGTAGCTCGGCGAGCGAGTGGGCTGGGTCGGGCACCGAGCACAGCACCAGGGAGGCCACGGCCGCGTCGAAGGCGCCGTCGTCGAACGGCAGACTGTCGGCCTGGGCGGCGACGACCTGGACGGGTACCGGCGCCGTCGTCGCTGCCTGTTCGGCGAGGGCACGTAGTTGGTCCTCGGGTTCGACGGCGACGACCTCGGTCACGGTCGGCGGGTAGTGGGAGAAGTTCAGCCCGTTGCCGGCGCCGACCTCCAGGACGCGGCCGGTCAGGTCGGCGAGCAGCCGGTCGCGGTGGGCGGCCGTGCCACGGCGTTCAGAGTCGGCGCTGGTCCGTACGTACAGGCGGGCGAACCGGGGATGCTGACACCTCGACAGATCCTCACTCATCGCTGACGTCCTACCCTCCGTGGACCAGACGGGTGACAGCTCCAACCCGGCACGCCTGTCGCGCCGTGGCCAATTGGGACGAGCCGACGGGGCGCTTGGCGGCCTCGGCGCGAGCGGGCGACATCGCCATGCCCAACTCGTCAGGAACCCGGCCCACCCCTGGGTGCGCCGCGTCCTGCGCGCCGGGCAGTCGGCGTCGTGCCGATGAGTAGACATTCTCCCGGCCACGGTCTGCCAGGACACGCGCCGAGGACCTCGCTCCGGGCCCGCCGCCACTACCGCCTGTCCTAGGCAGGGTTGTACACGCCCGTAGATCACATCTCCGGTCGTTCGCGCGAGGGCACGCTGAGGCGTCCTGCCCGCAGCACCTCGGCGGGCAACAGCCCTGGCGACTACCAGGTCGGCGCCCCCGGCATCGGCGCGACCGCCCCAGAGTTCCAGCTGGCTGCCACCGGCGGCGGCCGGGTGGACCAGTACCTGCCGGTGAACCGCCTGCTCACAGACCTGCGCACCGGGCAGCGAGCCGCGTGACCACGCTCCCCACGACCAACCGGCCGCAGAACCGGGCGATCCGGGTCACGCTGCTTACCCAGGCCGACTGCACGCTGTGCGACCACGCCAAGCAGGTGATCGCCCGCGTCGCCGCCCAGCAGCCGCTCACCGTGGAGGAACTCAGCCTGGACAGCGACACCGGCCGGACACTCGCCGCGCAGGCCGGGGTGCTCTTCGCGCCGGGCGTCCTGCTGGACGGCGCACCGTTCTCCTACGGCCGGCTCTCCGAACATCGGCTACGCCGGGCACTGGCCCGTCTACCGGCCGTCCCGACCGGCCCGCAATCCCGACCCGGCGGCTGAACGGCCACCGGCATGGCGTCCGAGGAGGAGAAATGGACAAGGTGCTCTACATCCTGCCCGCATTGGCCTGCCCACTCGGGATGGGCGCGATGATGTTCATGATGATGCGCGGCACCGGCCGCAAGCCCACCCCGCCGACCTCGCAGACGCCGGGCACCCTGACGGTGCACGTCGACCCGCGGGAGACCGAACTCGCGCAGCTCCGCGAGGAAATCCAGCACCTATCACCGAACGCCGAACGTGAACCCGCGGCTTTCCGGGCGCCGTCGGACGAGACCACCCGCCACGGCACCACACAATGCCGGCGGCGAGGCCAGGCTGCAGATCCACCACAATGCTGCGACCGGCGCACGCCGCCGCGGTCAGCCGACCGGTGGGGCGACCGCGGACAACGGGCAGTAGATGGCGTGGGTGGCGGCCAATACCGGGCCGGCGGCCACGGCGCCGGGGATGACGAGCACGGCGGTGACCAGCACGGCTCCCAGCGTGGTGCGGGCGGCGCCGAGGGGTTGGGCGGGTCGTAGCAGGCGGCGGACTCGTCCCAGCGCGGTCGGCCCGCCCGCGGCCAGGCCCGCGTCGGGGCTGCCCCCGCCGGCCAGCGCCGCCAGCGCTGCGGCGATCGACAGTCGCTCATGCCGGCGGGAGGCCGCGTCGTCGGCGGCCAGCTCGACCAACCGGGCAACCTCGGCGCGTGCGGCGGTGAACAGCGGCACGCGGGGGAACGCCCGGGCGAACGCGTCCGCCCCGGCGACGACGAGGTGGTGACGGCCCGCCAGATGGGCCCGCTCGTGGGCGAGCACCGCGTGCAGCTGGTCGACGCTCAGCGTCTCCAGCGCGGCGGTGGTGACCACGACACGACGGGCCCGCCCCGGCAAGCAGTACGCCGCGGCGGCCGGGTGCGGGATCACGACCGCGCCCAGGTCGGGCTCGGGGCGGGCGAGGACAGCCAGCTTGCCGGCATGGGCCCGCCGCGCCCGGCCGGCGCGGACCAACTCGACCGTGGCACAGGAACCGACCCGCAGCAGCAGAACCGTGCTCAACGTCAGCCCCGCGCCCGCGATCGCGGCCCCGCCCGGGGTGGCGTAGGAGGCACGCAGCGACATCACGCAGGCGCGCAGCAGCTCGGCGATACCGCCGCTGATCTTCGCCGTGGGGACCGCCAGCGCGAGCCCGGCCAGCCCGGCTGCGGCCAGCACCGACACCGACAGCGCCTGCCACAGGCAGATCGCCAGGCGCGGCGCCCGGTCAGCCCAGGAGGCAGCGACCAGCAGCCGAGGAACGCCGGTGGCGAGCAGGGCCGCGTAGACGAGCAGCACCACGGCGACCTTCATGCCGCTCCTCCCGCCGCGGTCTCCTGGTCGCCACCCAGTCCGGTGTTCAGGTCGCCGCCGACTCGGCCGCGGGTGAGCGCGTCGCGCAGCAGCTGCGTTTCCTGCGGCGACATCTGCTCGACGAAGTGCATCAGTGTCGCCGCCCGGTCCGCGCTGTCCGAAAGCGCCTCACCCATCACCTCGGCGCTGTGCAGCTCCCGGGAGCGGGTCGGCTCGTACCGGTAGGCCCGCCCGGCGAGCTCGCGGCGTAGCCAGCCCTTGCGGTGCAGGTTGTCCATCACCGTCATGACCGTGGTGTAGGCGATCTGCCGCTGCTCCCGCAGCTGTTCGTAGACGGCCCGCACGGTCAGCGGGCCACGCGCCGACCACAGCCGGTCCATGACCACGGCTTCCAGGTCACCCAGTCCTCGCACGCCCCGCCCCTGCTCCGTGCCATCAGCTCTGATTTCATCACCGCCCGCGCGTCGACGCGACACGCAGCGATCTACGATCTTCTATCGTAGTTCATTCGGTGGGTCCGCGACGCGGACGCTCGCCACGCACCCTCCCGCCGGTCGCCGGATGGGCCTACAACGGCGCCTGGAATCCGGTGACCAGCCCCTGCAGCTGGGCGATCAGCTGCGTCCACAGGCCGCTGACCTGCAGCACGCCGACGGCGACGAGCATGACCCCGCCGACGCGCATGATGGCCACCGAATGCCGGCGGACCGTCGCGAACACTCGCACAGCCCGGTCGAACGCGACCCCGGCGGCGATGAAGGGCAGCCCGAGGCCCAGGCTGTAGGCGAACGACAGCAGCGCTCCTCGCCCGGCGGTACCGGTGTTGAAGGACAGGGTGAGCACCGCGGCCAGCGTCGGGCCGATGCACGGAGTCCAGCCGATGCCGAACAGCACCCCCAGCAGCGGCGCGCCGGCCAGCCCCGCCGCCGGGCGGTAACGGATGCGCACGGTGCGGCCCGCTCACGGCAGCCGTTCCAGCAGCCCGGCGAACGTCAGCCCAAGCAGGATCGTCAGCGCCCCCAGCACCCGGGTGATCACCTGCTGGTGGATCAGCAGCAGCCGGCCCGCTCCGCCGAACGCCGCGCCGTAGCTGACGAACACGGCCGAGAACCCCAGGACGAACAGCACACCCCCAGCCAGCATCCGGCTGCGATACCACGACCGCCCCGACGAGGCCACGCCCGCCACCGCCGGCGCGGTCTGCACGGCGGCGACGGCCAGCTTGCCTCGGATCGGCCCGGCCGCGGCGACCTGCCCGCCGCCTCGCGTGGGCGCCGCCGGGACGGTCTCAGCCTGATCGGGCCGGCGGGCCTCGGCACCGCTCACCCCGGTCACGTAGGACAGGTAGCCGGGAACCAGGGGCAGACAGCACGGCGACGTGAACGAGATCACCCCCGCCGCGACCGCGATCGGAAGCGCGAGCAACAAAGATCCCGAGGTCACCACCGACCCCACGCCGCCACCGGCCGCTAGCAGCATCCGTCCACCGTCCCTCTCGTCGCGCGGCGCGTTCCCGCCCGCGAGCATCTTCGACGGACCGTAGAAACTCCGTCAACTATCGCGCATAGTAGACCTATGTCTCCCCGAATCGTGCCCGTGGTCACCGCGTTCGCGCTGGTCCTGCTCGCCGGGTGCGCGAACAGCTCCGACCGGGTCTCGGGCGCGGTCGACTTCGTTCCCCAGGCCCAGACCGGCGCCGGTCTGCTGGCGCCGTCGAATCGACCACTGACACCACCGCTGTCCGGACCGGCGGTGCAGGGCGGCCAGGTCGACCTCGCGGCGCTGCGAGGCCAGATCGTGGTCATCAACGTCTGGGCGTCGTGGTGCGCCCCATGTCGCGCTGAGACCCCCGGGCTGGTCACCGTCTACGACCAGACCCATACGCGCGGCGTGGCCTTCCTCGGCATCGACATCCGCGACTCGCAGGCCGCGGCGATGGCGTTCGTCCGGGACTACCACGTGCCCTATCCCAGCCTGTACGACCCGATGGTCGCCCACGTGGCCGGTTTCCGGCCCTTGCCACCAACCACCGTCCCCAGCACGCTGGTCGTGGACCGGCAGGGACGGATCGCCGCCCGGTTCATCACCGCCGTCACTCCCGACGACCTGCAGCCCGTGCTGACGCAGCTGCTTGCGGAGCCGACTCGCTGACGCCTAACCCGGCGAGCCCAATGGACAGTCCGAGCCCGCGGCCGTTTGAGCCGGAGGACCGCCGTCGCGGCGCCCCGCACGCACGACGCTCCCTCGTAGAAGTAGTTCCGTCGGCGTCGCCGCCCCTGCCACCCGACGCAGCGAGTATCGGCGCCTCCGTGAAAAACGACCGATATGCCCGGAACGGTCGGACTAGGCCGACCCGCCCTATCTACTACAGACAATAGTGGTTTAGGGTGACGTCGTCACCAGCGCCGGGCCGTGCCAGTCCTGCCCCAAGCCCGGCATCTCGGACATCGGAGCCGTGCAGGGGCAGAAGGGCGAGCCTCCACGCGGGCGCCTGTTCCACCGGCGCCGTCTCGTCGACGGAGCCGGTACTGGCCCTGCACGGACCGGCCGTCTGGCTCAGCGGTGGGTTTACGAAAGGATGTGCGTTGCCTGCTCCCCACGCCGACCATCGGTCGGTGGACGAGGCGTGGCCCCGGCGGGGCCAGCCGTCCGGGCGCCCGTCGGCCGACGCCGCGGGCCCGATCATCAGTTGGCGCCCACGCCTCACGGGACGACGGCGGCAGGTGGCCACGGTTGTCGCCCTGGCGACGAGCAGCCTCGCGGTGTCGACCGCGGGCTTCGCCGCGACGACCGCTACCACTGGCGCCGGGAGCGACGGCAGCCCGGTCGACGCCGGCTCGGTCACCCAGGCGTCCATGCTCGCAGGCGCCGTCACTCCCGCCTCGGCGCACAAGCCCGCATCCCTCGCCGAGGCGCTCGTCAATCCGACGCCCGACTTCACCAGCACGACGATCGAGGCCGCGAAGTCCACCATCGCCCCGAACGCGGAGGCCCGCTTCACGATCATCGTCCGCGACGCGCTGTCGGGCACGCCGGTCGTGGACGAGGACGTGAACGTCGTCGTCGTGACCGGAACACGCTGGTCCACGAGCGCGACGCTGCGCACCGACGACAACGGCGCCGCGCAGATCAGCGCGCGGCTGCTGTCGACGACCACGGTGACCGCCGTCTTCGACGGCACCGCCGCGCTGCGCCCGTCGGTGGCCAACGCCACCACGGTCACCGTGACCAGCTCCACCGGCGCGGGCAGCGCAAGCGGCGGCGTGTCCGTGATCCCGGGCAGCACCATCGGGGCCAGAGCCGTCTATCTGGCGTCTCTACAGAAAGGCAAGCCGTACATCTGGGGGGCCACCGGTCCGTACGCGTTCGACTGTTCGGGCTTCTCGCAGTACGTCTACAAGCAGCTTGGCCGCTACCTGCCCCGCACCGCCCAGCAGCAGTTCGCCGCGACGCTGCGCGTGCCCCAGTCCGCCAAGCAGCCGGGCGACCTGATCTTCTTCGGGACGCCTAACAACATCTACCACATGGGTATCTACGCCGGTAACGGCTACATGTGGGCGGCGCCGCAGTCCGGCGACGTGGTCAAGCTGGAGCCGATCTACACCTCCAGGTACTACGTCGGCCGGGTGCTGTAGATCTGCGTGACGGACATCCCGGCGTAACCGGCGTACCTGTGTCCGGGACGGGCGCGGCCGGTCCGCAGGTACCGCGCGGTTCTGGAAGGATGGCGCCGTGACCAGCCCAGCCGGCCGTCGTCACGGCGTGGTCGCCCCCCGTGTCGGGGTGCGGGGCCTGGTGCTGGTCGGTGCCGTGCTGCTGGGCATTCTGCTGATGCACGGCGGGCTGGGCGTCCACGCCGAGGCCGGCATGGTGATGGCGCCGACGACCGGCGCGCCGGCCTCCCGCGGCGCCGCGGGCATGGGCAGGCCCGCGGCGCCACCGGAGCCAAGACATGGGGCGGCAGACAGATCCCGGCACCGTCCCGCCGGGCGTGCGCGCGGCGCTGACGGCCCTGGCGGGCCATGACGGTCACGTCGGCGACATGTGCCTGGCGGTCCTGCGCTCCCTGGCGCTGCTAGCAGGCCTGGCGGTCCTTGTGCTGGTCGTCGGGAGGCCGCGGCGCGCTGCGATGGTCGGACCTACTGCCCTCGGCCGGAACCCGGCCCCGCGGCTGCCGCCGCCGAGGGCGCCGTTACTGTCCTCCCTCTGCGTTCTTCGTCTGTAAACCGACCGGCCCGGCCACCCAGCTGGCCAGCTCGATCGTCACCAGCCAGACGGTGGAGATCACGACCATGCGGGCGCTCCTCCAGAAGATCTGACCCCCTGGCCTGGGTGGTGGGCTCCCGCGGCCGGACCCCACCACCCAGGCGCAACCGGGGATTCCCATTGCCCTCGGTTTCCGGCCTCGACAGCGATGGACCGGCGAGAAGCGCCGAAGACGTCTCTCCTTCGCCGGTGGGCAACCGGTCGAAGGACTTACCTCGCTGGGAGAACCGGTGGGAGGTCGGCGGTGCGGGTGGAGACCACCGTCGTCGGCCCGGGCGCAGTGACGGTGTGGGGCAGGCGCAGGCGCTTGAGCAGGACGGCGTTGACGGCGACGAGGACGCTGGAGCCGGACATGGCCAAAGCGGCGATCTCCGGGCGCAGCGTGAGTCCGGTGGCGGGCTCGAGGACGCCGGCGGCGATCGGCAGGGCGATGGCGTTGTAGCCGACGGCCCAGCCGAGGTTCTGGCGCATCTTGCGCAGCGTGCCGCGGCCGATGAGCAGCGCGGCGGGGACGTCGAGCGGGTCGGAGCGCATCAGGACGACGTCGGCGGTCTCGATCGCGACGTCGGTGCCCGCGCCGATCGCGATACCGAGATCCGCGCCGGCCAGTGCCGGGGCGTCGTTGACGCCGTCACCGACCATCGCCACGCGCCGCCCGCCCTGCCGCAGCTCGGCGATCTTCGCCGCCTTGTCGCCAGGGAGTACCTCGGCGATGACGCTGTCGATGCCGAGCTGGCCGGCGATCCGCCGCGCGGTCGCCTCGTTGTCGCCGGTGAGCATCACGACCTCGACACCCGCGTCGCGCAGGGCCCGGACGGCCTGGGCCGCGGTCGGCCTGGGCGCGTCCGCCAGGCCGATCAGCCCGGCCGCGTTCCCGTCCACGGCGACCAGCACCGCGGTCCGGCCGCCCGCGACCAGCGCGTCCCAACGCTCTGCGAGTTCGTCGGCCTCGACACCTTCCCGGGCCATCAGCCGCAGGTTCCCGACCGCGACCCGGCGGCCGTCCACCGTGGCGACGGCACCGTGGCCGGGCACGTTGGCGAACCCGGCCGCGTGTGTCAGCTTCAGGCCGCGTGTGCCGGCATGTCGCACAACCGCGGCGGCCAGCGGATGCTCCGACTCCCGCTCCACCGCGGCGGCCAGCCACAGCAGTTCGTTCTCCACGACGCCAGCCGCGGCGACGACGTCGGTGACCTCGGGCTCGCCCTTGGTCAACGTGCCGGTCTTGTCCAGGACGACGGTGTCGATGCGGGCGGCCATCTCTACCGCGGTGGCGTTCTTGAACAGGATCCCGCGCCGCGCTCCGAGCCCGGTGCCGACCATGATCGCGGTCGGGGTGGCGAGCCCGAGCGCGTCCGGGCAGGTGACGACAACGACCGTGATCGCGAACAGGATCGCCTCGCGGGCCGGCCGGCCCGAGACCAGCAGCCACACCAGCAACGTGCCCAGCCCGCCGAGCAGAGCGACCAGCACCAGCCAGAACGCGGCCCGGTCGGCCAGCCGCTGCCCGGGCGCCTTGCTGCTCTGCGCCTCCTGGACGAGCGCGACGATCTGCGCCAGCGCCGTGTCCGCGCCCACCTTGGTCGCGCGGACCCGCAACACGCCAGTGGTGTTGAGGGTCGCCCCGATGACGTCCACTCCCGGCGCCTTGTGCACGGGCAGGCTCTCGCCGGTCACCATCGACTCGTCGACGTCCGACTCGCCGTCCTCCACGACCCCGTCGACCGCGATCTTGGCGCCTGGTCGGACGAGCAGCAGGTCACCGACAACAACCTCCGCGGTGGGCACCGCGACCGGCTCGCCGTCACGCAGGACGAGGGCATGCTCCGGCGCGAGCTGCAGCAGGGCGCGGATCGCGTCATTCGCGCCGCCACGGGCACGCATCTCAAACCAGTGCCCGAGCAGCACGAACGCGGCGAGCAGCGCCGCGGCCTCGTAGAAGACCTCACCCCCGCCCGTCAGCGTGACGACCAGCGAATAGACCCAGCCCGTGCCGATCGCGACCGCGACCAGCACCATCATGTCCAACGTCCGAGCCCGCACCGCCCGCACCGCACCGTCGAAAAAGATCCACGACGACCAGAAGACCACCGGCAGGCTCAGCACCAGCTGGAACACGTCGTCCCGCAGACCGAACGGCGCCGCCACGTGGAACCCGACCACGTCCCGGCCAATCGACGACCACAACAGAATCGGTACCGCGAAGACCACGGCCACCACGAACCGGTTACGCATGTCCGCGACCATCGCCGCCATCGACATCGACCCGTGACCGCCATGGCCCATAGCCTCGTGCGGCGACGCCACCCGCGGGCCGTGGCCCGCTGGGGCCTCATGCGCCTCCTGCGAGGCGTGCGTCTCGCGGACCACATGCGCGTCGTGAACAGCGTGGGCGGCAGGCGGCTCGCCAGCGACCGGAGCACGCCGCGCGTACGGAGCTTCGGCCGCGGCGGTTGCGGCGCCTGGCCCGAGATCCCGGGGGACAGTGGGCTCGGCTAGCGGGTCACACACATGGTCTGGAACGGACTGCCCACCGCAGTGGTAACCACAGTCCCGGATCCAGCCGGCGAGCTGCGCGGCGGACGTCTGAGCCGGGTCGTACCGAACGACCGCGGTCTGCGCCACTGGGTTAGCTGCCACCTCGACCACCCCAGGCCGCCGGCCCAGCACGGCCTCCACCCGCGCCTTCTCGGTGGCCCACCGCATCCCCGAGACCTCCAGGACCGCCGTCGCGAGCGGCGGATGCCCGGATCCACCGTGGTCGGAGTGCATGATCGGCTCCAATCCGGCGCGCGGCCGGGTCCAAGTGTGAACAGCGTTGACCGCGGACCATCAGACCCGCCCGGGTCCCACCCGACGGCGTGCCGTGGGCCGCCTCCGACGTGCCGAGGCGCCTGTCGCATCCAGGCGCGTCGACAGGCTCGCATCACCGAGACCCGCCTCCGCGCTGCGATGCCAGCCTCCCTCGCGATACCCCCCGGGTAGAGGACCAGGAACCGCTCCGGCGGGCCGATACGCATGCCGGGACACACCCAAGTATCTACTACAGGTCATCGTAGAATGTCGAGATCGTGGATCGGTACCCGCGACCGGGACGGAGCGACGAACCGCCGGACACGTCGCTAAACCCGACGCTCTGTGAGGAGCGAGAGCGGCGACTGCAATGTCGGTGTGGCCGCCGTGAACCTTCTGGAGGCAGCGGATGGCCGGGGCGCGGACAGGGCCGTCGTCCATGCGCCCGAACGGACCGGCGCCGGTCGCCGCCGGACCGGCGGCGCCGGTCGGGGTGGGCGGGCACCTTCCCGCCGCCTTGTGGGTCCTGTACGCCGGTGTCTTTGTGGTGATGGTTGGCTACGGGATCACGTTGACGGTGATCCCGTACCAGGTCGAGAGGATCCACGAACTGCGTGCGCTGCGTCCGGCGACCGAGAGCTTCCACATCGGCTTGCTGACCAGCGTCTACGCCCTCGCGCAGCTTGTCGCCAGTCCGGCTGCGGGCTGGCTCTGCGACCGTGTCGGCCGCCGGCCGATCCTGCTGGTCGGCCTGGCCGGCATGGCGGCGACCCAGGCACCGTTCGGCTTCGTGTCGTGGCTTCCGGGTCTCTATCTGCTTCGCGCGGGCGGCGGCGTGGCGACCTCAGGCGTGCTCATCGCTGCCATCGCCTACGTGGCCGACTCGACGTCCGAGGCCGGCCGGGCGCGTGGCATGGCCTGGTTCGGCACCTCCGTCAGTCTTGGCCTGGTGGCCGGCCCCGCGCTGGGTGGTCTGCTCAGCGGGCCGGCCATCTCGCGACGCATCGAGGGCCCGTGGCTCAACGGGTTCTCCCTGCCGTTTCTGGCCGCGGGCCTGCTGGCCCTGGCGGTGCTGATCGCGTCGACGCGACGCGTGCCCGAGTCCCGGCGTCTCGACCAGCGAGCCACGGCCGCCCTACGGGAGGTGCCCCAACGACGACCTAGCGGGCTGCGTGGGCTGCTCAGCCTGGTCACGGCCTCCTCGGCGGGCCTTGCCCTGTTCGAGGGAACGTTCGTGCTCTACGGGCAGAGCCGGCTGGGGATCGGCCCCGCCCAGGCCAGCGTCGCGTTCATGGTCTGCGGGCTGGTCATGGCGGCACTGCAGGTCGCCGCGGCCGGCGCGCTGTCGAGATTCGTCGCCCCGACCCTCCAGGTCGCGGCCGGTCTCGTCGTCATGGGAATCGGCATCGCCGCGATCGTCGTCACGCGCCACTTCGCGGTAGTGCTCGGGGTGGTCGCACTGCTCGCCGCGGGCTCCGCGGTCGTCACCCCGAACCTGTCCGTTCTGGTGTCGGCCGGCCGGGGCGATCGCGCCGGAGCGGCGCTGGGGATGAAGAGCGCAGCGAACAGCGCCGGCCAGTTCGTCGGCCCGCTGGCCGGGGTTGCCCTACTCAGCTGGCGGCCCGCCTCTCCCTTCGTACTGGCCGGCGGCCTGCTCGCGGTGCTGGGCGCCGTGGTCGGCATCCTGCACTGGACGAGACCAGGCCACGGCCGTGGAGCCGGCGAGCACAGCGCAGCGATCGACTGACGCCCAAGCACCCCAGGAGCAGCTTCTACTACATAGGGTAGTATGAATTGTGGCAGATTCCGGTGTGCGTATCGGCCCCACAACTCGCCCGGTGGCCCCTGTTGGACGGAGCGGCCAGGGGAAACACTCCTCACGAGGCACCGAGGAGGACAGCCGTGAACATGAAGAAGCACCTGCCCATCTACGTCACGGCCGCGGCAGTCGCGGTCGTCGTCCTGCTCGTCACCGGGCTGCCTGCGGCGGCTCTGGTCTGGTTCCTGCTGATCGCCGGCTGCGCTCTGATGATGTTCGTCATGATGCGGGGCATGGGGATGGGAGGGCACGGCCAGAACCGGACCGACGACCACGACGATGACCACGATGGCGACCACCACGACCACGGCGGCTCGCCGCGAACTCGCGGGTGACGACGGCCTGGCGAGAGCCGAGGAACCCGGAAACAGACGTGCGCGAGGACTGACGCCGCGTACGGCCCGTGGCCGCCAGTCGTTCTCAACGCGTTGTTGTTCGCCGCCTTCAGGGAAAGCGCCCGCCTACTGACGTGCTGCATCAGGCGCGGGGTCCTGGTAGTCCGACGTCGCGGCGACCGCGATCCAGTCCTCGAACATGCCGCGGTAGGCGTCTCACCCAGCCCCGAGGACGCTGAGGCGCCCTATTCTGCCTCTCTTCGAAAGATCACGACTACTATCAGCGTGCCGGACGGCCCTATCCCAACGACTTGCAGGCATCTCGGATCTCCCGGACGACCCGCTGACCGGTCGCCGATGTGGGATCGGTGTTGATGCGCAGGAAGTCCTCCTGGCTGTAGCCGGCCTCCAGCTTCCGCAGGGTGCAGTTGCAGTAGGCCTGCTTGCCGCTGCTCTGCGCGACGCACTGGTCGAGGTAGACCTTGCGGATGTTCGCGTCGTACTGACGGCCGGTGGTGACGGTTCCGCCGGCGGTCGTGCCTGTGCTGGACGAGCCCTTGCCGCCGGTCGTTTTCAGCACGAGCACGACCGCGACGACGACGAGAAGAGCCGCGCCGACGGCGAGCATCCGGCCTCGGGATGCCCGCACCTCGCCGACGAGGGCGCGGGCGGACCTGGTCCGGCCGCCGCGTTCGTCGTCCTCATCGAGGTCGTCGTCCTCGTCGTCCTCGTCGTCGGGCCCGAGGCCGCCGCGCCGGCCCGGACGACCTGGATCGGCTCCGCCCATCCGGGCGAGCCCGCCCGGCCGGCCGCGGCCGGCGGCGAGGCGGCCCGCGTACTCGGCACCGTCGTCCCTGTCCTGGTCATCGTCGACGCGCAGATCGTCGAGGTCCGGGTCGAGGTCGTCGGCGTACCGGGCCCCGCGTGGCCCGGTACCCGAGCCGGGCTTGGTGAACGAGGCCGTGCTGAACCGCCCGTTGCCTCGGCGAGCGGCGGTATCTGTCGGCAGCGGCCCGGTGGCGTCAACGCCGGCGACCGGCGTCGTCGGCCGGTTCATGGCGGTGCGGGGACCCCGGTCGAGCCCGCCCGGCGCGCCG
Organism: Pseudofrankia sp. DC12; assembly: GCF_000966285.1. Classification (NCBI taxonomy): domain Bacteria; kingdom Bacillati; phylum Actinomycetota; class Actinomycetes; order Frankiales; family Frankiaceae; genus Pseudofrankia; species Pseudofrankia sp. DC12. Next base: position 4,136,969 of record NZ_KQ031391.1, read on the forward strand.
CCGCGTGCGCCGTTCGGGCCGGTGCCGCCCGAGCCGGCCCGGCTCTGGGCCGGTCCCGTGGCGGGGCCGCGGCTCTGGCTGGGGCCGGTTTCGCTCCGCGTCCAGCTGCCGGTGCCCAGTGGGTCGGCCCGGTTGAACGGCCCGGACAGCGGGTCGGCCCGGTCGTAGCCGCCGCGGGTCGAGCCGGCTGCGCCGAGCGGGTCAACGCGGTTGTAGGGGCCGGTGCCCAGTGGGTCGGGGCGGTCGTAGGGACCGGTACCGAGTGGGTCCCTGGCCGACCACGACCGGGATTGGCCGGTACCTGGCGCCGACGCTCCTGGGCTCGCCTGGCCGCGGTCCGCGGCGCCGCGCGTCGGTGTCGCCCCGGTAGGCCAGTGGGCGCCGGTGTCCCAGGGGTTCGCCCCGGTCGCCGGGTCCGGGCCGTAGTCGGCCTGGCCGGATCCGGTGGCGGGCGGTTGCGGGTATGGGCCGGTGGCCGGAGACCACGAGGCTTCTCGGTCGCGGCCGGCGCGAGGGTCGGAGTCGAACAGCGGGAAGCTGCCGGTCCGTGGCTCGTCGTAGGCCTGCTGGCCCGTGTCTGAGAGCCCGTAGCCGCCGATGTCCGCCTGCGCCGGCAGATGAGCAGTGCCACCCGCGCCGACCCCGTACTCGCCGGTCGAACCGCCGCGGGCCGCGGCGGGACCGGTCGGGCCGGCGGCCATGGTGCCGCCGCCGGGGCGTGACGTCGTCGGCTGCCAGGCCTGGGCGCTCTCGTGCCATACGTAGGTGCCGTCGTCGCTGACCCAGCGGCCGTGCTCGTCGAGGCGCATGTGTGATCCTTCGGGTGCAGACGGACGTTCCAGGGGTGCCACCAACGGCGCGGCCTCAGCGCCGGGGTACGTACCGGCCATCTCCAACCCAGCCCAACGCCGCCCACAGGCGACGCTGGAGGGGCCCCGGGCCAGGCCATCAGGTCGTGGATCGAACCTCCTGATCCACGAGGCGTGACCGATCCGCGATCGCCGGCACTAGCCAGTTCTGGAAGTCGGTCAGCGTAGCCATGGGTTGATTGCGGCAGTGGTGACCGTTGCTGCATAGCGGACGGCTAGCTTTTCGTAGCGGATGGCGACTACGCGGTGCCGCGTGAGCCTGTTGATCCCGCACTCGACGGCATGCCGCTGCTTGTAGGCCTCCCTGGCGAACGCAGGGGGCCGGCCACCCTTTGGCCCGCGCCTGCGCCGACGGGCGGCCCCGCCGAGGGCGGCAGGCATCCGGCGCCTGTCACGGTCAGTCGGTCGTCTTTGCTCGGCTACTGCCGTTGACCGGCGGCCACGGCCCCGGCGAAGAAGACCAACGCGCCGACCGGGTAGCCGGCGACGAGATCCACCAACCCCGACGGCTCCCCGCCGAACGCCCCAAGGTGTGCCAGCCAATGGACCAGCGCGATCACCACCCCGGCCGCCATCAGCACCTGGCCGGTCCGGATGATCCGCCGCTTGCGGCGGTACCGGGCGCGCCGTTCAGCCGCCTTCCGTTCGTGGGCCGTCAGCCCAGGAGCGCGCGTGTCCGCGCGGGTCGGCGCGGCGGGTGAGTCGTCGCCACTGGTCTTCTTGGTCATGCCGGGAACCGTCCGAGGCAGGCAGCACAGCAAGGTCAACTAAAGAGTATAGTACTAGCCGCTGTCGTTTCAATCTGCCTCAACGCCGCCGGCGACCTGGGTGTCCCAAGGACTGTGCGCGGGGCACCGACCGGATGGTGCGACTCTCGCGGGCCGCGGCCGACCCCGCCGGTCACGGCCGACCCCGCCGGTCACGGCCGACCCTCCGAGTCGTCGGGCACGATGAACGGTCCGGGGTCCGAGGCGTTCCGGTGGCGGCGTCCGGTGTCACCTACGCCAACTATCTACTACGATCAGTAGTTGGTTAGGAGGGCGACCGCCATCGCCCCCGACCGCACGCCGGGTCCCGCTCCCGGTCCGGCGATACCCCTTCGACGCGGTCGGGGCAGGAGCGTGGGGCCTACGTTCCACCGGGCGCCTGGCGAACTGGAGCTGAGGCAGGTCGACGCACAGAAGCCGATCGCTTCTGTCGTCGGGTGGCCGCGGTCATGGCGGGACACGGATCGGCAAGGCGGACACGTCTGACCGGCCGGCTACCGAGGCGCCCGCGCGCAGCGCCCATGTGACTACGACGGACCGTCCGAGCACCGCCCAGCGCGGGGTGGCTGCCACCCGAACCGGCGGACGACCGAGCCATCCGCGCCGCCGGCTTCGTCGTCGAGGAGATTGACCCGGCTCACGTTCCGACCCGTTCGGTTCCTTCCGCCGCCCGACCAGATCCTTGGCCGCGCCCAGCTGCCACTTATCGACGGTACCGCTACGAGCTCCATGCGGAGGAGGTCGGGCACGGGCTGGAGGATCACGATGTCCAGTCCGGTCGCTGACGGGTCCGCGCGGCTGTCGCCGCGGGGGCGGCGCAGTCCGCCCTCGCGCCGTACCCATCACAGTGTTCCCGCGTCCGGTGGTCCTCCGTCGCCGACCTGGGCGATTGATCAGAGGTCTCGGTCGGCAGGCCCGGACGAGGGTGCCCGCGGGACGGCTGGGGGACCGGCCCGCGGGCGCCACTTAGCGCTACCGTACGCGGCCGACGGAGTAGGACGAGGTCCAGATGGTTTCGAGCTTGACCACGTCGCCGCTCTTCGGCGCGACCCAGATCTTTCCGTCGCCGGCGTAGATGCCCTCGTGGTAGATCGACCCGGGCTCGCCAAAGAAGATCAGGTCACCGGGTTGTTCCGAGCCGCGCGCGATCCTGATCGTCGCCGCGAACTGCTGGTCGGTGGTGCGTGGCAGCGTCTTGCCGAGCTGTCTGTAGACGTACTGCACCAGCCCCGAGCAGTCGAAGCTGTACGGGCCCTCCGCCCCGTACACATACGGCTTGCCCGCCTGCAGCGATGCCAGGTACACCGCCTTCTCCCCGATCGTCGTCGCCCCTGTGGGCGCGACGGTGACGGTCTCGCCTGCGGGCGCGCGGCTGGCGGCCGGGAGGACAGGCGCGGGCGGCGCCGGGTGGACCCGGACGACCGCCGGGTCGGAGGTCACCGCCTCCAGCTCTTGGCTGCCGGCGAATGTCGCCCTGATCTGGGTGGTCGTCAGGACCCGCGCGGTGTAGCTGGCGTAGCCGCCCGCGTCCGTGCGTAGTGCCTTGAATGTCGTCCAGCCGCTCGGGAACAGTGCCTGGACGAGGATGTCCCGGTCCGCGAGGGCGCCGCCGCCCCGCGTGGTGAGCCGGAAGCCGACCTCGACCGGCTCGTCGGCGTTCACCGTGACGTCGGGGACGGCCGGCGCCAACGAGACTGCCGTGCGCAGACGGAAGGCGACCGGCAGGGCCAACTCGGAGGTGGGGTCCGCAGCGGGAGTCGCCGCGCTTCCCAGGGCGGCGCCCAGCAAGTTGGCGGTGATCCCCTGCGCGCCGGTGTCCGAATCCGCCGCGGCGGGGCCAAGGGAGCCGGTCAACGCCACCCCGGACAAGGCCATGGTGCCCGTGGTGAGCGCCGCGACGGTGGCGCGACTCGAGGTCCGAGCCAGCAGGGACCCTGAGCGAAGGCGGGTCCGGTGACGACCGCGCCCGGCGGTGGCTGGACTGCGTTCGGACCGATGTGGTTCGCGTGCTTGCACGTGAAACCTTTCCCAGACGCCTGCGAGGTGAGCTGTCGGGTTCGGGCGGGAAGCCCGGCCGGCCGTTGTGACACACGGGCGGCTTCACCCCGAGGGCGCCGCAGGGGGATGCGGCACCCGGTGGAACGTGGTTCCCCCGCTCCTGCCCCGGCTGCGTCGAAGGGGTATCGCCGGACCGGGGGCAGGACTCGGCGTACGGTCCGGCGGCGATAGCGACCCACACGCTAGCAACTACACGGGATAGTAGATTGAGGGGGGTTGGCAGCGCCGGGTGTCGCCTGCCGGATGTGTCGAACCACCGTGGTCGGATCGAGCCGTTGGCCCCGCGCGGGCGAATCAGGCGCGGGGATGTCCGCGAGGCCCGATCGGGGGCAGCTGCGCGGCCGGCCGGCGGGTGACCTGGTGGACGTGCGCGAGCAGGAATCCGAGCAGAGCCAGCCCGAGTGCGTAGAGGGCCGCGCCGGCGAGGAATTCCCGGGCGGTCGGCCCGCTGTCGGCGGCACCGCGGGACGGCAGGTACAGCTCACGGCGTTCGGTGACGGCACCCGCGTGGCGGGCGTCGAGCGGGACCCACGCCTCGACGTCGCCGCGCAAGGTGTCGTGGAACTCGGTGTAGACGAACCAACGCCCGGTGGCCGCGACCTGCAGCCGGCCGGAGAAAGCGCAGCCGCCGCCGGCGCCTCTCAACAGGCCTACCACGGTCTTTCCTGCACGGCGGGCCACCAGCTGCCGCGGAACGAGCCGCGGACAAGCGCCGGTGGCTGGACCGTTCGAGGCGCCGGTGCGCGCGGACGTGGTCACGGCCCAGACGGTGGCGGTGAGGGTGCCGCGCCCGTCGGAGGTGGCGGTCAGCAGCACGGGGAAGGTGCCACGTCCCTGGCCGGGGTCGTGCGCCGACGCGGGTTTCTCCCACCCGACCGCCAGCAGTGCCGCGATCGCAACGAGCAGAACAGCCGGGCCGCGAGCCCGAAACTGCGGCGTCATGGCGAGCAGGCACAGCAGGAACAGCACGATGACCGGGACCGCCGTCGTGGCGACGGCTCTCGCCGGGACGTTGGTCAGGCCCGTGGCGGCGGCGAGCCAGGTCGTCGCGGCCACCCCGGCCGCGCCGGCGGCCAGCCGTGCCGCCGGCGCGCGCAGCGGTACCTCGGCGAGGGCGGCACCGAGAACGGCGACCGGAAGGTCCGGGCGGCTGCGTCCGAGGGCGGCCAGGCCGGCCGCGATCGCGAGGCGGACCAGCGCGTAGCCGACGACGGCGCGCAGCACTGGCAGCGGCCCAGGCACCGCGGCCCTGATCACGGTCGCGGCCAGCAGGGTGCTCGCGAGCAGCGCCGGCAGGTAGAGGGCCTCGTCGAACTGCGGCACGTCGGTCTCGAACTCCAGTACCGGCACGGCGGTGGCGCCGAGGATGAGAGTGCCGGTCGCGGACAGCGCCCAGTCGGCGCCGTGGCCGGGCCTCGCGCCGAGCAGGACGCCGGTGACGAGGGCGAGCGTGCCGAACACGCCGAGCAGGTGCGGTGGGCTCCACAACACGGAGTCCCGCCCGAAGGCCGCATGCCACGCGGCGTCGACCGGTGCCGACAGCAGCATCAGCGTCCCGCCCAGCCCGGCGAGCAGCAGCGGCCGATGGCGCAGGACCGCACCGGCGGAGCGGGTCGCGCGCAGCGCTGCCACCCCCCAGGCGACGACGCCCACGCCCACCACCGCCACCGAGCCGTAGAGCAGCAGGTGCGGCGGGATCGCCGCGCTGTCGCGCCCGCTGTCGGTGTGCCAGGCGTCATCCCAGTAGGTGGCGAACAGCGCCGCCATGCCCACGAGCGCCACAAGGGGCAGCAACCCCGTCGGCTGCCGCACCGTGCGACTCGTATGTCCCGAAAGTGCGACATCCATGTCGCGAATATGATTCACCTATGGATAGACGTCAAGAGGCGGCGATCGAGCCCGCGCTGGTGGACGCGACCGCCGCCGCGACCAGCAAGTGGGGGCTAGCCGACGTCACGCTCGAACGGGTCGCGGACCAGGCCGGCCTTTCCCGGGCTACCTTGCACCGTCGGGGCGTAACCCGTGACGCGCTGGTCGGCGCCCTGACAGCGCGAGCCGCTGAGGAGTTCCGCGCCGCCGTGTGGCCGGCCCTCACCGGACCAGGCACCGCCGCCGAACGGCTGCACGCCGCCTTGGACGGGCTGTGTGCCGCCGCCGACGCCCACCTACAGCTGCTGGCCGGGCTGTTCCTCGCCCGAGGCGAGGTCTTTCACGAGCCCGGCCCAGACAGCCTCACGATTGACACGTTCGCAGGGCCGTTCGAGCGGCTCCTGCGCGACGGCGCCCTCGACGGCACGCTGCGCGACGTCCCGCCGACCATGACCGCGACCGTGTTGTTCAACACGGCCGGCTGGGGATATGTACACCTGCGCGCCAGCCACGGCTGGCCAGCCCAGCGCGCACGCCCGGCGGTGATCGACCTCGTCCTGCGTGGACTTCTCCACGGCGACTCACCGGACGCGACCGACCGGCAGGCGACCGCCGACATATAACTATTCCTGGCCGTACCCTTTGGCATCGTCGATGTCCTCGATGCTCGCCTGCTGTTCGGACGGTTCCCGGCGTGCCCAAAGGACCCGTGGTGACAGCGAGCCCGGCACGCCGACGCGCCCCGATTCGCCCGGGTCGGGGATGACAGCCCACGAACGGAAGGCTGCCCAGCGGCGCGCCCGGTACCGCCGCAAGCGGCGGATCATCCGGACTGGGCAGGCGCTGATGACCCTCGGAGCCGTAGTTGCTCTGGCCCACCTGCTGGCGCACCTTAGCGCTTTCGGTGGCCCGCCGTCGGGGCCGGCCGACCTCGTCGCTGGCAACCCACTGGCGGCGGCGGTGTTCATCGGCGGCGCCGTCGCGGCGGGCCGACGGCAGTAGCCGACGGGGACACCCAGGCCGACCGGACGCCCCGACCCCCGGCCGTCCCTGCCGCACGCCCTCCAGAGGCAGCCCATCCGCCCGGACCATGACGGCCGGGCCATGGCACCATCGCACCATCCGGAGACGCACAACAGCGCACGCTCTGGACGCGGGCGGGTGCATGGAGGCGGAGTGGAGCTGTTCGGCGACCTCGAGGCCGAGGTGATGGACCGGATGTGGGCACGCGTGGAACCGGCCACCGTGCGCGACATCCTCGAGGAGCTGCAGCAGGCCCGTCCTCTCGCCTACACCACGGTCATGACGGTGATGGACCGGCTCTTCCGCAAGGGCTGGCTCTCCCGCGAGCGCGCCGGGCGGGGCTACGTCTACGCCACGACGCTGACCCGCAGCGAGTACACAGCGCGGCAACTGAGCGAGGTGCTGTCCGGCACCGACAACCGCGGGATGGCGCTGCTGCACTTCGTCCGATCGATGGACACCGCCGAGGCCGAGGCGCTCAGCGACGCGCTGCGCTGGCGGGCCCAGGAGAAGGGCTCCCACTGATGTGACGGCCCCACTGCTGACCGGCTACATCCTCGCGATGCTGTTCTCGTCGTCCCCACGATTGTGACTAGCACCCTCTCCACGCCACACCCAGCCCACCCGGCAGCACGAACCGACGACGCGCCGCCACCCAACCCGTCGGCAAGACCAAGGAAGAGACAACCCTGACGCAGCCCGAGAAACAGGCAAGTTAAACGACAAGCTCAGGTCGGGTCCCGGGCCGCGAATCGCAGCTGGCGACCCGGTGCGTAGATCTGTCGCCGGCAGGATGAGTAGACGTATGACAGCAATCGCATGGCCGGGCATCGAGGTGCTTGCTCGGACTACCCCCGTAGGGCACGAACCTACGTCTGCTCGCAGTCACCAAAACTGCTGGTGGCGATAGGTGCGGTCTGGCGCAGGCCGGGATTGGCCGCGATACCGCTCACCACGTTTGACCAGCACAAATAGTCAAACGAAGATCATTTGGGTGTGCCCCCGGGGAGGCTCGGACAGCATCATCGCATGTTCAGGCGAGGGCCGCCTTGGTGGTGTCGGCCCGCGTACCGGTGCCTATCACGCCGGGTAGCGGCTCGGATCTGGTGGGTGCGCGGACGGTTGGCGGGGGTGGCGTCTGATGGCCCCCGATGGTGCGACCGCGACGGGACAGCGGCCGGTCGGCGGTGATGTGACGGTCACCCTCGTAACGGTGATCATGGTTGTGGTTGTGGGTCTGACTTTTGCGTTTGGGTTCGGCAACGTGTTCCAGCTGGGGTTGCGGTTGGGCGTGCCGGTGTGGGTGGCGCCGTTGGTGGCTCCGGCGGTGGACCTGTCGGTGGTGGGCCTCTTGTTGGGGACGCGGCAGTTGGCGGTGCAGGGTGCGCCGGTCGAGTTGCTGCGTCCGGCGCGCCGTCTGCTGGTGTTTTCGAGTCTGGTGACGTTGGCGTTGAACGTCGCCGAGCCGGTGATCGCGGGGGAGTACGGGAAGGCGGCGTTCGACGCGGTCGGTCCGGCTTTGCTGTTCGGGTGGAGCGAGGTCGGTCCCGGGTTGGTGCGTGCGATGCGCCACCCTGGGCCGCTCCCCGCCGCCATGGCCGAGTCCGAACGGCTGCCGGTGGAGGCTGGCACCTTGGCGGGGGCCGTTGTGGCGGTGGCGCCGCCGGTTCGGGTGGTCCGGGAGGGCGCGCCGGTGCCGGCTGTGCCGGCGCAGCGCGCGGCGGGCCGGTCCGGTGCGCTGGTGGATGGTGGGCTGTTGGAGCGGGCGCGGCGTGAGGATGCCCGCTACTGGGAGGAACACCGTCGGCCGATCAGCTCGGACGAGCTGCGCCGACGGCTGAAGGTCGGTTCGAAACGGGCGCGGGCGCTGGTGAAGGAGCTACGCGCCGACGCCCACCGGGTCCTCGGCGAACACGCTTCGACCGACCTGCCCTCGATCGCTGCGGCTTCGTTTCCGTCGCCTGCGGCCGGGGACGCGGCGGAGGTCGTCTCGGACGATCTCGATTTGGTGGACCTTGGTCCCGTCGAGCGGGCCACGGCCGGCCTGCTCGCCACGGTCGCGTAACGGCTCCCGCCGGGCGGGACAGGCGCGCATCCCGCGTGCCAGCGGGCGGCGCATCCCGACACGGACCGCGCCAGCCCGGGCGCCCCCGGTCCGGCCCCGGCTTCCGGTCCTGCCTTCTCTCGTGTGCTCCGCCCCTACCTGCATCTGCCTGACCAACCCTTAAGGAGGCCCCCTTTTGATCACGAATCCTCCGCAGCAGACCTACCTCGGTCGCCGGACTTACAACCGGCCCGCCGCCCGTGTCGTGTCCTCCGCTGAGCACCAGCTCTGGCTGGCCCGCCACCTGACGCCCCGGGACCGGTGGATCGTCCGGATGATCCACGAACACCGGGTGCTGACGACCCACCAGATCGTCGAACTCGGCTGGGAGACCCGCCGCTCGGCGAACATCCGCCTCCTGGAGCTCTACCGCTGGCGGGTCCTCGACCGCTTCCAACCGCTCGCGACCAGCGGCCTGTCGCCCATGCACTACGTCCTGGACGTCGCCGGCGCCGCGGTGCTGGCGCACGAGGACGGCCTGGACCCGAAGAAGATCGGCTACCAGCACGACCGGGCCATCGGCATCGCCCACTCCCTGCATCTCGCGCACCGGGTCGCGGTCAACGGGATGTTCACCCGACTGATCCACCACGCCCGCCAGCCCCAGGCCCCCGGCCGGCTCACCGCCTGGTGGTCGGAAGAACGGTGCGCCCGGTCGTTCGGGGATATCGTGCGCCCGGATGCCTATGGCCGGTGGGAGCAGGGCCGCGGCGAGGTCGAGTGGTTCCTGGAACTGGACTTCGGCACCGAGACCCTCCGCCGCCTCACCTTCAAGATCAACGCCTACGATCGGCTCGCGGAGGCGACCAACATCCACACGCCGATCCTGATCTGGACCACCACCCGTGTGCCGCGAAGCACGTCTGCGCGAGGTCCTCGCCGAGGCGCTGCGCGGCCTCGACCATCCGGCGCGGGTGCCGATCGCGACGACCGCCGCGGACCTCGCCGAACCCGACGCGCATCTGGACGCCACCCTGACCCGCTGGCTACCCCTCGCCCGACCCGGGACCGGTCGTCTCAGCCTGGTCCAGCTCGCCGGCCTCTGGCCTCCCACCGCCCGGCCCCTCACGAGACCAGACAGGGCCGAAACCGATATCGACATCGAACGGCCGAAACGGCTGCATCCACCCCGGCCCATGCCACCCGCTGGCCTGGACGGCGAGCAGGTCGGGGCCTGAGGCCGTTCTCGCCTCGCCGGTGATCGGGTTAGCCGGGCGATACGCCCGGCTAACCCGATCACCGGCACCTGTCTTCGGGGAGCGTCAGGTACCAGGGCCTGTCTTGTTCGCCGAAGGTCGCGCCGCAGGCGTGCGCCACCGCGGCCGAGATGCTCGTCGATCTGGGCGCGCATCTCGGCGTCAGCCCCGGCTCGCCGCCGTCGCGGTTGGGCCCGATGTTGATGAGGTGCTGGTCGAGCCATGTGTTGATCGGATCGTGGCCGTTGCCGATCATCGAGGCCAGGGACGGCGGCTCGATCTCCGCCAGCCTCGCACCCTTGTCGCCTTCCAGGTTCCCACAGCCCGACGACGTAGAGAGGGACTCTGGGTCGCTCCCCTTGGGCGGTCGCTGGCCCAAGCCGTTCCTCCGTGGATTCCACTACGGTCGTCGAGGGAACCCGACAGGGTCGCGCGGACATTACGAGGCATGGGGCTAGCCGATGTCGAGTGAGTCCATCTCCGACTCCGATGATGATCTTCTTGCGCGGGTCGCGGCAGGGGACGGAGGGGCAGCGTTCGGCTGCCTGTTCCGCAAGCACTCCACCGCCGTGTACTCGTACTGCTTCCATCGACTCGGTTCGTGGAGCGCCGCGGAAGACGCTACCTCCGTGGTCTTCCTGGAGGCGTGGCGACGTCGAGCGGATGCGGTCGTCGTGTCGGGGTCCCTGCGGCCGTGGCTGCTGGGAGTGGCGACGAATGTGATGCGCAACCAACATCGGGCCGCTCGCCGATACGACGCGGCGTTGCGTCGGCTTCCACCGCCCGAAACGCAACCCGATCCGTCCGACGACGTCGCTGGGCGGATTGACGATGAGCGTCAGATGGCCGCGGTACTCGGTGAACTCAAAGCACTGAAGCGAAATGAACTGGAGGTGATCATGGTGGTGGCGGTGGAGGGGCTGACGTACGCCGAAGCATCGGTGTCTTTGGGTATTCCCGTGGGAACGGTCCGTTCGCGGCTGGCGCGTGCGCGTGCGCGGCTCGCTGCTCGGCGACCTTCGGTCGTTTCCGAGGGTGGCGGTGAGCCCGTCGTGTCGGCGCGGGTGGGCCGGGATCGGGGATGATCTGAGATGACTGATGTTGACCTTCCGCGGGTTCCACCGGGCCGATCCATCCCGGCCAGCCGGCTGGCTCAGCGACAGCTGCTGCTCGAGCAGCACATCGCCGCATCTGTTCCCACCGTCGGAAGACCTTGGTGGCGGCGGCGCTGGGTGACAATTCCGGTTGCTCTGGCAGTGGCTGGTTCCCTGGCGGCGGCAGGGTGGGGGCTACGGCCTGGCGGGCCCGCGACGGATGCGACGACGGTTTCGTGCTACTCGACGGTGGATCTGGCTGGCGATGTGGACGTCCTCGGCTCGGCCGCGGCGGCAGACCCGGCAGGGGCCTGCCGCGAGATCTGGACGCGGACCGAGGCCGTCCAACCCGCGACGACGGGTGTCTGTCTTACGTCGCGGGGATCGATCGCCGTGTTCCCGTCGGACGGCGCCTGTGAAAAGTTGGGGCTAAGGCCGTTCACGGGGGTCTCCGAGGACGCGGCCCGCCTTGCCGTCTTCAAGAGGGATGTATCGGAGGCGGTGGCTGCGGCTCCCTGTCAATCACGTTCCGCCGTCGTCGCTCTCGTCCAGCAAGAGCTGGATACCCACGGTCTCGGAACATGGCGAATTGACGACAACGGCCATGACGAGCCCTGGGCGGCGGGACGGCCATGCGCAAGTCTCTCGTTCGACGACGAGACGAAAACTGTAATAATCGTACCGATGCCGACCGGTTGATCTGGGGTGGCGGTGGTCGCTGCGCAGCGACCACCGCCACTCGCACGCTACGACGGCGGAATCAAGCGGTCATGGCGACACATGACTTTCCAGCAGCTCGGTAAAGACCTCGAGCGGCGTCGCCCATTTGAGCGTCTGCCGTGGCCGCCCATTCAGCTGCGTGGCCACCATATCAAGTTCTTCCTGCGTGTGCAAGGACAGGTCGGTGCCCTTCGGGAAGTACTGGCGCAGCAACCCGTTGGTGTTCTCGTTCGAGCCGCGCTGCCACGGTGAGTGCGGGTCGCAGAAATACACGGGAATACCGGTGCGGACGGTGAAATCGGCGTGCCGGGCCATCTCCTTTCCCTGGTCCCAGGTCACCGAGTTCCGCATGAACTCGGGCAGGGTCTCCATCTTCTTGCCCAGCAGGTAGGCGACCTTGTCGGCGTTACGGTCGTACGGTATTCGCACCAACATCACGAACCGGGTCGTGCGCTCGACCAGCGTGGCGATCTGCGACTTGTTGCCCTTCCCGATGATCAGGTCGCCCTCCCAGAAACCGGGGACGGCGCGGTCCTCGGCCTCCTTCGGCCGCTCGCTGATGTTGACCATGCCGACGATCCCGCCCCTGGTCAGGGTGCTGCGCGACCGGTTGACCCGCCTGGCCCGGCCCTTACGCAGCGCGATCTTCAGTTCCGTCCGCAGCTCGCCGCGCGCCTGGAGGTAGAGGCACTCGTAGATTGTCTCGTGGCTCACGCGCATGCTCTCGTCGTCGGGAAAGTCCGTGCGCAGTCTCTCGCTGATCTGCTTCGGCGACCACTTCTCGACCAGGCCGGTGTTCACCGCGTCGTGCAGCTCCTTCGACGCGACGAGTTTCCGTTCCTTCGGGCGGGCGCACATCAGATCACACCGTGCCTGCGCATCCACCGCCCGATACGCCGCGGCACCGCCGTTACGCTCGATCTCCCGGGAGATCCCCGAATGATGACGACCGAGCACAGCGGCGATATACCGAGCCGAACGCTCCTGACTCAACTCCCGCGAGATGACCTCGCGGTCCTCCACCGTCAACCGCTCCCGTACGCCCATCCACCATCCAGCCCCTCGACACCATCGCGATCATCCTATCGGGGCGTCGCTACGACCGTTTGATGCCGCCCTTTCGAGGTCTCTCGCGTGACCGTCTCGCGGAGGAACGGACCCTCGGCATACCACTTGACGCCCAGCAGTGGGTACGACATGTCAGCCTCGACGGAGACCTGACCCCGGACCTGGCGAGTCACGCCGCCGAGACGAACCATTGGCCACTCAGCCATCCGCCACCCCAAAGGCTGTCAGGTCGATCCCGGCAGCGGTGAGCCGCTCGAACAACGCGGCCTCGGCGACGATCCGCTGCTCGCGAGCATCGGCGTACGCGACCAGCGCGGTGCCGAGGTCAACCGCCTCGCCTGCGGTCTTGGTGATGTAGCGGCCGATGTTGAGGTCGAAGCCGTTGGTCTTGATCTCGTCGAAGTCGGCGACGTGGACGTACACGCTGAGGTCGGGGCCGTCAGGGGCGAGGCCCAGGGCTGCGGCGAGATCGCTCTCGGTAGCGTATGGCAACTCAAGGTAGTCGGATTCGGTCGGCACGGATAGGCCGGCAGCGACGTGAACCGCCTGTGGTTACTGGGTTTCCGGATCAACTCAAAGTACTTCTCCAGGCCCGACCAGACTGGAAGCGTAGTTTGATCAATCCGGACTGTTATCTTGCCGCAGCCCTGGGCGAGGCCGGTGCGGTACGCCTCGGTGAGGGCCTTGATGTCCTCGTACGACATGGTGTTCTGGTTCCTGCCCTTGGCGAACCGCTCGGAGCCGTCGATGAAGACGACCTTGTCCTTGCGGTCGGCGGGCTTCTGGTCGCGGAAGACCAGGATGCAGGCCGGGATCGTCGTCGAGTAGAAGAGGTTCGGCGGGAGGCCGACGACGGCTTCGAGGAGGTCGCGCTCGATCAGGGACTGGCGGATCCTGGCCTCGGCGCCGCCGCGGAAGAGGACGCCGTGGGGCATGACGACGCCGACGCGGCCGGTGCTGGGCCTCATCGAGGCGACCATGTGCTGGACGAAGGCGAAGTCGCCGTTCTTCGCCGGCGGTACGCCGCCGACGGCACGCGGGTCGGAGGCCCACTGGTCGGCGCCCCAGTTCTCCTTGGAGAACGGGGGATTGGCGATGACCACGTCGAACTGGGTCAGTGCACCCGAGGGCTCCTTGAAGAGCGGCTTGCGCAGGGTGTCGCCGCGCTTGATCTCGAAGTCCTCGATCTCGTGGAGGAAGAGGTTCATCTTCGCGATCGCCGAGGTGGTCAGGTTGACCTCCTGGCCGTACAGGCGCAGGGTGCGGTGGTCCTGGCCGGACTCGCGGACCTGGTGGATGGTGGCAACCAGCATGCCGCCGGAGCCGCAGGCTGGGTCGTAGATTGTCTCGCCGGGTTCGGGCCGCAGGATGGCGACCAGGAGGTTGACCACCTCGCGCGGAGTGAAGAACTCGCCGGCCTTCTGGCCGGAGACGTCGGCGAACTTCTTCAGCAGGTACTCATAGCCGGCGCCGAGCAGGTCGTGGCTGACCGTGGACGGGTCGAGTGAGATGTCGTCGAACGCCTTCACCAGCCCGCGGAGCGCCGAGGGCGGCAGCCGCTCCTCGTTGCCCCAGGACGCGTCGCCGAAGATCCGGGCGAGGGACTTGGGGTTGGCCTGCTCGATGCGCTGGAACGCCTTCGCAACCGCGTCGCCGAGGTTGACCTGGGTCTTGGTGACCACCGACCAGCGGGTGATCTTCGGGAGCTCGAAGCGGTGGAAGTCGGCTTCGACCTCGTCAGTCAGCTCCTCGCCATACTTCTCGACCGCCTGCCTGTGTTCGTAGTCCCAGGTGTCGCTGATCCACTTCCAGAACAGCATCGGGAACGCGTAGGTCTTGAAGTCGGCCGCGTCGACGGGGCCGCGGAGTGCGTTGGCCGCGGCCCACAACCGCGACTCAAGGTCGGTCTGTGTGATCACAGGCGGATGGGATCCTTCGTCGTGATGGCAGTGCTCCGATCATGCCGGACGTGTTGCGCAGTGGACGGGCCGATCACGTAATTGATCAGCCGATCGGACTTGTCGCCCTTGTCTCGCTCGTCGAGCGATGTCGCGCGAAGCCCGTCCAGCAATTCATGTATCGTGACCGCCACCGCATTAGTCTGCCGCACGCACCGGCGCGCTCCTATCACCGCCCAGCAGCGGATCGGTGGCTCGCTCGTGGCATGACCAGCGCGACCGAGATCGCCGACATCCTCGGCTACGCCAATCACAGCGCCATCTCCAAGCGTCTGGCCCAGATCCGACGGGCCGCGCAGGCGTACTTCGAGGAGACCTGAGCCGCCGTGGCTAGGCGGTCCCGGGGACGCCTGCTCCGGCTCGATCAGCCGGGCAGCAGGCCAGACTGAGTCGTCACATCGATGGGGTTGCTTCAGCCGGACGGTCTTCGAGCAGTTGAATCCACGCTCAGTGCCAGGCTTCCCTCACAACTGCCGGCCAGGCCGGGTCCCAGACGGAGTCTCGGACTCGCGTGGCAGGATCGGTGGCGGTGTCCCGCCGAGGTCGTCGAGTCCCTGCGGCGGGGCACCGTCACGGCCGGCCGGCCTTCGCATCCCCACCGAACGGTTGCTGACCGTTGCCTCGGACGCGCCGGCTCAGGCGCCGTCTTGCGTGTTCTGCCGATTGCGAGCGGAGCAGTGCCCGTCGGGCTGGGCTCCGGTCTGTCAGCCGGTCGCGGGTCGTCTCCGTGTCCGGTCGGGGTGCGGTTCGGTCTGAGGGCCGACCGGTCCGAGTCCGGGTCCGGACCCGGACCGGGGCCGCTTCGTGCTCGGGCGGACGGTCGGGGACCCGGGGCCGGCCTTTGTTAAGGGCGGCGATCGAGCGGCTGGGCGCCAGCGACTGAGATGGCCGAAGCGGCCCGCCGGACGTCGGGCCGCGCAGCATGCCTGGGCCCGGCGCTGCGGACGCCGGTCGTGGTCGTGGCGGTCATCGGTGTTCTGCCCTTGTTAGGTGAGCCGCCTCTTGTGCCGGGAAACGGGCTTCGCCTGCCGGTCGGGCCTTTCTGGAGGACGTGCATAGCCGATTATCTTGTCGCTGGCACAGGACTAGTATGGTCGAGTCATTGATCGCTGGCATGCGCGGCTGGCCTCTTGGCGGAATGTCTCGAAGTCTTTTCAAGATTTTTCGCTGGGTGTCTGGAGGATGGGGCGTGCGACCCGCTGGCGGGAGGCCGGCGGTACCCGTGCATGGCTGCTGGCATCGCAGCGCCGCAGGTCAGTGGCCTGCTGGCAGGCCAGAGGTGTCGCTGGCGTCTGGCTCGCGGCCGGGTGGTTCGGCTGGGTGCACGGTTCGGCTGTGCGGCCCGCTGTCTGACAGCGATCTTCGTCTGGCAGAGCGTGCAAGATCGCGCTGTCTTTTCGCTGGCATCAATGTGGTGTCCTCAGACTCCTCCGATTCAAGTGGAGCCCGGAAAGGACACCCGCGTCGTGCCCGACGAGATGTTTTCCCTTTCTCCGCGAGCCGCTGGCCCGGCCGTCGCTCGTCCAGCTGCCTCGGCGCGCCTGCGGTCGCTGCGCGCTGGTCGCCGGGGCGAGGCCGATGCCGGTCGGGCTCGCCCGGTCGCGGCGCGGGTCGCCCAGCGGCCCTCCGGGCCGTTGCCGACCTGCCGACCGGTCCGATACCCGCCCGCCGGACAGTCGGTGATCACCCGAGGTTGGTCGCCGGTCCCGCGGGGGTCGCGGGCGTGGGAGGGCGGCGGGCGGCACCGGCGACCCTCGGGGTGGCCGGGTCGCTGCGGCCGACGGTCATCGTTCAATCGGACTAGTCCGTGCGCACTATTTTCCGCTGGCAATGCACGTCAGAGCCTATTTCGATCTCCTGGCCCGGCGTTCCGATGGGTAGGGGCAATTCCTACTAGTCGTCCGGCGGAAAGCACGCCGCCCAGCAGGTCGCTGGGCCTAACACCCGCACACCCTGTTGCACAACGTTCGAACAACTCTGGAGATCGACTGGCGGAAAATGGGGGTCAAAATCGGGTTTCTTATGTAGCTGCGGTTCCAGCCGCGCGGAAGGAGGACCTCCTGTGACCGACCCTGCCCACGCTGATCCGGACCGTTCCCCCGCCCGTGACCAGCCCCGCCCCGCCCGACCCCTATCCCCTGCGCCACAGCACACGGTCGACGCCGGGCCTGGCGCCGCGCCCGCGGGCAGCCCGCGTCCGTCCCCCGACCCGCCGCCGGTCGGCGTGCGGTCCGGGGGTTGGTCCGGGTCCGGACCCGGCTCCTTTCCCGGTCGGTCCTCCGCCTCCGGCGTAGATGGGAATCCGGACCCGGCTCCGGCGATTGTGTGTCCGCGGTCCATTCCTGGATCGGAGTATTTCCCGTGTTTGCGGGGTTCCCTTCCCGACCGTCCGGAGGTTATTCTTGTGGTCAATGAGCCGGATACTGCCCCGTGCCCTGCTGGGAGCGGCTGCCCCATCCTGCCGACCTCCACTTCTGCCCCGTCGTTTCCCGCGACGCCGGGAGGCGCCCTGACAGCGGCCGGCGCCCCCGAAGGCAGCGGCGACCCTCGGATCACCCGGCGCGCCGACGAGCGGGCTGGCCGGATCGCGCCGACCACCGAACACCCGAACGGGTCGGTGGGGGAGCGGCCCGAGGGGCCGGATGCGCGAGTCCTCGCGTTGCGGCCTCGGTCGCGGGGTGGGTCGGGCCGGCGGTGGGTGTTCCACGGCGAGGTCCAGACGATCACCGGTCCGGAAGCCGATCGGATTCGGGCGGAGTTGGCGGACGTGATCCGTGATCTTCTGCTCTGGGCCGCCGGACAAGACCACGGCGGCGGCGCGGCGCGGGACGGTGGCGCAGCGGAAGAAGGGGAGGCGGCGTGATCGACCCTGGTCATCTGTCCCGGGCGGCCGACCCAGGTCGTCCGGGACTCGGCCCGGCGAACCGGGCGACGGACCCGGCGCGTCCGGCGAGCCCGGCCCTGTCGGACCTGGCAGTGTCGCCGTTCGCGTTGCCGCTGGCGTTGCTGGAGCGGGAGGTCCGGGTCGCGTTCGCCGGGCGGACCTCGACCGAGGAGCAGCAGGACCCCCGCCAGTCACTGATCCGTCAGCTGGACCGGGCGAAGTCCGCGCTACCGGAGACGTGGGTGATCGTCGCCCACTACTACGACGTCGAGTCCGGCCGCAAAGACCTCGCGGACCGCGGCCACGGGGCGGACGTGTCCCGGTTCGACATCCCGATCCCCCGCGACGGAGGCATCGACGATCTTCTCGCCGAGGCTTCGCATCCGAACCACAGGTTCGATGTGGTGATCTGTGAGTCGATGTCGCGGATCGCCCGGCGGATGTACGAGACCCTCGCGATCGAACGCCAACTCGAAGCGGCCGGAGTCGCGCTCCTGGCGTGGAACGAGCCGATCAAGGTCGACGGGCCGCGGGCCTCGCAGATCTTGCAGCGACGGATCAACCAATCGGTCGCCGAGTACGAGGTCTGGCAGACCCTCGAAAGCTCCTGGGGTGGGCTGTGCACCCATATCCGGGACGGCTGGAACATCGGGAAACCGCCGCATGGCTACCGGGCCAAGATCCTCCGGCATCCGAACCCGGCGAAAGCCGACCGGGGGGCGACGAAGACCCGCCTCGAACCCGACGGGCTGCGCGGGGAGACGGTCACGCAGATGGCGCACTGGCGCTACTACCGGAAACTCGGCTACGGGGCGATCGCCGAGGCGCTCAACGCCGACCCGGAACGCTGGCCGCCGCCCGAGCCAGTCGGCGGGGCGCACCGGGCCCGCGGCGCCTGGGGCAGGTCCACGGTCGCGGACATCCTGTCCAACCCGAAGTACACCGGCTACCAGGTGTTCAACCGCCGGGCGAGCCGGTCGCGGCACGGGGCGGTCAACGGGCCGGAGAAGTGGGTCTGGTCGGACAAGCCCGTCCACGAACCGCTGATCCCGAAGTGGATGTTCGACGAGCTCAACGCCCACCGCCAGGACCGGCGCGGCTCACGCCAGACCAACACGTTGAACAGCCATCCCGCGAGCAAACGAACATATGTGTTCCGGGGGATGGTCCACTGCACCTGTGGGCGGCGGATGTTCGGCAACGTCCGCGAACCCGGCGCACCCGTCTGGTACATCTGCTGGCCCCGCGCCGCCAACCGAGGCCGCGACGACAAGCTCGACGGGCATCCCAAGACCGTCCGCATCCGCGAGGACGTCCTCGAAGCCGCGATCGCCGACTTCTACGCCGAACGGGTCTTCGGCCGCAGCCGGATCACCCTGCTCACCGCGGACATGGCCAGCTACGACGACCGCGCCGCCCAGGAACGCGACGCCGAACGCGGCCGGCTCCACAAGAAGACCGACGACCTGACCCGCCGGCAAGCCAACCTCCTGCGCCAAGCCCAAGACGGCGACCCCGACGACCCGTTCACCCAAGGACTGCGCGCCACCTACAACCAGCTCGACGCCGAACGCAAGATCACCGAGGCGAAGATCCACGAACTCGACGAAGCAGACGCCGCCGAACCCGACAGGCCCGGCCCCGACAACCTCCGACTCCTCGACGCCCTACCAGAGCTGAGGCTCAAGCTCCACCAGGCACCGGAAGCCCTGCAGCGACGCCTCTACGAACTGACCCAGCTCACCGTCCAGCTCGACCACGAAAGGCAGGAAGTCCAGATGACGATCAAAATTCCGGCCGTCGACCTCGACCAGGTCGCAGCCCTCGCGGAAGGCACCACCAACGCCCCCGGACCCCACACAGGAACTCTCTCTCGCGTGGATGCTGTACGTGCCCCCGGCAGGAATCGGACCTGCGGCCTACCGCTTAGGAGGCGGTCGCTCTATCCACTGAGCTACGAGGGCGGGCGCATCGGCCGGAGCCGGCTGAAACCGGATCATGCCGCGTGTCGACCAAGCAAGAGTACGCCGGATCGCCCGCAGGGCCGCGACCCAGGTACGACAGGCCGTCCGGCCGGAGGTGGGAGACAACACGAGGCATCACGTCAGGCGCCGCTGGGCCAGGTTCAGCGGCCCCGATCAAGGGCGCGACTACTGGACGTAGACGAGGGAGGCGGTTCGGCGGTCGATCTGGGCGGGCTTGTCGATGTTCTGGTGGATCCTCACGATGTCGCCGGCGGACTCGATGACTATCGGGGCGCCAGGGACGATGCCGGCCTCCTGGAGGCGGCGCATGACGTCCTCGTAGCTCTGTAGCCGCTCCGAGATCCAGCCGACGGTGACCGGCTTGGCCTGCCCGGCCGCGCCGTCCGCGGTGGAGAGCAGGCTCGCCGGGATGCCGCTGCCGACCGCGAGCTGTTCCACTGCGGGTGGGATCTCGTTGCCGAACGGACAAACTTTCGGGTCGCCCAGTAGCACCGTCAGGCGTGCTTCGACCTCGTCGGAGATGACGTGCTCCCAGCGGCAGGCCTCGTTGTGGACGAGAGCCCAGTCGAGGCCGATGACCTTGGTGAGCAGCAGCTCGGCAAGGCGGTGCTTGCGCATCACCGCGGTGGCCCGAAGCAGGCCCTTGTCGGTGAACTGGACGGTCCGGTCCTCGGCGAGCGAGACCAGGCCTTCGTGCGCCAGCCGAGCCGTCGACTCGCTGGCGGCGGGAGCGCTGACATGTAGCCGCTCCACCAAGCGCGCGCGTAGCGGCGGGATGCCCTCTTCCCGTAGCTCGTACAGGGTACGGAGGTACATCTCGGTACTGTCGATCAGTGCAGTCACCGGCCTCCTTCGTTCGCTACCAGGGTACGCCGGCACTCGCCGCTACAAGAGCCCCCAGGGGCGTGCCGACGCACCGGGCCGACCGGGCGCGCCGTCAGAACGGCCCTTGACAACAGTCTCCTGGGCTGCCCGGGCTTGCCACCCGGCGCGTCAACGGCAACAACCCGACGGACGGCCGCTTCCACCGGTGCGTCGGGGCCGGATTCCGGCCTGGATGGCCACCGGGACCGGGGCACGCGCCGAATCCCCTGCCGGCGGGAAGCGCGGCCGAGAACTACACTCGACGGGTGAGCACCACGCAGATCCGGCCAGAGACGTCCGACACGCGTACGGGCGAGGGCGACGACTACTCCCACTTCGCCCGCCGTGAGGACATCGTGCGGGCCTCCATTGAAGGCGGCCGAGTGACCGCGCTGTGCGGCTTCAAGTTCGAGCCGGTCCGGGACCCGAGCCGCTTCCCGGTCTGCCCGAAGTGCAAGGAGCTCGTCGAGATGGCCGAGCAGTTCGGTTAGAGGCTCGCCCGACGCAGCACCAGCCCGGCCGGACCGTTCACGGCTGGGCTTTCGGCGGCCTCCACCGCGGCACGCCCCCGGTTCTCGACGAGTTCTGGTGCCGGTAAGGCCGCACCGGCCTCCCGTGGCCCCCCCGCCCCCACGGCCAGGGCCACGAGGACGTCAGCGCCGTTCTGGAGGCCGTCGCGGCCAGCCCGAGCCCCGAAGCCGGGGCCTGAGCCGGGCCGCTGGGACGGCGGTCAGCCGCCAGGGCGGATGCCGCCCTGGAACACGTTCCACCAGACGTTCTCGATCCGGACGACGGCGCCGGTGTGCGGAGCGTGGATCATCTGACCGTTGCCGATGTAGATGCCGACATGGTCGAGGCTCGCGTCGAAGAAGACCAGGTCACCGGGGATCAGCTGGTCGCGGGTGACGTGGCGCCCCGCGTTCCACTGGTCGCCGGTGTAGTGCGGCAGCTGGACGCCGGCCTTCGCCCAGACCCACTGCGTGAGCCCTGAGCAGTCGAACGTGTCGGGGCCGGCCGCCCCCCACACGTAGGCCTTGCCGAGCTGCTTGTAGGCCTCGGCCACGGCGGCCGCGGCTCCGCCGCTGCCGGTGGCCGCTGCCGCGGGTGCCGGGGGCGTGACCGGCGCCGCGGCGAACGCGCCCGCTGCCTGCCCGACGAGCGCCGACTGCTGGCGCAGCTGGACCTGCTGGTCCGCCGCCTGCTGGGCGATCCGCGCCGCCGCGGCCGCCGCGGCCTGCTGGCGGGCGCGCTGGGCCGCGGCGGCCTCCTCCCGGGCCTTCCGCTCGAGGTCGGCCTGCTTGCTGACCAGGCCGTCGAGCAGGCCCTTCTGGCGGGCCGCGGAGGTCTCGATGATCTGCTTCTGTGTCGCGACGTCGTCGAAGGCAGCCTTCGCCGCGGCCAGCGATGCCTGCGCGTCCATCCGTGCCTGGGTGAGGTCGACCCGGGCCAGCCGTTCCTGGGTCTCGGCGGCGCCGGCCCGGCGGGAGAGGGCGTCCAGCGCGCCGACGCGGTCGAGCGCGCTGCCCGGATCACCGCCCAGGATCGCCGAGAGAGTGTTCAGACCGCCCGCACGGTAGGCCGACGCGGCGAGGTCGCGCCGTTTTCGCACGACCTCCTGGACGGTCTGGTCGGCGCGGGTGACGCGCTGCACGGCGTCGTCCGCGGCGGCCTGGGCCCGCTCCAGCCGCAGCCGGCCGGCGTCGAACGCCTCGGTCGCCGCCGTCAGCTGGGCGTCGAGCCCGGCCAGCTGGTCGCGGACGGAGGCGATCTGGGCCGTCAGCCCGGCGATCGTGTCGGGTGCGCCAGACGAGGACGGCACGGGCTGCGCCCAAGCGGGTGACACCCCAGGAGCGAGGGCCAACCACCCGGCGATCAGAAATCCCAGCAGACCGCGGGACCCCGGAGGCCGGCCGCGTCGGACGGATGCGGTCGTGACCTTGACGGGCCAACACCGCGGCTTCTGCGGGTCCTGAGACAGACCACAGCCACTATGGGGGCCCTCCGATCGTGTATTGCACACGGCGCGTCACAGTAACTGTCCGAAGTTGTACAGTCACGCATCTGCGCTGATCGACACGGAGAGTCTCCGGACACCCACTGCAGGCACACCGTCCTCGACCACCAGCGGCCCAATTTAGCGAATTCACACACCAGAAACAGGGCGGTCACTGGTCTGGAACAGCGCCTAAAGAACCTTCGACACCGGAGGATCCGGGACGAGTGCCGCGAGCAGGCGAACCGGGGACCGTAGTCCGCGCGGCGGCTCGCGCGGGGGGAGTACGACGGGAGAGATATGTCCCCACAAGAACTACAGGACGCAGTCACCAACGCAGGCCTGTCCGCGAACGACGCCTGGATGCTCGCCAGCTCCGCGCTGGTGCTCTTCATGACGCCGGGACTCGCCTTCTTCTACGGTGGCATGGTCCGCAGCAAGCACGTTCTCGGCATGCTGATGCAGAACTTCTTTACGATCGGCATTGTCACGCTGGTCTGGGCACTGGTCGGGTACAGCATCGCGTTCGGCCCGGACGCCAACGGCTTCTTCGGTGGCTTCCACTACGCCGCGATGCAGCACCTGGGTGACCCGACCGCGATCGGGTCGATCAACCCGCAGGGCAGCGCCACCCACCAGACGGTGTTCGTCGCCTTCCAGATGATGTTCGCGATCATCACACCGGCGCTGATCACCGGCGCGACGGCGGACCGCCTCAAGTTCGGCGCGTTCTGCCTGTTCGTCACCCTGTGGTCGGTTCTGATCTACTCGCCGATCGCCTACTGGGTCTGGAACGCGAACGGCTGGCTGTTCAAGCACGCCGTCATGGACTTCGCCGGTGGAACGGTCGTCCACGCGAACGCCGGTATCGCGGGTGTCGTCTTGGCGCTCGTGCTCGGCAAGCGCCGTGGCTGGCCCGGCGGCGACTTCCGTCCGCACAACGTTCCGTACGTCGTCCTCGGCGCCAGCATCCTGTGGTTCGGCTGGTTCGGGTTCAACGCCGGTTCGGGTGCGGGCTCCGGCTCGCTGGCGGGCTGGGCGTTCCTGAACACCCAGATCGCCACCGGTGTGGCCTCGCTCGCCTGGGTCGGGGTCGAGTGGCTGCGTGACGGCAAGCCGACCACCCTCGGTGCCGCTTCTGGTGCCGTCGCCGGTCTGGTCGCCATCACCCCGGCCTGTGGTTTCGTCTCGCCGATGGGCGCGATCGTCGTCGGTGTTCTCGCCGGCGCGCTCTGCGCTCTCGCCACCGCGATCAAGGGCAAGGTCGGCATCGACGACGCCCTCGACGTCGGCGCGGTCCACCTGGTCGGCGGTGTCCTCGGCGCCCTGCTGAACGGCTTCCTGGCCACCACGGACGTCAACCCGCTGGGCAAGGACGGCGTCCTGTACGGCGGGCCTTGGAGCGTCCTCGGCTGGCAGGCCATCGGCGTCGGCGCGACCCTTGGCTACTCGGCCATCGGCACGCTGATCCTGGGCCTGTTCATCCGGTACGTGGTCAAGGGCCGGCTGAGCGAAGAGCACGAAGAGATCGGCATGGACGAGGTCCTGCACGGCGAGTCCGCGTACCAGTACAGCTCGATCGGCGGCGCGGGTACCGTTTCCTCCCCGGCTCCGTCGCTCGTGCCTGAAGACGCACAGGCCTGATCGGTCGCGTCACGGTGGTCTGACCCGGGGCGGCGGAGGTTCTTCCTGCGCCTCCCTGGGCGGCCCCACGGTTCGATGGGCGAGGGTGTGCCGAAATCGGCACACCCTCGCCTTTTTGTGCCTCAGGATGTCTGAAAAGGATTCTTTGGTCTTCTCGGCGGTACCCGCGAGCGCGCCCGCCCCGGCGCCGTGGGCAGCGCTTTCCCGCGGCTGAAGGTCCGTGGGCGGCGCGTCTTTGCGAGACGCTTTCTGGCCATCGTCGGCCTGGAGCCGGTCGTGTCACTGTGGGTGTTCACTGGTCGCGCTCGCGCGGTGGCGGTGGCGGTGACTACTCCACGTAGCCGCGGGTCGGCGACCCGAAGACCTGGCGCGGTCGCTGTGGGCGATCCGCCGTTCGGCCCCGCGGTCGAGGGGGAGAGTGGTCCTGGTGGGCCAGGTCCGTCGATGGTTGTGGTGAGAGAAGGCTTTTAGGTTCACTTTGGTCGGCGGTGGCGGTAGCGTCGCCGGGTCCGGTCGGTTTCGGCACACCGGACCGGACGCAGGCCTGACCAAGGGGGCTCGGGTCTGACAAGGGAGAGGAACAGCAATGACCAAGCTTGTCACCGCGGTGATCAAGCCGTTCAAGGTCGACGACGTCAAGGCGGCGTTGGAGGCCCGGGGCGTGCACGGGCTCACGATCTCCGAGGTTCAGGGATACGGCCGCCAGAAGGGACACACGGAGGTCTACCGAGGCGCCGAGTACAAGGTCGACTTCGTACCGAAGATCAAGGTCGAGGTCGTCGTGGACGACGAGGTTGTCGACGACCTCGTGGCCGTGATCACCAAGGCCGCCCAGACCGGCAAGATCGGCGACGGCAAGGTGTGGGTCGTGCCCGTCGAGACCGTCGTGCGGGTCCGCACCGGCGAACGCGGCTCCGACGCCCTCTAGAACCGACGTCGGCCAGCGGCGAGACCGTCGTGGCCGCCCGTCAGGCGCCCGCGCGACCGGCGCCGCCAGAACCTCCGGCCGCGGCCGCGGCCGGAACGCGTACCGAGGCTCGGGACTCCCGGGCACTCCCGACCGCTCCCGCCGCGCCCGCTGGGTGACGGCCTGACAAGCGGGGGGCTCGCCGTCGGTGAGCCCTCCGCTTTTCGCTGCCACTGACGTCTCTGCCCTCGACGTCATTGCGTGGATGTGCCTGCCCTGCCGGTCCGGAGAACGTGGACCAGGCGCCGTGGGCGTCGTCCCGCCTGCCCGATTCGGTAGATAAGCGTGCCTCGGGCAAGGATCTGACTGAGCTGACGGATCTGGAGATGGTCGCGGTGGATCGGCCGACTGGTCATCCCGGCCCCGGCGCCGCCTCGGCACCGGGCGCGGGCAGCCCCGACGCGGTCGCCGGGCTGGCGGCGCTGCGCGGTCGCGATGACTCCTTCCCGGAACTCGTCGGCGCCCCGCTGCGCGCCGCGCTGACCGATCGCGCGGACACGGCGCTGCGCGCGTTGTTCGGCGACCCGGGCCCCGGCGTCGCGCTCATCGCGGTCGGTGGCTACGGCCGCCGCGAGCCGGCCTTCGGCACCGATCTCGACCTGGTGCTCGTACACGACGGCAAACGCGGCTCCGACTCGCTTGCCGCGCTCGCCGACGGGATCTGGTACCCCGTCTGGGACGCCGGGATCCGCCTCGACCACAGCGTCCGTACCGTCGACGAGGCGGTGTCGGTGGCCGACAGCGACCTCAAGGCGGCGCTCGGACTGCTCGACGCCCGCCTGATCGTCGGCGACGAAGCACTCGCCACCCGCCTCGTCGAGGCCGCCCGGACCCGCTGGCGGGCCCGGGCTCACCGGCGGCTGCCCGAACTGGCCGAGTTCCAGGCCGAGCGGGCCCGGCGGGTCGGAGAGGTCGCGTTCCTGCTGGAGCCGGACCTCAAGGAGGGCCGCGGCGGCCTGCGCGACGTGCAGGCGCTGCACGCGCTCGCCACCGCCTGGGTCGCGGAGCCGCCAGGTGAGCGGGTTCGCGCGGCCCAGCACCTGCTGCTCGACGTCCGGGGCGAGATCCGCCGCGTCGCCGCCGGCCGCGACCAGGACCGGCTGCTGCTCCAGGACGGCGACGCGGTCGCCGCCGCCCTCGGCTACCGCGCCGGCGGCGGCAGCCAGGAACCCGACCAGCCCGGCGAGCCCGACTCGTTCGCGCTCGCGCACGCCGTGGCGGACGCCGGCCGAGCCATCTCCTGGACCTGGGACACCACCTGGAACCAGGTCAGCGGCGCGCTGCGGTCCCGCTCCCGGTGGCGTGCGGCCCGGCCGACCCGGCGCCCGCTGGACGCCGGCGTCGTCGAACAGGACGGCGAGGTGCAGCTCGCCCGCGACGCCGACCCGGCCAGCGACCCGGCGCTCGTGCTGCGCGCCGCCGCCGCGGCGGCCCGCGCCGGCATCCCGCTGGGCCGCTACGCGATCGACCGGCTCGCCCGGGACGCCAGGCCGCTGCCCGACCCCTGGCCGCCGGCCGCGCTCGACGCGCTCGTCGCCCTGCTCGCCGCCGGTGACAATGCCGTCCCCGTGCTCGAGTCGCTCGACCAGGTCGGCCTGCTCGTCCGGGTCCTGCCCGAATGGGCGGCCGTGCGCAGCCGCCCGCAGCGCAACCCGTACCACCGCTACACCGTCGACCGGCACCTGATCGAGGCGGCGGCGAAGGCGGCCCAGCACACCCGCGAGGTCGACCGGCCCGACCTGCTGCTGCTCGGCGCGCTGCTGCACGACATCGGCAAGGGCTACCCCGGTGACCACACCGATGCCGGCATCCTGATCGTGGAGAAGCTCGGGCCCCGCCTCGGCCTCCCGCCGGACGACGTCGACGTGCTGGTCGCGATGGTCCGCCACCATCTGCTGCTGCCAGACTCGGCGACCCACCGCGACATCGACGACCTGGCCACGGTCGAGGCCGTCGCGCAGGCGGCCGGCAGCATCCGGGTACTCGGCCTGCTGCACCGGCTGACCGAGGCGGACTCGAAGGCGACCGGCCCGACGGCCTGGAGCGCCTGGAAGGCGCGTCTCATCAGCGACCTGGTCGTGCGGGCGACGGCCGTCCTCGGCGGCGGCCCGGTGCCGTACCCCGGGGAGCTCAGCGACCGGCAGCGTGCCCTGCTCGCGCTGCCCGACGAGCATCTGGTGCAGGTCAACAAGCTGCCCGACGAGGGCATGTACGAGATCGTGGTGCTCGCCCCCGACCACGTCGGCCTGCTCGCCGTCACCGCTGGCGTGCTCGCGATCAACCGGCTCGACATCCGCCGGGCCTCGGCGCGCGGCGCGGACGGCCGGGCGCTGCTGCAGGCCGCGGTCGCGGCGACCCACGGGCAGGAGCCCGACCCGCGCCGGCTGCTCGCCGACGTCCGCCGTGGCCTGGAGGGCCGGCTCGACGTCGCGGCCCAGCTCACCGCCCGCGAGGAGGCCTACGCGACCCGCCGGCCCTGGCGCACCCCCGGGCCGCCGCGGGCGACGTTCGACGACTCCGGCTCGCGGACGGTGCTGGAGGTGCGGGCGCCCGACCGGGCCGGGGTGCTGTTCCGGATCGTGCGGGCGCTCGCCGGCGTCGGCATCGACGTGCACACCGCGATCGTCGCGACGATCGGCCTGGACGTCGTCGACGCGTTCTACATCCAGGAGGCCGACGGCGCCGAGGTCGTCGGCGAGGCCCGCCGCCGCGAGGTCGGCGACGCGGTCGCGGCCGCCCTCACGACCGCCGACCCCCCGGCGCCGGAGGCGGGCTAGCGCCCCTGCTGGTCCGGGCCGGCGAGGGCCGCGTCGAGTGCGTCGAGCTGGCTGGTGAACTCGGCGCGCAGCGCGGCCTTGTCGGTGTCGTCGAGCCAGGTGGCGTCCACGCCGTTGAGGACCAGGGTGCGGACGGTCTTCTGGTCGTACCCGAGGGCCGTGCACAGCTCGACGTACTCCCGGCCGATGTCGGTGTCGAACATGGTCGGGTCATCCGAGTTGAGCATGACGTTCAGGCCGGCGGCGACCATGCCCTTGATCGGGTGGGCGGTCAGGTCCGGCCAGCCGTAGACGACGGCGGTCGATGTCGGGCAGCAGGTGAAGTAGATGCCCTCGTCCTTGCAGCGGTTCAGCACGCTGGCGTCGGCCAGGATGTGGTAACCGTGGTCGATCCGCTCGCAGCCGAGCACGTCCAGGCAGGTGGTGATGTTGACAGGCGGGGCGTCCTCGGAGGCGTGGCTGGTCAGCCGCAGGCCACCGGCCTTGGCCGCCCGGTAGGCCGCGACGAACTTCTCCGGCGGGTCGGGCGCCTCGGCGCCGTCCATCCCCAGGCCGATCAGCTCGTCGACCCGGTTCGCCAGCACCTCCTCGACCATCTGCCTGGCCAGCTCCGGCGCGTCCTGCCGGTAGACGTCGGCGATCAGCTTGCAGCGCACGCCGAAGTCGGTCTCGGCCGCCCTGATGCCGTCCACCAGGCCGTTGATGACGGTCGCCATCGGGATGCCGCGGCGGGTGTGCAGGGTGGGGTTGAAGAACATCTCCCGGTAGCGCAGGTTGCCCAGCCGAACCCCGTCCTCAAGGGACTCGTAGGCGCACCGGGCGAAGTCCGTGCGGTCGATCAGGGTCGACGACACCATGCCGAAGATCTTCAGAAACTCGTAGATGGTGTCGTAGTCGTAGAGCCGGGCCACCTCGTCGGTCGGCAGCGCCACCTCGTGCTTGCGGGCCAGGCCGGCGAAGGTCGCCGCCCGGACTGTTCCCTCGAAGTGGCAGTGCAGCTCGACCTTCGGCACCTTGCGCAGGTACTCGGGATAGTCCATCGCTCGCCTCCACAGACACGGAGCCGCGGGCCGCATGTCTGGGCGGCCGGGCGGACCCACGCTAGGATGCCGGGAGCGTCGTTGTCGTTTCGGTGCGGGAAAGTCCAGGTCACGCGTGGCCTGGGCCGGCGCGCCGGCCCAGGCGGCTAGACCAGGAGAAGCGGCACGGTGACCCCATGGGTCGTCCGCGCGTGGGCCGGGCAGCCCCGGACCGCGTGACGTGGCCCGCTCGGCCGTGCGCCCGCACGGGGCGGCCGCCGGACCGCGGTAGCCGGGACGATCGGCGCCCGGGTCGCCCCGGCCGGGCGCCGTCGGCGCCGGCCCAGCGGGACGGGGAGAAGCTGGCCGGTCATCGGCAGGGGTGCGCCGAGCTGGCAGGTCGGGCCCGACTGGGACTGTCGTGACGTCTGGGCGGGCGCGATCACGACCAGCCGGCGCAGCGGCGCCGCCGGGGCTCCCGGTCGGGCCGCCGAAGCAGAGGCGGCACCCGCGGCCCCAGCCCGAGCCGGCGTCCGCGGGCCCTGGGCCGGCCGGCGTGGCCCCGGTGCCGGGACGGGCCGGCGCTCCAGCGCGAGCAGCTCACGGCGGACCTGTTCGAGCAGGTCGCTCAGCCGCACGTCGAGCCCCTTGCAGACCGCGGCGAGCACCTCGGAAGATGCCTCCTTGCGGCCTCGTTCGACCTCGGAAAGGTAAGGGATGGACACCCGCGCGGCGGCGGCGACGTCGCGCAGCGTCCGGCCCTGGTCGGTCCGGTAGCCACGCAGCGCGTCCCCGACCAACCGGCGCAGCAGCGGTGGCGCCTCGCCCGACTCGGCCATCCGCCGCCTCCCCAGGGTTCCAGCCCGCAGGCCTCGTTCGCACCGATCGTAGGCCGGCCGGATGGGCCAGGTCCGGCAACCCCGGGAAGGGGTGGGCTCAGTCGTCCCGGTGGGCGGTGTCGGGCGCGAAGGCGGGCAGGCAGACCGAGAGGTAGTCGGCGCCGTCCGCGCCGAGCGTGCTGTAGCGCACCCACTCGCCGGCCGCGGTGTGGATGGCCTGGCCGGCGCCGACGTCCACCCGCCCGCCCGAGTGCTCGACGGTGACGACCCCGCGCAGCACCAGCGTGTACTCGTCGAACTCGGGGCGCTGGCCCGGCTCCTCCCAGCCGCCGGGAGCGGTCATGTGGGCGATGCTCACGCCGGGCGTCCCGGTGTTCACCCGCCCGACGTACTCCCGGATGATCTTCGGAAGATTGCCGGCGGCCTCGATGATGGTCGGCTTCTCGATGAAGGTGGGCATACGGACATCTTCGCCGAGGCGCCGGTGGGCCTGCTCAGGTGCGGTAGCCGAAGGGGGACTCCGCCGGGACGGCGCGGGCCGAGGCCACCACCTGGTCGACGAGACCGTAGTCCCTGGCCTCATCCGCGGTGAACCAGCGGTCCCGGTCGGAGTCACGGTCGATCTGCTCGACGGTCTGGCCGGTGTGGAAGGCGGTCCGCTCCTGGATGACCCGCTTGGTGTGCAGCGTCTGCTCGACCTGGATCGCGATGTCCGACGCGGTTCCGCCGATGCCGCCGGACGGCTGGTGCATCATGATCCGGGCGTGCGGCAGCGCGTACCTCTTGCCCGGAGTGCCGGCGCAGAGCAGGAACTGCCCCATCGAGGCGGACAGGCCCAGCGCGACGGTCGCGATGTCGTTGTCCAGGTACTGCATGGTGTCGTAGATCGCCATCCCGGCGGTCACGACGCCGCCCGGCGAGTTGATGTACAGGAAGATGTCGCGACGCGGGTCCTCGGCGCCGAGCAGAAGCAGCTGCGCGCAGATCCTGTTCGCGACCTCGTCGTCGACGGCGGAGCCGAGGAAGATGATCCGCTCTCGCAGCAGGCGCTGGAACACCTGCTGGCCCAACCCGAACTCGTCCGATCCCTCGGCCATCTGCTCCTCCGGCGGCTGTGCCCGTCGGGCCTCGCGACCTACGCGAGTGCGGTCCCGTCCGGTAAGCCCAGCCTGCCCCGCCGGGCCCCCACCTCGGCCGATCCTCTGCCCCCAGCAGATCTGCCCCAGGCAGAACACCCCGATGCCGAGAACGCCCAGCGCCCGGGCACGGAGGCCGCCCCGGCCAGGCCCCGGCAGCCCGATGATCGCCATCTCAGCCGTCGGGTGGTCGTAACCGGGCTTGTCTCGCAGCCATCAGAGAGTCAAAAGAGCGATCATCACACCGTGCTACCGCAGCGGGCGCGCCTCCAGGCATCGCGAGGGGCGCTCAGCGCCCGAGGGCTGGGGGCCGGAGGCGCGGAGCGCCGTGTGGTGCCGCCGGTCGCCTTGGTGCTGGGACGTGGCGCAGATGCCGACTACCGCGGAGGCCAGCCCAGGTCGTCCACGCCCAGCTAGTTAGGTGTTGGGAGGGCGCTCAGCGCCCGAGGGCTGGGGGCCGGAGGCGCGGAGCGCCGTGTGGTGCCGCCGGTCGCCTTGGTGCTGGGACGTGGCGCAGATGCCGACTACCGCGGAGGCCAGCCCAGGTCGTCCACGCCCAGCTAGTTAGGCGTTGGGAGGGCGCTCAGCGCCCGAGGGCTGGGGGCCGGAGGCGCGGAGCGCCGTGTCCGGCCCCCAGCCTTAGTCGGCGGCGCGCCGCGCGCGGTGGGCGTCGTCGTGCAGGACGCCCAGGAACGACTCGGCGATGCGGACCTGCTCCTCCAGCGAGCGCAGCTTCTCCTCGCCCAGGGCGATCCAGGTCTCCAGCCGCTCCAGGAGCTCGGCGCGCCGCTCCGGGGTGGCGCCGGAGCTGGTCGCCTCGTCGCGCAGGTCGATGAGTGCTCGCATCTCCTCGAGGGCGAAACCGAGCGGCTTCATCTTCTTGATGAGCAGCAACCGGTCGACCGCCTCGTCGTCGTACAGCGGCGTGCCGGTCCCGTCCTCGCCGACGGCGGCGAGGATCCCGGCCTCGGCGTAGAAGCGGGTGGTACGCAGCGACAGGGTGACCTTGTCCGCCACGTCACCGATCTGGTAGGCCTCGCCCCCAGCGCCGGCGGCGGACGGGATGCTCTGGGTGTTGGACAACGGAACCCTTTACTCGATGCGGGACTCGGACGGATGAGTGCTGCTGGGTCCGCGGCCGGCGGCGACCAGGCCGGCTGGCCTGGCTGCCCACGCGCCCGCGTCGATGGCTCCCGGACCGGGTCAGACCCGGTCCGGGAGCGCCTCCTGGCCGTGGCCGGTGTCGTCCTGTCTGCCTCGCGCGGTCGCGGGGGTGCTGGGACCACGGGTCGCGTCGTCGTGCAGACCGGCGACGAAGTCGGCCGCGATGCCGGCGCGAGCCCGCAGGTCGGCGAGCTTCTGCTCCGCCAGCGCGGCCCAGGTCTTGAGCCGCTCCTGCAGCTCGTGCCGACGCTCTGCGGTCAGGTCCGGCAGCCGCAGCTCATCGCGGACGCCCAGCAGCGACCGCATCTCCTCGAGAGTGAAACCGAGCGGCTTCATCCGCTTGATCAGCAGCAGGCGATCGAGAGCATCCTCGTCGTAGAGCCGGAAGCCGCCCTGTGTCCGCCCGACCGGGGTCAGGAGCCCGGCCTCCTCGTAGAACCGGACAGTGCGCAGCGACAGCCCTACCTGGCGGGCGACATCCCCGATCTGGAGGACCGGGGGGATCTCCGCGGCCGAGCTGAGCGTGGCCGCGTTCGGATCCCGTCGGACGGTGAACAAAGGCTGCCCCCCCATCACGTCGAGTATCCGTAGGTCGAAGGCCGGCGGACCGCTCCCGCGGCTTTGCGGCGCTTCATCCCTTTAACCTAACGCAGCGCGTTCGCGAGCCTGAGGCCGGCTGGCGCTCGACGTGCCCGGCTAGCCGCGCGTCAAGCCCACGCATCCGCCGGTTTCGGGCGAACGATCCGAGCGTAGTGCCAGGTTGGGCGCCGGCCGGCCAGTTTGGGGGATGTTGATCGGGCCGGCGGGCGAGAGCGCCGAAGCGTCTGTCTCAGGGCCTCGCCGGGCCGTCACCGAGGGTGCTCTCGCCGTCAGTCCGATCAGGCGGGTGCTTGCCCGGGCCGGCGCGCTCGGCGGTCGTCTTGGGCGCGGCAGTTCGCGGAGCCGATCTTGGCCCGGTCGTCGGGAGTGGTCTCGTCGCCGGTCCGGTCGTCGAGAGGGGCCCCGTCCGCGGCCCTGTCTGGGGGAGCTGGGGCAGCGGAACGGTGCGCGGCCCGGTGTACGGAGCTGGCCCTGTCCGCGGCCCTGTCGTCGGGATCGGTCCTGTCTTCGGCCCTGTCGTCGGGATCGGTCCGGTCCGGGGCCCTGTGGTGGGTATCGGTCCGGTCCGGGGCCTCGTCGTGGGGATCGGTCCGGTCTGGGGGCCGATCTTCGGGAGCGGGCTCGACCGCGGCCCGGTCCACGGCAACGGGCCGGTCCGAGGACCGGTGGGCGGAAGTGGCCTGGCGGTCCGGATTGGGCCTGTGCCGGGTCCCCCGGTCGGAAGTGGCCCGGTGTCTGTCCTGGGGACCGGGCTCGGCTTCGTGGCCCCGGCCTCGTCGGTGGCCGGAGGCTGGTTGCCGTCGGAGGCCTCCCCGCCGCGCCCCCCGAGGACCGCCGGCCACCAGAAGATGACCATCAGCAGGCCCAGTGTGGCCGGGACCACCACCGCGAGGGCCTGGATCAGGTTGAGCCGGGGGCCGAGAGCGAGCGCGAGCCCCAGCACGATGGACAGGGTCCCGAAGGCCGCGCCCTGCGCGGTGGTCTTCGGGCTGGGCCGCTGGCCCGGCAGCGGGATCGCGTCTTCGCCGACGGCGTCCGCCGGGTCATTGAGGTCGTCCAGATCGGCGAGCCGGACCGGAGCCGCCGTCTCCGCCGGCGAGAGCTCGATCGACGCCGTGGGCCGCAGCAGGCTGACCGACCCGTCCAGGCTCGCGACGGCGAACAGCCCGCGGGCCGGTGAGAAGGCCACCGCGGTGACCGGCTGCCCGGCCTGCAGCCGGCCGACCGGGACGGTGGGGTCGGTCAGATCCCACAGCGCGACCTGCTCGGCGCTGACGGTCGCCAGCCACCGCCCGTCCGACCCGAACTCGACCGTGGTCACCCAGCCGGAGTGCGCGTCGATCGAGGCCCGTGGCGCCGGCGCCGACGGGTCGACGGTGTGCCAGAGGTCGACGGCGCCGTCGTTGCGCCCGACCGCGAGCGTCCGGCCGTCCGGCGCGACCGCGACACCGAACAGCGGGCCCTCGCCGGCCGTCAGGTGGGTACGGCGGACCGGCGCCGAGGAGACGTCCCAGAACTCGACCCGCTCGCCGACGGTCGCCAGCCAGCGGCCGTCCGGGAACATCGCGGCGCCGCGAGCCGCGCGTCGGTCGCCGGCGCGCCCGAGCACCCGGGGCCGGGCCGGGACGCTGACGTCCCAGACCCGGGCGGACTCGCCGGCGAACGTGCCGACCAGCCGTTGCCCGTCAGCCGAGAAGTGCAGGCCGGTCAGTCCGCCGGGATGGTCGAGCAGCGCGCGCGGCACCGGCGGCCCCGGCCGGTCGATCCGCCACAGCGCGGCGTGCGCCGTGTCGTAGCCGGTGGCCAGCCAGGCCCCGTCGGGGGAGATCGCCACCGCCGGCCCGACGGCGAACCGGGTCCTGATCATCCAGCGTTGCCAGGGCACGGCCGGGTCGGTGATGTTCCACAGCCGGACCGTTCCGTCGCCACTGGCCGTCGCCAGCCGCCGGGCGTCCGGCGAGAACGCGACCGCGTAGACGGGCGCGGTCACGTCGA
Organism: Pseudofrankia sp. DC12; assembly: GCF_000966285.1. Taxonomy (NCBI): domain Bacteria; kingdom Bacillati; phylum Actinomycetota; class Actinomycetes; order Frankiales; family Frankiaceae; genus Pseudofrankia; species Pseudofrankia sp. DC12. Next base: position 4,171,562 of record NZ_KQ031391.1, read on the forward strand.
CGGCGGTTCTGGCCCAGCCTGGTCGGATCGGCGTGTGCGGTGGGCGCGACCAGCGGGGCGACCGTCGCCAGCCGCGCTCCCGGAACCAGCGCAGCCGCCGCGGCCCATCCGGCGTCGGCGTGGTGTGCGGGGCCAGTGACCAGCGCAGTGCCCCGCGCCACCCCGGCACGAACGACCAGACCGCCGCCGCCGGCCAGGTGAGCAGCCACATCCACCGTGCCCGCAGCCATCGGGCCCAGGCCCAGCGCCGGCGTCCCCGCCCGGGCAGCACCCCGACGACCGTGAACGCGGCTGGCCCCTCGTCCGTCGCGTCTTCCTCGACAGCCGCGGTGTCGGACGGGCCGGCCTGGTCCGGATCAGCGTCCTGCGAGTCGGCTGCGCGCGGATCGGTCGGGTGGGCGGTCGCCGCGTGGGTCGTGTCGTCGTGGACGGCCGCGCGGTCGGTGGCCGCGGCGGCCGACGTGACGACGCGGGTCGGTGCGCCGGCGGGTCCGGCGGTCGGCGCGGTCACCGTGACCGACGCGGTCGCCGTGGCCGGCGCGAACGGCCCGTCGATCGGGGGCAGGAGCATCGGCCCGGTCTCGGGGCCGGGCGGCGGGATCGGGACCGGGCCGGTGGTCGGATCGTCCGGGATCAGTAAACGGATCAGGTCGCCGAGATCGCCGCTGCCGGTGGAGCCGACCGACGAACTTCTGGTCTCGACCGGCTCCGGCATGGTGTCCGGGGCGGCCGGCGGCGCCGGCACGGCCTGCGTCGCCGCGGGTTCGGCGGCCACGGCCGCGTTCGTCGCCTTGGCCCGCGCGCGCGACGCCCTGACTCGGGCCGGCTTGGTCGGCTGGGCCCGGGGAGCCGATGGCGGCTGTGTCTCGGGGGCCTCCTCGGTCGTTGCCGCGTCGGAGGGCGCGGCTGGTTCGGGCGCCGTCGACGGCGGCGGTGCGGGCGCGGGCACAGCAGTCTCGTCCCCCCGCGGTCCCATGACCCCCAAGAATGGCATCAGGCGGGACCGAGTCTGGCGCTGGGTTGTCGGGTTTGGGCGCCGCCCGGCCGCCAGGCCCGTGCCGCCGGCCGACACCGGTCTGGTTTCGGCCTGGTTTCGTTACTTCCGCGCCGCCGGGGTGGCCGGATAGCCCAGCAGGAACAATGCCTCGGCCAGCGCGACCTGTTCGATCTCGCTCGGCGCGACGCTCTCGTTCGGCGCGTGCATGAGACAGGCTGGCTCCGCGACGCCGATCAGCATGATCTCCGCGTCCGGGTAGGTCCGGGCGAAGGTGTTGCACAGCGGGATCGCGCCACCCTGCCCGGCGGTGGTCACCGGCCGGCCGTAGGCCAGGGCCATCGCCGCGGCCATCGCCTGGTAGCCCCTTCCCGCGGTCGATGCCCGGAACGGCGCGCCGACCCCCTCCAGCGTGACCTCGACCTCGACGTGCCAGGGCGCGGCGGCCCGGAGATGGTCGGCGAGCAGCTCGAACGCGGCCCGCGGGTCGACTCCCGGTGGCACCCGCAGGTTCAGCCGCGCCGCCGCGTGCGGCTGCACCGCGGACGGAGCGCCGGTCAGCGGCGGCGCCTCGATGCCGATGACTGTCAGCGCCGGCCGGGCCCACAGCTGGTCGGCGACCGTTCCGCTGCCGAGCAGGTCCACCCCGGGCAGCACGTGCGCGTCCGTGCGCAGCTGGTCCTCGGGGTAGCTCTCGCCGTCCCAGACGCCGCCGTTGGCCAGACCGGTGATGGTGACGTCGCCGGCCTCGTTGTGCAGCGTCGCGAGCATGGCGACCAGGGCGAGCAGTGCGTCCGGCGTCGGGCCGCCGAACGTGCCGCTGTGCATGCCGCTGGTCCCGGTCGTCACGCGGACGACCGCGCTGACCATGCCGCGCAGCGCGGTCGTCATGGTCGGCACGCCGACGGCGACGTTGCCCGAGTCACAGATGACGATCGTGTCGGCGGCCAGCACGTCCGGGTGCTGCTCGACGAACCGCTCCAGGCCGCCGGTGCCCTGCTCCTCGGAGCCCTCGACGATCACCTTGATCCCGACGGCCGGCGCGTCCCCGACCGTGCGCAGCGCCGTGAGGTGGGCCATCAGGTTGCCCTTGCAGTCGGCGGCGCCCCGGCCGTACCAGCGGCCGTCCCGCTCGGTCAGCGCGAACGGCGGACTGTCCCAGCCCGTGTCGTCGCCGGCCGGCTGGACGTCGTAGTGGGCATAAAGCAGGACCGTTGGCGGGTTCTCTGCCGCCGGGTCGTTCGGCCCGTTATTGGCCGCCGGGTCGTTCGGCCCGTTCCTGGCGGCCGGGCCCACGGCACGGCCCGGGCGGTGGGCGACGACGGCCGTCGACCCGTCCGGCGTCTCCACCAACTGGACGTCCGGCAGCCCGGCGTCCCGCAGCGCGGCGGCCACGAGGTCGGCGGCGCGCACGCATTCGGCCGACGGGCCGGTTTTCGGGTCGAAGACGCTCGGCAGCGCGACCAGCTCGGCGAGATCCGCGAGCGCGCGCGGCATCAGCGCCCGCACCCGCGCCGCGACGTCGGCCGCCAGCTCATCTGTGAGGGCGTCGGACAGGCCCGGGGAGCCTGCCGGGTAGGCGGATCCCAGGGTCCCCGCCGGGCCGGCGACGCCGGTCTGGGAGGTCTGCGGGGAGGTCCGGGGCGGGCCGGAGGCGGCGGGCATGGCCCCTATCTGACCACGCCCACCACCGGTGTGCCGGCGCTGGGTAACCGAGCGCGACGCCCGCCAGCCTCGGGTGCGCCGGCCGCCCGCGGGGCTGGGATCCTGGCGGGCATGGACGAGCTGGCCAGCGAGAACAGGCAGACGGCCGGGCTGGACCCGGTGACGCTCTCGGTGCTGTCCAGCGCGCTGGCCGGCGTCGCCGAGGAGATGGGGACGCTGCTGGTCCGCAGCGCCTACTCGTCGAACATCAAGGAGCGGCGCGACTGCTCGGCCGCCCTGTTCGACGCGACCGGCCGGATGGTCGCGCAGGCGGCGCACGTCCCGGTGCACCTGGGCGCGTTGTACGAGTCGGTCCGGGTGGTCGCCGAGCGCCGCGCGGCCGCGCTGGCACGGGCCGGCGACGGGGCGCGAGTGGCTGAGGCCTCGCACGGGCCTGGCGACGTCTGGGTCCTCAACGACCCGTTCGCGGGTGGCAACCACCTGCCCGACGTCACCCTCGTCAGCCCGCTCGACTTCGGCGGCGAGCTCGTCGGCTACGCGGCCACCCGGGCGCATCACTCCGACATGGGCGGCATGCGGCCCGGCTCGATGCCGGCCGACTCGCGCGAGATCTTCGCGGAGGGGCTGATCATCCCGCCGGTCCGGCTGGTGCGGGCCGGTGTCTGGCAGGACGACATCCTCGACCTGATCTGCGCCAACTCCCGCACCCCCGACCTGCGCCGCGGCGACCTGCGCGCGCAGGCGGCCGCGAACCGACTGGCCGGCGTCCGGCTGGCCGAGCTCGCCGAGCGGCACGGCATGTCGACCGTCCTGACCGCCTTCGACGAGGTGCTGCGCTATGGCGAGCGGCGCAGCCGGGCGCTGGTGGCGCTGCTGCCCGACGGCCGCTATGAGGCGGCCAGCGAGCTGGAGGGCGACGGCGCGGACGACGTCGACATCCCGCTGCGGGTAGCGGTGACGATCGCCGGCGACGGCCTGACGGTCGACTTCGCCGGCACATCCCCGGCCGTGCGCGGCAACGTCAACTGCCCGCGCGCGGTGACCCGCTCGGCCTGCTGCTTCGCGCTGCGGGTGCTGCTGCCCGACGACGTCCCGGCCAACGACGGCACGTACGCGCCGCTCACCGTCGTCACCGAGCCCGGGTCGCTGGTGGATGCCCGCCGCCCGTCGGCCGTCGTCGCCGGCAACGTCGAGACCTCCCAGCGGATCGCGGACACGGTGCTCGCCGCTCTCGGCGCGGCTGTCGCCGCCGCGCGCGCGGCCGGAGCCGGCGCGGCCACCGCGGACCCGTTGCCCGTGCTGCCCGCGCAGGGCCAGGGGACGATGAACAACCTGGTCATCGGCGGCGACGGCTGGACCTACTACGAGACGCTGGCCGGCGGCGCCGGCGGCTCGGCCCGCGGTCCGGGCCCGTCCGGGGTCCACGTCGGGATGACGAACACGCTCAACACCCCGATCGAGGCGCTGGAGCTCGAGTACCCGATGCGGGTCGAGCGCTACGAACTGGACGAGACGACCGCCGGCGCGGGCCGCCACCCCGGTGGCGCCGGCCTGGTCCGCTCCATCCGGGTGCTCGCCCCCGCGACCCTCTCAGTCCTCACCGACCGCCGCCGCCACGCCCCCGAAGGCGCCGAGGGCGGCGCACCGGGCGCCGTCGGCCACAACGACGTCGACGGCGAGCCACTCCCACCCAAGGCCAGCCGCCCGCTCGCCCCCGGGTCGGTCGTGACCATTCGCACCCCAGGCGGCGGCGGCTGGGGCGTCCCGCCGTCCTGACCATCCCGGTCTCTCACCGCCATTAGCGCGGTGGGTCCGGGTGGAGGTCGGTGACGGTGTAGCGCCCGCATGAAAAGTTAAGCCTGGCTCGGACCAGGCCGGCGACGAGGTCGTAGGGCACGCGGGTGCCGGCGACCACGGGCTCACCGCCGCGGGTCTCCGGATCGATCTCCAGGCTTCTGCGTGGGTGGAAAAGGCTGGGAACCACGACGCCCTCTCGGGCCGCGAAGGGTTCGAGGATGTCGCCCATCATGACCAGCGCACCTTGGCCGGGGCTGCGCACCAGGTTGGTGACCGTGCCGCCGTCGACCAGCATGACCGTGCCGCCGTCAGACACCAGTCGATATCGGGAAAGGTGCTCGTACTCGCCCAGTCCACGCAGGTTGTCGATCGCCTTCCGGACCCGCTGCAGGGAAACCGTGCGACGCAGAAAGACGCAGGTTCGCAGCGCCAGTAGATCCCGGAAAGAATAGAGGACGCGCGGCGGCTTGGCGGCGATCTCGGGCACGAGAACCGGCCCGGCGCCGCCTTCTCGGCGCCAGTGCGACAGCTGCCGCTGGGTGGCGCCCGACAAAGCCGCCGCCAGCTGAGCTGTATACGCCACGTCGCCTCCTCTGCGCCCAGTCGGCTTCCGGGTCGCCCGTTCCAGGAGCGCGTGGCCAGGAGGCGACCTAACCGTCATGATCGTATACCCCGCCGGCCTCGTGGGCTGGCCCCTGGCGGGGCGGTGGATCGCGGGCCACTACTCGAGCCTGTGCGCGATGGGTGGGGGATCACGGTCGTGCGGGGGAAGTGACCAGGTTCCCGCCTCGGCCACCGCACGACCGTGATCCCGTCTAGGGGGCCGGCGGGTGGTGGCCGGTGGATGACGCGGTGAGCCCGGGGCCGGGCTGGAGCTCGTCGGGCGGGCCGAGGTGGATCTGGATGGTGCGCACGGAGCGCCAGTTGACGAGCATGGTTCGGCCGTTCGCCAGGTGGAGCTGCTCGACCTCGCAACGGAAGACGGCCTGGGCGACGCGTCGGCGTAGCTCCTCCGGGTTGGTGTCGGCCGGCAGCTCGAACACCTGACCGTCGATCACGATCCGCACCCCGGCCTCCGGCCGGCCGGTCCCTGTCACGCGTTCACGTTCGCACGGGTGTTCGACCAAGGCAACATCGTGGGCTTCGCTCCTGCTCACGTGTCGCCAGGTGCGCGGTCTGGTGCCGACCGGAGCGACGAACCCGCCGGCTCGTCACTACCCGCGTTCTTCTGCTTCCGTGTCGTTTCCGATGGCCGGACGTGTGCGTCTCGATGGGTCAGAGGTCTAGGTGTCGTCGTTCCGGAGACTCTTGCACTCGAGGGTAAGGCTGTCCTAAGTTAGGCAAGCTTGCCTTAGGTTAGGTCAGCTTGAGTCGGTGGAGTGGCGAAGGGAAGGGTGGCCGGTGCTTCCAACTTTTGTGATCGGGCTGCGCGAAGGGCTGGAAGCATCCCTGATCGTCGGCATCGTCGCCGCCTTCCTCCGGCAGCGGGGCCGTCGCGACGCGTTGCGCCAGGTCTGGATCGGTGTCGGGCTGGCCCTGGTGCTCTGCCTGGCCGTCGGCATCGTCCTGCAGGCCGTCGACCGGGAGCTGCCGCAGCGCCAACAGGAGGGGCTGGAGACCGTCATCGGGCTCATCGCGGTGGCAATGGTCACCTACATGATCCTCTGGATGCGGCGCAACTCCCGCGACCTCAAGCGCTCGCTGGAGAACGCGACCGAGTCGGCGCTGGAGACAGGGTCGACCGGCGCACTGGTAGCGATGGCCTTCCTCGCCGTGCTGCGGGAGGGCTTCGAAACCGCGGTGTTCCTCATCGCTGCCTTCAACGCGAGCACCTCGCCCGCCAGCGCCGGTATAGGCGCGCTTCTCGGTGTGCTCGTCGCCGTCGTCATTGGTGTCGGTATCTATCGCGGTGGCGTACGCATCAACCTTTCCCGCTTCTTTCGGGTTACCGGGCTCGTTCTCGTCCTGGTCGCCGCCGGACTGCTTGCGACGGCCGCACACACCGCCCATGAGGCCGGCTGGCTGAACACCGGTCAGGGGCAGATGTTCGACATGTCGTGGCTCGTGCGGCCGGGCACGCCGTTGGCCAGCGTGCTGACCGGCGTGCTGGGGATGCAGCCGCGACCGGTCGTCGCCGAGTTCGTGGCGTGGATCATCTATCTCGTCCCGCTGGTGCTGTTCATCGCCTGGCCCACCAGGCGGCGCGGATCTCCTGCCGCGGCGGCCACCCAGCCCTCGACGGGAGAAGCGGGCGAAGCGGTGGCGCCAGAAGGCTCCGTTCCAGGCGCCATCGGGCCAGAAGCCACCGTGCCAGCCGCTGTCGGGTCGGCAGCCGTCGGGTCGGCAGCCGTCGGGTCGGCAGCCGTCGGGCCGGCAGCCGAGACGACGACAGGTGAGCTTCAGCCGGAGCCGGCTCCCCGGAAATAGCCACCGCCCGAAAACCGCCGGCCCGCAACACGCCGGATGCCTGGTCCAGGCCCGCCGCAGCCAGGGCATCCGGTGGCAGGACAGTTCCGCGTCCGCCACCAGGGCTGGCCTCCGCGCAAACCAAACACTCACCAATACTGGGGGTACTCCGTGTGCCGCGCACCACTCGCGTTCAGCGCCATTGCCGTCATCACTGCCGCGTGCGCCGCCTGCGGAGGTAGCTCGTCCGGATCCGGGACGAGCGCCGGTAAGCAGACCGTCAACGTGACGATCTCTGTGAAGGGCTGTACTGCCGATCCGGCCACCATCCCGGCGGGGGCGACGACGTTCAAGATTACGAACAAGGACGCCGACGCCATCACCGAGACCGAGCTGCTCAACGGCGACACGATTCTCGGCGAGAAGGAGAACCTCACGCCGGGCCTTTCCGGCACGTTCTCCCTCAATGTCAAGCCGGGCAAGTACCAGATTTACTGCCCTGGCGCGAAGGGCGGCCCGGAGAAGGTCGGCTTCGTCGTCACCGAGGCGGTCTCCGGCGCCGCCGTGGCCACGCTGTCGCCGGAGGTGGCCGCCGAGCTCAACACGGCCACCACCCAGTACGCCGACTACGTAAAGGCCCAGGTAGCGGAGCTGGTGACCAACACGACGCCCTTCGTCGCCGCGGTCAAGGCCGGCGACCTCACCCAGGCCGCCGCCCTCTACGGCGCGCCGCGCCTGAACTACGAGCGGATCGAACCGGTCGCGGAGGCGTTCGGGGATCTCGACCCGGCCATCGACGCCCGGATCGACGACGTCGACGACCCGGCGAAGTGGACCGGCTTCCACCGCCTGGAGAAGTCCATCTTCGCGGACAAGTCGCTGGACGGCATGGGCCCGATCGCCGACCAGCTGCAGGCCGACGTCGGCAAGCTGAACACGCTCGTCGCCACGACGACCTACCAGCCGGCCCAGGTCGCCAACGGCGCGACCGAGCTGCTCGACGAGGTGGGCCAGTCCAAGATCACCGGTGAGGAGGAGCGCTACAGCAAGCTCGACCTCCTGGACATGCAGGGCAACATCGACGGCGCGGACAAGGCGTTCACCTTGCTCCAGCCGGGCCTGTCGAAGATCAACCCGACGCTGGCCTCGACGGTCCAGGGCCGCTTCGCCGACATGTACGCCGCCATGGCGCCGTACAAGGAGGGAACGGGCTACGTCTCCTACGACAAGGTGACCGAAGACCAGCGTAAGACGCTCTCGCAGGCCGTCGACGCACTGGCGGAGCCGCTGTCGCAGGTGGCCGGGACGATCGTGCAGTAAGGCACCGCACAGGCGGCCGTTCGAGCGAGAAGCCGGACGGCCGCCCGGCGGCGGGTACCTCCCAGGAAGATCACGAGGGGATTCAGCAGTGATGGCCGACCAGCGTGGATTCTCCCGGCGCCGGGCACTGCTCGGCGCGGCCGGGTTGGCGGGGGCAGGGGCGGCGACACTGGCCAGCTGCTCGGACGACGGTTCGAAGCCGCCGGCCGGCGCGCCGCGAGACGTCGTCGCGTTCCACGGCCCGCAGCAGGCCGGCGTGAGCACCGCGGCTCAGGACCGGCTGGCCTTCGCCGCCTTCGATGTCTCCGCCGGCGTGACCCGCGACGAGCTGCGTGACCTGCTGCGGACCTGGACCGACGCGGCCAGCCGGATGGCGGCCGGTCAGCCGGTCAGCGACGTCGAGTCGGCGCCGCAGTCGCCGCCCCGGGACACCGGCGAGGCACTGGGCCTGTCGGCCGCCCACCTCACCATCACCTTCGGCGTCGGCCCGTCGCTGTTTGACGACCGCTTCGGCCTCAGCGCCCGGCGGCCGGCGGCGCTCGCCGACATCCCGGCGATGCCCCGCGACGAGCTCGAGCCGGATCGCGGTGGCGGCGACCTGTGCATCCAGGCATGCGCCGACGATCCGCAGGTCGCCTTCCACGCCGTGCGCAACCTGCGCCGGCTGGCCCAGGGCACCGCCGTGCTGCGCTGGTTCCAGCTGGGGTTCGGGCGGACGAGCACCACCAGCTCCACCCAGCAGACGCCGCGCAACCTGATGGGCTTCAAGGACGGCACGAACAACATCAAGCGCGAGGACACCAAGTCCCTGGCGACGCACGTCTGGGTTGGCCCGGACACCGACCAGGCCTGGATGCGTGGCGGTACCTACCTGGTCACACGCCGGATCCGGATGCTGCTGGAGGCGTGGGACCGCGACTTCCTGGCCGACCAGGAGGACGTCTTCGGCCGGCGGAAGGACACCGGCGCCCCGTTCGGCGCGGAGACGGAGTTCGACCCGGTACCGCTCGCGGCCAAGGGCGAGGACGGCGCCCCGGTGATCCCGGCCGACGCCCACATCCGGCTCGCCGCTCCGGCCACCAACGGCGGCATCACGCTGCTGCGGCGCGGCTACTCCTACACCGACGGCGTCGACCAGCAAACCGGTCAGCTTGACGCGGGCCTGTTCTTCATCGCCTTCCAGCGTGACCCGCGCACCGGGTTCGTCCCGGTCCAGCGCAGGCTGGCACAGTCGGACGCGCTCAACGAGTACATCCGGCACACCAGCAGCGCGCTGTTCGCCGTCCCCCCGGGCGTCTCCGCCACCGGCGGCGACTACTGGGCCCGGGGCCTGTTCGCCTGAGACCCGGCGCTGGGCAGGCCGACCCGGCGGTCGAGATGATCGCCGTCCTGGCCCTGGAGTGGTCGTGTTCCGGGACCGTCCACGACCACTCCAGGGCCAGGACGGCCATCTTGGACCGAGGCCGGCGGGTGGGGGCCGGGGAGGCCCGGAAGACGTGGCGTCAGAAGGTCTTCGCGCCGATGGCCGAGGGGCGCGGCAGGGGTGCGGGCTGCGTGCTCGCCGCCGGGACGACGCCGATCGCGCCGCACTCGGGCCCCATCCGGTTCAGCAGGATCGGGATGCGGTGGGTCGCGACGTAGGCGTCGACGGCCTGCTGGGAGCCCTTCCACCAGCCGTAGTCGTCCACGATCAGCACCCCGCCGGGCATGATCCGCGGGTAGAGGTGCTCCATCTCGTGCCGGGTCGACTCGTACCAGTCGGTGTCCAGCCGCAGCAGCGCGATCCGCTCCGGGGCCTGCTCGGGGACCGTCTGCTCGACCAGTCCCTTGACGAAATGGATCCTGTCTTCCGGGTAGCCGATCCGGGCCATGTTCTCCCGCACCTGCTCCAGTGGCACGATCGACCACGCCGAGGCCGGGTCGGTCGGGTCGGCGTGAGCCAGCAGGTTCTCGGCGGTCTGCCCGTCCGGGGCGATGTCCACGCCGGTCGGCGCCGGCATCCCCTCGAAGGTGTCGAACAGGTACAGGTGACGTGAGGTGTCGCCGGCCTGGAGCAGCGTGCGCGCGGCCGCCATCGCCGAGCCGCCGGCCCAGACCCCGCATTCGACGATGTCGCCGGGAATCTTGTTGTTCAGCAGGTAACGAACGGCCTGGATGAGGCCGAAGACCTTCGACGCGTCGGTCATCGTGTACGGCGAGGTCTCCCGGATGGTCGAGACGGCCAGCGCGTCCATGCCCGGCATCTCGAACCCGGCGCGGCGACGGACGACATCGAAGCCCCTCTGTCGCACCGCGCTGCGCAGGGTCGACCTGGCCTGGTTGGCGTACGCCGTGACCTGCTTCTTGGAAGCCATGCGCCTCTCGTCGACTACGGCCCGCGCGTCGCCGTCGGCAGTACGAGCAGGTGCGCCCGACGGCGTTCGAGCGATGATTTCATAGCGGTCTGTGGCATATGTGGCCCGGTCTTGGCCCATTTAGCCGTGGCCCGCTCCCGGCCCTCAGGCTGTGGCCCGCTCCTGGCCTTCAGGCTGTGGCCCGCTCCCGGCCCTCAGGCTGTGGCCCGCTCCCGGCCCTCAGGCTGTGGCCCGGTCCGGCCTGGGCGGCCGGCCAGGTGGCGGTCGTTCGCCCGCGCGCGGCGGGGTGACGGTCGCCGCAGCGCGGTCCGGTGCCGTGCGGCGCTGAGTAAGGTGGGCTCAGAAGGGGAGTAGCCCTGCTGTCCGGCATGAGAGTGTCGGGCGGCCCTGCCGTCGACATACTGGCGGCGTCGCGAGGCGGGTCGGCGACGGCCGGCCGGTAGGCGGCGCAGGCCCGGCGGCCGGGCCTGGTCGGTCTCGGAACCGGCCGGGTGGGCGAGACCTTCGATCCGGTTCGCGACGCCGGGTCGAAGGCGTCCCCGCGCCCGGCCCGGCCCGAGAGGAAGGGCCAGGCCGTGAGCCCCACCGCCGCGCTCGTAACGTTCGGCATCATTTTTCTGGCTGAGCTTCCCGACAAGACCCTCGTGGCGAGCCTGGTGCTCGGCAGCCGGTTCCGGCCGCTGCACGTGTGGGTCGGGGTGGCCGCCGCGTTCCTGGTCCACGTCACGCTGGCGGTCGCCGTCGGCAGTGTCCTCACGCTCCTGCCGCACCGGGTCGTCGATGCGGTGGCCCTCGTGCTGTTCGTCGCCGGAGCGGTCCTCGTTTACCGGGAGGGCAACGAGGACGAGGCCGAGGAGGAGCTCGAGGCCGAAGCGGAGGTCGCGCAGGTCGTCGGCCAGGGGCGGAGCGTGACGGCCGAGGTCATGCCCGGTGCCGTCGACGCCCCGGGCCTGGCCCGGCCAGGTGAGCCCTCGACGGTCCCGGACGCCGCGGGGACGAGCGTCGCGGCCATGGGTGGCAGGAGCAGGAAGGCCCGGGAGACGCCGCGCGGGTTCTGGCGGGTGGCGGCGACGTCGTTCACCGTCATCTTCGTGGCCGAGATGGGCGACCTGACCCAGATCTCGACGGCCAATCTCGCCGCCCGGTTCGGTTCGCCGGTGTCGGTCTGGCTCGGCGCGGTCCTCGCCCTCTGGGCCGTCGCCGGGCTCGCGATCGCCGGCGGCCGCAGCCTGTTGCGCGTCATCCCCGTGAAGGTCATCACCCGGGTCGCCGCAGCGGCCTTCGTCGTCCTCGCGGTCATCAGCTTGTTCGACGTCATCCGCGGCTGAGCGGGCCGGTGCGACCCGGCATGCTGTTCTCATGGCGACGACGGCGCGGCGGCGAGGCGATCCCTGGGCTCCGGTGGCTCCGGACCTCCCGGCGGAGCCGCCGGACCCCGCGACGCCTGGCCCGGCGGCGGCCGTGGAGCTCGCGGAGTTGCTCGCCGAGACCGGCGACGGGGACGGGCGCGACGTCCGGCTGGTTGGGGTCCGGCTGGCGAGGCTGCGGGTGGTCGGCGGCGACCTGGCCGGCGTCACCCTGCGGGATGTCGCCCTCCGGGAGGTCGCGCTCGCGGGGACCGTGGCCGACGGTGGTGCGGCGACGAGGGTGACCGTCGACGGTGGCCGGCTGTCTGGCGCTGTCTGGGTGAGTGGCGAGGTCCACGACGCCAGGCTGACCGGTGTCCGCGCCGACGGCCTGACCCTGCGGTTCTGCCGGCTGCGCCGCTGCCGGTTCGAGGACTGCGACCTGACCGCCCTGGACCTGACCAGAAGCCGGCTCGACCATGTCGAGTTCGTCCGCTGCGACCTCACCGGCGCCGACTTCACCGGCATGACCGTGGCCGCCGCACGGTTCGCCGACTGCCGGTTCGACCGGGTGACCGGTGCCGACGGCCTGGCTGGCGCGCAGATCGGCGCCGGGGACCTGGTTGGCCTCGCTCCGTCGCTCGCGACCGCACTCGGTATCGTCTTTCAGTGACACCAATGTCACCGAAAGAGGCATACGACCCTACTATGGGTTCTACGAGTAACTAATTCTGTACGCATCGTTTCGACCCGGTGTCGGGGCGCGCGACCCCGCGTGCTTATATCGGTGCGTCGACAGGGTTTGAGTCGTCGCCCCGCCATCGGGCGAAGCGCAGCCTCGGGTCTGGGGTGTCCTGTCGTCATGGACAGCGCGGGCACCACGCGGTCGACCAGCGTCGGCGATCCGGGTGGCCGCTTCGGCGGAGGTGAGTGGGGCGTGGGCGAGACCGTGGACGATGGCGCCTGTGGCGAATGGCAGCGGGTGCCCGAGGAGATCGCGCAGCGGCTCGGTGATGTGCCCGGAGCCGCGTACGAGGTGCCCGACGAGGTGACCTGCGCGCTCGAGGGCGGTCACCAGGGCAACCACACCGCCGTCCTGCAGGGCTGGGGCGATGACGAGGTGTGGCTGCTCTGGACCGTCCCGAGGACCGTCGTCGCGCCCGGCTGCCGCGCCGACGGCCTGACCTGCCTGCTCCCGAACGGCCACACCGGCCGTCATCACGTGCTGCTGGCGGACGTGGTCGAGGATGATGGCCCCTACTGGGTCGCCGACCGTGCGGAGCTCGACGCGAGGCTGACCCGCGGCTGAGCCCCGCGCCTGCGGCCGTCGCCTGGCCCGGGAAGCGACACGAGGGCGGACCTAGCCGGGCCCCCGGCTGGCGCCCGTGGCCGGTAGCGCGAACACGAGGCTCACGTCGACATCCGCGCCGAAGTCCAGCAGGCTTGCCCCAGGGGGCAGGTCGTCCAGCGCGGTGCGGAGGCTCTGGGCGCTGGTGCCCTGGCCGGCGACGACGACGAGCTGGCCGGCCGGCTCGTCGTGCGGTTCTTCGCCGCCGGCCCGGATCCCGGCACCGGCCCCGCCTGCGCGGATGCCGCGGCGGGTGAGCTCGGCGGCATGGGCCAGGCCGTCCGCGAGCCGGTCCGCCTCCGCCGGCCGCAGGTAGACCGCGTTGACGGCGTCGAGCAGCGGTGACTGCAGTCGCAGGAGAACCACCCGATCTCCCGTGAAGCCGCCCGGCTGGGTGCTGATGGTGATCGAGCTGCCGTCGGTCCGCTGCAGGAACGTGACTCCGTGCGGATCTCGTTCGCCGCCGGCCACGGCTATCGGCTGCCCGAAGCTCGTGCCTCCCGCGGGTCTCGGCGACGCGGCGCGCTGGCTGAGGGTGCGGTCCTGTTCATCACGCATGCTCGCAAGATCGCATCGGGGCCGACCCGATCCCACCCCGCGAGGCGGGGACCTTTCTGGCGGTCTCCGCGCGGGCTCTCGGTCCGGGCCGCCGGTTGCGCCTTCGGGCCGCCGCGGAAACGGGTGGGGGAGCGGTGGGCGACTTGGGGGACGGGGTGTGAGGCCGCGTCGAGGGGGGTAGGGCAACGACCGATCGGCCTGGAACCGGCAGTGGCGGGGAGCGATGATCCTTAGAGTGAGCGTCGAAGTGACAGGCCCGCATGCCATCGTGATCCGGCCCGAGGGCGACATCGACTACTCGTCCCTCGAGCCCCTGCGCGAGGCTCTGATGGACGCCCGGATGGCGGGCGTCAGCGAGATCGTAGTCGATCTTGCCGAGGTGGGGTTCCTCGACTCGCAGGGCTTGGCCGTCATCCTCTACGCGCACCGCAGGCAGCGCTCCACCGGCGGCCGGCTGGTCCTGCGCAACCTCAACGACATGGCCCGTCGCCTGCTGCACGTCACGAACCTCACGGCGGTTCTGGACGTCGAGGGTGGCGTGGGCGAGCCGCCGACCGCTGCCGCGGTCACCGGCCCGCGTTCCGTGAGCCGCGGCGGCTGACGGCCCGGCGTGCCGGAGACCGGCCCTGATCACCCGGAGGCGGCGACGGTGGCGCGGTACTGCGCGTCGACCGCGTAGCGGCTGAACCCGAGGCCCTCGTACATCCGTACCGCCCGGACGTTGTCCTCGTCGGTATAGAGCATCACCGCGGCGATGCCCCGGTCGTCACGCAGGTGGCGCAGCCCGGCCAGAGTGAGGGCTCGGCCCAGGCCGCCGCCGGCCCGCGCCGGATCCACGCCGACGACGTAGACCTCCCCGATCGGCCCGGCAGCGACGGCCCCAGGCGGTGGGACGGGGTCCACCGGATGCACCTTCGTCCAGTGGAAGCCGACCAGTTCGCCGTCCCGTTCCGCCAGGAAGAAGCCGGCCGGGTCGAACCAGGATTCCGCCTCGCGGGGCAGCAGGTCCCGCTCGGTCCAGCGGCCCTGCTCCGGGTGGTTCGCGAAGGCCCGGGCGTTCAGCGCGAGCCAGCCGCCCTCGTCCGCCCCCGGCTCGAACGTCCGCACCGTGACGCCCGCGGGCCAGACCGGCTTGGGCAGGTCAGCGCCGTCGAGCAGCGGGCGGCGCAGCTGCAGCAGTACCCGGCCGCGGGAGAACCCGGCCCGGTCGGCCAGCGTCGCGGCGGCGGCCGAGTCGCCGTGCGCCCAGATGTCCAGGGTGGCCGGTCGGCCTGGTCCCGCCGGCATGTCCTGGCGCACGGCGCCTAGCAGCGTCTCGACCAGCCGGGTCCCGACGCCGTGGCGCCGGTGAGCCGGATGGACGACCAGCTCCGCCTCCCACGCGCCGTCGCCGGCCCGCGCCAGCTGGGCGTACCCGACGACCCCCGCGTCGTCGGCGGCGACCAGATGAGACCGGCCGGGCGAGGCGCCGGGGCCGGGCCGCAGCGTCAGCGCCACGTCGTCCGACACCGGTCCGACTCCGTCGGCGGTCCGCGCGGCGGCGACCAGCGCGCCGACGCCGGCGGCCAGTCCCGCCGGCAGACTGTCCGACCAGCTCAGCAAGCTCACCAGCCGACGGTAAGCCAGGCCTGCCCTGGCCGCACGAACCATGGACTAACCGGCCACCGGCGAGCACTCGCCGACAGACGTCGACGCGGCGCCGGCCCGGTGGCCGACGCCGCGTCGACGTCGCGATCGTGTGGGATCACCGAATGCCCGGTCCCGGAACCGCCGGGGCCGGGCGGCGGGCGAGGCGTCCGCCGCCCGCGGGGTCAGACGCGCTCGGGCGTGCGGATCTCGTCGCGCTCCAGGCGGCTGGCCGCCGTGGTGTCAGGCAGCGGCGTGATCGGCGGGGCAACGAACTTGTAACCGACGTGCCGGACCGTACCGATCATCGACTCGTGCTCGGCGCCGAGCTTGGCGCGCAGCCGGCGGACGTGCACGTCCACGGTACGGGTACCGCCGTAGTAGTCGTAGCCCCAGACCTCCTGCAGCAGCTGGGCTCGGGTGAACACCCGGCCCGGGTGCTGGGCGAGGTACTTGAGCAGCTCGAACTCCTTGAAGGTGAGCTCGAGCGGACGGCCGCGCAGCTTGGCGGAGTAGGTGGTCTCGTCCACGGACAGGTCGCCCGAACGGATGACGCCGGCCTCGGCGGTCCCGCCAGCGGCGGCCACCCGGCCGATCGCGAGGCGCAGCCGAGCTTCCACCTCTGCCGGGCCCGCCGTGTCGAGCACCACGTCATCGACACCCCAGTCGGCGGAGACCGCGGCGAGGCCGCCCTCGGTGACCAGGGCGAGCAGCGGGGTGGTGAGGCCCGTCGTGCGCAGCAGGCGGCACAGACCTCGGGCGATGACGAGCTCGCGCCGTCCGTCCACGGCGATGACGTCGACCGGTGGGGCGTCGAGCAGCGCGCTGGCCTCCAGTGGCGCGACGCGCACGGTGTGGGTGAGCAGGCCGAGCGATGGGAAGGACTCGGCGGACGGACCGGGGGCGTTGGTGAGCAAAAGGACGACGCTCAAGACGGCTCCTCCAGGTGCGGCGGATGGTGGTGGGGCAGCGTCGACCCAGGTGGTGCCGAGCGGTCCGTTCTTGGCCTTGGTTGACACAAGTCAGACTGCGGCGTCTCACGACCGTCATGGGCATGAAACGCACATCGGTACGTGAGGAGGATAGCGGAGTGCTCGACCGCGCTCCCACCGTCTACCGGGTTCTCCCAACCGCCGACGCTGAGATTCTGGCCACTGCGTTGCTTGACTACGGCCCTTTGGTGGGGGGCGAGCCGCGGCCACCAGTGGTCGTGGTCGTCCCGGGATTCTCCGGAACCATCGCGCGCCGAGCAGTGCGCTCCGTCGCCGAAGGCCTGCGCTGGCACACAAACGTGCTGCTGATCGAGACGCGGGGTCACGGCAGCTCCACCGGCCGTTGCACATTCGGTGACCGCGAGGTGTTCGACGTTGACGCGGCCGTGGGCGAGGCTCGGCGACTCGGATATGACCGCGTGGTCACTGTCGGGTGGTCGATGGGTGGCGCGGCCGTACTGAGACACGCCGCGTTGGCGCGTTCTGGAACGTCCGTTTACGGGCGTCTGCTGCGTCACATTCCAGATGCCGTCGTCGGGGTCAGCGCGACCAGTCGGTGGTTCGTGCGTGATACGGCGCCGATGCGTCGCATTCACTGGATGGCCGAGACGCCGACGGGCCGGCTGGTTGCCCGGCTCGGCTTCGGGGTGCGGATTCCGGCTTCGCCCTGGTCGCCCGTGCCCGCCGAGTGGCCGGCCGCGCCGGTCGACCTGATCGGGCAGATCGCCCCTGCACCGACGTTGATCGTCCATGGCGAGCAGGACGCCTATTTCTCCGTGGAGCACGCGCGGGCGCTCGCCGCCGCGGCCGGCCCGTCGGCCCGGCTCTGGCTCGTGCCCGGCTTCGGGCATGCGGAGGCCGGTGTCGTGCCGGGGCTCGTCGACAGGATTGGGAGGTATCTCCCTTGTCTCCTGGATGGGCACCGTCACGGCTCCGGGCTCGACGTGGATAACGGTTGGGAAACGACAGTGAAACATACCGGCAATCGCCCCGGGGTGCCGTGACCTGCGGCGAGGGGGATGATCTGAAGTCGACGAGGGGAGCCGAGGTGACCGAAGCGCCGGAGGTAACCGTCCGGTACTGGGCGGCCGCGCGGGACGCGGCCGGCGCCGCACAGGAGCTGCTCCGGGCGGACACGCTGGCCGCCGTGATCACCGCGGCGGCAGACCGGCATGGTCAACGGCTCGCCGAGGTGCTCGCCCGTTGCTCGTTCCTCGTCGACGAGGAGCCCGCCGGCAGGCGTGACCCGGCCACGATCCCGTTGCGCGCCGGCAGCGTCGTCGAGGCGCTGCCGCCCTTCGCGGGCGGCTGAGGCCCGCCGCGGCGGGCGCGCGGCCCATATCACGGCCGATCGGATGAACATGCCTGGTCGGCCGGGCAGCGGCAGGGTGTCGTGCAAGCATGAGGGGGTGCGCGCCCGCGATCCACGGACCTGCGCCCCCGCCGGATCGGCGGGTCCTGCGGCGTTCCCGGACCCATCCTCCCCGGACCCATCCTCCCCGGACCCATCCTCCCCGGACCCATCCTCCCCGGACCCACCTTCCCTGAGCCCGCCCGGGCCGTCGCCGCGGCCGGCCACGCCTGCCGCCGGGCGGTGGATGACCGTGGCGCTGCTCTGCGCGGCGCTGGCCGCCGCCCTGCCCGCGGCGGCCGCCATGGCCGGCACTCCGGAGCTGGCGGCCGTGCTGCTTGTCGAGCAGCTGGCCTTCGGCTGGGCCTGGGTGGCCGTGCTGCGGGCGTCCCGGCCGACCGTGCTGCTGCTCGCCGCCGCCGCGTTGACCGCGGACGGCGCCGTGCTCGGCGCGACCCGCCACGACCTCGGCAGCATCGCCGGCGTCATCGGCGCCGGGCTCGCTGTGGTGATCGTCTACCAGCTCTTCCGCCGGCGCCGCCTCGGCGTCCCGCCCGCCCCGGCCACGGCCGGTGACGCGTCGGAGGCGGACGCGCCGGCGAGTGCGCGAGTGACCGCCGAACTCGCCGCGGCGCTCGGCGGCGGCACTCTGGTCGCCTTCCTGGCCGGGCTGCTCGCGCTGCGGGCGCAGCCCGGCGCGCCCGAGTCGGGAGACCTGCTCGTCGCGGTCGGGCTGGCTGGGGTCGGCGGCGCGGTGCTGGTCGCCTGGCTTGCCGGGCTGCTCGGCGCGGGCTCGCTGCTGGCGGGCGGACTGGGGCTCGCCGCTGGCACCGGCCTGGGCGCGGGCTACGGTGGCTTCGCCGACGAGCTGTCGGCCGGTTCGGGTGCGCTGCTCGCCGCCGCGGGCGCCCTGGCCGCCGCGGTGATGGGCGTGCTCATAGCCCGAGCCGGCCCCGCGCTCGCCGCTTCGGTGGACGCCGTGGCAGCGCCGTCCGGTCCACCGCCGACGGAGGCGTCACCCGAGGGACCGTCGCCCCGGTCTACGAGACGCGCGCGCGACGGCGGGCGGCCGGCGCTGGGCTCGCCCGCGGCGCTGCTCGCCGCGGGCGGGATGCGGGTGCGACCCGTCCCGGCTAGATCCGTCGCCGCTGTCCTGTTGGCCGCCGTAGCGCCCCTTACGGTCGCGGCACCTCTCGTCTACCTGGTTGGGCGGCATTTGCCAGGATGATCCGGTGGGCAGTAGAGCGATTCGAATAACGCTGGTCGTCGTAGTGCTGCTGGTGCTGGGATTCGTGGCGGACCGCCTGGCGGTTCACGCCGTCTCGGACCAGATCGCCACGCAGACGCAACGCGGCCAGAACCTGCCGACCAAGCCGTCCGTGTCGATCGGCGGCGCGCTGTTCCTGCCGCAGGTCGTCAAGGGCGACTACCGGGACGTCGACGTCGACGTCCGCGGCCTCACCGAGAACGGCCTGCGCGTCGACCGGGTGCGCTCGCACCTCGACGGCGTCCACATCCCGCTCTCCAGCATCATCGGCGGTGCCGTCACCAGGATCCCGGTCGACAGCCTGGATGCGGACGTCGAGCTCACCTACGCCGACATCAACGCCTACCTGGCCACCCAGAACCAGCCGGGCGCGCTCGTCACGAACATCCAGATCGGCGCGGCCGGATCGGCGGTCAAGATCACCTCGACCATCAACTGGGGTGGGCAGAGCTACCCGTTCGACGGCACCGCCGACATCGGGGTGAAGCCGGCCGCCTTCACCTACACCCCGCGGGAGCTCAGCCAGGGCATCGCGGGCCTGCTGCCGCCTCAGCTGCGCGACGAGGTCGTCAAGCTGCTGACCGTGACGGTCCCGGTGGAGGGCCTGCCGTTCAACCTGAAGCTGACGGCCGCGACGGTGCTGCCCGACCGGATGCGGTTCAGTGCCGCCGGCACGAACGTGATCATTGACACGGCCGCCATCACTCCGACTCCGGCGCCGGCCGGCTGATCGGGGGCCGACCGGACCCGGGTCAGCCGGCCCGGGTCCGGAGGCCGGTGGCCCGGGCCGTTCGGTGGGGACGAGACTGGCGAGATGAGCCGATCGCTAGTCATCAAGGTGACCGCGGGGACGGACGCGCCGGAGCGCTGCTCGCAGGCCTTCACGGTCGCGTCGGTCGCGGTCAGCAGCGGAGTGGCCGTCTCCCTGTGGCTGACCGGGGAGTCCGCCTGGTTCGCGCTGCCGGGTCGGGCCGCCGAGTTCTCCCTGCCCGAGGCGGCGCCGCTGCCCGACCTGCTCGACGCGGTCCTCGCGGCCGGCACGGTGACCCTGTGCACGCAGTGCGCCGCCCGCCGTTCGATCGGTCCTGGCGACGTCATCGACGGCATCCGCATCGCCGGCGCCGCCGCCTTCGTGGCCGAGATCATGACCGACGGTGCCCAGGCTCTCGTCTACTGAGCCACTACCGGGAGAAACGGTCAGAGCATCCCCAGCCCGGCGCTATCGCGAGCACGGACCACTGTAGGCACACCGCGGATTGATTCCGTGACTTTGCGTGGATGCGGTTAGATGATCATATGATGTTCGAGCCGCAAGCTCTGTACGCCGTCATCCAGTACGACGGAGCCGGAGGCCAGGACGTCCGCCAGGTCGTCGCCCCGTTTCCCGACCGCGGCGCCGCAGCCACCTTCGCCGTCGACAACGAGATGCGGCACTTCACCGTCCGGCCCATGGTGCTGGCCGCTCCACCGGTCCCACCGGTCATCCCGTCCCCCCGGCGTCCTACCTGAACCTGGCCAGCCGAGGAACCGAAAAGAGGAAGGCGGCAGCGGTGGGCCGCTGCCGCCTTCCTCTTTCTGCCTGTGAAGTTCGGAGCCTGGCTAGGCCGAGACCTCGACGCGGGCGTCCACGGGCTCGCCCTGGCGGGCGAAGACCTTCTGCTCGCCGGACGCGCCGGGCACGAGGGCGCGGACGGTCCAGGTGCCGGGGCGGGCGAAGAAGCGGAACTGGCCGGTCGCCGACAGCGGCACCTCGGCGGTGAAGTCACCGCCCTCGTCGAGCAGCCGGGCGTACCCGGACGAGACCGGCTCGCCGCCCTTGACGACGATTCCCTGAATTACGGTTTCCTTGGCCACGTCAATCCCTTCAGTGGACGGCCCGCCGGAGACTGCACCACACATAGTGAATCTTTTCCATTCATGGGTCTCTTGAAAAGAGTCGAGCCCTGCTCGTCAACGGCAATGGAAAAGGTTTACTCAGGCGCCCTTCTCGATCGGGACCCCGACCAGCGCGCCGTACTCGGTCCACGAGCCGTCGTAGTTCTTGACGTTCGGCAGGCCGAGCAGCTCGTGCAGCGCGAACCAGGTGTGCGCCGAGCGCTCGCCGATCCGGCAGTACGCGATGATCTCCTTCGAGAGGTCGACGTCGGCCTCGCCGTACAGCGCGGTCAGCTCGTCGTTGCTCTTGAAGGTGCCGTCCTCGTTGGCGGTCTTCGCCCACGGGATGTTCTTCGCGGTCGGGATGTGCCCGGCCTTCTGCGACTGCTCCTGCGGCAGGTGCGCCGGGGCGAGCAGCTTGCCGGAGAACTCGTCTGGCGACCGGACGTCGACGAGGGCCTTCTCGCCGATCGCGGCGATGACCTCGTCGCGGAAGGCGCGGATGTCGGTGCGCGCCTCCTTGGCCTTGTACTCGGTGGCCGGGCGGGGCGTGACCTCGGTGGTGAGCTCGCGGCTGTCGAGCTCCCACTTCTTGCGGCCACCGTTGAGCAGCCGGACGTCCGCGTGGCCGTACAGGCTGAAGTACCAGTAGGCGTAGGCGGCGAACCAGTTGTTGTTGCCGCCGTAAAGAACGACCGTGTCGTCGTTCGAGATGCCCTTGGCGGACAGGAGGGCCTCGAAGGCCGCCTTGTCCACGAAGTCGCGGATGATCGGGTCCTGCAGCTCGGACTTCCAGTCCAGCCGGACGGCACCCGGAATGTGGCCCTTGTCGTAGGCGGACACGTCCTCGTCGACCTCGACGATCACGACCGACGGGTCGGCCAGGTGCGCCTCGGCCCAACTCGCGTCGACCAGCGCCTGCTCGCGGCTCATGCGCGGGCTCCTCTCGCAGTAATGGTGGATCGAATGAACAGATAAAGCTGACAACCGAGGCAGAACTCGAACGCGGCGTTCAGGAAGGCCGCGATGAACGCGAACGCCGCCGCCACGTATCCCAGCACGGGAACACCGACGAAGAAGGCGATGACACCGATGGCGGCGAACACGGCGCCGACGGCCTGTGCGAACTGAGGGGGCACTGGGTCCTCGGTGGTGGCCGGCGGCCCGAGCCGCGGCCGGATCAGATACCGGAAGAGCAGCCCGTACGGAGCGCGGCGCACGCCACCCACGGCTCCGACGAGAAAGATGACCAGCTGCGCCAGCAGCACCCAGGGGCTGCCGGTGATGAGGGCGACGGCGAGCACGACCGTGGTGACGGCCGCGGCGAACCGCAGACCTCGAGGGTCAACCATGTTGATCTTCTTCCTGACTGCGAGGCGAGGAGGCGGCGGTGAGGCCGTGGGTCCGTGGCGGACCGGCGGAACCCGCCAGATCTGCCTTCGCGGAGGCGAGTGCCCGGCCATCCGGCCGCGGGCATGCCTGGGCTTAGCGCCCGATCAGGAAAGTCGACACAAGCAGCTGCCCACGCGGCATAGATCCACCGCGCGGCGCTTGATCAAATGTGTCGTGAACATAACGGTGCCAGGTTAGCAGCCGACGTCACGTAGGTGTTAACAGTTCGCGGCTGAATCGAGTGATTTTTGCAGACGGCGGCCGGCGGCGTTCGGCTGGGGTCGGTGCGGCCGGTCACCGGGCATCGCCGTCAGGCGTCGCGGCCGGGCCGAGCGCGGCGATCACGGCCGCCCGGCTGGGCGGTGCTCCGCTCGCCCGGCTGACCTCTCGGGCGTCGCCGTCCAGCACCAGCACCGTCGGCGTCCGGCGGATCCCGAGCCTGCGGACCAGCCCGAGGTGCGCCTCCGCGTCGACCTCGATGTGCGCCACCCCTGGCACGATCCGCGCCACGTCCGCGAGCACGACCCGCGTCGTCCGGCACGGCCCGCAGAACGCGGTGGAGAACTGCAGCAGCGTCGCCCGCTCGCCGCCTGGCTGTCCCAGCGCGGACAGCTCCGCGGCGAGTGATCCCGCCGCCGGTCCGGCCGTCCACGGAGCGTCGTCCGCCCCGTCAGACGCGGCCTGGCTCGGTCCGCCGGCCGGCGCCCTCTCGGCGTCCCGGGCCTCGGCCACCGCCGGTGCGTCGTCCGGACGACGGGTCCGCGCCGGCCGGAACCGCCCGTCGCGGTGGCGCAGCGTCAGCCCGGCCACGGTCGCGACGAGGACGGCGGCCAACAATGCCCAAAGCCCGGTCACAGCACGCTCAAGCGTCGGCGATGCCGCGCGATATTCCCGCCGACTCGCCGTCGTAAGGTCAGAGTGTCAGCACACACGCCGTCCTGTGGCGGGGAGCATGCCGTACGTCTTCACCGGATTGCTGGCCTTGGCCGCGCTGCTGATCGCCTGGTGCTGCGGCTCCGTCGCCTATGCGCTCCACCAGGGCCGACACCGGCCCGGCCCGGCGCAGGTGCGATCATCGGTGCCCGACCCGGCCGGCGCGGACCGGCCACCCACCCGTCGTCCGCGCGAGGGCAAGAGCTCCCCGGCGGCGCCGTGACACGAGGAGGACCAGGTGGCGAGCACGAGCGGCCCGGCGGCGGGGTCGAGCCCCGACCTGAGCGCCCAGCCCACTGGCCTTCCCGACCTGCACCCGAGCCTCACCCCGCTGGCGTTCCTGGTCGGCACCTGGCGCGGTGAGGGCGTCGGCGGCTACGAGGGACTGGCCGACTTCCGCTACGAGCAGGAGGTCACGTTCGTCACCACCGGCAGGCCGGCGCTCGGCTACGCGTCGACGACCTGGTGGGCCGACGAGCCGCGGGACGGTCGCTCGCCCGGCAGCCCGCTGGCGACCGAGACCGGCTTCTGGCGGCTCCAGGACGACGCGGAGAACCCTGGCCGCCGCTTCGTCGAGGTGATGCTCGCCCACCCGTTCGGCGTCGCCGAGATCTACGTCGGCGCGCTGGACGGTACGAAGATCGAACTGGAGCACAACGTCGTCATCCGGACGGCCACCGCCCGCGACGTGACCAGGTCCGTCCGCCTCTACGGGATCGTCGAGGGCGGCGACCTCGCCTACGCGATCGACATGGAGGCCGGCGGCAAGCCCCTGCAGCCGCACCTCTCGGCCCGCCTGCGTAAGGTCGGCTGACCGGCACCGCTCGGCGCGCGCTCCCGCCGCACGAGGGCGAGGCCGGCCGGTGGTTCTACTCCTGCGCGCGGGCGGCGCGGGCCTCCGCGGCGACCTTCGCGCGCCAGGCCTTCTCGCGGGCGACCGCCTGGGCGAAGCCGAGCGCGATCGCCGGGTCGAAGTTCTCGTCGGCGTAGGTGCGGGCGCAGCCGAGCAGCCGGTCGATCTCGTCGGCGTTGACGGCGGTCAACGGCACCTGGCCGGTGAGGAAGATGTC
Source organism: Pseudofrankia sp. DC12 (assembly GCF_000966285.1). Lineage (NCBI taxonomy): Bacteria > Bacillati > Actinomycetota > Actinomycetes > Frankiales > Frankiaceae > Pseudofrankia > Pseudofrankia sp. DC12. The sequence continues at coordinate 4,195,856 of NZ_KQ031391.1, forward strand.
GCCGATCCGGTCGATCGAGAAGTGCACCCCGTAGGTCTTCGCGTTGCGGCTGAGCAGGAAGGCGTAGGTACCGGCCGCGTTCTCCGCCGGCTTGCGCATGAAGAACGCCTCGACCAGCAGGGTGTGGTCCTGGACGACGAGCCACGTCATCGTCCGCAGCTTGTGCTCACCCTCCAGAGTGACGAGGAAGGTACCGAGCGCCGGGTGCTCGTAGGCGAGCTCCAGCTCGTCGAGCGCGCGCTGGATGATCCCGTCGAGGCGCTCGCGGTCGGCGTCGCCGATGCGCCCCGTCACCCCGGTCCGGGCGCCCGGTACGACACCATCGACATCGGTCGTCGTCGTGGTCATGAACGACAAGCCTCCTACCTCGCCCCGGCTGTCTGTGACCGTAGGCGTGTGAGCCGCGATCGGCAACGAGCCCCTACCCCGCCGCCTGCCGGCCTAGACCGCGACCGCGGCGGGGGAGAGTGCGGCCCGGTAGGCGGCGAGCACCCCGTGGGCGGTCGCCGTCCACCCGAAGCCGGACGCGTGCGCGCGGGCCCCGGTCGCCAGCCGCCGCCGCCAGCTTGGTTCCGCGAGCAGCCGAGCCAGCACGGTGGCGTAGGCCGCCGGGTCGCGGTCGGCGACCAGCAGGCCCGACCTCCCGTCCGCCACGGCCGTGCGCAGCCCGCCGACGGCCGCGGCGACGACAGGCGTCCCGCACGCCTGCGCCTCGATCGCGACCAGGCCGAAACTCTCGCTGTGGCTCGGCACGATGACGGCGGTCGCCGCCCGGAACCAGTCGGCCAGCTCGGCGCGCGGCACCGGCGGCCGGAACAGTACGACGTCCGAGATGCCGAGGTCGGCGGCCAGCTTGACCATCGCGTCCGGACGGTCGAGGCCGTTGCCGCTCGGTCCGCCGACCACGGCGACCGTCAGCGACTCCCGCAGCGAGGGGTCGCGGCGCAACAGCTCGGCGGCCGCGTGCAGCAGCAGGTCCGGCGCCTTCAGCGGCTGGATGCGCCCGACGAACAGCAGCAGGTGCCCGTCGACCGGGACGCCGATCCGCCGCCGCGCCGCCGCCTGCTCACCCGGCCGGAACATGTCGAGGTCCACGCCCGGCGCGACCACGTCAACCGTGAGCGGGTCGGCCCCGTACAGGTCGACGAGGTGACGGGCCTCCTCGACGGTCGACGCGACCAGCCGGGTCGAGCCGGCCACCACCTCCTGCTCGCCGCGGACCCGGTCGGCCGGCTCGGGATGGTCCCCGATCGCCAGCGACCGGTTCTTCACCTTGGCCAGGGTGTGCGCGGTGTGGACGAGGGGGGCGCCCCACCGGCGCGCGGTGGCGAGGCCCACCTGGCCGGACAGCCAGTAGTGCGAGTGCACCAGATCGAACCAGCCCGGCTCACGCTCGGCCTCGGCGCGCAGTACGTCGGCCGTGAAGGCGCAGATCCAGGCCGGCAGTTCCGCGCGCTGCATCTCCTCGAACGGGCCGGCCGGCACGTGCCGGACCGTCACCCCCGGGTGTAGCTCGGCGGCTGGCGGCAGGCCGCTGCTCGTGGCCCGGGTGAACACCTCCACCTCGGTGCCCTGCTCGGCGAGCTGACGGGACAGCTCCACGACGTACACGTTGAGGCCGCCGGCGTCCCCGGTGCCTGGCTGTTCGAGCGGCGAGGTATGCATCGACAGCATCGCCACCCGGCGAGGGACGGCTCGCCGGGTCCTCGGGCCGGCGCCGCTCCAGTTCGGCTCGGCCCTGCTCCCGGTGTCGCTCTCGGCCCTGATCGAGGAAGCCGGGGACGCCGCCGCCCCGCGCGCTACCAGCCGCACCGACCACCTCCGTGTCCCTGTGGGCAGACCGGCCCGTGTCCCTGTGGGCAGAGCCTGGCCCGCCCCGTAGGCAGACCCGGCCCGTGCCCACCATGCAGACCTGGCCCGTGCCCACTGCTGGCAAACCCGGCCGTGTAGCTGCCGCGAAACCGGCCCGAGCGCCGGCCGGTTTGTTACCCGAACGTTGCAACATCACCGCTCGGCCGAGCTATGCCCGCCGCTCCGCCGACCAGAGAGCTCGCGATCCGGTTCGGCCGACTGTTCACCTTAGAGTTGAACTGCCTGCTTGCTGGTGTATTGGGTGGGGGCGATCCTCCTCACGTCTGTCCCAGGGCCTCCCGTGTACCTACCTGCCGCGCGGACGGGCTGTCCGCGCCGGGCTGACCGGCCCGCGGACCGACGGCCAGCGAGGCGTGGCCAGCAGCCGGTATCCCCGCGTTCGGCGGTGGTCATCCGGACCGTGCCCACGCGGCCGCCCGGGCGCGCTGGCCGGGTGCGTTTCCCTGGCATGGTGGTGGGGTGACTGTGGTCTCGGGGCGCCGCGCGCCACGGCTGGCGGCGGGCCGGGCCCGTGCGCTCGGCCTGCCGACCCGCGGCACGACCGCGCCCAACCGGCTGCGCCGGATCGACCGTTGGCTGGTCGGCACGCAGGCCGGCCGGCTGCGGGCCGCCTCGGACCCTCTCGTCGTGGATCTGGGCTACGGCTCGTCGCCGGTGACCACCGTCGAGCTCTACGAGCGGCTGCGGACCGTCCGCCCGGACGTGCGGGTGCTCGGGCTGGAGCTCGACCCGGACCGGGTCGCCGCGGCGGCGTCGGCCGCCCGGTCGCCCGCGCTCACCTTCGCTCGCGGCGGCTTCGAGCTGGCCGGCCGCCGGCCGACGGTCGTCCGTGCCCTCAACGTCCTGCGGCAGTACCCCGAGCGCGAGGTGGCGTCCGCCTGGCGGGCGATGCGCGCGCGGCTCGCCCCCGGTGGGCTGTTGATCGAGGGCACCTGCGACGAGCTCGGCCGCCGCGCCTGCTGGTTCGCGCTGTCCGCCCTCGAAGCTGGCGGCGCCGCGGACGAGGGGGCCCGCGCCAGCCGGGCGGACGGTTGGGCAGGTGCAGCGACGCTGACGCTCTCCGCGCACCTGCCGAGCCTTGAATACCCATCCGACCTGGCTGAACGGCTGCCCAAGGCGTTGATCGCCCGCAACGTTCCGGGCGAACCGATCCACACCTTGCTGGCCGCGTTTGACGAGGCCTGGGACCATGCCGCCAGCTACGCGCCGTTCGGGCCGCGGATGCGCTGGTCGGTCGCCGTCGCGAGGCTGCGGGCCGACGGCTGGCCCGTCCACCGCGCCCCGCGGCGCTGGCGGCTCGGCGAGCTCACGATTTCGTGGCCGCCGGATCGGGTGTGATCGGCGCACTGATTGACAACTGGCATATCGGGCATATGTAACCCCCCGCTCGGATCGCCAGAGACTCAGTGTTAGAGAGTCGTCACCATGAGCAAGATTCTCGTGGCTACCTTCAATGGTGGCGGCAATGTCCCGCCCGCGCTCGGCATCGCCGGTGAGCTGAGCCGTCGCGGGCATGACGTGCGGGTTCTCGGCAACGCCGACCAGGAGGAGACCTTCGAGGCCGCGGGGCTGCGGTTCGAGGCCTACCGGCGCGCCGCGGCGCACACTCCGCTGGACCGCCAGGGCCTGGCCCGATGGGCCTCGGACTACCTCGGGGTGTTCCTCGACACCGGGGCCGGCCTCGACCTGGTGGCCGCTCTCGACCGGGAGGCCGCCGACCTCGTCGTCGTCGACGCGATGCTGCTCGGAGCACTGCAGGTCCTGCAGGCACGGCGCCCGGTGCGCCACGCCGTCCTGCACCACACCCTGCACGGCTTCATGACCCGCGGCTTCGCGCCCTGGGTCCGGCTGCTGAGCGGCCCACGTCTCCTCTCGCCCATCCGCCTGTGGCGGCGGGCCGACCGGGTCCTGATGCCGGGGATCGCCGCGCTGGAGCCCCGGGCCGTCCGAGCCACGAACGTGCGCCTGACGGGCCCGGTCTGGCCGGCTGGCGTGTCGCCGCGGCCGCACACCGGGACCGGGCGTGTGCTGGTCAGCCTGAGCTCGATCTACTACGGCGGGCAGGTCGAGACGCTGCGGGCCATCATGGCCGCGGTCGCCGACCTGCCCGTCCAGGTGGTGCTGACCACCGGCCGCGCCGTCGCCCCGGCGGAGCTGGAGGTGCCGCCCAACGTCGAGGCGCACGGCTTCCTGCCGCACCGGGACGTCCTGCCGAACGTCGGCATGGTGGTCGGCCACGGCGGCTTCAGCACCACGCTGCAAGCGCTGGCGCATGACCTGCCGATGGTCGTCCTGCCCGCGTTCCACCTGGGAGACCAGCGCGCGGTCGGCGCCGCCGTGGCCCGCTCCGGTGCCGGCCTCATGGTCCGTCGGACCGCCCCGGCCGGCCGCATCCGCGCCGCGATCGCCCGGATGCTCGACGACGGGCCGCACCGCGCCGCGGCCGCCGGCCTGGGCGCCCAGCTGCGCGCGGTCGACGGCGCCGCCACGGCGGCCGACGAGCTGGAGCTGCTGCTTCCCCGCGCGAACTACCCCGTCATCTCACGGCAGCAGTCGGTCCCGCGCCGCGTCTCGGTCGGCCGGGCGGCCAGCCCGCGGCCGACCGGCGCCTGACCACCCGTCGGCTGCCCGGCCGGCGAGATCGACGGAACCGGGGAGGCGTCAGAGCTCGGCCGGCCCGGCGGGCAACAGGGCGTGGGCGGCCTCGAAGGCGCGCAGGGCGTGGTCGTCGAAGAGCACGAAGCGCGCCTCCTGGACCGAGGACACTGTCTCGTGCACGGCGACGACGGCGATGCGCGCCGCGTCGTCAAGTGGCCAGCCGTACGCGCCCGCGCTGACAGCCGGAAACGCCACCGTCCGGGCGCCCACGTCGTCCGCGACGCGCAGGGCCTCGACGTAGCAGGACCGCAGCACAGCCGACCGATCCTCGTCGCGCCGGTAGCCCGGGCCGACGACGTGGATCACGTGCTTCGCCGGCAGCCGTCCGGCGACCGTCGCCACGGCGCCGCCCGCGGGCAGGCCCGCGGGGAAGGCGGTGTCCCGCAGCCGCCGGCAGGCCGCCAGGATCGCCGGGCCGCCGGCTCGGTGGATGGCCCCGTCGACTCCGCCGCCGCCCAGCAGCGACGAGTTGGCGGCGTTGACGACCGCGTCGACGTGCTGGGTGGTGATGTCCCCGCGTACGAGCGTGATGGTGGTCGTCGGCGGCATCAGCGGCCTCCCCTCACCCAGACGGAGTGGCTTCCCGTCCCGTCACCTGGGCACGCTAGTACCGCGCCGCGCCCACGGCATTGCCCTTTCCGCCGAACAAGCCGCGGGCGCGCGCTGTGAGCTTCGGGCCGGATCAGCCTCTGGGGTGGAGGGTGGGGACGATCTTGTCGAGGACGGCGAGATCGTCGGGGCGGGGCACCCAGGCGCCCGCGACGGCGTTCGCCCGTACCTGGGCGGCGCTGGTGGCGCCGGCGATCACCGAGGTGACCCCCGGCTGCGCGGCCAGGCCACCGATCGCGACGTCGAGCAGCGAGCGATCCCGCTCCCGGGCAAACGTCTCCAGCGCCTCGACCGCGTCGAAGACCTCGTCGGTCAGCTCATCCTGGCGGCCGGCCAGCCGGGTGCCAGGAGCCGGCTGCTCGTCCCGGATGTACTTGCCGGTCAGGATGCCGTTCGCCAGCGGGGAATACGGCAGGATGCCGATCCCGTACCTGAGCGTCGCCGGGACCAGCTCGGCCTCGACCGAGCGTTCCAGCAGGTTGTAGTGGTTCTGAGCCGAGACGAACCGGGTGCGGTTCGACGCCCGGGCCGTCCACTCGGCGTCCGCGACCTGCCAGCCGTCAAGGTTGCAGGACCCGACGTAGCGGACCTTGCCTTCCTTCACCAGCTCGTCGAGCGCCTCGAGCGTCTCCTCGATCGGGGTGACGCCGTCGAGGTTGTGCAGCTGGTAGAGGTCGATGTAGTCGGTCTGCAGCCTGGACAGCGATCCTTCGACGGCCTTGCGGATGTACCGGCGCGAGGCGCGGGCACCGTAGTCCGGGCCGTAGACGCCACCCATGTCGTTGCCGAACTTGGTGGCGAGCACGATCTCGTCGCGGCGGGACCGCAGCACGTGCCCGAGCAGCGTCTCCGAGCCGCCCTTGTTGCCGTAGGTGTCGGCCGTGTCGAACAGGCTGATGCCGGACTCGATCGCGGCGTCGACCACGGCCCGGGTGCCGTTGAGGTCGACCCTCGACCCGAAGTTGTTGCAGCCAAGACCGACGACGGAGACGAGCAGGCCTGAGTTGCCGAGGGGACGGTAGCGCATATCCGCCATACAACACCCGGACCACGAGCCCGGGAACGCGGGTCCAGGGCTCGTGGTCCAGGCCGTTCGTCCGTCGCGCCGGGTGGGCGGCGCTACCGGCCGCGCCGGCCTATCGGTGCCTGGCTCACGGCTGCCTTGCCGACGGCGTCAGCGGCGCGGCGGGCCGAGGTGCTGGCCGCCCTGGTCCGGCTGACCGCGGTCTTCGTCCGGGTGAAGGCTTCCTCGGTCGCCGGGTTGCGCCGGATCTCGGTGACCCGCTGCTCGCCCCGGTGCGCCCAGGCGTTGTAGAGCTGGGTGGCCCGGCCCTGCAGGCCGGACAGCTGTGCGCCGACGGTCTCCGGCAGGCCGCGGACCGTCGTGCTGACCTGGGTCGGGACCTTGACGGCCTCGACGGTCAGCTCGCCGACGCGGTCCGACAGCCGCCGCACCTCGGTGCCAGCGGTCGCGGGCAGCGTCCGCAGCTTCTCGACCGCGAGGTCGGCGGCGCCCACGTACGCGAACAGTGGCTTGGCCATCTCGGTCATCGGCGCGCGCCGCTGGGTCGGGGCGGTCCGCGCGGCCGGTCCGGCGGACGAGGCCGTCGAGGTGCGGGCGGCGCTGGCCCGGGTCGCGGCGCTGGCCCGGGTGGTGGTGGCTCGGGTAGCGGAACCGCTGGAGGTGGCGCGCGGGGTGCGGGGGGCGCGTGTCGTGGGCGCCTTGTCGGCCGCGGTGCTGCTGGTGCGCCGGGTCCTCGGCGTGGCGGGTCGGTCGGTAGCCATCTGGCCTCCTCCGCGGCTGGGGCCGGCGGCCCCTCCGCGTGCGTGTGTTTCGGTGGTCGTCCTGGGCGCGGTGCACCGCCTTCAGGGTCAGTCGGGACACACCGTGATGTGTTGTGCCGCGGTCGGGGTTGGCCGCCCGCGTCGGCAGCCGCGGGGGACATCCGCCGCGGCCCGCTGGTGCTAGGGCTCGGACGTGGACGCCTGGTCCGGCTGCACTGATCCGGCCGGGACGCCGGCGGGCGCGTCCGATGACGCCCGCGCGGCAGGCTTCGCGGGGTCCGGGCCCGCGGTCGTGGCGCGCCGCGTCGTCGTCCGCCGGGTCGTGGTGGCCCGTCGTGGCGCCCTGCCCGCAGTCTCTCCCGGCTCGGCGGTGGCCGCCGCGCGTGGCGGCCGGCGGGCCGCGGGCCGCCGTGTCACCGCCGGCTCGGTGGTGCCGTTTCCGGTGGTGCCGCCGGTTTCGGCGGCGGCCGGCGAAGTACGGCGACGGGTCGCTACCGGAGCCGGCTCGGCCTTCGCCGGTGGTGTCTCGGCGGCCGGGGCTGGCGCGACGGCCTCGTCGCCCGCGGTCACCGTGCTGGCGGCCAGATCCTCCGCCGCCGCGTTCTCCCGGCGGAACGCGTCGTAGATGTCGAGGATGACCTGCTTCTGCCGGGCGGTGAGCACCTCGTCGGCGAGCACAGCCGCGTGCACGTCCTCGCCGCCCTCCCGCTCCTCGAGGATCCCGGCCTGCACGTACAGGACCTCGGCCGAGATACGCAGCGCCTTGGCGATCTGCTGCAGGATCTCCGCCGACGGCTTGCGCAGGCCGCGCTCGATCTGGCTGAGGTACGGGTTGCTCACCCCGGCCTGCTGGGCGAGCTGGCGCAACGAGATGTGCGCGGCACGCCGCTGGTCCCGGATGTAGTCGCCGAGCTCGCGGACATGCAGGGCCGCCACGGGCTATACCTCCCTTCGTCCACGTTCCGCCTCGTCGCGCTCGTCTTCGGCGAGCGCGACTGTCGCTCTCGCCTAGTCGTCTGGTGACGTATGGTGACGGTGCCACACCGGCTGGACTATGGCGACGCTACGTCAAGGTGCTAACTCTGGCAAGCGGGCAGTTAGCACATGTGCCCCGTGTCGTACCTGCCCGCGATGGGTTCGCCGCCCGGCCTTCCGGTACCGGGACCAGCGGATCCGCCTGCGGCCGGCCGGGATTCGAGGTTCGGTCGTCCCGGCGGCGTGACATCTCGACCGCCGGGACGACGGGCGCTGGCGGCTAACGCTCGGCCTGGGCGAGCCAGGCGCGTTGGGTCGCGAGGTCCGCCTCGACCTTGGCGACGTCCTTCGTCCGGCCGGAGGCCTTCGCCTTCTCCAGCTTCTCCTCCAGCCGGCTGACCGACTCGCGGAGCTTGGCGACGAACGGCGAGGTCTCGGTGTCGTTGCGGGAGAAGCGGGCGTCGTTGGCCTCGCGGATCCGGTCGCTGATCGTGGCCAGCTGACGCTCCAGCTGGCCGACCGCCTCGCGTGGTACCCGACCGATCGCGTCCCAGCGCTCCTGGATCTCGCGCAGCTTGCGCAGCGATCGCTCGGCCTCGGCGGAGTCGAGCGCGGCCGCCTCGGCCAGCAGCGCCTCCTTGGCGGTCTGGTTGGCCCGGGCCTCCGCGTCCCGCTCGGCGTTCACCGCGTTGCGCCGGCTGAAGAACGTGTCCTGCGCGGCGCGGAACCGGGCCCACAGCTCGTCGTCGACGTCCTTGGCGGCCCGGCCGGCGGTCTTCCAGTCGGCCATCAGTGCGCGGAAGCGGGTGCTGGTGGCGCCCCAGTCGGTCGAGTCCGCCAGCGACTCGGCCTCGGCGATGAGCGCCTCCTTGCGCTCCTTCGACTTGGCCCGCTGGGTGTCGAGCGCGGCGAAGTGCGCCGTGCGCCGGCGGGCGAACTCCTCGCGCGCGGCGGCGATCCGCCGCCACAGGCCGGAGTCGGTCCGCTTGTCGACGCCGGTGATGGCGCGGAACTCCTCGCCGATCACCCGGAACCGCTCGCTGACCGCCTTCCAGTCCGAGCTCTTCGCCAGCCGTTCGGCCTCGGCGACCAGCTCCTCCTTGGCGGCGACCGCCTGCGCGGTGCGCGCGGCCCGTTCGGCCTGCACCTGCGACTTGCGGCTCTCGGTCACGCCGAGCAGCGCGTCCAGCCGGCCGCGCAGCGCGTCGAGGTCGCCGACGACGGCCGCGCTCGGCAGCCCGTCCAGTAGCCGCTGTGCGCTGGAGGCGATCCCCACCGGGTCGACCCCGGCGATCGTCACGCGCTTCTCGAGCAGTTCCACCTCGGCGGAAAGGTCGTCGTAGCGGCGCACGAAGTGCGCGAGCCCCTCATCAGGGCTGCCGGCCCGCCACGAGCCGACAGCGCGCTCGCCCTCGGACGTCCGTACATAGACGGTGCCGTCGTCGGCGACTCGTCCCCACTCGGAGCCGGTCCCGTCACTCATCGCAATCCCAAGATCGACATCAGGTTGCCTGTCATTCTTGCAGGCATCGGGCCCCAGTGGGATCCCTGACGCAGATCCGGTGACAACCAGGTAGCCGTCACCGGACAGTTTGGTTGAGTTCACTTGCTCGTCAGCCGTGCTCCTAGGCAGGTGGCGCGTCGCGGGCCAAGATGCGTAACCATGGCAAGAGGGACGCCGGCGGGCAACGCTACGGCCGGTTGGCGGGCCGGAGCGCTGCTGTTCCCTGCGCTGCTCGGGCTGGGAGTGTTCGTGCTCGGCCCGGCGCTGGTCTCCGCTTTCGCCGCCGGCACCGACAAGACCCTGACCGGCCCGAGCTTCCACTGGGTCGGCACCGCGAATCTACGCGAGGCCTTCCACGACCCGGATCTGGGGAAGACGGTTGTCAACACGCTGGAGTACTGCGCGCTGACCGTGATCCCGGCGGTCCTCGTCGGGTTGGCACTCGCGCTCGCCACCCAGAAGGTCGCCCGGGGGCGCGGCATGCTGCGGCTCGCCCTGTTCCTGCCGGTCAGCGCGAACCTGGTCGCCATCTCGCTCGTCTTCGCCTACATGTTCGATCCGAGCCCGCAGGGCCTGGCGAACACGGTCGTCGGCTGGTTCGGCGTCCACCCGCAGAACTGGCTGGGCGACACGTCGACCTCGCTGCCGGTGGTGGCACTGGTCGGCGGCTGGCGCCTCACCAGCTTCGTGTTCGTGGTCTACCTGGCGGGCCTGACGGCGATTCCGGCGTCTGTCTACGAGGCGGCCGACGTCGACGGCATCCGGGGGTTCGCCCGGCTGCGGCACATCACCCTGCCGCTGCTCGCGCCCACCACCGTCTTCCTCGGCGTTCTCACGACGATCCTGACGCTGCAGACCTTCGAGACGGTGGCGGTGCTGACGAAGGGCGGGCCGTTCCGGTCCAGCGCGACGATCGTCTACTACATCTTCGAGGTCGGCTTCACGGGCTCGTTCCGGATCGGCTACGCCTCCGCGATCGCGCTGTTGCTGATCCTGGCCATCGTGCTGATCGGCGTACTGGGCTCGGTCCTGGGCCGGCGGGCTCGGGCCCGAGCCGCTCGGGCTGACGGCGGCGGCGCGGACCTGGCCGTCGACAGCGCGGCCGGCGCCGCGCTGGTGAGCCGCGGCACTGGGCCCGGTAAGGCAGCAGTGTCCGGCGGCGCGGCGGCGGTGTCCGGATGAGCCAGCCGTCAGCGACTCCGACGGCCGCCCGGGGCGGCGGTCGAGCCGCCGGCTTCGCCGGTCGGTCGGTGATTCTCGCGCTGGGCGTCTTCTTCGCGCTGCTGCCGTTCGTCTGGATGGTGCGCACGGCGTTCGGGCCGTCCCAGTCCGCCTTCCAGCTGACGTCGAACCCGATTCCCCAGTCGGTCAGCTTCGACGCGTTCCAACGGGCCTGGGCTGACGGCCACCTCGGCCGGGCGCTGCTCACCGGGATCGGGGTCAGCCTGGCGATCGTGGTGCTGCAACTGCTGACGGCCGTTCCTGCCGCCTACGTGTTCGCCTGGCTGCCGTTCCGGGGCCGGGCCGCGGTGTTCGCCGTGGTGCTCGCCACGCTGCTCATCCCGAGCCAGGTGACCGCCATCCCGAACTACGTGACGATCTCGGCCCTGGGGCTGTCAAACACCCGCGTCGGGCTGGTACTGCCGTTCATGACGAGTGCTGCCGCGATCTTTCTGTTGCGCCAGTACATGACGACAATTCCGGTCTCGGTGCTGGAAGCGGCTCGGATGGACGGTCTTGGCCCGCTGCGGACGCTGCGGACCATCGTGGTGCCGCTGTCGATGCCGGCGATCGCCACCGTCTCGGTGTTCAGCTTCCTGCTGTCCTTCAACGAGTACCTCTGGCCGGTGCTGGAGGCCCGCTCGCCCGAGATCGCCACGCCGCCGCTGGCCCTGGCCACCATGCTCGCCTCGCCCAAGTACGGCCTCCCGGACTTCGCCGAGCTCGCCGCCGGCGCGCTGGTGGTCAGCCTGCCCACCCTCGTCGTCTTCTTCATCGCCCAGCGCCGCCTCACCTCGGGCCTCACCGGCACCGGTGTGGGTGGCTGAGCCCGCCGCGCACCCGACCAGCTACGACCGTCGCGCCCCCGGGGCCGTGGAAGGAAAAGCCGTGATCCGCAACGACTCCTCTGGCGGGCGCGGCGCGCGCCCGCGCCCGCGCGGCCGAGTGGTGGGCCTGCGCGTGACGCTGCCGCTCCTGGGTGCCGCGGTCGCCCTGGCGATCTCCGCCGCGGCCTGCGGCGGTGGCGGCAGCTCCGGCGTCCCCGATCTGCGGCCGACGGCCCGGGCAGCGAGCGCCGGCGTGAACGGGGTCAACGGCGCGACCGCGTCCCCCGAGTGCGCCAGCAAGGTCAAGACGCTGTCCTTCTACGGCGTCGCGCAGCTCTCGGACGTCGCCAAGTCCGCGAAGCTGTACATGGAGAAGGCCCACCCCGGCCTGACCGTCCAGCTCAACTCCACGGCGGGCGACTACGTCCAGCTGGTCCAGCAGATCTCGGCGGACAGGGCCGCCGGCAAGCAGACCGACGTCGCCGTCGCCGGCTTCGACCTGCTGCCGGTGTTCGCCAAGCAGCTGGGCGCCCAGGAGCTGCCAGCGTCGCTGCTGCGCAGCACCTACGACCAGCGTTTCCTCAAGCTCGGCCAGGTGGGCGGCAAGCAGATCGGCATCCCGGACCAGGTCTCGATGCCGGTGCTGGCGTACAACGCGGACGTCCTGGCCAAGGCCGGTGTCGACCCGAAGACGCTGGCGACGACCGACGGCGTGCTCGCCGCCGCCGCCAAGATCAAGGCGGCTGACCCGAGCATCCAGCCGATCGACCTGCCCACCGGCCAGCAGTTCGGCCAGTGGTACCTCAGCACGCTCGCGAGCTCCAAGGGCACCCTGATCCAGAACGCGAACGGCACGCCGAACCTGACGGCGCCCGACGTCGTCGCGGCGGCGCAGTTCCTCGGCAAGGCCGGCGCCTTCGGCCCGCAGTCCGACGACCCGACGCAGGGCGGCCTGCTGAGGTTCGGCATCCAGAAGCAGACCGCGATGGTCGGGGCGACCATCGCCTCGATCGGGGCCGGCATCAAGTACATCCAGAGCCAGGGGGCGAAGGGCTTCAAGTTCGGCGTGATGCCCTTCCCGACGCTGCCCGGCGGCAAGAACCTCCCAATCGCCGGTGGCAACGCGCTGACCGTGCTCGCCACCGACAAGTGCCAGAAGGAGATGGCCACCGAGCTGGTGGTCGCGATGCTGGCCCCGGACGTCGTGGCCGCCAGCGTCGAGGCGGTCAGCTACCTTCCGGTCGACACCGCTGCCGCCACCGAGCTGGCCGGCTTTTACCAGCAGTACCCCGAGCTGGTGCAGTTCAAGGGCCTCGGTGACTTCCTGCGGCCGGCGCCGGCCTGGCCGGGCACCCGCGGCGGCGAGGTGCCGCAGGCACTCACCGACCAGGTGATCCACGTGATGAAGGGCACCGGCCCGGCGACGGCCATGCGTGACGCCCAGGCGACGGCGACACAGCTGACCGCGTCATGACCGGCACGGACGTGGCCGCGCGGCCCGACGGCGCCATCACCCCCGGCGAGACGGCCGGGGTGCCGATCGAGATGGTGGGCCTGGGCCGGGACTTCGGCTCGGTCAGGGCGCTCGACGACGTGAGCATGTCGGTGCGGCCCGGCGAGATCGTCGCGCTGCTCGGCCCGTCCGGCTCGGGAAAGTCGACCCTGCTGCGGATCTGCGCTGGCCTGGAGGCGGCCTCCGCCGGCCAGTTGCTGTTCGCCGGCGTGGACCAGGCCGGCATCGCCCCGCACCAGCGGGACGTCTCCCTGGTGTTCCAGCACTACGCGCTCTACCCGCACCTCTCAGCGCTGGACAACCTGACGCTCGCGCTGCGCTACGGCCGCCGGCAGCCCAAGAAGGCGGCCGTGGCGCGGGCCCGCGAGACGCTGGACATGCTCGGCATCGGCGCGCTGGCCGATCGGCGCCCCGCCCAGATGTCCGGCGGCCAGCGCCAGCGGGTCGCGATCGGCCGGGCGCTGGCGCGGCAGTCCCGGGTCGTGCTGCTCGACGAGCCGATGTCGGGCCTGGACGCCAAGCTGCGGGTCGAGCTGCGGGTGGAGATCGTCGCGCTGTTGCGCCGGCTCGGGTCCACGGCCCTGTTCGTCACCCATGACCAGGCCGAGGCGATGGCGGTCGGCGACCGGGTCGCGGTCCTCAATGCCGGCCGCCTCGAGCAGCTCGGCACCCCCGACGAGGTCTACGACCGTCCAGCGACCCGGTTCGTGGCCACCTTCGTCGGTAGCCCACCCATGAACGTCCTGGACGGCACCCTCGCCGGCGGCGTCCTGCGCGGTGCTGGATTCGCCGTCGCGGCCCCGGCCGGAGCGTCGGCCGTCGGCGTCCGCCCGGAAGGGCTGACGTTGGCCTCGGCCGAGCCGGCGCCCGGCGCCGTCGCGCCGCTCGGCGACGGCGCGGGTGTCGACGACGGCGCGGCGCCCGCCGACGGCACCCTGCGGCTGGACGGCACTGTCGTGGTCTCCGAACGCCTGGGCGCCGAACGTGTCATCTACGTCCAGACCGTGGCCGGCCCCGTGGCCGTCCGCGTCCCGACCGGCAGTTCCGCCCAGCCTGGCGCGTCCGTCACCCTGGCCGCCCGGGCCGCAGCCTGCGCGTTCTTCGCCTCGGACGGGGCGCTGCTCCCGGCGCGCCGGTAGGGCTTCCGCGGATCGCCCCGAGCCGCCGGTCAGAAAGAGGTCCCCACCGGCTCGCGCTCGCACCGGGTGGTGGGCAACGGAGGTGTCGGTCCGCGAGCCGGTGGGGACGTGCGGGCAGGCCGGAGGCAGCGAGGAGCTCGGGCGAGTCCTCGCGTGGTCGCCGGCTCTGGCGGCAGGCCGCGGCCCCGTGGCCCGGCCGCTCGGGCCGCCGGACCACTCGGGCCGCGGGTTGGCCGGACGGCCGGTCAGACCAGCTCGGCGAGCTGCTGGTCGAGGTCGCGCGCGGCTGGGACGGCGGTGTGGCGGCGCAGCCGGCGGCGGACCTCGTCGGCGCGCCGGGCGTTGCGCCGGGACCGGGTCGCGGTCAGCAGCGGGATCGACTCGGTGGCCAGGGCGCAGCCGTTGTCGAGGTTGCCCAGGTCGATCTGCACGCCGGCCCGGCGCAGCAGGTAGGTGGCGTGGTCGCGGACCTTCTGGGCCGGGTGGGCGAGCAGCGCCTGGCCGAGCCAGCGGTCGGCGGACGGGAGGTGTCCGAGGTCGATGTAGCAGCAGCCGACCTGCGCCTGGAACTCGGCCTCGTCGAAGTAGACGGCCCACGGCGGGTCCTGCGCCTTCGCGTGGCTGAACGCCGCCTCGGCGATGCCCAGCTCCCGCATGCAGGAGACCTGGTCGCCGAGCGCCGCGTGCGCGCGGGCCATCCGCATGTGCAGCATCGCGCCGACCCGGCCGCTGGCGCCGGCCGCCGTGCGCACGGCGGCGTCGGCCAGCTCGATCGCCTCGGCCGGACGGGAGAAGTCGACGCACTGCAACGACATGTTCTTCAGCACGTTGGCGCCGAGCAGCCGGTCGCCGCCGACGTGCGCCGCGTGCAGTGCGGTCACCCAGTACCGCTGGGCCGCGGTCTGGTAGCCGGCGTCGAACGAGACCCAGCCGGCGAACCGGGCCAGCTCCGCCGCGACGA
Source organism: Pseudofrankia sp. DC12 (assembly GCF_000966285.1). Classification (NCBI taxonomy): domain Bacteria; kingdom Bacillati; phylum Actinomycetota; class Actinomycetes; order Frankiales; family Frankiaceae; genus Pseudofrankia; species Pseudofrankia sp. DC12. The sequence goes on from NZ_KQ031391.1 coordinate 4,210,920, forward strand.
CGTGCAGCTGGCGGCCGATCCGCTCCGAGTAGCGGCTGCGGGAGAGCAGCTGGGTGACAACGCCCAGCTCGGCGTCGACCAGGCGGCGGACGCTCTCGCCACCGAGGCGGTCGTCCATCACCCGCAGGCCCGGGATGTTGTGCGCGATCCGGTGCACGATCTGCTCGTCAACGAGGCCGCCGTCGAGCGCGCCGGCGAGGTGCGCGGGCTCCAGGCCGAGCCACTCGCCGGCCAGCACGGCGACGCCTGACCCGGTGATCGTCAGGAACCCCCTGCGGTCGGTGAGGGCGTCCTGCACGACGTCGGTGAGGGCGCTGAGACTGCCGGCCTGCGTCCACGGGTAGTCGGTGCGGACGTTGTCGCCCGTGGGCAGCCAGGACGGCCAGGGGTGGGACTCCAGCCGCTCGGTCGGCACCCCCAGCTCGGTGGCCAGGGCGAGCTGGGACACCCGGTCCGGGACGACGCCACGGTGCTCCCAGCGCCACACCTTCTGCCGCTCGGCCGCCATGTTGGCCACGCCCAGGTCACGCGCCCGCTTGGCGACGACACGGGCGAGCTTCTGATACGACCAGCCCCGTTGGGCACGGACGAAGGCCAATGGGTGTGCGCAGGCCTGGGCGTTCTCCGTCAGCATCGACGATCTCCTCCGGATTGCGTGCACAGATATCCGTGGCGACAGCCGGGTCAGGGGCAGGGTCCCCGCCAGTCCCGCTGGGACCGGCCGGGATGTCGGCGGGACATCCTTGGCCCACCGCTCCCTGTGCGACCGCCCCCCGCGGGCCTGCTTTTCGCGGGTCCGCTAGCGCTCCACAACCCGGTGGCGGTCACTGCGTGTCGCCTGACGAACGTTTCGTAGGCGCATGGCAACGCTATGTCGCGACATCTGCCATCGATAGTGTTGACCGCAGTGCGTTGCGTGCATTGAGGCCACAAGTGGCCCACTCGTGGCCCTCGATTGCACACCCCCGGACAATCGCCGCCGTCGGCGTAGGCCCGGCCGCGCCGGCCATCTGGGCCCTGATCAGCCAGGATGGCGGCAGGGGTGACATCGGGGGCGGAACCAGGCCGCGACGGTGTGGGTGTGCAGTCGGCCGGGCGAAGTGCGCCGGGTCCGAAGACCAGCTTGATCCTGGCGCCGACCTGACTGGCACTCGTGAGCCACAAGGGCCGTGTACGACCCAAAAAAACCGGCGGATCCGTACATGGAAGGCGAGGATCGGAGGCCGGCCGCACGGTGGAAAAGCCGGCCGCCACGCCGCTACGTGACCGCCGTCGGACACGGATCGTGACGGGCAGCGGCGGGCCCATCGGGCCGACGCCCGGCCACCCGGCGAGGTTCGAGGCCGCGCCGGGCACTGCCGCGGGAGCCGGCTAGCGCAGCAGGTGGCCGGCGGGCCGATCCGGCCGGACCGGGCCGGAGCAGGGATCGATCTGGGCGGCGACCTCGTGGCCGTCCTGGTCGTTGACGACGAGCGGAGCGTCATCCGCGACGGAGCGCTTGACCATCGCCAGCGCCACCGGGCCCAGCTCGGCGTGTACGCGGGAGGAGCCGACGAAGCCGACCTGCCGGCCGCCGGTCACCACCGGCGACCCGGGCGCGGCGGCCGCCCCGTCCAGGTGCAACAGCACCAGCCGGCGTGGGGGCCGGCCGAGGTTGTGTACCCGGGCCACCGTCTCCTGGCCCCGGTAGCAGCCCTTGTCCAGGTGCACGGCGCCGGTGAGCCAGCCGACCTCGTGCGGGATCGTGCGGTGGTCCGTGTCGGCACCGAGCCGGGGGCGGTGGGCGGCGATCCGGATCGCCTCGAACGCGTCGACCCCGGCCGCCGTCGCGCCGGCGGCGAGCAGCCGCTGTGCGACCGTGACGAGTGCGGATCGCGCGACCAGCAGATCGGCGCCGTAGGGCATCCGGCGGGCCAGCACGTCCGGTCCGAACCGTGCGACCGGGTAGCGGCCCGCCTCGGCCGGCAGCCCCGCCGCGCCGTCGCCCGTCGGCGCGGCCCAGTCGGCCGGCACGTCCGCCTCGTCGCCCCCCAGCGCCCGGGTGACCGTCGCCGCGGCCTCGGGGCCAACCAGCGACAGCACGGCCGTCGTCGCCGTCACGTCCGCCGGCTCGACTCGGAGCAGGAAACGCATCGACTCCAGGAAGCGGGTCAGCGTGGCCGCGCCGCCGGGCTGATCGTCGCCGAGGGAGGCGGCACCGCCCGGCTCGACGTCGATCCAGGTCGTCTGGCCGTCGTCGGCGAGCACCAGATGATGTTCGACGTGACCGTGCGGGGACAGCAGCAGCGCCTCGGTGCCGCGCATCGGGCGCAGCGCGCTCAGGTGCTGGGAAGTCAGGCTGTGCAGCCAGGTCAGCCGGTCCGGCCCGGTGACCCGCACGACGCCGCGGTGCGACCGGTCCACCAGCACCGCGCCGGTCGAGGCCAGGCGCTGCTCCCGCAGCGGGTCGCCGTAGTGCGCGGCCACCCCCGCGTCGGCCCCGTCGGCCGCGACCGCGCCGGGCAGGTCGAGCAACGGTGACCGGTAGCCGGCGGTGGCGGTCGGGTCCGAGGCGGTGGCGGCGTCGCTCATGCCACTAGTCAACCCTCACCGTGGGCAGAACAGTCCGCGCATCGGCCGGCCAGCGCCACGTGGTCGACGTTCACCGTGAAGCCGAGCTCCCGGCGCAGGTCGTCGACCAGGCCGGCCAGTCGGTCCGGGGACAGCTCGCTGATCGCGCCGCACCCGCCGCAGACCAGGTGGATATGCCGGTCGTGGCCGGTGACGTGATAGGTCGGGGCCCCGTGGGTGAGGTGCGCATGGGAGACCAGCCCGAGGTCTTCCAGCAGGTCGAGCGTGCGGTAGACGGTCGAGATGTTCACGGCGGTGGCGGTCCGGCGGACCTCGGTGACGATCGCTTCCGGCGTCGCGTGTCCCAGCTTCGCGACCGCCTCCAGCACGAGCTGGCGCTGCGGGGTGAGCCGGTACCCCCGGCCGCGCAGCCGGACCTGCCAGTCCTCGCCCGACTCGTTGCCAGCCACGTGATCTGGCGACATGGCGTCTCGCAACGCGGTGTCAGGCGACACGCCGCGCAGACCGTGGCCGGATGATCCATGGCTGTGCGGCCTATAGACGTCGGGCGGCATACCGTCAAGTCTAGGCGGGCGCCGTTGGTCACAGCGCGGGCCGGAGTGGCGATCACCGGCTGGCGGGTACGACAGCAGGCGGTCGCGCCACGCGGTCCGGGGGAGCGGCCGCGCCGGCGGCGGGCCGCCGACGAACGAGGAGGTGGCCGTGGCGGAGTCGGTGCTGGTCGTCTGGGACAGCGAGCGGGCGGTACCGCATGACCTGGCGGCCCCGCTGCTGCGGGCCGACGACGGCGCCGTGCTGCGCGGCGACGGGCTGTTCGAGACGCTGCGGACCCACGACGGGCGGATCTTCCTGCTTGACGAGCACCTGGCCCGGCTGGCCTGCTCCGCCGGCGCGCTCCAGCTCGCCGTCCCGCCGGCCGCCGCCTGGCGCGCGCTCGCGCGGGCGGCGACGGAGCTCTTCTACAGGGCCGGGCCGACCCCCAAGCCGGCTGATTCTGCCGTAACCGGCTCAGGCCGCGACGCCGGCCAGGACGGGCGGCTGCGGCTCGCCGCGACGCGCGGGCCGGGCGGCGGCGCTCCGGTCGTCTACGCGCTGCTCGAACCGGTCCCGGCGACGGTCGCGGCGGCCAGAGCGACCGGTGTCCACGCGATGACCCTCTCGCTGGGCGTGACGGCGACGGGCCGGCGGCACACTCCCTGGCTGCTGCCCGGCGCCAAGCACCTGTCCTACGCGGTCCCGATGGCAGCGCAGCGGTTCGCCGAGGCGGCGGGGGCCGCCGAGGCGGTGTGGGTCTCGGTCGACGGTGAGGTCCTGGAGGGCACCACCTCCTCCGTCATCGCGGTCGTCGCGGGCCGGGCCTGCACACCGCCACCGACCGAGCTGGGCCTGCTTGCCGGAACGACGGTGGCCGCGGTGGCTCGGCTGGCCGAGCGGGCTGGCCTCGACGGCGGGATCGCCGAGCGGCGACTGGCCCTCGACGAGCTGCGGGCGGCGGACGAGGCGATGCTCGTCTCCAGCATCCGCGGCGTCGCCCCGCTGGTCCGGCTGGACGGCCGGCCGATCGGGTCCGGCGCCGTCGGACCAATTGGAACCACTTTGCGTGACGCCCTTGAGCGGGCCGTCCGGCGTGGCGTTCTGGACTGACGAACGCCCGCCGGCCGGGCGGTTCCGAGCCCCGTCCAGGTAGCCGGCGAAAAATGCGTTGCTCTGCCACCCGGGTCGCGCGTAGCGTCGCCGGTACACGGGAGAGGAGGTGGTCCAGACTTGTGTAGTAGTTGGACTCGTGAGGTGACTGTCAGCTAGTGCCGGTCTCCTTGTGCTCACCTCCTTGGTGTCCCTGAGGGCACCGGCCGGCGAGTACCAGGCAGTCACCGGGCCCCCGGGTGCCGTCGTTCAGTCCCGACGGCCCGCGCACCGCATCCGCGGGCGCGGAGCAACCCGGGGGTTTTCACGTTCCGGGCCACCCGCGGCCCGGAACCGCCCCGATGGGCATTTCCAGGCCGGCTGATCGCCGGAGTGTGCCGAAAACAGCGAAACGAGATCTGGCCCTGCGCCGGCCCGAGCGGGCAGGATCGGCCTATGCCGACCCTCGTCCTGCTCCGCCATGGCGAAAGCATCTGGAACCAGAAGAACCTGTTCACCGGCTGGGTGGACGTCGACCTGTCCGAGAAGGGCGTCAAGGAGGCCACTCGCGGCGGTGAGCTGCTGCGCGAGGCCGGCGTGCTGCCCGACGTCGTACACACGTCCGTGCTGACCCGCGCGATGCGCACCGCCTGGCTGGCCCTCGACGCCGCCGGCCGGATCTGGATCCCGGTGCGGCGCAGCTGGCGGCTCAACGAGCGTCACTACGGTGGCCTGCAGGGCCTGGACAAGGCCGAGACGCTGGAGAAGTACGGCGAGGAGCAGTTCATGCGCTGGCGCCGCTCCTATGACACCCCGCCACCGGACATCACGCCCGACCGGGAGAGCGGCGTCGACGACCGATACGCGGAGCTCGCCCCCGATCTCATCCCGGCGACCGAGTGCCTCAAGGACGTCGTCGTCCGGATGCTCCCGTACTGGTACGACGCGATCGTGCCGGACCTGCGGACCGGGCGGACGGTGCTGGTCGCGGCGCATGGCAACTCGCTGCGCGCGCTGGTCAAGCACCTGGACGGCATCGGCGACGCCGACATCGCCGCCCTGAACATCCCCACCGGAATCCCGCTGCGCTACGAGCTGGACGACGACCTCAAGGTCATCTCGTCCGCCTACCTCGACCCCGACGCCGCCGAGCTCGCCGCCGCCGCGGTAGCCGCCCAGGGCAAGAAGAAATAGCCGCCGACCAGCACAAGCCGCCTCAAGACCGGTGTTGATCATTAGGTAACGATTTGGGTCCAGCCACAAGACCGGTATGGCTCGCAAGCCACCAGCGGGAGGCGACCCCGCGGCTCCGCGTAGCCCGCCGGCCCAGCCGGCCACGAGTGAAGCGAAGTGGCCGGACTGGGCCGGCGAGCGGAGCGAAGCCCTGTTCGCGGAGGAGGACGCGAGCCGGAGGTACCGACCGAAGCGAAGCGAGGTCGGTGCCGGAGGCTCGCGCCCGGACGGAGCGAACCAAGGGGCAACCTTGCCCCAAACCCCCAACCAACCGCTTTACTCCGCTTTACTCCGCCCAGATCGGCCCACTGGCCGCCGGTGAAAAGCGTGACCCGGCCCACGGCTGGACCCTGGATGGGGTCGGCCTCGGTGTCTACGCCAGCCGTCGATACAGGGCTGGTCGGGGCGCGGAGCGTCCTGACCGGACGGTCGCGAGCGGCGCGCTGCAGTGTGACGCGACTGTCGGCTGGACCCTGGATGGGGTCGGCCTCGGTGTCTACGCCAGCCGTCGATACAGGGCTGGTCGGGGCGCGGAGCGTCCTGACCGGACGGTCGCGAGCGGCGCGCTAAGCGCGCCGCTCGCGACCGTCCCTACTTTTCGCCGGTCACCAGATACACGACGCGGCGGGCGACGGAGACGGCGTGGTCGGCGTAGCGCTCGTAGAAGCGGCCGCACAGGGTGATGTCGATCGCCGCCTCCATGCCGTGCTCCCACGGCCGCTCCAGCAGGATGTGGAACAGCTGCCGGTGCAGGTGGTCCATCGCGTCGTCGTCGGACTCGAGCTCGGCGGCGAGGTCGGTGTCCCGGCTGGCGATCACCGAGCCGGCCTTGGCGACGATCCGCTGCGCGACCTGGCCCATCTCGGTGATGGTGCCGGAGAGCTCCGGCGGCACGGCCTTGCCTGGGTAACGGCGGCGCGCCACCTTCGCGACGTGCAGCGCCAGGTCGCCCATCCGCTCCAGGTCGGCGACGATGCGCAGGGTGGTGACGATCACTCGGGCGTCGGTCGCGACCGGAGCCTGGCGCGCGAGGATGTCGAACGCGCGCTCCTCGATCTCGTTGCGGAGCAGGTCGACGGTCTCGTCGGCGGTGATGACCTGCTCGGCGAGCTGCAGGTCGGCGTCCAGCAAAGCGGTGGTCGCGCGGGCCATGGCCGAGGCGACCATGCTGCTCATCTCGACGAGGGACACCGTGATGCCCTCGAGCTCCTCGTGGAAGACGTCCCGCACGGGCGGACTCCTGTTCTGATCAAACCGGTCTAGGCCGTTCGGGTCCTGGCGTCCGCCCGGCTAGTCACAACCGGCCGCGGCTAACCGCACGCGGCCACACCTGGTCATGGCCCCGGGACTCGTCGACCCGAGATCGCTGGTCTTCGGATGGATCGACGATGCGGCGACCCAGTCGCTGACCGGTGAACGGAGACGTTAGCGGGGATGAACACCTGACGACGAACCGCCGTGGAGAACCGTTCGGCGGATCCCGGAGGGCCGGGCGACACCTAGCATTCGGCGCGTGGGCGACAGGTCGGTGGATGACGTGACAAGCATGCTACGGTACGCGATCCCGTCCGTGCCGACTCGCGTCGCCGTGTCGTGGCCGGCCCGTGTGCGCCTGGTGTCCGGCCCGACCCGGCCGTGTTCCCCGGGAGACCGCCGATGAGCACGCCGCCGCCAGCCTCCGCCGGGTCGTTGCGCGAGACGGACCGGCCTGGCCCGCCGGCGGTCGCCGGCGAGGGGCCCGCCGACTCGTTGCCCGCGGACCAGCTGCGCCGGCTGGTCTCGGCGCTGCCGTCCGGTGTCGTCGTGCTGACCACCCGCGACGAGGTGGTGATGGCGAACCCGGCCGCCCGCGCGATGGGCGTGGTGGTCGACAACCGGATCGGCGTCCCCTCCGTGGCGGATATCGTCCGGCGCACCCGTCGGGCCGGCTCCGGCCTGGACGGCCAGCTGGACCTGCCGCCCGTGCCGCCACCGCCGCTCACTCGGCCACGCCCGGACCAGGAGCCGCTCGCCGTCCGGGTCCGGACCAGACCGCTCGGCGGCGTCGGCCACATCGCGGTGATCCTCGACGACGTCACCGAGTCCCGCCGGGTCGATGCCGTGCGACGTGACTTCGTGGCCAACATCAGCCACGAGTTGAAGACGCCGGTCGGCGCGCTGCACGTGCTCGCCGAGGCGGTGCAGGCGGCGAGCGAGGACCCGGTCGCGGTCCGCCGGTTCGCCGAACGCATGACGCACGAGTCCGCCCGGCTCGCGCGGCTTGTCCAGGAGATCATCCATCTGTCCCGGCTGCAGGGCGCGGACCCGCTGCCGGAGCTCCGGCCGGTAGCGGTCGGCAACGTGGTCGCCGAAGCGGTCGACCGCAACCGGCTGGCCGCGCAGACCCGCGGCATCTCGGTGGCGGTGATCGGGCAGACCGACGCGGGCGTGCTCGGCGACGAGGCACAGCTGGTGACGGCCGTGGCGAACCTGCTGGAGAACGCGGTGAACTATTCGCCGCGCGGCACCAGGGTGGGGCTCGGGGTGCGTTGTGCCGGTGACATGGTGGAGATCTCGGTCGCGGATGAGGGCATCGGGATCGCCGAGAAGGACCTGGAACGTGTCTTCGAGCGCTTCTACCGCGCGGACCCGGCCCGGTCTCGGGAAACCGGCGGCACTGGGCTGGGCCTGGCGATCGTCAAGCACATCGTGACCAACCATGGCGGCACGGTCGGTGTCTGGAGCTCCGAGGGCGCGGGCTCCACCTTCACGTTGCGGCTGCCGTCCTACCACGACGACCTCGCTGACGGCGATGACCCGTATGACCCGCCGGACACCGCGCCGCAGCCGATCATTGGCCTGACAGCCGGCGGGCCGCTCCCGGTGCCAGGAGCGGGTTCCGCGAATGGAAGGGGCCCCCAGCTCGGCGAACGGGCTGACGGCGGCCCCGCGGTCGCGGAAGATCGAGAGGGTGCCGCGCCGGCGGCCGACCAGGCGGCCGCACCGAACGTGACAGTGGCACCGAACGTGGCAGCCGCACCGAACGTGACAGCTACTTCCGCGTCTACCGCCGCGCACGAGACCGCCGCCGCACCCGAGGCGGGCGCCCCCGACGAGGGGGCGTTCTCGGACGAGGCGGGGGCGCCGGACACGACGTCGGCCCGGACACAGCAGCCGGGACCGGAGACCAGGACCACCAGGTCGAGCAAGGGACGGACGGCCGGGAACAGGACCGCCGGCACCTGACCACAGGTGAACGACTGTCCGGTCGATCAACGACCGGACGGGCACGATCAGGAAGCCGACGAGAACAACGAGCCGCCACCGACGCCCGCGAGACCCGCGGACCGGCCGGCCCGCGAAAGGAAGAGTGACCGGTGACCCGCCTGCTCGTGGTGGAGGACGAGGAGTCGTTCTCGGAGGCCCTGTCCTTCATGTTGGAGCGTGAGGGATTCGACGTCGCGGTGGCCGCTGACGGGCATGCCGCGCTGTCGGACTTCGAACGGCACGGGGCGGACCTGGTGCTGCTCGACGTCATGCTGCCCGGCCTGTCCGGCACCGAGGTGTGCCGGGCCTTGCGACAGAAGTCCTCCGTTCCGGTGATCATGCTGACTGCTCGGGACAGCGAGATCGACAAGGTGCTCGGTCTGGAGCTCGGGGCGGATGACTACGTCACCAAGCCGTTCTCCGCGCGCGAGCTCGTCGCGCGGATCCGGGCCGTGTTGCGCCGCCGTGGCAGCGAGCCGGACGAGGCCGCGCCGGTGACGCTGGAGGCCGGTGGCGTCCGGATGGACGTCGAGCGCCACGTCGTGACCGTGCACGGCGCGGCGGTCGCGCTGCCGCTCAAGGAGTTCGAGCTGCTGGAGATGTTCCTGCGCAACACCGGCCGGGTACTGACCCGAGGGCAGCTGATCGACCGGGTCTGGGGGTCGGACTACGTGGGCGACACGAAGACGCTCGACGTCCACGTCAAGCGGCTCCGCGCGAAGATCGAGTCCGAGCCGGGCAACCCTCGGCACCTCGTAACCGTCCGAGGACTGGGCTACAAGTTCGAGCCGTAGGACACGCGGCCATCGCGGGCCGGGCGGCCCGGCCCGCGCGGCGCGGCCCGCGCGGTCGTCGGCCGGCCCGCGAAGCAGGTCACGCCTGCCTCGCGGGGGCCGGTGCGGAGCTTGGCCGGGCGGGTCCGTCTGGCCGGCCCCAGGCGACCTGGGTTCGTGTCTCTGCGCGACCTCGTGGGCCTGGACGGGTGGCCGGCGAGCAGCCGTGGGGCAGGAGAACAGCATGGGCGCGTACCGTCTTACGTCGCTCGACCACGCGTCGGCGGGTGTCGAGGGAGGTCGGCCCGGCCCGGCGGCGTCGCGGCCGGTGCGGTGCGGGCGGTGCGCGACACAGGGGGACGGGCAATGCGGCTGAGGTTCTCACCGACGGCGCGGGCGGAGAAGGACGGGTCCGGGCTGGCGGCGGACGCCGGTGGTGGCCGGGTGCTGCCCGGTGTGGTGGTGCCACGCCGCTCGGCGGTCGCGTCGACAACGCTGGTTCCGGCGGGGGCATCTTCCTGGCCAGGGGCATCCGCGTCTCCGGGGGCGGCAGAGCCGGGGACCGCGGGCCAGCTCGTCGGTCCGGAGGGCGTGGCGGCCTCATCGCTGGTGGGCCAGCCGCGGGTGACCGCGGTCGCCCTGCCCGCGCCGCCAGCCCAGCCGATGCGGCTCGGCGTCATCGACATCGGCTCGAACACCGTGCATCTGCTGGTAGTCGACGCTCACCATGGCGCGGCGCCGCGGCCGGCGGCGAGCGTGCGGGTGCCGCTGCGGCTCGTCGAGCTGCTGGACGACTCCGGCGCGCTGTCGGTCAGCGGTGAGAACGCCCTCGTCGACTGCATCCTCGACCTGCGTCGGCAGGCCGAGGAACTGGCCGTCTTCGACCTCGTGGCGTTCGCCACATCCGCGTTGCGGGACGCCACCAACAGTGACGACGTCCTCGCTCGGCTGCGGTCGGTGACGGGGGTTGGGGTCGAGGTGCTGCCGGGTGACGACGAGGCGCGGCTGACCTTCCTCGCGGTCCGCCGCTGGCTCGGCTGGAGCGCCGGCCGCCTGCTCGCGATGGACATCGGCGGTGGCTCGCTGGAGATCGGCGCCGGCCTCGACGAGGAGCCCGACGTCGTCGCGTCGCTGCCGCTGGGCGCGAGCCGCCTCACCCGGGACTGGCTGACGACCGACCCGCCGAGCCAGCGTGAGCTGTCCGCGCTGCGCCGTTACGTGCGGGCGCAGATCGCGCCGGTCGTCGGCAAGCTCTACCACGTCGGCGAGCCCACCCGCGCGGTCGCGACCTCGAAGACCTTCCGCTCGCTGGCCCGGATCGCGGGCGCAGAGCCTTACAGCCGTGGGCCCTACCTCCGCCGGGTCCTGCGCCGGTCTGACCTGGAGGCGGCCGCGAAGGTGGTCTGCCGGATGTCCTCGACGACGCGGACCTCGCTGCCCGGGGTGTCCGCATCCCGCGCCGCACAGCTCGCCGCGGGCGCGGTGGTCGCCGTGGAGACGATGGACCTGCTGTCCGTCGACGAGGTGGAGATCTGCCCGTGGGCGCTGCGGGAGGGCATCATCCTGCGCCGGCTGGACACCTTGAACTTCGGCTGAGCCCCCGTGAACGGCCACAGAGGGTGAGATCGCTTGGCTCCCCGCCGGACGGGGCACCCCCGCCGTGATGGCCTAGCCTGGGAGCGCGGGCCGTGCGGGGGCTGGCCCTCCATCGCGGAAGAAGGTGTTCGGGTGCGAGTGGGTCACGGACTCGGACGGCTGGGAGCGCACGAGGCGGCCTCCCCGGCCGGCGCCCAGGGCGAGCACGCGCCCGCCCGCGACAGTGACGCGCCGGGTGACGTGACGACCGGCACCCCGGCTGGCGCTGTGGGTGCCACGACGGGCGGCGTGGTACGCGCGCGGCCACGGCCGGTCGCGGGCGGGTCAGAGCGCGGTGGGCCGAGCCTCGTTGCCGCCGACCGGGGCAAGGAGCGGGTGGCGCGGATCCCGGCGGCGAAGGTCGCGCTGTCGACGGCGTCCACCTACCCCGAGTCGACGCCGGCAGCCTTCGAGATGGCCGCCCGGCTGGGCTACGACGGCGTCGAGATCATGGTCTGGACGGACCCGGTCAGCCAGGACCCGCAAGCGCTGCGGCGGCTGGTGGACTACCACGGCATCCCGGTGGCCGCGATCCACTCGCCCTGCCTGCTGCTCACCCAGCGGGTCTGGGGGACCGACCCGTGGGGCAAGCTGGTGCGGGCCCGTTCGGCGGCCGAGACGCTGGACGCGAAGACGGTCGTCGTGCATCCGCCGTTCCGCTGGCAGCGTGACTACGGACGGGACTTCATCGCGGGCATCGAACGGATGGCGCAGGAGACCGACATCCGCTTCGCCGTCGAGAACATGTTCCCGCTGCGGGCTCGTGGCCGCGAGGTGTCTGCCTACGCGCCGGACTGGTCGCCCGTCGAGGACGGCTACCGGCACGTCACCCTCGACCTGTCACACACCAGCGTCTCCCGCTCGAACGCGCTGGCGATGGCCGACGTGCTGGGCGACCGGCTGGCCCACGTGCACCTGGCCGACGGGGTCGGCTCGGCGAAGGACGAGCACCTGGTGCCGGGCCGGGGCACCCAGCCCTGCGCCCAGCTGCTCGAGCGGCTGGCCGCCCGGGGCTTCGACGGCACCGTCGTCGTCGAGATCAACACCCGGCGGGCCGAGACCCGCGCGCAGCGGGAGGCCGACCTCGCCGAGGCGCTCGCCTTCACCCGGCTCAACCTCGCCGCGCCCGCAGCGGCGGCCAGCCCCGGCGGTCTCGTCCTGCCCTGATCCCGGGGGGACGGCGGTGGCGCCGAGGTGCTTCGGTGCCACGATTGGGACATGGGTTCACGTTCGCTGTTCGACCCGCTCGTCGACGCCTATGACGCGGCACGGCCCACCTACCCCGACACGCTGTTCGACGATCTGGAACGGCTCGCCGGCCGGCCCATCGCCGGCACGGATGTCGTCGAGGTCGGCGCGGGAACCGGTATCGCCACCCGGGGGCTGCTCGACCGCGGCGCTCGGGTCGTCCCGTTCGACATCGGCGCGAGCATGCTCGGCCGGCTACGGGAACGCACCCCGGGGATTCCGGCGGCACTCGGTGACGGCGAGGCGTTGCCACTGCGGGCCGGCGTCGCAGACCTGGTCTGCTACGCACAGGCGTGGCACTGGATGCGGGTGCCGGCCGCCGCGGCCGAGGCCGCCCGGGTGCTGCGTCCCGGCGGGGCGCTCGCCGTCTGGTGGAACGACGTGGACGCCGAGGACGAGCGCTGGTGGCAGCGCCAGCAGGACCGGCTGGAAGCGATGAGCCCCGGCTACACGCGCGGCTACCGGACCAGGCCCTATGCCGACGAGCTGCGCTGGACCGGGCAGTTCGCCGACGTCGTGACCCTCGCCGGCCGTTGGGTCCGGCGCCTCGACCTCGAGACCTACCTGACCTGGCTTCGGTCCAAGTCCTATGTCGCCGCGATCGGGGATCGCGAGCAGGACTTCCTCGAAGCGGAGCGTCGCTCGATGCTGCGTGCCTTCCCCGACGGAGTCATCAAGGAGCCGTTCCGCACCCTGCTCGTCGTGGCGGTCGTCGGGACCGGGTCCTGACGGGTCGCCCGACGCCCCGCTTGTCGGGCGCTGAGCGCCCGCTCAACCCTTCGCGGGTTGGACCTGATGCCTGCGGCCCGGGGCGATGCGTGCTCGGGGCCTCTGCTCCGCTCTCGGGACCAGGTTCCGCGCCTGATCGGCGGTGGGCCGTAGCCTGGCTGGCGGTGTACGCGGGCAGGGCTGAGGAGCAGGCATGAATGTGACGATCGTGGGCGTCGGCCGGCTGGGCGAGGCGTTGCTGGCCGGGCTGCTGCGCTCCGGCGTCGATCCCAGGGAGATCGTGGTCGCGGAGAAGGACCCGGCCAGGGTGGCGAACATCTGCGCCCAGCACGGGGTCACGGCAGCCGCCCCGGCCGAGGCGGTGGCCGGGGCCGACGTGGTGATCGTCGCCGTCAAGCCGTACGACATGGCCGGGCTGCTGGCCGACATCGGCGCCAAGCTGGCCCCGGGCGCGTTCGTGGTGTCGCTGGCGGCGGGGATCACGCTGACCTTCCTGCAGGACGCACTGCCCGCCAGCACGCCGGTGGTGCGGGTGATGACCAACACCCCGCTGCTCGTCGGCGCGGCGATGTCGGCGATCTGCGCGGGCCGGCACGCGGGTGACGGGGAGCTGGCCCGTACCGAGGAGCTGCTCGCCGCCGTCGGCCGGGTCGTCCGGGTCCCCGAGTCGCAGCTGGACGCTGTCACGGCGCTTTCCGGTAGTGGCCCGGCTTACTTCTTCTACCTGATCGACGCGATGATCGAGGCCGGGGTGCTGCTCGGTGTCCCCCGCCCGCTGGCCACCGAGCTGATGGTGCAGACGGCGCTGGGCTCGGCCCAGATGCTGCGCGAGACCAGTGAGCACCCGGCGCTGCTGCGGGAGGCCGTGACTTCCCCGGCCGGGACCACGGCGGCCGCGCTGCGCGAGTTCGACCGCCAGGCGGTGCGGGGAGCGATCCTCGACGCGCTGGTGGCGGCGCGTGACAGGTCCGTCGAACTGGGCGGACCCAGCTGAGCTGACGTGTCCGCGCCGAGCGGGTGGTACTGTCCGGCCACCGTAGCCCTGGCCGCGGCCGGTGCGCTGGGCGGAACCGCGCGCTGACTGGCCGTGTCAGGGCGGCCACCCATCCAGGCCGGTGCTGGGCGGTAGGCTCACCCGGTAGCTCTCCTCCACACAGATCGGTCGTATTCGTGGGTTCTGTTATCAAGAAGCGTCGCAAGCGGATGGCGAAGAAGAAGCACCGCAAACTTCTCAAGCGCACCCGCGTCCAGCGTCGCAACAAGAAGTAGTCGGCAAGAACGCCCCGAGGCCCCCGACGTCGCGCGTCGCGCGGCCGGGGGTCGACTGGTGAGCGGCCACGGATGCGCGATCGCTGGTCGCGTCGCGCATCCGGCCGGGCGTCAACCGGTCCGGCCCACGGCGCTGGATGCCGCCTCCCGCCTCCCGCCGCTCGTCCGGGCGTCTCCTGCGAGCCGCGTCCACGGGCTGCGGGCGCCGCGCTCGGGACGGGGGCATGTATCCCCGAGGTTTCCTCGTCGTGGTTGCGCCCGGCTGGGACCTTGGTCCTGTGGGACGCTGCTCGCCGGGTGGCAACGAGGCCACCCGTGCGTCTGCGGGGTGCGACTGATGACGTCGAGCGAGGCGAGCACGGGCATAGCAGCCGCGGCGGGCGATGGCGCCGGCTCGGCGGGATGGGTCAACTTCCTTTCGGACTACGGGCTCGACGACACCTGCGTCGGCGTGGTTCACGGGGTCATCGCCCGGCACGCGCCGGGTGCCAGGGTTCTCGACGTCTGCCACGCGGTCGCCGCGCAGGACATCGAGCATGGCGCCGGCCTGCTGGCCGACAGCGTCTGCTACCTGCCGGTAGGCGTGCACCTCGCGATCGTCGAACGGCTCGATGTCGCCGCGGCCGCCGACAGTGCGCGGCCCGGGGGGCACCCCGCCGCCTCGGCCGCGCGGGGCGTCGCGATTCGCACGGCCGACGGATCGACCTTCGTCGCCCCGGACAACGGCCTCACCTCGCTCGCCTGGGACATCCTCGGTGGCGTGGTGGCGGCCCACGAGATCTCCAACCCGGCGCTGTGGCTACCGCTGCCGAGTGTCGTCTTCCGCGGCCGGGACGTCTACGCCCCGGTCGCCGCGCGGCTGGCCGCTGGGCTGGCCCTCGCCGAGGTCGGGCCGCGGATCGACGCCGGGTCGCTGGTCAGGCTTACCCGGCCTGGCTGCGTCGTCGATGACGACCATCTGCACGCCCGGGTGCTGGCCGTCGATCACTTCGGCAACCTCTCACTCAACGTAACTAGGCAGGATCTTGAGGCCGCCGGCGTGCTGCTCGGCGACCAGGTCGAGATCCGCGCCGCCGGGCGTCAGCACCTGTTGCCCTTCACCTACACCTACGGGGACGTTCCGGTCGGGCGGGCGGCTCTGTGCGAGGACGCGCTGCACCGGGTCATGCTCGCCGTCAACTGCGGACGCGCCAGCGACCTGCTGCGGCTGCGCCGCGGCGACGCCGTCGTCATCGGCCAGCCGCCGCGTGAGCCTGCTTTCGGCTCCCCGTCGGGGTCGGCCGAGGGGGCTGGGCCGGTGGCGCGGGCGACCTCGGTCGTCAGCCTGCCGGCGCTCGCCTGAGCCGCTGCTGGCGGCAGGTGACCGCCGGGTTGCGGGCGGGCGGCCGCCGTCGGGCCGGTGACGCTACGGAGTGGAATCGCGTCAGAGCAGGCGTACGATGACCGGGACGCCAAGGCACGGCCCGCATCTGACGGCGCCCTGGGAGCCCACATGAGACCACGCCGCGTGCTTGTCACCGGTGTGTCCCGTCCGCTAGGCGCGGACGTCGCCCGAGCCCTCGCGGCGAGTCCGCAGATCGAGACCGTGATCGGGGTCGACACGGTCGCGCCAGGCGACGACCTCGGCCGGACGAGGTTCGTGCGCGCCGACATCCGCAACCCGCTGATCGCCAAGGTGATCGGCACGGCCGGCATCGACACCGTCCTGCACCTGAACCTCATCGCGAACCCGGTCGTCGTCGGCGGCCGGACGGCGATGAAGGAAATCAACGTCATCGGCACGATGCAGCTGCTCGCCGCCTGCCAGAAGTCGGAGACGGTCAACCGGCTGGTCGTCCGGTCCACGACGACGATCTACGGCTCCTCGCCGCGCGACCCGGCGCTGTTCACCGAGGACATGGAGCCGCGCCAGCTGCCGCGCGGCGGCTATGGCAAGGACGCCGTCGAGGTCGAAGGCTACGTAAGAGGTTTCAGCCGCCGCAGGCCGGATATCGCGGTGACCGTGTTGCGGTTCGCGAACATCCTCGGCCCCGGCGTCGACAGCCCGTTGGCGCGTTACTTCGAGTTTCCGGTCGTGCCGACCGTGCTGGGCTTCGACCCGCGCATCCAGTTGCTGCACTCGTCCGACGCGCTCGCGGTGCTGCTACGGGCCGCCGGGGGAGGGCACGCAGGCACGTTCAACGTCGCGGGTGACGGCATTCTGCTGCTCTCGCAAGCCGTCCGTCGGTCTGGTCGGCCGCCGATCCCGGTGCCGTTCCCGGCGGTCAGCTCGCTGTCGAGGCTCGCCAGCCGGCTTCGGGTGGTGGACTTCCCGCCCGAGCAGGTCGGCTTCCTCGCGCACGGCCGTGCGGTCGACACGACTCGCCTGCGCGAGGTCTTCGGCTACACGCCGCGCTACACGACCGCGGCGGCGTTCGACAGCTTCGTCAGGGAACGGGGCCTGCGCCCGACGATCGACCCTGAGCAGGTCGTCAAAGCGGAGCAGGCCCTGCTCGGCCTGTTGGCCCGGCGCCGGTTGGTGGGTGCGCCGTGACCGCCGCCGGCCAGCCGCCGCCCGGTGAGGCCCAGATCATCCCGTTGGCTCGCCCAGCTCGCCGGGCCGGCGCGAAGGCGCCCGGCGCTGGCAAGCCGTCGCCCGCAGATCCAGGTGGTGGTGACGCGGAGTCGCCCGGCGCGACGATCTCGCCGATGGGTCGGGCTATCTCGTCTGGCCGTGTTGCGCTGCCGAACTCCCGCCCCGCCCCCGAGTCCGGCGCCGCGACAGACGGCGCGCCGTCGACGAGCGCGGGAGCCGTGGACGCCCGGCCACGGCCGAGTTCGCGGCTCGGGGCGGGCCCCAGCCCGACGGCCGACAGGGGATCTTCGCCGGACCTGAGATCCTCGGACCTCGCCGCGGCCACGGACCGAACGGCCGCGTCGGATCGGGTTGCCTCATCGAGCCAGCCGGCGCCCCTGCGCGGAGGCGCGTCGGCCGGCGCCGCGGCGCGCGCGGACGAGCCCCGGAAACCGGAGCTGTTGCCCGGTGACGAGCCGAAGTCGCCCCGGCGGCGAGCCGGCGGGTCCGGGTCCGCCCGCGGCCCGGCGCTGGCCGCGGCCTCCGGCCCAGCGCGGACAGCGACCACCCGGACGAGAGCCGCGCGGCCCGCGCCCCAGGACATCGACCAGCCCGCCCCGACCGACGACGACAGGACCGCGCGGGACGCCGCCTCTGACGCCCCTGCCTCCTCCGGCGGTGTTGCCGGGTCCAGCCAAGCTGCCGCGTCCAGGCGCTCCGCCGCGTCCAACCGAACCACGCCCTCGAAGCGCGCCGCCCCCTCGAGCCGCGGCGGCTCTGCCCGCGCGACAGGTCCTGCCGCAGCGGGCAAGGACGTCGATGACCTGGCGGCCAAGGCCGGGACCGCGACGAGCCGCGGGGCCGCGCGGAGCCGGGCGCAGCGAGCGGACGCCGCGCCGCCGCCGGCCGGCACAGCCAGCGCTTCCACCCGAGCTGGCGCGACGACGAAAGGACCCGGGCGGTCCAGGACGGCCCGGGTCGTCGCCGAGCGCGCCGGCGGGGAGCCGGAACAGCCGGGCGACCACCAGGCGACGCACCCGGCGCGCCGCGGCGACGACCACACGCCGCAGCGCCCCGCTCGGGCGCGCGCCGCGGCCGCGACGTCCGCAGACGCCACGACCACCCCGCTCGCCGCCCCGCCGAGCGCCGGGGAGCAGCCCATCGCGGACCCCGCCGGCCTCGAACGTGCCCTCGCCGGCATGTTGGCCTTCCTGCGGCGGCGGATCACCGGGGACTACGACATCGACGAGCTCGGCTTCGACGCGGACCTGACCGAGCATGTCGTCGCCCCTCTACTGCGCCCGGTCTACCGGAACTACTTCCGGGTGGAGACCCGGGGCCTGGAGAACATTCCCGACACCGGTGGCGCGCTGGTCGTCGCCAACCACTCCGGAACGCTGCCGATCGACGCGCTGATGACCGCGATGGCGCTGCTGGACCACCATCCAGCCCACCGCTACCTCAGGATGCTCGCCGCCGATCTGGTGTTCTCGCTGCCGTTCCTCGCGCCGATAGCCCGCAAGACAGGCAACACCCTGGCCTGCCAGGCCGACGCGGAGCGGCTGCTGGGCAAGGGCGAGCTGGTCGGCGTCTGGCCGGAGGGCTTCAAAGGGGTCGGGAAGCCCTACTCGGAGCGGTACAAGCTGCAACGCTTCGGTCGCGGCGGCTTCGTCTCAGCGGCGCTACGGACCGGGGTGCCGATCATCCCGTGCACGATCGTCGGCGCCGAGGAGATCTACCCGATGCTCGGCAATTCCAAGACGGTCGCCCGGCTGCTCGGCCTGCCGTACTTCCCGCTGACGCCGGCCTTCCCCTGGCTCGGCCCGCTCGGCATGGTCCCGCTGCCGTCCAAGTGGCTCATCGAGTTCGGCGAGCCGGTCGACACCTCGTCGCTCACCCCCGCCGCGGCGGAGGACCCCATGCTGGTCTTCGAGCTCACCGACCGCATCCGCGAGACCATCCAGCACACCCTCTACGGCCTCCTCATGCAGCGCCGCTCGGTCTTCTTCTAGCCCGGCCCGGGGCAGCGCCGGAACCGAGCCCCGTCAAATTCGGGGGGAGTACCACCCGAACCAGGACTGTCGCACCCATCAGGCATGATCCGCGCATGCCCACCAGCACCCACGAGGCGCCACTCGGCCTCGTGCGACTTGACCCCTCACTGCCGGACTGGGTGCAGACCGAACTCTTCGGAGACCCGGCCCCGCCGTTCGACCATGCCCGGCTTCACGACCCCAACGTCCGCCCTCGTACCTACCAGGCGGACGCGATGGTGTTGTACTGCGACGCCCAGGACAAGCCGATCCGAGCGACGGTCTATGAGGTCCAGCGTGGCCGGGACCGGACCAAGCTCGCCTCGTGGAAGCTCTACATCGGCCACCTCGAACGCGAGTACCAGATCAAGGCCTCGCTTGTCGTGTTCATCCCCAACCGGTCCGTGGCCGGCTGGTATCGCAAGGAGATCATGGGGGACACGCGCAGCGCTGCCCGGCTGCATCCGAGGCTCTTCACACCCGACGACGTCCCTCTTGTCCTTGACGAGGGGGAGGCCGCTGCGCACCCGGCCCGGACGCTGTTCGCCACGATGTGCCACCTGGACGATGAGAAGGTCCGGGAGATGCTGCCAGCGCTGCTGGCCGCCATGAGCACGCTGGCACCGGACATGAAGATCTTCTACGATCGAGAGATCGTGGCGAAGCTGCCCGCGTCAGCCCGGGCCTACTGGGAGGAGCTGGTCGTGAACACTGCCGTCGGTCGGCGTTACAGCCTCGACCTCGTCGCCGCCGCGGCGGCAGAGGCCGAAGCCCGTGGTGAAGCCCGTGGCGAAGCCCGTGGTGAGGCCCGTGGTGAGGCCCGTGGCGAAGCTCGGGCAGTCGTTGCTGTGCTCCGCAACCGTGGGGTGGCGGTGCCTGAGGCGATTCGAGGCAGGATCCTGACCTGCACCGACACCGAGCAGCTCGATCTGTGGCTTCGCCGCGCGATCACCGCTACGACGGTGGAGGAAGTCACTCAGAGCTAGATCGCCCCTGGCGTCGACCACTTTCGGTCGCTTCTCAGTGACCAGTGCGAGGACTGTCTGACCCATCAGTCATGATTGGCGAATGAGCAGTCGAGACTCAGAACCGTCGATCCCGCTGAGGGTCTATTTCGAAGAGACGATCGTTGACGCCTTGCCGCCGTCAGCCCGAGCGGAGTGGGACCGGCTCGTCGAGTCGACGCCGATGGGCCAGCAATATCGCTCCAAGGCCTACAACGAGGTCGATGCTTTCGCCGAGGCGCGCGGCCGGGCGTTCTCGGTGATTAGCGTCCTTGAGACCCGTGGCGCGGAGATACCCGTCGAGCTGCGGGAGCTCATCCTGGACTGCCAGGACAGCGAGCGACTCGACCTTTGGCTGCGTCGAGCGGTCACCATCAGGCTCGGCCCGGACGGCGTCCCGGTGGCGGGTCAGGCTTCGCCGTAGCGGCGCTTGAGGGCCATGCCGGCGGCGACGCCGCCGGCCAGGGCGCCCAGGCCGGCGGCGGTGGGGATGCCGACCTTCGCGGCCTTGCGCGCGGTGCGGAAGTCCTTGATGGTCCAGTCACGGTCCCTGGCGGCGGACTTCAGGTCCGGGTCGGGGTTGACCGCGACGGGATTGCCGACCATGGACAGCATCGGCAGGTCGTTGATCGAGTCGGAGTACGCCCAGCAACGGGTCAGGTCGAGGTGCTCGCGGTCGGCGAGCGCTCGGACGGCCGCGGCCTTGCCGGGACCGTGCAGCGGGTCACCGACGAGGTGGCCCGTATAGCGACCGTCGACGACCTCGGAGACGGTGCCCAGGGCGCCTGTCAGGCCGAGCCGCCGGGCGATGATCGAGGCCAGCTCGACAGGCGTCGCGGTGACCAGCCAGACCCGGTGGCCGGCGTCGAGGTGCTGCTGCGCGAGCGCGAGCGTGCCCGAGTAGATCTGCTCGGCCATCCGCTCGTCGTAGATCTCCTCGCCGTAGCGGACGATCTCGCTGACCTCCCGCCCGGCCACGAAGGCGAGTGCCGCCTCCTTGGCGTTGTGCATGCCGTTCGGGTCCTCCATGCCGCGCAGCCGGTAGCTGACGTGCTGCCAGCCGAACTTCAGCAGGTCGCGCGAGTCGAAGAAGTCGCGGGCCGCGAGTCCCCGGGCGAAGTAGAAGATCGACGCGCCGGCCATCATCGTGTTGTCCACGTCGAAGAACGCCGCAGCCGTCGGGTCCGGCGGCGGCTTCGGCGCGACCTCGGCCGCCGCCTTCAGGGCGGCGGTCGCCGCGGCGTCGGCCGCCGCGGCGTCCGCGGCGGTCATGTCATCCTTGTGCGGTCGCAACCACATCTCATCTCCCGGCTGTCCACGGCGTGTGGCGCTCGGCTTCCGCGGCGCGTCGCGGGCGGCGCTGGGTGGTGCGCGGCGGACCCGCGTCACCGCGGGGCGTGACCAGGTCCGGCCGCCATCCTGCCATCCGGGCGGCGGGGGACCGGCCCACCCGCCGCTCGCGGCCGGCGCGCCGGTCCCGCCGGGATGCCCTGGCGTGTCCCGTGGCTCTGCCACTGGTGCCTCCGGAGGCGAGAAGAAGGACCACATCCCGTACTCCTTAGGCCTGCGCACCCGAGCCTACGGCCCGTCAGCCGGTGCGCGTCGGAGGAACTGCGCACCAGACGCGGCTCGTTCCCTCGTCATGGGTACGGCCGGCGGATGCACGGTGACGGGGGCCGGACGCCCAGATGGCGAACAGGTTTGCTAACCAAAGGTGATCAGTCGGTCATGATAAACGACCGGTCGGATCGGCGGCAGACCGTGCCCCGTGGCCGATCGGCCCGGGCCGGACGCCGGCCCGGGCCGCGCCGGAGGAGACTCGACCCGACGAGGACGGTTTGACGATGTCGACGGGAGCGGCCGTGAGCGAGGCTCGGATCACTCTGATCAGCAGGGTCGGCTGCCACCTCTGCGACGACGCACGCGCGGCCGTCGCCCGGGTAGCCGGCGAGGCCGGTGTCGGCTGGCGGGAGCTGGACGTGGACGCCGACCCGGCTCGGGCGGACGAGTACGGCGACCGGGTGCCCGTTGTCCTGGTCGACGGCCGCGAGCACGGCTACTGGCGGGTCGAGGAGACGCGCCTGCGCGACGCCCTCGCCGGCCGCCGCTGGTCCCTGCGCTAACCCTCGCGAGACTCGCGGCGCGCGCGACCCGCCGCCTCCAGGTGTGAGCCCCGCAGGGTATCGGAGGCTCGTGGACATGCGCCGCCAGACTGACGCACCCCAGGAACCGACCCTGGACAAGCGCCCGCCTCCGCACTCGGACACCTCCCCCGACCACTTTGTGAACTCTTTCACGAAGTCGTAGACTCGGCCGTGCTCGGGCAGTTGCCGCGCGCGACTGGTGCGGTTACTGGCCGGCCGTCTGCCGGTCGCCCCGTCTGAACGGCCGGCGACCTGGACACAGCTCCCCGCCTCGGCAGACGGAGCCTTCCCGTCGTCGCGTCCGAACAAGGCGCGACGGCCTGAGGCCTCAGCGAGACGGGAAAGGCTCGCTGCTGTCGCGGACCACGCCCGGCCGCGGCCAGACCGCTGGAGGAGCCGCGCCTCATGAGCCCGCCCCGGCGCCCGTCGAGGGAGAAGCGACCCCGCCCGGCGGTCCCCGACGCGACCGTCGCCCGGCTGCCTCTCTACCTGCGAGTGCTGACCGGCCTGGCCGATGACGGCGTCGAGACCGTGTCGTCGGACACGCTGGCCGCCGCCGCAGGGGTGACTCCGGCGAAGGTGCGAAAGGACCTCTCGTACCTCGGTTCCTACGGCACCCGAGGCGTTGGCTACGACGTCGACGTGCTGCTGGACCGGATCTCGGCACGCCTCGGGCTGACCGAGGACCGAGGCGTGATGCTCGTCGGAGTAGGTAATCTCGGGCACGCGCTCGCGCGCTATGGCGGTTTCCCGGCGCGTGGGTTCCGGATTGTCGCGCTCGTCGACGCCGATCCCGCTCGTGCCGGTGCGCTTGTCGGCGATGTGGAGATCCGGCCCGTCGCCGAGCTGGAAAGACTGATCGAGGACTATCAGGTGACGATCGGTGTGATCTGTACCCCGGCTGGAGCGGCGCAGCAGGTCTGCGACCGGCTGGTCGCCGCGGGGGTCACCAGCATCCTCAATTTCGCGCCGGTTGTGCTGTCCGTGCCCGACGGGGTCGATGTGCGTAAGGTCGACCTGGCGGTTGAGCTGCAGATCCTCTCGTTCCACGAGGCGCGCAAACGCCCGGACCGGTCCGCCGAGCCGCGCGTCCGGCCGGCCGCCCCGGGCACGCTCCCCCTGGAGGGGGCGGTAGGCGCACTCTCCCCGGATGGGGCGACAGGCTCGCGGCCTGAACTGCGCACGGTGGAGGCGGAAGGGCGCACCCGGGGAATCGCCCCGGTGGAGCGTGGGGACGCGGAGCCGGCGCCCATAACGGCGGTCGGAACGGAGGCCGTCATGCGGCTGGCCACAGGAAGTGAGGGCTCGTGAGCCTCCTCGCCGTCGGTCTGAACCACCGGACCGCGCCCACCGCGTTACTGGAGCTCGCCGCGGTCTCGGGCGACGACGCCCCCAAGGTCCTCGGCGACCTGGTCCAGGCCGACCACGTGGTCGAGGCCGTGGTGCTGTCCACCTGCAACCGCACCGAGATCTACGCCGAGGTCGACACGTTCCACGGCGGCCTCGCCGACATCTCCGACACGCTGTCCCGCGTCTGTGGCGTCGAGCTGTCCGAGCTGTCGCCGCACCTGTACGTCCATCACGAGGCGCGCGCGGTCGGGCACCTGTTCTCAGTGGTCTGCGGCCTGGACTCGATGCTCGTCGGCGAGAGCCAGATCCTCGGCCAGGTCCGCGGTGCCTTCCGCGGTGCCCAGGAGGCCGGCACCGCCGGCGGGGCCCTCGCAGCCCTGTTCCAGACCGCGCTGCGGGTGGGCAAGCGGGCCCACAGCGAGACGTCCATCGACGCCGCTGGGGCGTCGATCGTCTCGGTCGGCCTGCAGATCGCCGCCGGTAGCCTCGATGTGCGGCGCCCGGAGCGGCTGTCCACCGACGTCACCGAGATCGACGGCGCTGCGCCGGCCGAGGTGACAGACCCGGCCAGCCAGCCGCTCACGGGCTGCCGGGTGCTCATCATCGGCGCCGGCGCGGTCGGCGGCCTGACGGCGGCGACCGTCCGGCGGGCGGGGGCAGCCGAGCTGGTCGTGGCCAACCGCACCCCGGCTCGCGCCGCCGCGATCGCGGAGAACCACGGCGCCCGCGTCGTCGGCCTGGCCGACCTGCCGCACGAGGTCGGCCAGGCGGACCTGGTCGTGTCCTCGACCGGTGCGACCGGCCTGGTGGTCACCTACGAGATGGTCGAGGCGGCCTCGGTCGCCCGGTCCGGCCGGCCGCTGGTCTTCCTCGACCTCGCCCTGCCACACGACATCGACCCAGGGGTGCGCGCGCTGCCCGGCGTGACCCTCGTCGACCTGGAGTCGCTGCGGGTCGCGCTCGATGGCGCGCAGGTCTCGCACGATCTCGAGGCGGTCCGCGCGCTGGTGGCCTCCGAGGTCGCCGGGTTCCTCAACAAGCGTGGGGCTGTGCGGGTCGCGCCGACGGTCGTCGCGCTGCGCGCCCAGGCCGCCGGGATCGTGCAGGAGGAGCTCGACCGGCTGCGCGGCCGGCTGCCCGATCTGGACACCCGGGAGTGGGAGATGGTCACCGGGACCGTCCGGCGCGTCGTCGACAAGCTGCTGCACGCACCGACGGTGCGGGTCCAGCAGCTAGCCGGTGGGCCTGGTGGCGACTCCTATGCCGAGGCGCTGCGTGAACTGTTCGACCTACCCAGGGAGGTGCCGGCCGTCGTGTCGGCCCCCGACCTGCTGGAGCAACCGTGACCCTCTCATCCTTGACCTCGCTGGGCCAGCTGGGCCCGGCCGCCGGCCGAAAGCCCGGCGCGCTGGCCGCCGCCGGGCCGGCGGTCCAGGCCGGCGGCCAGCCGAGCCGGCTGCGGTTGGGGACCAGGCGGTCCGCCCTCGCGCTCACCCAGTCGGGACTGGTGGCCGACGAACTGCGTACCCGGCTCGGTGTCGAGGTCGACCTCGTCCACATCGTCACCGAGGGTGACCGTAACCGGGCCGAGATCAGCCAGCTTGGGAGCACCGGGGTGTGGGTCAGCGCACTGCGTGAGGCGCTGCTGGCCGGCGAGGTCGACCTGGCCGTGCACTCGCTCAAGGACCTGCCGACGGCTGCCCCGGAGGGCATCACGCTCGCCGCGATCCCGGGGCGCGAGGACGTCCGCGACGTTCTTGTCTCGCCCTCCGGCCGTACGCTCGCCGAGCTCGGCCCGGGCGCGCGGATCGGCACCGGTGCGCCGCGCCGCGCCGCCCAGCTGCGGGCCCTCGGACTCGGCCTGGACGTGGTGGCGATCCGCGGCAACGTGGACACCCGGATCAGGAAGGCCGTCGACGGCGAGGTCGACGCGGTCGTGCTCGCCCGCGCCGGGCTCGCCCGCCTGGGCCGGCTGGACGCGATCACGGAGGTGCTGGAGCCGGAGGTGATGCTTCCGGCGCCGGGCCAGGGCGCGCTCGCGATCGAGTGCGCGACCACGACGCTCGCTCCGTTGACACTGCTGACGGTCGGCACCCCGGAGGACCAGGGGGCGGTCACGGGGATGAGCTGCCCGGTCGCGCCCGGAAGCGGAGTTGAGATTCCGCTTGAGCGACTGCTACGGTTTGTGCTCGACGATGCACCGTCGTCCGTGGCGGTCAGAGCGGAACGCGCCTTCCTGGCGGCGATCGAGGCGGGTTGCACCGCCCCGGTCGGCGCGTTGGCGCAGGTGGCTGACGGCTCCGCCAGCGGAGGTGAGCTTCGCCTGCGCGCGGTGGTCGCGTCGCTGGACGGCAAGACCGTCCTGCGCCGTGAGCTGGAAGGTCAGACCGCCGACCCGGAGGCGCTGGGTAGGCGCCTCGCGGACGACCTGCTGTCCGCAGGAGCACACACGCTGATGGGAACCCGCTGACGTCATGGCCACTCGACGAACGAAGAAGCCAGTATCCCCGGTCGCCCTGGTGGGCGCCGGGCCCCGTGACCCCGGCCTGCTGACCGTGCTGGCCGTCGAGACCCTGCAAGCCGCCGACGTGGTCGTCGCGGATCCGGACGTCGCGCCCGCGGTGCTCGAACCGCTGGCCGCCGAGGTCCTCAAGATCGGTGACCTGGACGCGCCGAAGCCGATCCGCGACGCGGAGGCCGCGACGGCCGCCGTCGTCAGCCGGGCGCGCGCCGGCGAAAAGGTCGTCCGGCTCTACTCGTCCGATCCGTGGCTCACCCGGATCGGCGCGAACGACGCGCAGTCGCTGGCCAAGGCGAAGATCCCCTACAAGGTCATCCCCGGGATCGCGACCGGCGCGGCCGTCTCCACCTACGCAGGCGTCGCCCCCGGCCTTCCCGTGACCTACGCGAGCACCACCGGCGTCTTCTCGTCCAGTGGTGAGCTGCCGGTGGCGTCGCCGTTCGGGCCGGACGCCGTCGGCCTCGGCTCGTCGCCGTTCGGTAGCTCGCGTGGCCTGATCGGGCGGCCGCTCGGCGGCTCGCTGGGCGGTGGCCTCGGTGGCGGGCTGGGCTCCAACGGTGGTCTCGGTGGCGGCCTCGGCGCGGGCGGGCTGGGCGGTGGCCTCAGCCTCGGCGCCGGGTTCGGCGGGCTGGGCGGCACGGTCGCGGGCGTCTCGGACGTCGACTGGGCCGGCCTCGCGCAGGCCCCGGGCACCTTGGTGATCACCGCGGCGCCGAACGAGATCGGCAAGGTCGCGACCGCCCTCGTCGAGCACGGCCGGCCGGGCGACACCCCGACCGCGGTCACCGTCGATGGCACCACCACCGACCAGCGGACCGTCAGCTCCACCCTCGACCGGATCGAGAACGAGGCCGCGCCCCTGCTGGCGAACTCCAGCCAGCCGCCGGCCCAGGTCGTGCTCTCGATCGGCCCGGTGGTCGCGACCCGCGCGAAGCTCTCCTGGTGGGAGACCCGGGCGCTGTTCGGCTGGACCGTGCTGGTGCCGCGGACGAAGGAGCAGGCCGCGATCCTGTCGGACCTGCTGCGCTCGCACGGCGCGAGCCCGCTGGAGGTGCCGACGATCGCCGTCGAGCCGCCGCGGACCGCGGCCCCGATGGAGCGGGCTATCACAGGCCTGGTCTCGGGCCGTTACCAGTGGGTCGCGTTCACCTCGGTCAACGCGGTCAGGGCCGTGCAGGAAAAGGTCGAGGAGCGCAGCCTTGACGCCCGCTCGTTCGCCGGCGTCAAGGTCGCCGCGATCGGCGAGGCGACGGCGGAAGCGCTGCGGTCCTTCGGTATCCGGCCAGACCTCGTGCCCACGGGCCAGCAGTCGTCGGAGGGCCTGCTCGCCGACTGGCCCGAGTACGACAGCTCGCTGGACCTGCTCGACCGGGTACTGCTGCCGCGGGCCGACATCGCCACCGAGATCCTTGAGGCGGGCCTGAAGGAACGCGGCTGGCAGGTCGACGACGTCACCGCTTACCGGACGGTGCGCGCCGCGCCGCCGCCCGCGCCGATCCGGGAGGCCCTCAAGGGCGGCCGGGTCGACGCCGTCGTGTTCACCTCGTCCTCCACCGTGCGGAACCTGGTCGGTATCGCCGGCAAGCCGCACGAGACGACCGTCATCGCGTGCATCGGCCCGAAGACCGCCGAGACCGCCCAGGAGCTGGGCCTGCGGGTAGACGTCGAGGCGCCGGAGGCGACGATCGCCGCGCTGGTCGGGGCGCTCGCCGACTTCGCCGCCGAGCACCGTGAGGAGCTCGGCAAGGTCGGCCCGCTCGCCGCCCGGCTGCCGAAGCCGCGCCGGGGCCGGCGGTGACCACCGGGGGCTGGCCGGCGGGCGGTTCGCCCGCCGGCTTCCCGCTCGCCCGGCCGCGCCGGCTGCGCCGGACGCCGGCGCTGCGCCGGCTGGTGTCGGACGTGCGGCTGCACCCGGCGGATCTGATCCTCCCGGCGTTCGTCAAGGAAGGCGTCAGCGAGCCGGTGCCGGTCGGGTCGATGCCGGGGGTCGTCCAGCACACCAGGGACTCGCTGCGCAAGGCGGCGGCCGAGGCCGCCGAGGCGGGCGTCGGCGGGATCATCCTGTTCGGCGTGCCGGCGCAGAAGGACGCTCGTGGCTCGGCCGCCGACGACCCGGACGGGATCGTGCAGCTGGCGATCGCCGACCTCGTGTCCGAGGTGGGCGGGTCGATGGTCATCATGGCCGACCTCTGCCTCGACGAGTACACCGACCACGGCCATTGCGGCCTGCTCACCGAGACCGGCGACGTGGACAACGACGTGACGCTTGAGCGGTACGCGTCGATCGCCGTGGCGCAGGCACGCGCCGGCGTCGAGGTGGTCGCGCCGAGCGGGATGATGGACGGCCAGGTCGGCGCGATCCGGGCGGCCCTCGACGGCGCGGGGTATCCGGAGCTCCCGATCCTGGCCTACTCGGTCAAGTACGCGTCCGCCTTCTACGGACCGTTCCGGGAGGCCGCCGAGTGCGCGCCGCAGTTCGGCGACCGGGCCGGCTACCAGCA
Organism: Pseudofrankia sp. DC12; assembly: GCF_000966285.1. NCBI lineage: Bacteria > Bacillati > Actinomycetota > Actinomycetes > Frankiales > Frankiaceae > Pseudofrankia > Pseudofrankia sp. DC12. The sequence continues at coordinate 4,239,354 of NZ_KQ031391.1, forward strand.
GGACCCGGCCCGCTCGGCCGCCGAGGCGCTGCGCGAGGTCGCCCTCGACCTGGCCGAGGGCGCGGACGCCGTGATGGTCAAGCCGGCGCTCGCCTACCTGGACGTCCTGCGGGCCGTCGCCGACGCCGTGGACGTGCCGGTCGCGGCCTACCAGGTCTCCGGCGAGTACGCGATGGTCGAGGCGGCCGCGGCCAACGGCTGGGTCGACCGTGACCGGATCATCAACGAGACGCTGACCGCGATCCACCGCGCCGGCGCCGACCTGATCCTCACCTACTGGGCCACAGAGGTCGCGCAGAAGCTGCGCCGCGCCTGACGCAGGCCCTGGCTCGGGCGCCAACGCGCGGCGGGTCGGGGTGCCAGCCCACCGAGTGCAGCGGCCAGCAGCGAAATCGCCGCTGGCCGCTCGGCGCCTGCCCACCCGGGCGTTCCAGGGCTCCCCGGTACCCCCTGGGAGTAGTCCTCTCCAACGGCCTGCGTCTGCGCCGTTTCACCCGTCGGTCCTGACTCGACGGTCCTGGGCGTTGGCAGTGGGAATCGGGCAACCTCAGCGCCCGGTTTGCACCTTTTCCTCAGTCCCACCTAGGGGCCCGGTGTGCGTCTGGGAAAAGTTTCGGTAACCGTTCATGACAGGTGGGCCGGTTCGCCAATCCCGAGGTGGCGGGCGTGCCACCGTGTGACCTATCTGGCGCGCTATGTGGTCTCTCGGACACGGCAGGACTGGTCGGCCAATATCGGCACAACGCGGGGTGCGACGACGGCGCCGCGTCGACATAGGCGACCACGTTCCAGGCCGCTCGCGAAGCAATCGCCTTGAGGGAGCGAATGAGCGCGGCGACGAAGGAACCAGCCGAGCCGGTCCTCGGACCGGCCTGCCCTAGCGAAGGGTTACCAAGAAACGGTCATGACGGCCACCCAGCCGGCGCGGCAGCCCGCGCCAACGGCGGTCCCCGCCACCCCAGCCACCGAACCGGAGCCCGCGGCCGCGGCGCCGGACGAGGGTGACGGCCCAGCACCGACGGCCGAGGACGTGACCTCGGCCGAGGCCGCCCAGCCGGCGGCCGAGGCCGAGCCGGACCAGCCTGAAGGCGCCAGGCCGACGGCCGGCAGCGAGCCCGTCCCCGTCGACGCCCCGGAGCTGCTGGCCGAGGTCGTGCCAGAGCCGGCTGGCGACGCCGAACCGGACCGGGCCACCGTCACCCAGACCCAGACCCAGACCCAGCCTGAGCTGGACCCGGTCAGTGAGATCGCCGTGATCCTCGCGGAGGCCGAGCCGGTCTGGGCGATCGACGCCAAGGACCTGGTGAAGACCTATCGCGGCCGGCGTCGCGCGGACCCGCCGGTGCAGGCGGTCCGCGGGATCACCCTGCGAGTTCGGGCTGGAACGATCTTCGGGCTGCTCGGTCCGAACGGTGCCGGGAAGTCGACGACCGTACGCATGCTGGCCACGTTGACCCGCCCGGACGCCGGTTCGGCGACCGTCGCCGGGCACGACCTGCTGCGCGCCCCCTGGGAGGTCCGCCGCCTGATCGGGATCGTGCCGCAGCGCTCCGGGGCCGACCCGGACGCCACCGGCAGTGAGAACCTGCTGCTGCAGGGCCGGCTCTACGGACTCGGCGGGGACGGGCTCGCCCGGCGGGCCGGCGAGCTGCTCGACCAGTTCGGTCTGGCCGACGCGGCCAACCGGCTGGCCCGCACCTACTCGGGCGGCATGCTGCGCCGCCTCGACGTGGCGATCGGCCTGGTCGCCCGCCCGGCCGTGCTGTTCCTCGACGAGCCAACCACTGGCCTGGACCCGGAGGCCCGCGCGGTGATGTGGGCCGAGATCGAGTCCCTCGCCGCCGACGGCCTGTCCATCCTGCTGACCACGCACTACCTGGAGGAGGCCGACCGGCTGGCCGCCCAGGTCGCGATCATCGAGAACGGCCTGGTGGTGGTCCAGGGGACGCCCGACGAGCTCAAGAGCGAGCTGCATGGCGACGCCGTCAACCTGGAGCTCGCCGCGACGCCCGACGCGGCCCAGGCCGACACGCTGCGCGCCCGGCTGGCGGCCCTGCCCGGCGTCGGTGAGGTGACCCTGACCGGACGCGCGGTGCGGGCCCGGGTCGACGGGGGCGCGGCGGTTCTCCCGGCGGTCCTCGCGGCGGTGGACGGTGCCGGCTTGGTCAGCGCCGCCGCCAGCGTCGCCCGGCCATCGCTCGACGACGTCTATCTGCGCCATGTCGGCCATCGGTTCGGCCGGCAGGAGGAGGTGGCCTGATGACGGCGATCACCGAGACCGCGGCGATCGCGGCTCCCGTCCCAGCGGACGCGGCCGCCGGGGCAGCCCCCTCGGCCGCGGCGGCGCGTTCGGGCGCGCGACCGGTCGGGCGGGTCCAGTTCGGAGCGCTGACGGCCCGGCTGCTGCGCTCTCTGCTGCGCCGGCCGGCGTTCGTCGCGATCACCCTTGTGCAGGCGGTGGTCTGGCTGCCGCTGTTCGGCTCGCTGTTCCGTAGCGTGGCGACGGTGCCGGGCTTCGGCGCGGGGGACTACATCGACTACCTGACCCCGGGCGTCGCCACGATGAGCGTGCTCTTCTCCGCTGGCTGGACCGGGATCCGGTTCATCGACGACATGGAGAACGGCGTGATGGAGCGGCTGCTCGCCTCCCCAACCCGGCGCTGGGCCGTCGTCGGCGGCACCGTGGCCCACGAGGCGGTGATCGTCGCCGTGCAGGTGACGTTGGTCGTGCTGCTCGGCTGGGCGCTCGGCGCCCACCTGCGTTCCGGGGTTCCTGGAGTGCTGGTCCTGATCGTCGTAGCGGTGACGCTGAGCACGGCGGTCGCGGCGCTGTCCGACGCGCTCGCGCTGGTGGTGCGCCGCCGGGAGGCGCTGATCGCGGCGGCGAACTTCCTGGTGCTGCCCCTGACGTTCCTGTCGACCGCGATGATGCCCGCTGGTCTGCTGCCGGGCTGGATTCGCGCCGTCGCGCACTACAACCCGGCCAACTGGGCGGTGATCGCGTCGCGGGGCGCGATCGCCGCGGACCCCGACTGGGTGTCCGTCGGGTGGAACCTTCTCGGTCTCGTGGCGCTCGCCGGGCTGGCGTGGGCGGTGGCGGTCCGTGCCTTCCGGGGCTACCAGCGCTCGCTGTAGCCGGCCCGGCGGCTGACGACGCGGCGTGCCCGTCATTCGTGACGGGCCGTCGCGCGCGGGCTGCGCGGCTGCCGTCTGCTCCGTGCCGTGGCAGGCTACGGAGAGTGATGGCTCAGATGGTTCTGGTGCTGACAGCGGCGGCGGCCGTCGCGCTGGGCGCCTGGGTGTGGCTGGTGGTCTGCTGGGGTGGCTACTGGCGGACCGGCCAGCGGCTGCCAGCGCGGCGCGCACCGGCGAAGTGGCCGCCCGTCGCGATCGTCGTCCCGGCCCGGGACGAGGCGCTCGTGCTGCCGATGACCCTGCCCAGCCTGCTCGGCCAGGACTACCCTGGCCCGGTCACCCTGGTGCTCGTCGACGACGCGAGCACCGACGGCACGGCGGAGGTCGCCCGTGACCTGGCCGCCCAGGAGCTTGCTCGCCGGGCCGCCGCCCGAGACGCCGGTGACGCGGCCGCGCTCGGTGGGGTCGGGCTCACGGTGCTGTCCTGCACGCCGCCGCCGGCCGGCTGGACCGGCAAGCTCTGGGCGCTGCAGTACGGGGTCGAGTTCGCCGGCGAGGCCGAGTTCGTGCTGCTCACGGACGCCGACCTCGCGCACCGGCCTGGCTCGCTGCGCGCCCTGGTCGAGGCGGCGACGACCCATCGGCTCGACCTGGTCTCCCAGCTGGCGCGGCTCGCCATCACCTCCCGATGGGAGCGGCTGGTCGTCCCGGCGTTCGGCTATTTCTTCGCCATGCTCTACCCCTTCCGCTGGTCGAACCGGCCGCGGTCCGCGGTGGCGGCGGCCGGCGGCTGCTCGCTCGTGCGCCGCGAGGTGCTGCGTGACGCGGGCGGGCTCGCGGCGGTCCGCGGCGCGGGCATCGACGACGTGGCGATCGCCCGCCTGGTCAAGAACGCGGGCGGCCGGACCTGGCTCGGCCTCGCCGACCGGGCCGACAGCGTCCGGCCCCACCCGTCGCTCGCCGACCTGTGGAACCGGGTCGCCCGCGGTGCCTTCACCCGGCTGCGGCACTCGGCCGCGCTGCTCGCCGGGACGGCCGTCGGCATGCTGCTGCTGTTCGTGGTGCCGGTCGTGGCCACGGTGGCGGGGCTCGCCGTCGGCGCGTGGCCGCTCGCCGCGCTCGGCGGCGCCGGCTGGCTGCTGCTCGCCGGCACCTACCTGCCGATGATCCGGTACTACCGCCAGCCGCCGCCGGCCGCGCTGCTGCTGCCGGTGACGGCGATGCTCTACCTCGGGATGACGCTCGACTCGGCCCGGCGCCACCGGGCCGGGCATGGCGCCAGCTGGAAGGGCCGCACCTACGGCGACCCGGCGGCCCGCCACCAGCGGGCGGCGAAGCGCCGGGAGCCGGGCGTCGACGCGGGCCAGCTCGTGCCCGGCCTCGTGCCCGACCAGGCGCCCGCTCCCGTGGCGGACGCCGGCGCGGCCCGCCCGGCCATTCCTGACGGCATCTTCGGCGAGCCGCGCTGAGTCCCCGGCGACCCGCGAGATCTCACGCGACCCGGGAGCTGGCTCAGCCGGTGAGCGGGCCTGCCCAGCGGACCCGCTCGCCGGCTGTCGGCTGTCCGCCGGATTGGCCAACCGGCGGACGCGGCTACCCGGCGGACTGGGCCGCGGCGCGCAGGAAGGCCCGGGTGCGCCGCTCGTCGACGCTGCCCTCGGGAGCGAACGGCACGGCGACGAGATCGGTGGCACCCGCGGCCGCGACCTCGGCGACCCGGGCCGCGACGGTCTCCTCGTCGCCGATGATCGCGACGTCGGCCGGCCCGGCCGCACCCTCCCGGTCGAGCATCGCCCGGTAGGACGGGAGCTTGCCGTAGATCGCGAAGGTCTTGTTGGCCGCGGCGCGCGCGCCCTCGACGTCGTCGGTGACGCGGATCGGCAGCGAGGCCACCACCCGGGGCTCCGGGCGGCCCGCCTGCGCGGCGGCGGCCCGGATCGTCGGGACCGTGTGGTCGCGGATGGTCGCCGGCCCGGTCATCCACAGCACCGTCCCGTCGGTGCGCTCGCCCGCCAGCCGCAGCATCGCCGGCCCCAGCGCCGCGACCAGCACCGGCACCCGGCCGGACCGCGGCGTCGAGAGGCCCGCGGCGGCCCGCAGGGTCTCGCCCTTGAAGTCCACCGGCTGCCCGTCGAGCAGCGGCACCAGCGCGGACAGGTACTCGGACATGTGCCGCGCGGGCCGGGCGAAGCTGTAGCCGAACATGTCCTCGATCACCAGCCGGTGCGACAGGCCGATGCCCAGGGTGAGCCGGCCGCCGGTGGCGAGCGCCGTCGTCAGGGCCTGCTGGGCGAGCGCGACCGGGTGGCGTGGGTAGGTCGCCACCACCGCGGTGCCGAGCTCGATCCCCGGGACCTGGCTGCCGGCGACGGCGAGCGACGTCAGCGCGTCCAGGCCGAAGATGTGACTCATCCACGCGGACGTGAGCCCGTCGTCGGCGGCCTGGGCCAGCGCGTCCCGCAGCCGGGCGAGCGCGTCCGTGCCGCCGGGATCCGGCAGGATGGTCCCGATGCGCATGACGACTCCGATCGTTCGGCTCTTGGCACGAGGGCTGCCGTAATCTTCGTCGCCGCGAGGCCGCACACGCCATCGGGCCGGCCGGCCGCCACCGAGGCGGGCGCGGGCCGGAATGTCGCGGAGAGTGGTGGTTCGTCGACTCGGCCCGGCGCGGCATGAGTTGAATCACATCCTTCGCGGGACGGGCCTGGTGGGCGGGTAGCGACCTCCCGCGGACCTGCGAGGATCGGGGCATGCCTGTTCCCGCAGCCCCAGGCGGCCCCGCGCGTTCGGCCGGTGTGGTGGTCCCGTCCGCGGCCCCGGCCTCCGAGCATCTGTTCGCACGTGCCGCGCGAGTCACGCCCGGTGGGGTCAACTCGCCGGTCCGGGCCTTCCGGGCGGTCGGGGGTGTGCCGCGGTTCATGGTGTCCGGGAAGGGCGCCTACCTCACCGACGCCGACGGGCGTAACTACGTCGACCTGGTCTGCTCCTGGGGTCCGATGATCCTCGGCCACGCGCACCCGGACGTCGTCGACGCGCTGCACCGCGCGGCCTCCAGCGGCACCAGCTTCGGCACACCGACGCCCGGTGAGGTGGAGCTGGCCGAGGCGCTGGTCGACCGGGTGGCCCCGCTGGAGCAGGTCCGGCTGGTGAACTCGGGCACCGAGGCGACGATGAGCGCGGTCCGGCTGGCCCGCGGCTTCACCGGCCGCACGAAGATCATAAAGTTCGCCGGCTGCTACCACGGCCACGTCGACGCGCTGCTCGCCTCGGCCGGCTCGGGTATCGCGACGTTCGGCCTGCCTGACACCCCCGGCGTCACCGGCGCGGCCACCGCCGACACGATCGTGCTGCCCTACAACGACCTGGCCCTCGTCGAGTCGGTCTTCGCCGAGCACGGCGGCGAGATCGCGGCCGTCATCACCGAGGCCGTCGCGGCGAACATGGGCGTCGTCCCGCCGCTGCCGGGCTTCAACGCCGGTCTGCGCCGGTTGTGCGACCAGCATGGCGCGCTGTTCATCTTCGACGAGGTGATGACCGGGTTCCGGGTGTCCCGGGCCGGTTGGTGGGGGATCGAGGGTGCGGCCGAGGGCTGGGCGCCCGACCTGTTCACCTTCGGCAAGGTGATGGGCGGCGGCCTGCCCGCCGCGGCCTTCGGCGGCCGGGCCGACGTGATGGCGCGGCTGGCCCCGGCCGGCCCGGTCTACCAGGCCGGCACCCTGTCCGGGAACCCGCTGGCCGTCGCCGCCGGCCTCGCGACCCTGCGGGCCTGCACGGACGAGGTCTACGCGGCCGTCGACGCCCGCGCGGGAGACGTCGCGGGGATCGTCTCCACCGCGCTCACCGAGGCCGGGGTCGCCCATCTGCCGGCGAGCGCCGGCAACCTGTTCAGCTTCTTCTTCACCGACGCCGCCGCCGTCATCGACTACGCGGGAGCCGCTGCCCAGGAAGCCGCCCGCTACGCGGCTTTCTTCCACAGCATGCTCGACGCCGGCGTCTACCTGCCTCCGTCGGCGTTCGAGGCCTGGTTCGTCTCCGCCGCGCACGACGACGAGGCCGTCGAACGGATCGCCGCCGCGGCGCCGGCCGCGGCCCGTGCGGCCTCCGCGGTCGCCGACCCACCGATCGCCGCCGGCCGGGCCGGGGCGGTGTCCTCGTGACGCAGCCGGCGGCCGAGCCGGGGACGACCACCGTGCACCTGGTTCGCCACGGCGAGGTGTTCAACCCCGAGAAGATCCTCTACGGCCGGCTGCCGAACTACCGGCTGTCGGAGAACGGCGAGCGCCAGGCGAAGGTCACGGCCGAGTACCTCGCCGGCCTGGACGTGGCGGCGGTCGTCGCGAGCCCGCTGCTGCGGGCCCAGCAGACCGCGGCCCCGATCGCCGCAGCCCACGGCCTGCCGGTGCTCACCGACCACCGGCTGATCGAGAGCCGCAACTTCTTCGAGGGCCGCAAGTTCGAGGCGAGCCCCCGGCTGCTGCGGGACCCGAAGATGTGGTCGGTCCTGCGTAACCCGCTCAAGCCGTCCTGGGGCGAGCCGTACACCGAGATCGCGGACCGCATGCTGCGCGCGGCCGGGGAGTGGCGCGACGCCCATCCCGGCCGGAACGTCATCCTGGTCAGCCACCAGCTCCCGGTCTGGACGGCGCGGCGCGCACTCGAGGGCCGCCGCCTGTTCCACCGGCCCGACCGCCGCCAGTGCGGGCTGGCGAGTGTCACCTCCGCCGTCTACCGCGACGGGACGCTGCTGCGCGTCGGCTACGCCGAACCGAGCGGACCCACCGCCGAGGGCGCCGGCTCGGTCGGCGCCTAGGACCGTCGCCGCGGCCCGGGCTGGCTCCCACGCCTGGACTGACCGCCGATGGGGCTTGTCACAACCGTTCCCGGGGCCCCGGCCGTCGTCTGGGACGGGCGCGGCTTACTGTGGTGAGTGAAGTTCTACGGATGGTCGTAGATGTCGATGGTCCTGGAGTCGGATGGTCCTGGACGCCGGACGGTCCTAGACGCGGGTCCTCGTGGTCGGGGAGCGGGTGCGGCGACGGAAGGGACCCGAGGCACAGTGGGGGCGCGGAACGTGGCGCACATACTGAGTGACGTGCTGAGGTCGCGGCGGGGCGCGCGCGTGCCCGTGCTCGTGGGGCGTGGCGCGCGTGGCTGGCGCCGGGCCGTGCTGCCGTCGTTGGCGCTGGCCGTCGGGGTCGGGGGGCTCGGCCTGTCCGGCTGCTCCAGCTCGGCGAACCGGGTCGACGCGTCCACCGGAACCTTCAAGTTCGTCCAGCAGGCGCCGGGCCAGGACTTCGCGGAGCCGGGCCACCGCAAGGCCGCCCCCAACCTGGCCGGCACGACGCTGACCGGCACGAAGCTGGACCTGGCCTCGTTGCGCGGCAAGATCGTCGTCGTCAACTTCTGGGCCTCGTGGTGCGCGCCGTGCCGGGCCGAGACGCCGAACCTGCTCCAGGTGTCCACGCAGAAGCCGGACGTCGCGTTCCTGGGCGTGGACGAGCGGGAGGACGCGTCACCCGCGCAGGCGTTCGTCCGGGACTACAAGGTCACCTACCCGAGCATCATCGACAAGCTCGGGACCCTCGCCGCGCACTGGCCGGTCGCGGTCGCCCTCCCGACGACGTTTGTGCTCGACCCGAAGGGCGACATCGCGGCGCGCTTCGCCGGCGGTGTGACCGCGCAGACCCTGGGCCCGGTCCTCGACAAGCTCGCGGCCGAGACGTGATCTCGGCCGCGACGGGCGGCGGGGACCCACGATGAGCGTCGCCGGGCTCGTCACCGACGGGCCGCTGCTGTTGGCGACTCCGGTCGCCGCTGTGGCCGGCCTGCTGTCCTTCTTCTCACCGTGCGTACTGCCGCTCGTTCCCGGCTATCTCTCCTACGTCACGGGCCTGTCCGGCGCCGATCTGCAGGGTGAGCCCCGCCAGGCCGCGAGGACGACGGCCGACGAGACCGTTCCCGCCGAGGCCGTGCTGGTCGGGGCGGCGGCATGGGCAGCCGCCGGTGGAACGGGGCTGGCCGACGCGTCGACCGCGGCCACGCCCGTGGGCACCGGCCCGGTGAGCCCCGCGGCCAGGACGCCGGCCCGGCTGCTCGGCAGCGGGCTTGACCGGGTCCGCCGGGTCGGGCGGGTGACCGTGGGGACCGGGCTGTTCGTGCTCGGGTTCTCGGCCGTGTTCGTGTCCTACGGCGTGGCGTTCGGCGGGGTCGGGAGCTGGATTCGGATCCATCAGGTCGGGGTGACCCGGGTTCTCGGCGTCGTCACGATCGTGATGGGCCTGCTGTTCGCGGGGGCGTTCTCCCGGTTCATGTGGGCCAACCGGGAGCTGCGCCTGCACCGGCTGCCGTCGCCGGGGCTGCTGGGCGCTCCGCTGCTCGGCGTGCTGTTCGGCCTCGGCTGGACACCGTGCCTCGGCCCCACGCTGACCGCCGTCCTGGGCCTGGCGGTCCAGAGCGCGACCGCGGGGCGCGGCGCGTTCCTGTCCGCCGTGTACTGCCTGGGCCTGGGCGTACCGTTCGTCGTCGTCGGCCTCGGGTTCCGCCGGGCCGCCGGCGCGCTGGCGGTGGTCCGGTCGCACGCCCGGCTGCTCACCCTCGCCGGCGGCGCGCTGCTGATCGCCGTCGGCGTCCTGCAGGTGACCGGTCAGTGGGCCGACCTGGTCTCGACGCTGCGCTCGTTCGCCCCCGGATTCGCGGAGACACCGCTGTGACGCCACCCTCGACGAGCTCCACCGCCACGGCCGGCAAGGCCGAGCCGGCGGCCGCTTCGCCGACCGAGGTCGACGCCGGCGTCGACACCGACGCCGACGAGATCGTCGCCCAGCCGGACGCGTTCGGCGTCCCGGCGGCCCGGCAGACGGGGATGCCCGACGTCACGGCGAAGCCGCCCGAGGGCGCCGCGGACGGTGGGCGGACCAGTCTGGCCAGGCTGGTCGACCCGGTCCGGCGCGGCTGGCGCGTGCTGACCAGCATGCGCACCGCGCTGATCCTGCTGTTCCTGCTGGCGGTGGCCGCGATCCCGGGCTCCCTGCTCCCGCAGAACAACATCAACCCGATCCTGGTGCAGCGTTACCGGGCCAACCATCCGACGCTCGGGCCGATCTTCGAGCGCCTCTCGCTGTTCCACGTCTTCAGCGCGCCGTGGTTCGCCGCGATCTACGTGCTGCTCTTCATCTCGCTGATCGGCTGCCTGTGGTCGCGGGTGCGCTGGCACGCGCAGGCGCTGCTCGGCCGCCCGCCCGCGGCACCGGCCCGGCCGGCGCGCCTCGCCGGCGGCTCCGCCTTCGCGAGCCCGCTCGCGCCGGGCGAGGCCACCGCCGCCGCGGCCGCGATGCTGCGTGCGCGCCGCTTCCGGGTCGCGGTCGCTGCCCACGGGGCCACCCGTCCGGATGGCAGCCCCGACCACTCGGTCGCCGCCGAGAAGGGCTACCTGCGCGAGACCGGGAACCTGGTCTTCCACATCGCGCTGATGATCCTGCTGCTGGGTGTCGGGCTCGGCTCCTGGTACGGCTACCAGGGCTCGATGCTGGTCGTCCAGGGCGACGGGTTCTCGAACACGCTGCTGTCCTACGACCAGTTCACCGCCGGCGCGATGGTCAACACCGCCGACCTGCGGCCGTACTCGGTCACACTGGACAAATTCAGCGCCAGCTACCAGCTCAGCGGCGAGCCCAAGGAGTTCGCCGCGACGGTGTCGTACTCCACCGGCCTGGACGCGCCGGTCAAGAAGACCGTGATCAAGCCGAACCACCCGCTGGTGATCGGCAAGGACAAGGTCTACCTGCTCGGCCACGGCTACGCGCCGCACTTCGTGCTGCGGGACAAGGCCGGGAAGGTCGTCTGGGAGTCGTACGTCACCTGCGCCCAGGAGGACCCGAACTTCCGCTCGCTGTGCGTCGTCAAGATCCCCGACGCCGGGCTCGCGCCGGTGGGCAGGCTCCAGACGCCCCAGCAGCTCGCCTTCACCGGCTTCTTCACCCCGACGACGATCGCCGACCCGGCTCAGGGCCTCGTCTCGATCTACCCGGCGGCCGCCAACCCCGCCATCACGCTGACCGGCTACGTCGGCAACCTGCACGTCAACGAGGGAATCCCGCAGAACATCTACTCCCTCGACACGCGGGACATGAAGCAGTTCACCTCCGACGGGCCGACCGGCAACGGCGTGATCTCGCAGGCCCTGTGGATCGGCCAGGCCGACGAGCGGACGATGACCAACCTGCCGGGTGGGCTGTCGCTCTCCGTCGACGGGGTACGCGAGTACGCCCAGTTCCAGGTGAAGTCCGACCCGACGAAGGACCTGGTGCTCGCCGCGGCCATCGCGATCATCCTGGGTCTGATCGTCAGCCTGCGGGTCCGCCGCCGGCGCGTCTGGGTCCGGGCCCGTACCGCCGGTGCCGGTAGCAGGGTCGAGATCGGTGGCCTGTCCCGCTCGGACGCCGAGGGCTTCGCCGCGGAGCTCACCGCACTGACCACCCAGCTGCGCGCCGCGACCGCCGCCGCGGAGGCGGCAGGCCCGACCCGGGCCAGCCCTGGTCCGGCCGCCTCGGCCTCGGAAACGTCCGCCTCCAAGGCCGTCGCCACGCCGAAGCCCGCCGAGCCGGCGCCCCCGCGACCTGGCCAGGCCGCAGCCGGCGGCGCCACCCCGACCAACGATGAGAACGCCCCCTCCAGCAGCAGACGGGAGCCGTGATGGCCGTCAACGAGGGCCTCGCCTCGCTATCCGACCACCTCTACGGCGGCGCGATGGCCTTGTACGCGGCCGGGATGCTCGGCTATGCGGCCGAGTTCGCCTTCAGCCGGTTCGGCCGTATCGGAGCGGAGGCGCAGGCGGCAGTCGGGGCCGCCGGCTCGGTCGCCGCCAAGGCGGACAAGCCGGCCCGGGAGCCCGCGCTCGTCGGTGCCACGACGACCGGCGCGGCCGCCGACGTCCCCGCCCCCGCCACGACAGCTGCGCCCGCCGCCAGCCCGGAGCCCCCGGCCGCCGGGGGCCCGGGCATCGGCGGGGAGGACGACGAGCAGCCGGCCCGGGCGCTGCTGATCGGCCGGATCGCGGTCGTGCTCACCGTGCTCGGCTGGGCGCTGCACCTGAGCTCCGTGGTGACCCGCGGCCTGGCCGCCGGCCGGGTGCCGTGGGGCAACATGTACGAGTTCTCGTCGATGATCTGCCTGATCGCGATCACGGCTTTCCTCGTGCTGCTGGCCCGGTTCGACGTCCGCTGGCTCGGCGTCTTCGTCACGTTCCCGGTGCTGGTCTACATGGGGCTCGCCGGCACGGTGCTCTATGTGGCGGCCGGGCCGCTGGTGCCCGCGCTGAACTCGTACTGGCTGAAGATCCATGTGGTCGCGGCCATCCTGGCCAGCGGCATCTATCTGGTCTCCGCGGTGACCACGGTGCTGTTCCTGGTCAAGAACCGCTGGGAGCACCAGCTCGCCGAGGTCGCCGCCGGCCGGGCCGAGGTCACCGCCGCGATGCGCAGCCGCGGCGGCATCGTCATGAAGCTGCCGGCGGCCGCCTCGCTGGACACGCTGACCTACCGTCTGATCGCCTTCGGCTTCCCGATCTGGACGTTCGCCGTCATCGCCGGCGCGATCTGGGCCGAGGCTGCCTGGGGCCGCTACTGGGGCTGGGACCCGAAGGAGACCTGGTCGTTCATCACCTGGGTCTGTTACGCCGCCTACCTGCATGCCCGTGCCACCGCCGGCTGGCGGGGCAAGAAGGCCGCCGCGGTCTCCCTGGTCGCCTTCAGCGCGCTGTTCGTCGACTACTACGTGGTCAACCTGTTCCTGACCGGCCTGCACTCGTACGCGGGCGTCTCGGCCTGACGCGGCTAACCAGAAGGATCGCGGGCGAAGGTTCAGAGCAGCGGTGCCGGGCCGTCGGGGTTCTCCCGGCGGAGGCGCTCGGAGAGCTCGCGGAGGAACTCGGGGTCGTCATCCGGGCCGACGGGGCCAGTCGGCCGGTCGGTACGGGCGTGGCCGCGGAACAGGCTCGGACCGGCGACGCGCTGCGACTCGACGATGTCGAACCGGCCGCCGAACGCGGGGTGGTCGCGGCGCGACGCCATCCCGCGGCGGCGCCCGAGCGCCGACGAGCGGGGCCGGCCGAAGACGAACCAGAGCACGCCGCCGATGGGGTAGAGCAGCAGCGCCAGCACGATCCAGATCGCCTTCGTGAGCGTCCGGACGTCCTCGCGCGGCGTCCGCGCGATGTCCACGATCACATAGGCGAGTAGTGCGTAGAACACGACATAGAGCAGGAGGCTCACCGGCTGTCCGCACCCCTTCCTGCTCGCTGCTCACCGCGCTGTCGGGCCGCCCGGCCGATACCGGCGTCGGGCGCGGGCCGCTCCGTTCTGCGCGAGGACCCTCTCGGCAGCCATCTCAGCCTACGGCGCGCCGAATCGTCCACGGGCCGTGCCCCGAAGTCGTCACACGGCCACCATCCGCCTGCCCGCGCGGGGCGGGGCCCGGCGGTCCGCGCGCACGGACAGTGTGCGTCATGACCGGGCGCCCTGTCCGCCCGGTCACAAGACGCGCGCACCGGTGCCGCCGGCTGGTGGCCCTCGCCCGCGCCGCGCGACCAGATCCGGCCGGGGAGGCGACGACGCGACGGGCCTGGTCGCTGCGAGGATGGGTGCCATGGCTTGGGCGGATCTGCGCGCGTTTCTGGGCGACCTCGAGAAGCACGGCGAACTGCGCCGCATCAAGGCCCCGGTCGATCCGCGCCTCGAGGTGACGGAGATCGTCCAACGCGTGGTGCGCGCGGGTGGGCCGGCGCTGCTGTTCGAGAACCCGGTCGGCTCGGACCTGCCGCTGGCGATCAACGTCTTCGGCACCGAGAAGCGGATGGCCCGGGCGCTCGGCGTCGAGAAGCTGGACGACCTGGGTGACCGGATCGCCGACATGCTGCGCCCGGAGCTGCCACACGGCTTCTCCGGCATGCGGGACGCCCTCGGCAAGGCCGCGCGCCTGACGAACATGCCGCCGAAGAAGGTCCGGACCGCGCCCTGCCAGGACGTCGTCTACAAGGGCGACGAGGTCGACCTGTTCCGGCTGCCGGGCATCCTGTCCTGGCCGGACGACGGCGGCGCGTTCCTGAACCTCGGTCTGACTCACACCCGCCATCCGGAGACCGGCGCCCGCAACCTCGGCATGTACCGGCTGCAGCGGCACGACGCCCGGACCGTCGGGATGCACTGGCAGATCCACAAGGACTCGAACGCCCACCACGCCGTCGCCGAGCGGCGCGGCGAGCGGCTTCCGGTCGCGATCGCGTTCGGCTGTGACCCGGTGGTCACCTACGCGGCGAGCGCTCCGCTTCCGGCGGACATCGACGAATACCTGTTCGCCGGCTTCCTGCGCAGTGAGCGAGTGGAGCTGGTCGACTGCCTGACCGTCCCACTGCAGGTTCCGGCGAACGCCCAGATCGTGCTCGAAGGCTGGCTGGAGCCGGGGGAGCGCCTCCCAGAGGGCCCGTTCGGCGACCACACCGGATTCTACACTCCCGTCGAGCCGTTCCCGGCCCTGCACGTCGACGTCATGACCATGCAGCGGGACCCGATCTACCAGACGATCGTCGTCGGCCGCCCCCCGCAGGAGGACGGCCCGATGGGCAAGGCCACCGAGCGGATCTTCCTACCGTTGATCAAGATGCTCATCCCGGAGATCGTCGACTACGACCTGCCCGAGGCCGGGGTCTTCCACAACTGCGCGGTCGTGTCGATCGACAAGCGCTACCCGAAGCAGGCGCAGAAGGTGATGCACGCGGTCTGGGGTGCCGGGCTGCTCTCGCTGTCGAAGCTGGTGATCGTCGTCGACGCGGACTGTGACGTGCACGACTACTCCGAGGTCGCCTGGCGAGCGTTCGGCAATGTCGACTACGCCCACGACCTGGTCACCACCATCGGCCCGGTCGACCACCTCGACCACTCGTCGTACGAGCAGTTCTACGGCGGCAAGGCGGGCATCGACGCCACCCGCAAGCTGCCCACCGAGGGCTACCGCCGGGCCGGGGGCTGGCCGGACGAGTGCGTCATGGACGAGGCCACCCGGGACCTGGTGACCTCGCGCTGGAAGGAGTACGGGATCTCGTGAGCCGAACCTCCACGATCTGCTTCGCCGGTCGGACGGGAACTCCGGGAGCGGGACGTTGACCGAGGCCGTGGCGTTGCCGGGAGCCATCGAGAAGCCGAAGGCGTTCCTGCGGCTGGTGAAGATCGAGCACTCGGTCTTCGCGCTGCCGTTCGCCTATGTCGCGGCGCTCGCCGCCGGGTTCCGGGCCTCCGGAACGGTGCACTGGGCCGATCTGGTTCTCGTCACGGTCGCGATGGTCGCGGCTCGGACGTTCGCGATGGCCGCGAACCGGGTCATCGACCGGCGGATCGACGCGCAGAACCCGCGGACGGCGACGCGCGAGCTGGTCACCGGCGTGGTCGCGGTCCGCACCGCGGTGATCGGCAGCGTGGTCGCGCTGGCGGTGTTCCTGGCGGCCGCGGCGGCGCTGGGCTGGCTGTGCCTGGCGCTCGCGCCGGCCGCCGCCGTGCCGCTGGTCGTCTACCCGTACGCCAAGCGGTTCACCGACTTCCCGCAGGTCATTCTCGGGATCGCCCAGGCGGTGGCGCCGATCGGTGCGTGGATCGCGATCACCGGGCACTGGTCGTGGGCCGCCGTCGTGCTCGGGCTCGCGGTCGGGACGTGGATCGGTGGCTTCGACCTGATCTACGCCTGCCAGGACGTCGAGGTCGACCGGCGGATCGGGGTCCGTTCGGTGCCGGCCCGGTTCGGGGTGCGGGCCGCGCTGGCCGCCTCGGTCGTCACCCACGCCGTGACGTTCGCGCTGTTCGTGGTCTTCGGCCTGATGGAGCATTTCGGCGCGCTGTGGTGGGTCGGTATCGCCGTCACCGCCGTGGCGTTCGGGTACGAGCACGCGATCGTCAGGCCGAACGACCTTTCCAAGGTCAACCGGGCGTTCTTCACGGCGAACGGCTTCGTCGGCATCGCGCTGTTCGTCTTCGCCCTCGCAGACCTGGTCATCCGCGGCCTGCGCGGGTGACGGATCCGGCCGGCAGTCCCGCCGCGAACGGCGCCGCCGCGACGGCAGGGCTCGTCGCGAGGCCCGGCGGTGACGAGGCCCGGCGGCCGTGGGTGGTCGGGGTCAGCGGCGCGAGTGGGACGCCCTACGCCGCGTCGGTGCTGCGTGGGCTGCTGGCGGCGGGCCTGCCGGTCGACCTGGTGGTGTCCCGGGCCGCCCGGCTGACCCTGCTCGATGAGACAGGAATCGCCTGGCGGGACGGAGCCGGCGCCTGGCCGGGGGCGCTCGCCGACTGGCTCGGTACCAGCCTCGCCGGCCGGGCGCGCCCCGACCGGGACGAGGTCGCTGCCCGGGCCGAGGTGCTGGTCAGGGTGCACGCTGCCGACAACCTGGCCGCCGGGCCGAGCAGCGGCTCCTACCCGGCCAGGGGCATGATCGTCGTTCCGGCGAGCACCGCGACCGTGGCCGGGATCGCACTCGGGCTGTCGAAGGACCTGCTGCAGCGCGCGGCCGACGTCACGCTCAAGGAGAGCCGCCGCCTGGTCGTCGTGCCGCGTGAGATGCCCTTCACCGGGGCGACCCTGCGCCACCTGGTGACGCTGCACGACGCGGGCGCGGTGGTCGCGGCCGCGAGTCCCGGCTTCTATGCCGGGGCCGCCGACGCCCAGGCCCTGGTCGATTTCGTCGCCGGCCGGGTGCTGGATGCCGCCGAGGTACCGAACGCCCTTTTCCGTCGATGGACTGGCGAGCTGGGCGCGGCGCGGACCGACCGGCCCCGACCTGGCACAGTGGACGCTGAAACAGCAGTGGACAGCGGAACAACAGCGGGACCAGGGGCATGAGGGAGATCGGTATGGCGCGCGGGCGCGGGGACCGGGCAGAGAAGGCGGCGACGCCGACCAAGGTCACGCCGACCAAGGTCACGCCGACCAAGGTCACGCCGGCGAAGGTGAAGGTGAAGGCGGTCAAGGCGTCCCCGGCCGGGGCGAAGCCGGGGCGGAAGGCGGCGCCCTGGGAGAAGAAGCCGAAGCGGGAACTCGAGCAGTTCGACCTGCGGGCCGCGCTGCCGTTCTTCCTCGCGAGGATCGGGATCTTCCTCGTGATCGCCGTGGTGCTCTGGCTCGCGGCCGGTCTGCCTGCCGTCCTGGCCGTGCTGCTCGGCCTGATCGGTGGTGCGCTGGCCGGCTACCCACTGGCCCGGCTGCAGAAGCAGGCCGCCCATGTCGAGAGCTCCGCCCCCGTGAAGCCAGTCAAGCCGCCGAAGGCCCGCAAGTAGCCGACGTCCAGCGGTCCAGCCGCGCCGACCGCCCCACACCGTTCCCTCTGGATCATCTGGTGTCGGTGGAAGGCGGATAGGCTTGCCGGTTATGGATGCCGGGCGCAAGCGGGAGATCGAGGACAAGGTCCGTGCCGGGGACCGGCTGGACCGATCCGACGGCGAGGCGCTGTACGCCAGCGACGACCTCGCCTGGCTGGGCGACCTCGCGCACGAGGTCCGGACCCGCAAGAACGGGAACCAGACCTTCTTCAACGTCAACCGGCACCTCAACCTGACGAACGTCTGTTCCGCGAGCTGCGCCTACTGCTCCTTCCAACGCAAGCCGGGGGAGGCCGACGCCTACACGATGCGCATCGAGGAGGCCGTCCGGCTCGCCAAGGAGATGGAGCCGTCCGGCATCACCGAGCTGCACATCGTCAACGGCCTGCACCCGACCCTGCCGTGGCGGTACTACCCACGGTCGCTGCGCGAGCTGAAGGCGGCGCTGCCCAACGTGGCGCTGAAGGCGTTCACCGCCACCGAGATCCACTGGTTCGAGAAGATCAGCGGTCTGGGCGCCGACGAGATCCTCGACGAGCTGATCGACGCTGGCCTCGAGTCGCTGACCGGCGGTGGCGCCGAGATCTTCGACTGGGAGATCCGCCAGCAGATCGTCGGCCATGAGACCCACTGGGAGGACTGGTCGCGCATCCACCGGCTGGCGCACGCCAAGGGCCTGCGCACGCCGAGCACGATGCTCTACGGCCACGTCGAGTCGCCCCGCCACCGCGTCGACCATGTGCTGCGGCTGCGTGAACTACAGGACGAGACCGGCGGTTTCGCCGTCTTCATCCCGCTGCGGTTCCAGCACGACGCCGCCGGCGACCCGCGCAACCGGCTGATGAACCAGCCGATGGCGACCGGAGCCGAGGCGCTGAAGACCTTCGCCGTCTCCCGGCTGCTGTTCGACAACGTGGACCACCTCAAGTGCTTCTGGGTCATGCACGGCCTGACCACGGCCCAGCTGGCGCTGAACTTCGGCGCCGACGACCTGGACGGGTCGGTCGTCGAGTACAAGATCACTCATGACGCGGACCGGTTCGGCACCCCGAACACGATGACCCGTGAGGACCTGCTCACGCTGATCCGGGACGCCGGCTTCCAGCCGGTCGAGCGGGACACCCGCTACCGGGTGATCCGCGGCTACGACGGCCCTGACCCGGCCCGCCGCGACGTCCCGCAGCCGATCGACGCATAGGCGAGGCCGACGTGACCGACCAGGACCGCCCCGCGAGCGCATCCGGGACCGAACCCGTCGTGGACGAGCCGCCGGCTCCGGCGGCACCGCAGGTCGGTCAGCCGACGCAGCGCCGGCCGGAGCCGGGCCGGCCCGCTCCGTTCCGGCCGGCGGGCGGCGCGGGTATCGGGTCGATCTTCGTGCTGGCGTTCCTGGTGATCCTCGTGCCCGGGGTCGTGCTGTACCTGGTCACGCACGCGCTGGGCCTGGGGCTCGCGCCGGCGACCCTGCTGGGGCTGCTGACGGTGATCGTCTGCCTGGCCCTCTACCCGAGCGTGCTGGTCCGGCTGGGCTGGGTGAAGAAGCGCCAGCGCGCCAAGCCGGCCGGGAGGCAACGATGACGCAGGGTCGGAGGATCCCATGACCAAGCCGACGAAGGCCGAGATCGCCTCGCCTGGGCCGGCCAAGGCGCCGCCGGGGATGCTCTCGCTCCATGTGCGCTACTACGGCCTGCGGGTGCTGCTGTTCGGTGTGGTCACCGCGGTTGTGCTGCTGCTCGGCGCCAGCACCGTTCCCGGTATCTTCCTGTCCTTCGTGATCAGCGGGGTGCTCAGCCTGCCACTCGCGCTGCGCCAGCGCAGAGCGACCCAACAGGCGGCTGAGCTGCGCCGAGGCGGGCGTTGACCACGACTGGCGCCGATGGCGGCCAGTCCGGCCGCGAGCGCACTGTTCCAGCCGGCCGCGAGGGCACTGTTCCAGCCGGCCGCGAGGGCACTGTTCTGGCTGGTCGCGAGGGCACTGTTCTGGCTGGTCGCGAGGGCACTGTTCTGGCTGGTCGCGAGGGCGACGTGGCCCCGGCCGGCCCGGTTTCCGCGCCGCAGGCTGGTCCGGCTCTCACGCCTCCGGTCGGCGCGGTTCCCGGGCCGCGCCCGAACCCGGGTGGCCCAGCCGCCGCCGTCGAGACCCGGCCGCGCGTCGGGCACATCCAGTTCCTGAACTGCATGCCGTTCTACTGGGGCCTGGTCAACTCGGGTGCCCTGCTGGACCTGGACCTGTTCAAGGACACCCCGGACCGGCTCAGCGAGGCGCTCGTCGCCGGCGAGCTGGACCTCGGGCCGATCAGCCTCGTCGAGTACCTGCGGCACGCCGACGAGCTGGTCGTGCTGCCGGACCTCGCCGTCGGCTCCGACGGGCCCGTGCTGTCGGTGGTGCTGAGCACCCAGGTGCCGCTCGGCGAGATCCGCTCGGTCGCACTCGGCTCGACCTCGCGGACCAGCGTGCTGCTGGCCCGGATGATGCTCGAAGACCGGTTCGGGGTGCGGCCTCGGTACGTCACGATGCCGCCGGACGTGCCGATGATGCTGCGGGAGGCGGACGCGGCCGTCACGATCGGCGACGTGGCGCTGCGGGCCTACTACGAGTTCGAGCAGGGCGGCCCCGGCGATCGGCCCGAGGTGGTCGATCTCGGCGCGGCCTGGCGGGACTGGACCGGGCTGCCGATGGTCTTCGCGATCTGGGCGGCGCGCCGCTCGTTCGCGCAGGCTCATCCCGGCCTGGTCAAGGAGGTGCACAGCGCGCTGCGGGGCGGCATCGAGCTGGCCCTGGCGGAGGTCGAGACGGTCGCCGCCCGGGCGTCCCGCTGGGAGGTCTTCGACCAGGCGTCCCTGGCCCGTTACTTCACGACGCTCGATTTCCGGCTCGGCGAGCGCCAGCTCGCCGGTGTCGCGGAGTTCGCCCGCCGTGCCGCGGCGCGCGGCGAGGTTCCGCCCCCGCGCGACATCGTCTTCGCCGACGTCTGACCGTCCACACGCCCAGGCCGCCCTCGCGGCAGCCGACCCGCGCCGGCGCTCAGACCGGGGGGTGGAAGGCGCGGGACAGGCCGGCCAACGGGCGCTCCCGGCGGGCGTGGGTGGTGGCGAACCGGGCGATCCGGCCCTTCACCAGCGCGGCCAGCAGCGGTGTGATGGCCCGTCCACCCGGTGCGGTCAGCACGTCGCCGAGGCCGCGCCAGAGCGGGCCGACCGGTTCCGCGCCCAGCTCCGGCGAGTCGTAGCCGAGGCGACCGGCGGCGAGCTCGTCGGCCGGCCGCGCGAGCAGGCCGCGCAACGCCGCTCCGGATCCGTAACCCACGGCATCGGTCTGCGCCGTGGAACCGTCGACATAACCGAAGTCGACATGGTTGATGGGGGCCGCGTCGGTGTGCGAGGCCGTGGCCGGACGGTTGTACACCGGGTACGGATCGTCGACGTCGCGAACCGCCAGTTCGTCGACTTCTGTCGCGATTGTCAGGTCATCGTTTATCGCGCCGTTCGACTGCGCGGCGAGTGTCTCGGCGTGACGCGCCGCCTCGGCCACCAGCCGGTTGACCGCGAGCGTCCAGGCGCGCAGTCCCGCGTGGCCGGTCAGCTCGGCGAACACCGCCGCCTCCAGGCAGCAGGTGCAGGCGCCGGAGAGCTCGCCCAGGTCAAGCAGCGCGATCGCGAGCAGCCCGGCCAGATGGCCCGCGATCAGGAAGAGCCGCACCTGCTGGTGCGGCAGCATCGGGGCCTGCCGCAGGCCGTCGACGATCGCCTGCTGGTCGAGCACCCGGTCGCGGATCTCGCGCGGGCCGAGCCCGCCGGCCATCGCGATCAGCTCGCCGACGGTACGGTCGAGGTAGTCCAGATCGACGTCGCTGCGGCGGTTGCCGAGCAGGTCATGGACCCGGGCCCTGGACTCGTCCGCCGGGTCACGCCGCGGGCTGACCAGCCCGGCCCGGGCCGCCGCGGCCTCGTCGCGCAGCGCGATCAGTGCGCCTTCCGCGCCCAGCGCCCGGTCGACGGCCACCACGACCGGGCGGGCGGGAATTCCCTTGCTCGGCTGCTCGAGCTGGCTGACGTAACGCCGGCTGTAGCCGGTGGCCTCGGCCAGCTCTTCGCGGGACAGCCCGCGGGCGCACCGGCGACGTCGAAGCTCCTGGTGGAAGCCCACCTCGACGGCCACCGTGCCTTCCGGGCCACGGCCGCCCTGCCGCCTGCCCGCATTCAGCATGTGCACCCCACTGGTCGCGCCGCGGGCACGATCCGACCTAAATCATGATCGTGCCGCGGGTCACTGTTTGTGATCAGTCTATTGCGTGCGGGGCCTTGCGCCGCTAGAGGCAAAAGGTCCCATACGGGCATCGTTAGCCGGAATAGCGCTTTCCTGGTCACGCCATTCACGCGGAGTGCCCCGGGCCATCCGCGAATACCACCCCGAATGACGATGGGCGCACCGGGCGCCGGCCGGTAGAACGGTAGGAGTGGACCGGAACATCGACGCGGACCCGGGGGCGGACGGAGGGGCGGACGTGGGTACCGCGGGTGGGGTCTGTTCGGGCCGGCCGGCGGGGTCGCCCATGAGTGCCTTCCGTTCCCCCTACGGGCGCCCGGTGACCGGGCGTCATCGCGCCGACGGCCGCGACCCGGTCACGGGCCGGCGCGACGTCCCCACCGGCCCGGCGGGCGACGCGGGCAGCGCCGTCGCCCGGACTCCCGCCGCCGCGCCGCCGGCCCCGGCCGGGCCCGTCCCGGTGCGGGTCGTGGTCGCGGACGACGCCGACGGGGTGCGCGAGCTGATCTGCCTGCTGCTGGACATGGAGCCGGACTTCACCATCGTCGGCCGGGCCGCCAACGGCGCGGAGGCGGTCGACGTCGTCGCCGAGACCGGGCCTGATCTGGTGCTTCTCGACGTCGCGATGCCCGTGCTGGACGGGATCGCCGCGCTGCCGCGGATTCGCCGCCTGGTGCCGGGCGCCCGGGTGGTCGTCTTCACGGGATTCTCGGCACATACCGTGCGCGAGGAGGCGGTGGCGCTCGGCGCCGACGACGTCATGGAGAAGGGGCTCGGCGCCGGCCCGCTCATCGATCGCCTGCGCGCCGTCTGCGCGCGCTCCTCCCCGGCTGGATGATCATCTGTCGGCCTCGCGCGGCCCGCCGGTCACTCGCGGGGCACCGGGAGCTTTCGCTTCGACGTGGTCGGTCCCTCGGAATCCTAACCATTTCGGTGGGAAAAATGATGAATCCGTTCGCGGAGCATTGCCTACGCCACAAACTCGGCGTCCGCTTCACATCTGTGAAACCATGGGGGCTATGACTGCGCCTCGCCACCATTCGCGGCCGTTTGCCGTCGTGGCGCAGCGCGTTCCGGAGCTCCTCCTGGTCTCACGGCTGCACGTGGACCTGCTCCGGGTTGCCAGCGCGGGCTGTTGTCGCACTCGCTGACCGGCTGAGCCCGACCCCCCTCGCTCCCCGTCAGACGCCCCAGGCGGCCTACGGGCCCGGGCGAGATGACCCCCGCTGTGACTAGGCCCCCTGGATGACCAGAGGCGACCGGCCGGCGGCTGGCCAGAGGTGACAGAAGCTGACCCGGACCCGGCGCCGTCCAGCTGGCGGTGCTCCGCTCCTCCCAACGTCGCGAGAGATCAGATGACTTCTCCTGCTCGGCCCCGCCCAGCCCGCCCGACCCGTCCCAAGGGACAGGGCCAGTGGGCGCTCGGCTACAGCGAACCGCTCAACGCCAACGAGCGGATGAAGAAGGACCAGGACGGCCTCGCGGTCCGGGACCGGATCCTCAACCGGTACCCGTACACCGGCTTCGACAGCATCGACCCGCAGGACCTGCGCGGCCGGTTCCGCTGGTGGGGGCTCTACACCCAGCGCAAGCCCGGCATCGACGGCGGCCGTACCGCGATCCTGGAGCCGGAGGAGATCGAGGACTCCTACTTCATGCAGCGGGTCCGGCTCGACGGTGGCCGGATGACGTCCGACCAGCTTCGGGTGATCGGCGACATCTCGACCCGCTACGGGCGGGATGTCGCCGACGTCACCGACCGGCAGAACATCCAGCTGCACTGGATCCGGATCGAGGACGTGCCGGCGATCTGGGGCGCCCTCGAGGCGAACGGCATGACCACCCAGGAGTCATGCGGTGACACCCCGCGGGTCATGCTCGGCTGCCCGCTCGCCGGCGTCGACGGGGACGAGATCATCGACGCCACCTCGGTCATCGACGAGGTCGTCGCGAAGTTCGTCGGCGACCCGTCGCTGTCGAACCTGCCGCGCAAGTTCAAGTCGGCGATGTCCGGCTGTGCCGACCACTGCACCCTGCACGAGATCAACGACATCGCCTTCGTCGGCGTCGTGCACCCCGAGCTCGGCGCGGGCTACGACCTGTGGGTCGGCGGTGGCCTCTCGACCAACCCGCACCTGGGCGTCCGCCTGGGCACCTTCGTCCAGCCGGACCGGGTGGCCGAGGTCTGGCACGGCGTCGCCTGCCTGTTCCGCGACTACGGCTACCGGCGGCTGCGCACCCGGGCCCGGCTGAAGTTCCTGGTCGCCGACATGGGCGTGGAGTGGGTGCGGGCGACCCTGGAGAAGGAGTACCTCCAGGCGCCGCTGCCAGACGGCCCGGCGCCGGCCGCGCCGCGCACGGAGGGGCGCGACCACGTCGGCGTTTACCGGCAGCAGGACGGGAACTTCGCCGTCGGCTTCGCGCCGCGCGCCGGCCGGCTCACCGGGACCACGCTCACCGCGGTCGCGAACCTCGCCGACCGGCACGGCCAGGGCCGGATCCGCGCGACCACCGCGCAGAAGCTGGTCGTCCTCGACGTCCCCGAGGCCGAGGTGCCCGCCCTGGAGGCGGCGCTGGCGGAGCTCGACCTGATCGTGCGCCCGAGCGTGTTCCGCCGCGGCACGATGGCCTGCACCGGCATCGAGTTCTGCAAGCTCGCGATCGTCGAGACCAAGGCCAACGCGGGCCGCCTCATTGAGGAGCTGGAGCGGCGGCTGCCGGACTTCGACGAGCCGATCGGCATCAACGTCAACGGCTGCCCGAACGCCTGCGCCCGCTTCCAGGTCGCCGATATCGGCCTGAAGGGCTCCCTGGTGCCCGGGACGGACGGCGAGATGGTCGAGGGCTTCCAGCTGCACCTCGGCGGTCACCTGGGCAGCCGGTCCCGGCTCGGCCGCAAGTCGCGGGGCCTGAAGATCACATCGGAGGAGCTCGTCGACTACGTCGTCGGGCTGCTGAAGACCTACCAGGCCGACCGGTCCGACGGCGAGGTCTTCGCCGACTGGGTCGAGAAGGTCGACGAATCCAAGATCACGCACGACGCGGTGGTGGCCCGCGCATGAGCCGACCTTCCGCCGCGCGGGCCGGCCGCCTCGTGTCTTTCGGATCCGGCCAGGCCGATGCTCATCGTCCGCACAGGAACGACCGCGAAGGCCGGGCCTACCGATGAGTGCCCGCGCGGTCCCGTTCTTCTGTCCGTACTGCGGCGAGGAGACCCTGGTCCCCGAGGTGGCCTCCGGAGGCGCGCGGGAAAGGCATTCTCGCGCCTCCTCCGGCCAGGCCGTCCCGGACATCCCGGAAGGGGTTTCCGGCGAGGGGCACGGCCACTGGGCCTGTCGCTCCTGCCGGCGTTCCTTCCGGCTGAGCCTGACCGCGCTGGCCAGCGCCTCGACCTCGACTACTCGGCCCAAGCAGGGGTCCTCGGCCGGCGCGGCTGCGCCGGCCGGGGAGCGATGACCACACCGGAGGAGAACGGCTGATGGACGCCGCGTTGAAGGCCCGCGCCGAGCGCGTGGGCAGGGAGCTGGCCGACGCGCCTGCCGAGGAGATCCTGCGCTGGGCCGTCGAGGAGTTCGGGACGAAGCTCGTCGTCGCCGCGTCGATGGCCGAGGCCGTCCTCGTCGACATGCTCGCGAAGATCCGGTCGGATGTTCCAGTCGTCTTCATCGACACCGGCTACCACTTCGCCGAGACGGTCGGCACCAGGGACGCCGTCGCGGCGACCTACAACCTGCCGCTGATCAGCGTCCGGCCCCAGCTGACCGTCGCGGGGCAGGACGCCGTCCATGGCAAGGACCTGTACGCCAGCGACCCCGACCTGTGCTGCCGGATGCGCAAGGTCGTCCCGCTGGACCGGGCGCTCGCGCCCTACCGGGCCTGGGCGGCCGGGTCGCGCCGGGCCGAGTCGGACGGCCGCAAGGCCCTGCCGGTCGTCGGCTGGGACGAGCGGCGCGGGAAGGTGAAGATCCACCCGCTGGCGACCTGGACCGACGAGGACGTCGATCGCTACGTCGAGGAGAACAACGTCCTCGTCAACCCGCTGCTGACCGACGGGTACCAGTCGGTCGGCTGCTGGCCCTGCACCCAGCGCGGCACCGGCCGGGCCGGTCGCTGGGCCGGCAGCACGAAGACCGAGTGCGGCATCCACTAGCGGACACCACACCCGGTCCGCCGGCTGCTTGATCGCGGCCTGGGCCTCCAGGTGGTCGTGAACCGAAGGCCGGTGCGACCGCCGGAGGGCGCAAACGCTGATCAAGGCCGCTTGAACGGACCGGCGGCCGGATCAGGCCGCCGAGTGCCGGGTGGTTAGGTCGCGTTTGAGCCGGTTTCGGCCGATGGTGGTGCCTTGGTCGTCCAAGTAGGGGCGTGGGCGGCGAAGCCGGTAACGTTCCGTGTGTGTCGAGCGGCTGGGGGGACGGCGCCGGCCCGCCTTCGCGCCCGCGTGGCGCGGGCGGCCCGCGCGGCGGCAACGGGGCGACAGCGCGCCGTGGTCACGTCTGGCTGGTTGGGGCCGGCCCAGGCGATCCGGGTCTGATCACTGTGCGTGGCGCCGAATTGCTGGCGGGAGCGGACGTCGTGGTCACCGACCTGGCCGTGGACGCCCCCCTGCACGCGCACACCCGGCCGGGCGCCGAGATCGTCCGGGTCGGCCCGGACGGCGACCTGCGGGCCCAGGACGAGGTGAACGCCCTGCTCGTCGAGCGAGCACTGGCCGGTGCCCGGGTCGTCCGGCTCAAGGGCGGCGATCCCTACCTGCTCGGCCGCGGCGGCGAGGAGTCCGAGGCCTGTGCCGCCGCCGGTGTCTGGGTGACGGTGGTCCCCGGAGTGTCGTCGGCGCTCGCCGGCCCGGCCTTCGCGGGCATTCCGGTGACCCACCGGGGCCTCGCCCAGGACGTCGCGATCGTCTCCGGCCATCTGCCGCCCGGGCACCCGGACTCGACCGTCGACTGGTCCACGCTGACCTCGCCCGCGCTCACTGTCGTGATCATGATGGGCGTCGCTCACCTCGTCGCGATCGCCGAGGCGTTACTGGCCGCTGGGCGGGAACCGGGAACTCCGGTGGCCGTGGTCGAGCGGGCCACCACCCAGACCCAGCGGGTCCTGCGGACCACCCTGGAGTCGCTCGGCGCCGACGCGGTCGAGACCGGGGTGCGCTCGCCGGCCGTCATCGTCGTCGGGGACGTCGCCGCCCGCATCGACGCCCGCGGCGCCGCCTCCCCGCACCGCCCGGTGCCCGGTCGGCCGGCGGCACCCGTGGGAAGGGCGGATCGGCGAACCAGCCAGGAGGACCGCGCCGGCGGGGCGGATCATGACCTCACCGACGACGGGAGCGGACGGGTGAACCCGATGGCGCGCCCGGCGCCGGTCGGCGCCGATCAGGGGCCGCTGAGCGGGGCACGAGTGCTCGTGCCGCGCACCCGGCAGCGTCCTGGGCTGTTGGCCCGTGACCTGCGCAGGCAGGGCGCCGAGGCCGTCGAGACGGTGGTCTCGATGCTCGCGCCGGTGCCGGACGCCTCCGGGTTGCTCGCCGCGCTGCCCGGGGCCGACGCGCTGGTGCTCGCCGACGCGGACGAGGTGGCGACGGTGGTCGCCCTGCTGCGCGGCGCCGGGCAGGATGTCCGCGCGCTGGCCGGCCTGACCCTGGTGTCGGCGTCCGGCTCCGCGGCGGACGCGCTGGAGGCGCTCGGGCTCGCGACCGTCCGGTCGTCCGCTGAGGTGCGGGTCGCGCACGTGGTCGTCACCGAGATCCCGGTGACCGGCCTGCGGGTTGCCGTCTGCGCGTCGGCCGCGCCGCCGATGGGAGTCCGGACGGTCCGGCGCGTCACGCTGCGGACGGACGTCCCAGCCGCCGCCGACCCCGCCGTCGCCGCCGACCTGCGCGACGGCCGGCTACACGCGGTGGCCTTCGCGTCGTCGACAGCCGCCCGTCGTACCGCCGAGCTCTATGGCCCGCTCCCGCCTGGCCTGCTGGTGGTCGCCATGGGCCGGCGCACGGTCCTCGCCTGCGACGAGGCGGGTATCCGGGTCGACGCCGTCGCCGACGAGCCAGGAATCGCCGGCCTCGTCACCGCGGTCTGCCGCCTGATGGCGCCACATGCCTAATCTCGCCAGGGGAAAGCGCCGCGCTACCTCGGCTAGGAACAGTTTGTGTACCATGTCGCGAACCTATTGTGGTGTCTGCGTAAATCAGCGGTAGCGCTGTATCGGCGTGACTGCCTAGAAGTGGCACGGCTCGTCGGCCGGGGTCCGTTGCTGGGGCAGGAGCTGGCGGCCGTGCCGTGCGCTGGCCCTGGCGGGGCCGGCAGTCTTGGTGCGATTGCCTTCGGCCGGAGGCAGGGCTTCGTCGTCGTTCGTGCGGGTGTTGACCGTGTAGGTCCGGCCGGTGGGGCTGGTCCAGGTGAAGATGCCGGGTCGGGGCTGGTCCAGGTGCCACTGGCCTCGATGTTTGGCGCGGTGGTGGTGCCTACAGAGGAGGCCGAGGTTGTCGAGGGCGGTGTGGCCGCCGTGGGCGTGGTCGATGGTGTGGTCGATGTCGGTGTGGGTGGCGGGCATGCCGCAGCCGGGGAAGAGGCAGCGGGTTTGTTGGTGGCGGATGAGGCGGGCGAGTGCTGGGGTGGGGACTCGGCGGTGGCCGAGGTCGAGGACGGTGCCGGTGGTGGGGTCGGTGAGGACGCGGCGCCAGTGGGCGTCGGCGGCGAGTGCGCGGCCGACGTGGGCGGGGATGGGGCCGTAGCCGGCGAGTTCGGCCGGGTTGTCGTCGAGTCCGGCCAGGGTTCCGACAGGGGCGATGACCTGGAGTTCGACGCTGACGTGTTCGCGGCGGTTGCCGAGGAGCAGTGCGGCCAGGACGTCGGCGCGGCGGGCGTCGATCGGGCGGGTGTCGCCGTCGGTCCGGGCGTCGGTCCGGGCGATCTTGTTGATGCGGTCGTAGATCGCCTGGGCGTCCTCGGCGGGCAGGACCGCTGTGAGCAGGGCCATGCCGTCTTCGAGAGGTTGAAGGCTGATGCTGCGTTGGGTGTGGGCGTGGCGGCGGCGTTTCGCGGCGGCCTGTGGGTCGAGCCGGGCGACGAGTCGGTGGATCTTGCGGCGCCATTGGGGTGGGGAGGCCAGCCGGCTGCCGGCGAGCATGGCGGCCTCGATGGTGGCGCGCTGCGCGGTGGTGAGGCAGCGGGTGAGTTGGTGCAGCGCGGTGAGGCGGGTGTGGTCGAGCATCCCGGCGGTCAGGTCGGCGAGCGCGGCGGGGAGCTGGTCGGCGATCTCCCAGGCGGTGGCGAGCCGGCTGGACATCGTGCGTGGGGACTGTCCCAGCTCGGCGGCGAGCTCATCGGCGGCGAACGGCGAGTACGGATCGCCCGGCTCGCCGTCTCCCTGGCCCGGGTTGGCCGGGCGCTGGCGGGTGAGATGCACCTGGGTGTGGATCGTCAGCCCCTCCAGCCTGGCCGTCAGCCGGGCCAACCTGGCCGCCAGCGATAGCGTCGCCGCTGCGTCGCACACGGCCAGGTTGTTTAGCACGGCGTCGAACACCGCGTCGACCGTGCCGAGGCGCCCGAATAGTTCCTCGACAAGCCCGCGATCCCGCTCGCGGGGGTTTTCGGGCAACAATGTTTCGGTCGACTGGCCGTCGGTCGACTGGCCGACACGTTGAGTGGGGGTCGAGAGTGCGTCAGGCCAGGTGGCATCGGCGGTGCGGTTCGGTGCCGACGGCGCATGGCCGGCCCGGGAGTCGAACATGGGTTCACAATATCGCCGTGGCGGGGACGTGTAAATGCGCTTTACGGGTCGGCCGGTGAGATCGGGAAGGCAGAGAAATCCGCTCTGACACCCGGAGCGAAGGCTTTGACTGTCGAAACTTGGTCGGCTGTGCGGTGCGCATAATCTGGGTGCATCCGGGCTAAGCGTGGCTGATCTCTTCATCGGCCTTGTTTGTTGGCATGGCGGCGCCCGAGGCCTTCGATGATGCTGGGACCCCGGGTGATTCCAGGGCTGCGGCGAGATCGCTCTTGGTAGCACGTGACTACTCAAGGTAGTCGGATTCGGTCGGCACGAATAGGCTGGCAGCGACGTGAACCGCTTGTGGTTACTGGGTTTCCTGATCAACTCTAAGCGCTTCTCCAGGCCCGACCAGACGGGAAGCGTAGTTTGATCAATCTGGACTGTTATCTTGCCGCGGCCCCGGGTGATTCTGTGCTGTTTTGGCTTCCCCGGTATTCGGTGATGCCGGCGCCTCCGGTGATGCCGGGGCCTCCGGCGATGTCGGGGGTGCCGCCGTGTTCGCCGGGGGTTACGCGCCGTTCAGCGGGGATGTCGCCGGTGCCGTCACCGGCTATTCTCCAGTGGGGCCGGGATCGCCGTCCCCTGTCCGTTCGGCGACGCGGGCTCGGACGGCGGTGACCACGCCGGGGTGCAGGCCGAGGGGCTCGGTGACGGTCCAACTGGTGTGGGGGTGGCTGGCCTGCGCCGCGGCCAGCGCCGCCGGGATGTCGTGCGCCGTGTGCCGCCCGGCGAACAGGAAGAACGGGTGCGCGACGATCCGTGTGCAGCCCGCGTCGACCAGCGCCGCGTAGCCGTCGGCGATGTCGGGCCGCAGCACGTCCAGGAACGCGACCTCGACGACATCCCACGCGGGCTGGCCGCCGGGCGGCGCGGCCTGTCCATCCGGCGCCGCGGGCTCGGCCGGGAGTGCCGCGGGCTCGGCTGCCAGTGCCGCGGGCTCGGCCGGGAGTGCCGCGGGCTCGGCTGCCAGTGCCGCGGGCTCGGCCGGGAGTGCCGCGGGCTCGGCTGCCAGTGCCGCGGGCTCGGCCGGGAGTGCCGCGGGCTCGGCTGCCAGTGCTGAGGCCAACGCGAACACGGTCGCGTTGGCCTCGTCGCGGCGTGAACCGTGCCCGATGACCAGCAGACCCCGCATCGGCCCAGTCTGCTCGGTCCAGGGCCGGTCCCGAACTCGACCTGCCGGATTGCTCAGCCCAACCCGGCCGTCACAGGGGTCAGGCGGCGCCGGAGCCAGGAGTAGTGGGCCAGGAGTAACCAGGAGTAAGTGGGGTCAGGCGGCGCAGCGTCAGACGGCGGGGGTGCCGTCGTCGGAGCTGTGGCCGGGGAAGACCTTCGCGGACGGGTCGATGACCGGCGCCGCGTTGTTGACGGCCGTGGCGGCCTCGCCGAAGCCGGTGGCGATCAGGCGGACCTTGCCGGGGTACTCGGTGATGTCGCCGGCCGCGAAGATGCGCTCGACGCCGGTGTACATGGTCGAGTCGACCACGATGTGCCGCTTGTCGATGTTCAGGCCCCAGCGGGTCAGCGGGCCGAGGTCGGCGGTGAAGCCAAGCGCCGCGACGACGGCCTGCGCCGGCCGGACGTGCCGGTCGCCGGACTTGCTGTGCACCAGCTCGACCTTCTCGATCCGCTCCTCGCCGGTGATCGAGGCGACCTCGGTGAACGTGAGCACCTCGCAGGACGAGGCGAGCACCCGGTCGATGGTGTGCTGGTGGGCGCGGAACTTGTCCCGTCGGTGCACCACGGTGACGGAGCGGGCCAGCGGCTCGAGCGCCAGCGCCCAGTCGAAAGCGCTGTCGCCGCCGCCGACGACCACGACGTCAAGGTCGCGGAGGTCGTCGAGGCGGGGGACGAAGTAGACGAGGCCGCGGCCCAGGTGCTCGGTCCCCGTAGGCAGTGGGCGGGGCGTGAAGGTGCCGAGGCCGCCCGTGATCAGGACCACCTTGGCCCGGACCCGCAGGCCCTCCGCGCTGGTGACGACGATGGCGTCCGGCTCGTGCGTGATCTCGGCGGCCTGCTGGCCGAGCAGGTAGAGGGGGCTGAAGGGCGCGGCCTGCGCGACGAGGTCGTTGACGAGCTCGCGGCCGCGGACCGCCGGGAACCCGGCGACGTCGTAGATGACCTTCTCCGGGTACATCGCGGTCACCTGGCCGCCGGCCTCGGGCAGTGAGTCCATCAGTGCGACCGACATACCGCGGAAGCCCGCGTAGTAGGCGGCGAACAGCCCGGCCGGGCCGGCGCCGACGATGAGCATGTCGATGGACTGGTCGACGGACGTGTCACCCATGGCGTCTCTCCATCCGCTGGTGCCCGCGGACCCGGGCCCGAAGCTCGCTCTGGCCCGGCTGGGCCCTGGACTGCCGATAGCGCGTTCTGAACGCCCGAACCCGGCCGATTCGCCGTTCGCCGGACAACCAGGTCCCGGCGGCCAGTTCGGCGCCACTGGAGTACTCCAGGACCTTCATACTGCCCGAGGCTCGGCTGACGCGCCCTGATCCAGGTTGTCGGAGAGTCGGCCGTCCAATGTCACACCCGTGGTGGAACCCGGTGTGACGTCGGATGCGCTGCTCCGTCGGCTGGCGGCCCGGAAAGGTCAGAACTTCGACAAGTCCTCGGGGCCAGCCGGTCAGCGGGTTACCGTCGGCAAGAACACAGCTTGAAGCCTCGGCGATGGCGCCCTGCGACTGTTGGGATTACCCGGCTCGCGGTCGCGGCCGGCGTGTCCCGGGTCACGCCAGGCGTGGATGGACAATGAAGTGAGGTCGACGAGCGGGGTGGCAGTGACGGAACGATCGGTGCGACCGGAGCGGCCCTCGGCTGGACCGCCGCTCCCGGGCGAACCGCTGCGCTCCTCCGACCCGAGCCAGATCGGCCGCTATGAGATCCTCAGCCGGCTCGGCGCCGGCGGCATGGGCGCCGTCTACCTGGGCCGCGACCCGCGTGGCCGGCGGGTGGCGGTCAAGGTCATCCGCGGCGAGCTGGCGAACGACGACGAGTTCCGGGCCCGGTTCGGCGACGAGGTGACGGCGGCCCGGCGGGTCGCGCCGTTCTGCACCGCCGAGGTGCTCGATGCCGACCCGCATGCCCGCCACCCCTACCTGGTCACCGAGTTCATCGACGGGAAGCGGCTCGACGAGGTCGTCGAGGAGTCCGGCCCGCTCGGTATGTCGACCCTGCAGGGCGTCGCGGTCGGCGTCGCCAGCGCGTTGACCGCGATCCACGGCGCCGGCATCGTGCACCGCGACCTCAAGCCCAGCAACGTCATGCTGTCGTACTCCGGCCCCCGTGTGATCGACTTCGGGATCGCCCGGGCGCTCGACGCCGTCGCCGGCCGCACCCGTTCGGGCATCGTGCTCGGCTCGCTCGGCTGGATGGCGCCGGAGCAGATGGAGGGCAGCCCGGTCGGCCCGGCGACCGACATCTTCGCGTGGGGCCTGCTGATCGGCTACGCCGCGACCGGCGTGCACCCCTACGGCCAGGGCACCTTCTACGAGATCTCGGAGCGGGTCCTCACCGGCACCCCGGACCTGTCCGGTATCCCGGAGGACCTGCGCGCCGTGGTGGCGCGGACTCTCGGGCGCGACCCGCGGCTGCGCCCGTCCGGCGAGCAGATCCTGCTGACGCTGCTCGGCGAGCCTGGCCGCGGCAACGTGCGCGCCGCCGCGACCCGGGTGCTCGACGGCACGTGGCCGGGCGTCGGTGGCTTCGACCCCACCCGGATCGGCGGGCCGACCGAGGCGCCGGCTCGCTCGTCGGCCGCGAAGGCCGCCGGCTAC
Source organism: Pseudofrankia sp. DC12 (assembly GCF_000966285.1). Taxonomy (NCBI): domain Bacteria; kingdom Bacillati; phylum Actinomycetota; class Actinomycetes; order Frankiales; family Frankiaceae; genus Pseudofrankia; species Pseudofrankia sp. DC12. The sequence goes on from NZ_KQ031391.1 coordinate 4,272,653, forward strand.
GGTGCCGCCGCGGGCGCTGCCGCCGGCTACGCCGTCGGGTCGGGACTGGACCGTCCGAATGGTCGTGGCGCGGGCGGCGACCCGGCGTACCGAGGTGGCCAGGCCCTCGCGCCGCGCCAGCCCGCCGACCTCGACGACCGGTACCGGCAGCACCGCGAGCCGCGGGCCCGCCAGGCAGGCGCCGGCTACCCCGCCGGCGCGGGAGACGCCGGGCGCGCACCCGGCGTCGGCGGCTACCCGAACGGCCGCGGCTACCAGGCTGGCGGTGCCGCGAACCGGGCGGCGGGCCGCAGCCAGCGCGACGGCTACATCCGCTATGAGAAGCCGGCCGCGCCACCGCCGGCGCGCCCCGCGCCACCGCCGGCGCGCCCCGCGCCACCGCCGGCGCGCCCCGCGCCACCGCCGGCGCGCCCCGCGCCACCGCCCGCAGCGCCGCAGGCTCCGCACCGGCCGCCCTACCAGCCGCCGGCGCAGGCCCGCCCGACGCCGCCCGCGCCGGAACCGGTCGCCCGGCGCGAGCAGATGCCACGGCGCCGCCGACGGATGCGGCTGCGCATCCCGTTCAAGAAGACGATCATCTTCGTCATCCTGGTCATCGTGCTGCTCGGGTCGGCCGACCGGATCGCGAGCGCGGTCGACAAGCAGCGCCAGACGTTGCAGCATCGCCTGATACATCGGATCGAGCAGCAGTGGCGGCACCAGACGAGCAACGTCGGCGGCCAGCTCGGCGATCAGATCAGCAAGCGGCTGCAGGACAAGTCCGGCATCACGGCCCCGTTGGCCTCGCCAGGTCGGTGACGGTCACCCACTACGGGTGATCGAATGAAAGACAGACCGTGTTCGACGCGCATGATGAAGGCCTCTGGCAGGTACAACCCCCTCATGGCGAACTTCACGCAGCGGGTCTCGGAGATGCTGCACAGCCCGAAGACCCAGGAGATGATCAACAAAGTCAAGTCTCAGGCCACCAAGCCCGAGAACAAGGCGAAGATCACGAGCTTCACCGACAAGTTCCGCAACCGGGGAGGCGGCTCCTCGACCCACGGCGGCGGCTCCTCGACCCACGGCGGCGGCCCCAGCTACTGACCCACCAGCCCCAGACCCCGTCGTCCCCGAGCGCCCTACGCCCGGGGACGACTCGTCCGACCAGACCCCGCGCGACCTTCGCGTGAACCTCGGCCAAGCTCCAATCCCAAGGCCCGGCGTCCAGAGCCGCGAAGCGCGGAGCGCGGAGCGGCAAGACGTGAGGAACCCTCGGAACGTGACTCGGCCAAGGTCCTGACCCTGGACAAGCGCCCGCCTCCGCACCTCGCCCTGTCCCCGAATCACGTTGGGGAGGGCGCTCAGCGCCCGACCCAGGCGGAGCGGCCAGAGGCGCCAAGCGCCGTCTCTGGCCGATCGCCGGTAACGTCAGGGTCGTGAGCGAGATCCGATCCCTGCTGGCCCGGGCCGCCGATGGTGGCCGGATCACCCCCGATGAGGCGTTGCTGCTGTACACGCAGGCGCCGCTGCACGCGCTCGGGCAGGCTGCGGACGCCGTGCGCCGGCGTCGCTTCCCGGACGGCATCGCGACCTACATCATCGACCGGAACATCAACTACACCAACGTCTGCGTGACGGCGTGCAAGTTCTGCGCGTTCTACCGGGCACCGAAGCACGAAGAGGGCTGGGTCCGCGACGTCGACGACATCGTCGCCAAGTGCGGCGAGGCGGTCGAGCTCGGTGCCACGCAGATCATGCTGCAGGGCGGCCACCACCCCGAGTTCGGCATCGAGTGGTACGAGACCGCCTTCTCCTCGATCAAGGCGGCCTACCCCCAGCTGGCGCTGCACTCGCTGGGCGCGAGCGAGGTCGTGCACATCGGGCGCACCTCTGGGCTGACCCACGAGCAGGTCATCGTCCGGTTGCGCGCCGCCGGGCTCGACAGCTTCGCCGGGGCCGGCGCCGAGATCCTCACCGAGCGGCCGCGGGCCGCGATCGCGCCGCTCAAGGAGCCGGGCCACGTCTGGCTCTCGGTGATGGAGACCGCGCACGGCCTGGGCCTCGAGTCAACAGCGACGTTCATGATGGGCACCGGCGAGACGAACGCCGAGCGGATCGAGCACATGCGGATGATCCGTGATGTGCAGGACCGTACCGGCGGGTTCCGGTCCTTCATCCCGTGGACCTACCAGCCGGAGAACAACCACCTGAAGGGCCGCACCCAGGCGACTCTCTTCGAGTACCTGCGCCTGGTCGCGGTCGCCCGGCTGTTCTTCGACAACGTCGCCCACCTACAGGGCTCGTGGCTGACGACTGGCAAGGAGGTCGGCCAGCTCACCCTGCACCTGGGTGCCGACGACCTCGGCTCGGTGATGCTGGAGGAGAATGTCGTCTCCTCGGCTGGCGCCCGGCACCGCACCAACCGGACCGAGCTGATCCACCTGATCCGCTCGGCCGACCGGATCCCGGCCCAGCGCGACACCCTGTACAACCACCTCGTCGTCCACCGCGACCCGGCCGACGACCCGGTCGACGAGCGGGTTGCCTCGCACTACTCGTCCACCGCGCTCCCGCTCGTCCAGGCGAGCTGAATGCGGGCGATTCGTGCCGCGGCTCGGGAGCCGCGCCGGTGACCGCCTTGGGCAAGCCCGACCAGACCAGCGCGCCCGAGGCCGCCGCCCCGGTTGGCCGGGGAAGACGGGCTGGTCTGGACAAGCGTCCAGACCAGGTCGCCGCGATGTTCGACCAGGTGGCGCGCCGCTACGACATCACCAACGCGGTCCTGTCGGCCGGGATGGACCGTGGCTGGCGGACGGCGACCGCGCGCGAGCTGCGGCTTGCCGCGGGCCAGCGGGTGCTCGACCTGGCCGCCGGCACCGCCACGTCCTCGCGGGCGTTCGCCGCGGCCGGTACCGACGTGCTCGCCTGCGACTTCTCCGTCGGGATGCTGCGCGCGGGCCAGACGCGGCTGGCTCGCCGGCCGCCGGCCGCCGGCTCCGTGCGGCTGGTGGCCGGAGACGGGCTGCAGCTGCCGTTTCCGGACGAGGCCTTCGACCGGGTGACGATCTCCTTCGGGCTGCGTAACGTCGCGGACGTGCCGGCCTGCCTGGCCGAGCTGCGCCGGGTGACCCGGCCGGGCGGGCGGCTGGTCGTCTGCGAGTTCAGCCAGCCGACCTGGGGGCCGATGCGCCGGCTGTACCTGGAGTACCTGATGCGCGCGCTGCCCGCGGTGGCCCGCGCGGTCTCCAGCAGCGCCGACTCCTACGTCTACCTGGCCGAGTCGATCAGGGCCTGGCCCGCGCAGCCCGACCTCGCCGCCCTGCTCACGGCGTCCGGCTGGACCAACGTCGGCTGGCGGAACCTCTCCGGCGGCATCGTTGCCCTGCACCACGGCGACCGCTGAGGTAATTCCGCGGACGCGTCGCCAGCGTGGGTACGGAGATCGGCAGCGGGGATGGTCCACGGGATGGGCAACGGCGCTGAGATCGGCGAGCGGGCCGGGCGGCACGACCGCCCGCCCTCGGCCGACCGCACCGCGGTTCTTGTCCGTTTGTCATAACTGCCCGTCGGTCGGGCGGTGCCGGTCCGCGCCGGTCCCCGCGACCGGGTGCCTACCTGGGCGGTGAAATCGGCCCGGTCGCCGGCCGGGTGGCTGACGTCTCGCCTGTCGTCCTTGACGGAGTCCAACCCAGGCCGCGCCCGCCCAGGCCCTCCTGATCGCTCTACTTTGTCGCGGCTCGGAGATCGCCGTGGTAGCAGGGCCTGACAGGCGCCGATCGCGAGCGTGACCGGGCCTTAGCAGATGAGCTGGGTCACTCGATGGTGGGTCACTTGTCAGAGCGCCGACAAATCGGCCGGGCGCCGGCGGCGGGTCGAGCTCCTCTCGGCGCCGCATCGCCCCAGTGGTCGAACGGCTGCCCGGCGAGGCAGTTCGGGCCCGATCGCGCCTCGTCATGCGACGTAGGTGGCAGCGCAACGACCCTTCGTGGTCGCCCGAAGAGCGACGTCGGCCAGTCTGGGAGCGGAACCATCCTGGTTGATGCCAATGGCGGTGTGAGCGCCTACACTCGGCCGTGGCGGGACGCTCGTGAAGAAATTCACGAGCGTGGCGAGGAACACGCGGGCAACGACCGGCGAACGGCCGGGGTTCCCGCCGGTCTGCCCCGGAGGATCCGCGAAGGAAGATGCGGAACCTCAGGAGGCGGATCGGTGTGGCACCTGGTGACGAGTCGGCTGTCGGTGGGGAGTATCGGGTGACTGGGACCACGGCGACGTCGGGCGGCGCGACAGGCGCCGATGCCGACGTGATCGTCGTCGGTGCCGGCCCGGCTGGCTCCGCCGCCGCGTACCACCTGGCCAACGCGGGCCTGGACGTGCTGTTGCTGGAGAAGGCGACCTTCCCGCGCGACAAGGTCTGCGGTGACGGCCTGACGCCACGAGCGGTCGCCTGCCTGGTCAAGATGGGGATCGAGACCGGCCAGGACGCCGGCTGGGCCCGCAACAAGGGCCTGCGGATCGTGGGCGGTGGCCTGCGCCTGGAGCTGCCCTGGCCGGAGCTGGCGAGCTTCCCGGACTACGGCCTGGTCCGCCCTCGCGCGGACTTCGACGAGCTGCTCGCCCGGGCGGCCGAGAAGGCCGGCGCCCGGCTGCGGGAGGACACGACGGTGTCCGGCCCCGTGCGCGACGAGCGGACCGGCCGCGTCGTCGGGGTGACCGCCCGGTCCGGGGACGACCGTGAGCCGGTGACCTACCGGGCGCCGGTCGTCGTCGCCGCGGATGGGAACAGCGCCCGTCTCGCTCTCTCGATGGACATCCGGCGGCGTGACGACCGGCCGCTCGGAGTGGCGGTCCGCCGCTACTACCGCAGTCCGCGCACCCATGATGACTACCTCGAGTCCCACCTGGAGCTCTGGGAGGGCAAGCCGAACGCCAGCCGGCTGCTGCCCGGCTACGGCTGGATCTTCGGGATGGGCGACGGCACCAGCAACGTCGGCCTCGGGATCCTGAACACCACCCCGGCCTTCGGTAACACCGACTACCGGGATCTGCTGCGCCGCTGGCTGTCCGCGCTGCCGCCCGAGTGGGGGTACACCGAGGACAACGCCACCGGGCCGGTGCGCGGCAGTGCGCTGCCGATGGGCTTCAACCGCACCCCGCACTACGCCGACGGCGTGCTGCTCGTCGGCGACGCGGCCGGCATGGTCAACCCGTTCAACGGTGAGGGCATCGCCTACGCGATGGAGTCCGGCGAGCTCGCGGCCGAGGTGGTCGCGCAGGCGCTGGCCCGGCCGGCGGGCGCGGGGCGGGAGAAGGCGCTGCTTCAGTACCCGGAGGCGGTGCGGGCCCGCTACGGCGGCTACTACACGCTTGGCCGCGTCTTCGTGAACCTCATCGGCAACCCGACCGTGATGCGGATGGCCACGAAGTACGGCCTGCCGCACCCGGTGCTCATGAGGTTCATGTTGAAGATCATGGCGAACCTCACTGACCCGCGGGGAGGTGATGCGCACGACCGGGTGATCAACGCACTGTGCCGGCTCGCGCCGAGCGCGTAACTCCAGACGTGGAATGCGCCGCGACCGGGCCAGCGATACCGCGAGCCGCGCCAGCGGTACGGGGGCTGTCGCGCAGGGAAACCACAGTGGACACCCGAACAACGTGGGTCAAAAGGTCCGTCCGTACTACCCCTATTGCGCGCCGAAGGCCACGGGAAAGTGCCGGTGCGCAATTGTGCGGCCATGCGCGCCCAGGCGAGCGAGAACCTGGACCGAGTAGGACCGCCCGGCCTGGGCGGCGTATAAGGGAACAGAACCGAACCGGCGCAGCGCCGGCCAAAATTTCTCTGGAGAGAGGAGCTCGGCATGCTCTCCAACTACGTGCCGATCCTCGTCCTGATCGCGATCGCCACAGCGTTCGCGGGCGGGTCGATCGTGATCAGCATGCTGGTCGGGCCGAAGCGGTTCAACCGGGCAAAGCTCGACGCCTATGAGTGCGGCATCGAGCCGGAGCCGGAGCCCGCCGGGCCCCGCCGTTTCCCGGTGAAGTTCTATCTCATCGCGATGCTCTTCATCGTCTTCGACATCGAGATCATCTTTCTGTACCCGTGGGCGGTCGCCTTCGGCGGGCTGGGCGTGTTCGGCCTCGTCGAGATGGTGCTGTTCGTGGCTACGGTGTTCGTCGCCTATGCCTACGTCTGGCGGCGGGGAGGCCTGGAATGGGACTAGAGGAGAAGCTGCCCAGCGGGGTGCTTCTCGCCAGTGTCGAGAAGCTCGCCGGAATGGGCCGCAAGTCGTCGCTGTGGCCGGTGACGTTCGGCCTGGCGTGCTGCGCCATCGAGATGATGGGCACCGGTGCCGCGCGCTATGACCTCGCCCGGTTCGGCATGGAGGTCTTCCGGGCGAGCCCCCGTCAGGCCGACCTGATGATCGTGGCCGGCCGGGTCAGCCAGAAGATGGCCCCGGTGCTGCGCCAGATCTACGACCAGATGCCCGAGCCCAAGTGGGTGCTCTCGATGGGTGTCTGCGCCAGCTCCGGCGGCATGTTCAACAACTACGCGATCGTCCAGGGTGTCGACCACATCGTCCCGGTCGACATGTATCTCCCCGGCTGCCCGCCGCGGCCCGAGATGCTGATGGACGCGATCATGAAACTCCACCGGAAGATCCAGACCGGGCCGGTCAACGGCAAGCTGGACCGCACCGAGATCGGCAACTCGCCGTACCCGAAGCCGATCGAGGTCGCCACCGCCCAGTCCGCGCTGCCCGAGGGCAGCCTCGACACCCGGACGCTGTCGGTCAACGACCGCAAGCGGTTCCGGATGCCGGCCAATGCCCCGCTGCCCGCTGGCCGCGGCGCCGTCGAGGCTGTGCTGAACGACCGCAGGCCCGCCGCCGTAGCGCCGCCCTCGGTGTTCGGTCGCCGCAAGATGCTCCCGGTCGTCGGCCAGCCCAACGAGGAGGCGTTCGACCCGGAGCTGTTCGACGCCGAGCCGACGGACAACATCCACGGCCGCGGCACCGGACCGACGACCAAGGACCTGGGCTGATGAGTGACCTGGAACAGGGCGGCGGAGCTGGCCGGGGCGGCCGCGCGGCGTCCCGACACGACGCCTTCGGCGCGAAGGGGACCGGAGACACCTCCGGCTTCGGCGGGCTGGTCGCCCCGGCGCGGGTGCTCTCCTCCAGTGAGCGCCCGTTCGGCGACGAGAACGCCGACGCGATCTACGACGCGCTGGAGCGGGCCTTCGCCGGGTTGGACGAGGCCATCGAGCTGGTGGTCGTCGACCGCGGCGAGCTGACGCTGCACGTCCGTCGCGAGCGGCTGCTCGACGTCGCCCGCGCCCTGCGCGACGACCCGGCGCTGCGGTTCGAGCTGCTCTCGTCGCTGTCCGGTGCCGACTACCCGGACGACCCGAGTGGCCGACGGCTGCACTCCGTCGCCCACCTGCTGTCGCTGACCCACCGGCGCCGGATCCGCGTCGAGGTGTCGGTGTCGGTCGAGGACCCGGCGATGCCGAGCCTCACGCCGGTCTGGCCGACCGCCGACTGGCACGAGCGGGAGACCTACGACTTCTTCGGCATCGTCTACGACGGCCACCACGGGCTGACCCGGATCATGATGCCGGACGACTGGGTCGGCTATCCGCAGCGCAAGGACTACCCACTCGGTGGCATCCCGGTCGACTACAAGGGCGCCCAGGTGCCGCCACCCGAGAAGCGCCGGAGCTACTCATGACCGCCGACACGCACATCCCGCCGGGAGCGGGCCCGTACGAGGCCGGCTTCACCGAGTCGGGCGCGAACCGCGTCTACACCGTCACCGGTGGGGACTGGGAGCAGGTTCTCGGCGCGGGCGAAGAGGCCGCCGAGACGATCGTCGTCAACATGGGGCCGCAGCACCCGTCGACGCACGGTGTGCTGCGCCTCGTCCTCGACATCGAGGGTGAGACGGTCCGGCAGACCCGGCTGGTCATCGGCTACCTGCACACCGGCATCGAGAAGAGCTGCGAGTACCGCACCTGGACCCAGGCGGTCACCTTCCTGACCCGGGCGGACTACCTCTCGCCGCTGTTCACCGAGACGGCCTACTGCCTGTCGGTGGAGAAGCTGCTTGGTATCACCGAGCAGATCCCCGAGCGGGCGACCGTGATCCGGGTGCTGGTGATGGAGCTGCAGCGGATCTCCTCGCACCTGGTCGGCCTCGCCACCTCCGGCATGGAGCTCGGCGCCACCACGGCGATGATCGTCGGCTTCCGTGAGCGCGAGAAGATCCTCGACCTGCTGGAGATGATCACCGGCCTGCGGATGAACCACGCCTACGTCCGCCCCGGTGGCCTCGCCCAGGACCTGCCGGACGGTGCCGAGAAGGCGATCCGCGGGTTCCTGGCGGACATGCCCGGCCGGATCAAGGAGTACCACCGGCTGCTGACGGGCCAGCCGATCTGGCGCAACCGGATGATCGACGTCAACTACCTGGACGCCGGCTCCTGCCTCGCCCTCGGCGTCACCGGGCCGCTGCTGCGGGCCGCCGGGCTGCCCTGGGACCTGCGCAAGACCATGCCCTACTGCGGCTACGAGAACTACGAGTTCGACGTGCCGACGGCCACCGAGGCCGACTCCTTCGCCCGCTACCTGGTGCGGCTGGAGGAGATGTCCGAGTCCCTGAAGATCGTCGAACAGTGCCTGGACAAGCTGTCGGCACTCGGCCCCGGCCCGGTGATGGTCGCGGACAAGAAGATCGCCTGGCCGGCGCAGCTGTCCATCGGCTCCGACGGCATGGGCAACTCGCTCGCTCACATCCGGGAGATCATGGGCACCTCGATGGAGGCCCTGATCCACCACTTCAAGCTGGTCACCGAGGGCTTCCGGGTGCCGCCCGGCCAGGTGTACACGGCGATCGAGGGCCCGCGCGGCGAGTTGGGCGTCCACGTCGTCAGCGACGGCGGGACCAGGCCCTACCGCGTCCACGTGCGTGACCCAAGCTTCGTCAACCTGCAGGCGGTTCCCGCGATGACCGAGGGCGGGCAGGTCGGCGACGTGATCGTCGCGGTCGCCTCGGTCGACCCGGTGCTCGGGGGAGTTGATCGTTGATGGCTGTCACACCACAGGCCAGTTCCGGGCTGACGCCGTCTGAGGCACCGACGGTTCCTGATGCCGTGAACAGTCCCACCCCGGCTGGTCCGGGGGGCGGAGTTGGACCGTTCAGCGCCGCGACGGTGGCCGCTGCCGCGGAGGTCATCGCCCGCTACCCGCTCGGGCGGCAGCGCTCGGCCCTGCTGCCGCTGCTGCACCTGGTCCAGGCCGAGGAGGGCTGCGTCACCGCGGAGGGCATCGACTTCTGCGCCAAGCAGCTCGGCATCACGGCGGCCGAGGTCCAGGCCGTCGCGAGCTTCTACACGATGTACAAGCGCCGCCCGGTCGGCGACTGGCTGGTCTCCGTCTGCACGAACCTGTCCTGCTCGCTGGTGGGCGGCCAGGACGTGTACGACCGGCTGTCGAAGAAGCTCGGCGTCGGCCATGACCAGACCACCGCCGACGGCACGATCACGCTGGAGCACGCCGAGTGTCTGGCGGCCTGCGACTACGCCCCGGTCATGACCGTCAACTACGAGTTCTATGACGGCGTCGACACGGAGGCGGCCGAGGGCATCGTCGAGGCGCTGACCCGCGGTGAGCGGCCCGTGCCCACCCGGGGTGGCCCGCTGTGCACCTTCAAAGAGGTCTCCTACCAGCTCGCCGGGTTCGAGGACCCGCGGCCCGACGGCGTCGCCGGAACCGGGTTCCTGGAGCCGTCGGTCGTCGGGCTGACGGTCGCCGAGCAGACCGGCTGGCAGGGCGAGATCGCCGGGACGGTGCCGGTCGACGGTGCCGACACGACGACTCCGGCCGCTCCTGCCGACATGACGACTCCGGCCGCTCCTGCCGACATAACGACAAAGGGGGCGTGACGATGCCCGTCACCCCGGTTCTCACCGCGCACTGGAAGGTCCCCGGGATCTGGACCCTGGAGACCTACGTGGAGCACGGCGGCTACAGCTCGGTCCAGGCGGCGTTCGACCTCGGACCCGACGCGGTCATCAAGATGGTCAAGGACTCCGGCCTGCGCGGCCGGGGCGGCGCCGGCTTCCCGACCGGCATGAAGTGGAGCTTCATCCCGCAGGGCGACGGCAAGCCGCACTACCTGGTCGTGAACGCCGACGAGGGCGAGCCGGGCACCTGCAAGGACGCCCCGCTGATGATGACGGACCCGCACTCGCTGATCGAGGGGATCATCGTCGCCTCGTTCGCCGTCCGCGCGAACCGGGCGTTCGTCTACGTCCGTGGCGAGCTCGTGCACGCCGCCCGCCGGCTGCGCAACGCCGTGGCCGAGGCCTACCGGGCTGGCTACCTCGGGACGGACATCCTGGGCAGCGGCTTCGACCTCGACCTGGTGATCCACTCCGGCGCCGGCGCGTACATCTGCGGCGAGGAGACGGCGCTGCTCGACTCGCTGGAGGGCCGGCGCGGCCAGCCTCGGCTGCGCCCGCCGTTCCCGGCGACGCACGGCCTCTACAACTCGCCGACGGTCATCAACAACGTCGAGACGATCGCCTCGGTGCCGTTCATCGTCAAAAGCGGCGTCGAATGGTTCCGCTCGATGGGCACCGAGAAGTCACCGGGGCCGAAGATCTACAGCCTGTCCGGCCACGTCACCCGGCCGGGCCAGTACGAGGCCCCGATGGGCACCACGCTGCGCGAGCTGCTGGAGCTGGCCGGCGGGGTGCGCGGCGGCCGGGCGCTGAAGGCCTGGACCCCGGGCGGCTCGTCGACGCCGATGCTGACCGCCGAGCACCTCGACGTCCCGCTGGACTTCGACGGGGTGGCGGCGGCCGGCTCGCTGCTCGGCACGGCGGCCCTCATGATCATGGATGACACCGTCGACATGGTCCCGGTCGTCCGGCGGCTCACCCAGTTCTACGCCCACGAGTCCTGCGGGAAGTGCACCCCGTGCCGGGAGGGCACCACCTGGCTGGTGCAGATCCTGTCGCGGATGGAACGCGGCCAGGGCGACCCGCGAGACATCAACACCCTGACCGACGCGTGCGACAACATCTTCGGCCGGGCGTTCTGCGCGCTCGCCGACGGTGCCGTCTCGCCGATCGTGTCGGGCATCAAGCACTTCCCGGACGAGTTCGCCGCGGCCGCGACGCCGCGGGAGCAGGCCTCGTCGAGCAACGGCGTCGCGCCGGGCTCGAGGAGCACGCTGGCGGGAGCGCACTGATGGCAACCGCCGAGCTGGGAGCGTCAACACGCATGGGAGCGGCCTGAACATGACTGTCGCTACTGACGCGCCGGCGGGGCCGGGCGGAGCGCCCGCGCCCCCGCCCGACCACGTCACGCTGACCATCGACGGCCTGCCCGTCAGCGTCCCCAAGGGCACGCTGATCATCCGGGCAGCCGAGCTGCTGGGCATCGAGGTCCCGCGGTTCTGCGACCACCCGCTGCTCGACCCGGTCGGCGCCTGCCGGCAGTGCATCGTCGAGGTGGAGGGCCAGCGCAAGCCGGTCGCCTCCTGCACGACGACGGTGGCAGCGGACATGGTCGTCAAGACGCAGCTCACGTCGCCGGTCGCCAGCAAGGCGCAGGCCGGGACGATGGAGTTCCTGCTCCTCAACCACCCGCTGGACTGCCCGGTCTGCGACAAGGGCGGCGAGTGCCCCCTGCAGAACCAGGCGATGGCCAACGGGGGATCCGAGTCACGGTTCCAGGAGCAGAAGCGGACCTACCCGAAGCCGCTGGCCATCTCCTCGGAGATCCTGCTCGACCGGGAGCGCTGCGTGCTGTGCGCGCGCTGCACCCGGTTCTCCGAGCAGATCGCCGGCGACCCGTTCATCGAGCTGTTCGAGCGGGGCGCGGCCGAGCAGGTCGGCGTCGCGGCCGACGAGCCGTTCTCGTCCTACTTCTCCGGCAACACCGTGCAGATCTGCCCGGTCGGCGCGCTCACCTCCAGCGCCTACCGGTTCCGGTCCCGCCCGTTCGACCTGGTCTCCACGCCGACGTCCTGTGAGCACTGCGCCTCCGGCTGCTCGCTGCGCACCGACCACCGGCGCGGCACCGTGATGCGCCGGCTCGCCGGCGACGACGGCGCGGTGAACGAGGAGTGGAGCTGTGACAAGGGCCGGTTCGCGTTCGCCTACGCGCGGCAGGCCGACCGGCTGACCAGCCCGCTCATCCGGGATGACGCGACCGGCCAGCTCGTCGAGGCGAGCTGGAGCGAGGCCCTCGCCTACGCGGCCCGCGGCCTCGCCGAGACCCGGGACCGCTACGGCGTCGGGGTCCTCGCCGGTGGCCGGCTCACCCGCGAGGATGCCTACGCCTACGCGAAGTTCGCGCGGCTCGCCCTGCGGACCAACGACATCGACTTCCGGTCCCGGCCGCACTCGGCCGAGGAGGAGGCGTTCCTCGGGAACGCGGTCGCCGGCACCGGCATCGGCGTCACCTACGCCGACCTGGAGGCCGCGCCGACCGTCGTGCTGGTCGCCTTCGAACCGGAGGAGGAGTCGCCGATCGTCTTCCTGCGGCTGCGCAAGGCGGTCCGCAAGAATGGCACGGCTGTCTACGCCGTCGGCCCGGTGCCGACCCGGGCGCTCGGCAAGCTCGCCGGCACGCTGCTGCCGGCCGCGCCGGGCGGCGAGGCCGACCTGCTCACCGGCCTCGCCGGCGGGCGGCCGGGCCCGGCCGGGGAACTGGCCGGCGCCCTCGCCGAGGCGCTGCGCAAGCCCGGCTCGGTGATCCTGGTCGGCGAGCGGGCCGCCGAGTCGCCCGGCACCCTGACCGCGGCGCTGCGCCTGGCCGAGGCCACCGGCGCCGGCCTCGGCTGGGTGCCGCGCCGGGCCGGCGAGCGCGGGGCCCTCGCGGCCGGTGCGTTCCCCTCGTTGCTGCCCGGCGGCCGTCCGGTCGCTGACGCGGCCGCCCGGGCCGAGGTCGAGGCCGCCTGGGGCGCGAAGCTGCCCGGCGGGCCCGGCCGGAGCACCGCCGAGATCCTGGCCGACGCCGGCCTGGAGAACGCTGGTCTCGACGGCCTGGTCGTCGCCGGGGTGGACGTCGAGGACCTGCCCGACCCGGCGGCGGCGCTGGAGGCGCTCGCGACCGTGCCCTTCCTGGTCTCCCTTGAGATCCGCCGCTCGGCGATCTCCGAGGTGGCCGACGTGGTGCTGCCCGTCGCGCCGGTGGCCGAGAAGGCCGGCTCGTTCGTGGACTGGGAGGGCCGGCTGCGGCCGTTCCAGCGGGCGCTGGAGACCCCGGCCCTGCCCGACCTACGGGTGCTGCACCTGCTCGCGCAGCACATGGGCGTCGATCTGGGTGTGCCGGATGTCGGTGCCGCGGCCCGCGAGCTCGCCGCGCTCGGCCGGGCCAACGCTCAGACCAGCAATGGCCAGAAGCGGGCCGGCCGGGTACCGGCGCCGGCCGTCTCGGCGGCGGCGCCCGTTGTCCCGCCGGCTGGTTCGGCGCTGCTGGCCAGCTGGCACCAGCTGATCGACGACGGTGCGCTGCAGGCTGGCGAGCCGTACCTGGCCGGGACCGCCCGGCCGGCGCGGGCGCTGCTGTCCGCGGTGACCGCCGCCGAGATCGGCGCGACCGAAGGCGGGTCCGTCACGGTCAGCACCGACCGCGGCGCGATCACGCTCCCGCTGGAGGTCATCGACATGCCCGACCGGGTCGTCTGGGTGCCGGCCCACTCGCCGGGCTCGCACCTGCACCGGTCGCTGGCTGTGTCGGCGGGCGCCGTCGTCGCCATCGCCGCCGCCGAGGCCGCGCCGGCCACGTTGTCGACCACCCGCGAGACCGTCGCGGCGGGAGGTGCGGCATGAACTCCGCCCTCCTGGTCGCCGCCGGCTCGACCGGGGCCGACCCGGACCTGACCCGGTTCGGCACCGACCCGTTCTGGCTGGTCCTGATCAAGGGGGTCGCGGTCTTCGCGTTCCTCATGATCATGACGCTGTTCGGGATCGTGTTCGAGCGCAAGGTCGTCGCCCGGATGCAGGTCCGGCTCGGGCCGAACCGGCACGGGCCGAAGGGCTGGGGACAGAGCCTCCTCGACGGCATCAAGCTGATGCTGAAGGAGGACATCATCCCGGCGCTGGCCGACAAGCCGGTGTTCCTGCTGGCCCCGCTGGTGTCCGTCATCCCGGCGCTGATCGCGTTCGCGGTGATCCCGTTCGGGCCCGAGGTCTCGATCTTCGGCCACCACACGGTGCTGCAGCTGGCCGACCTGCCCGTCGGCGTGCTCTACCTGCTCTCCGCTGCCTCCATCGGGGTGTACGGGCTGATCCTGTCCGGCTGGTCGAGCGGCTCGACCTACCCGCTGCTCGGCTCGCTGCGCTCCGCCGCGCAGATCATCTCCTACGAGATCGCGATGGGCCTGGCCTTCGTCGCGGTGTTCATGTACTCCGGGACGCTGTCGACCTCGGGGATCGTCGAGCACCAGCGGCACATGTGGTATATCGCGCTGTTCCCGTCCTTCGTGATCTACATGATCTCGATGGTCGGCGAGACGAACCGGACGCCGTTCGACCTCCCCGAGGCCGAGGGCGAGCTGGTCGGTGGCTTCCTCACCGAGTACAGCTCGATCAAGTTCGCATTCTTCTACCTGGCCGAGTACGTAAACCTGGTAACGGTCTCCGCGGTCATGACGACGCTGTTCCTCGGTGGCTGGCAGCCGCCGCCGATCCCGGGGCTGTCGTCCCTGGACCACGGCTGGGTCCCGCTGATCTGGTTCATGATCAAACTTCTGTTGGTGATGTTCTTCTTCGTGTGGCTGCGCGGCACGCTGCCCCGGCTGCGTTACGACCAGTTCATGAGCTTCGGCTGGAAGATCCTTATCCCCGCCGGGTTGATCTGGGTGCTGCTCATCGCCGCGCTGCGCACCATCCGGGAGAGCAACACCTCTGACGCCCGGCCTTGGCTGATCGGTCTGGCCGTGATTCTGGGGCTGTTCGTCGTCGCCGAGTTCCTCTTCGGCGGGCGGAGTTCGTCCAATGACGACGACCTCGACGAGGAAGGCCCGCCGGGCCTGGAGAACATCCCGTGGCCCCCGTCGCCCGGCTCGCGGCGCGACGCCGTGGACATCGAGACGGGAGCGGCGAGAAACCCGGCCGTCATCCCTGCTGGCCCGCGCCAGCGTGAGGAGAGCTAGCCATGGGCTACTTCGATTTCTTCAAGGGCTTCGGTCTCACCTTCGGCAACATGTTCCGCAAGCCGGTGACGGAGTCCTACCCGGAGCAGAAGAAGCCGACCGCGCCCCGGTTCCACGGCCGTCACCAGCTCAACCGGCACCCGGACGGGCTGGAGAAGTGCGTCGGCTGTGAGCTGTGCGCCTGGGCCTGCCCGGCCGACGCCATCTACGTCGAGGGCGCCGACAACACCGACGAGGAGCGATTCTCGCCCGGCGAGCGGTACGGCAAGGTCTACCAGATCAACTATCTGCGCTGCATTCTGTGCGGACTGTGTATCGAGGCCTGCCCGACCAGGGCGCTGACGATGGGGAACGAGTACGAGCTCGCCGACGACAGCCGCAACGACCTGATCTTCACCAAGGAGCAGCTGCTCGCGCCGCTGCGGGAGGGGATGGCGGCGCCGCCCCACCCGATGTACCTCGGTGACAGCGAGACCGACTACTACCGCTGGGACCCGAACACACCGTTGCCCGCCTTCCAGGAACTGGCGCGCGACGGCGGGTCCGGTTCGGAGCACTGATGGGCCCGCAGTTGCTAGCCGCGGCGGCCCCGATCACCCATGTGGGGATCGGCGAGACGCTGACCTTCTGGATCATTGCCCCGATCGCGGTACTCGGGGCGCTGGGCATGGTCTTCGCCAAGAAGGCCGTGCACGGCGCGCTCATGCTGGTCGCCAACCTGTTCTGCGTGGCGGTCTGCTACCTGCTGCAGGACGCACCGTTCCTCGGCTTCGTGCAGATCGTGGTCTACACCGGCGCGATCATGGTGCTGTTCCTGTTCGTGCTGATGCTGATCGGCGTCGAGTCCAGCGAGTCGCTGGTCGAGACGCTGCGCGGGCAGCGGGTCGCGGCCGTCGTGCTCGGCCTCGGCTTCGCCGGCCTGCTGGTCTTCCCGCTCGGGAAGGCGATCAAGAACCAGCCGGCCGCCGGGCTCGCCTCGGTCAACCAGGCCGGTGGCGGCAACATCCACGCGATCGCTCGGCTGCTGTTCACGCAGTACGTGTTCGCCTTCGAGGCCGTCTCGGCGCTGCTGGTCATCGCCGCGGTCGGCGCGATGATCCTCGGCCATCGCGAGCGGACCGGTCCGAAGCCGTCGCAGAAGGAGACGCTGCGTCGGCGGATCGCCGAAGGCCGTGTGCTCACGCCGGTGCCGGGCCCGGGCGTGTACGCCCGCGCGGACTCCGCGGACCAGGCCCCGGCGCTGCCCGGCACGGACCGAGGCCTGGTCGGCGGCCCGCCGGCCGCGCCGACGCGCCTGCCGCCGGGTGAGGAACCACCTGGCGGTACCGGGCCTGGCAACGGCGCGACCGGGGGCGGCGGGCCCGAGGGCGCGACCGGACCCGGTGTCGCGGACGGGTCGGCGCCGGTTGGCGCCGGAAAGGGGAGCGGGCTGTGAACCCGGGGAACTACCTGATCCTGGCCGGGCTGCTGTTCGCGATCGGTGCGGTCGGCGTGCTGGTCCGGCGCAACGCCATCGTCGTGTTCATGTGCATCGAGCTGATGCTCAACGCGGTGAACCTGACGCTGGTGACCTTCTCCCGGATCAACGGCAACCTCGAGGGCCAGGTCATCGCCTTCTTCGTGATGGTGGTGGCCGCGGCCGAGGTCGTGATCGGCCTGGCGATCATTCTGGCGATCTTCCGAACGCGCAAGTCCGCGTCCGTCGACGACGTGAACCTGCTGAAGTACTGAGGCCCGTTGCACGCCGAGCTTCCGGGCTCGGCGGTACCGGGCGGCCGGCCACCCAGCGGGCCAGGCCCCCGGTCTCGGGCCCCTCCTGCCCTGAAGAACCGACGCAGTACGGAACAACGCCGTCCTGAGCCGCTAGCGAAGAACGGACCCACTTCAGTGACGCTGCTAGCCGAAAACCCGCCGTCCGCCGACGCGTCGGCGCGTCCCCTGGCCGACGCGCGATGAGCCCGGCTGCCCCGGCCCACGCTGTGCACTACGCCGCCGCGAGCGGTGCGTTCTCGCTGACCTGGCTGCTCATCGCCCTGCCGCTGGCCGGCGCGGCGATCCTGCTGCTCGGTGGCAGGCGCACCGACCAGTGGGGCCACCTGCTGGGCACGCTGGCGGCGGCCGCGAGCTTCGTCGTCGGTCTGGTGCTGTTCTTCTCGCTGCACAGCCGGGCCGGCGACCAGCGGGCCGTATCCCAGCACCTGTTCTCCTGGATTCCGGTCAATGGCTTCCAGGTCGACGTCGGCCTTCTCGTCGACCAGCTCTCCGTCGTCTTCGTGCTGCTGATCACCGGTGTGGGCACGCTGATTCACATCTACTCGGTCGGCTACATGGCGCACGACCCGGCCCGGCGGAAGTTCTTCGCCTACATGAACCTGTTCCTGGCCTCCATGCTGCTGCTGGTGCTCGGGAACAACTTCCTGGCGCTCTACGGCGGCTGGGAGCTGGTCGGGCTCTCGTCGTTCCTGCTCATCAAGTTCTGGGAGTACAAGCCGGCCGCGGCCACCGCGGCGAACAAGGCCTTCTACATGAACCGGGTCGGCGACGTCGGCCTGGCGCTGGCGATCATGTTCCTGTTCGCCACGCTCGGCTCGACGAACTACGACACGGTCTTCACCGCGGCCGCCGGGCATCTGATCAGCTACGGCACGATCACCGCGATCGCCCTGCTGCTCCTGCTCGGTGCCTGTGGCAAGTCCGGCCAGTTCCCGCTGCAGGCCTGGCTCCCGGACGCGATGGAGGGCCCGACCCCGATCTCCGCGCTCATCCACGCGGCGACGATGGTCACCGCCGGCGTCTACCTGATCGCCCGGTCGGCCCCGATCTTCAACGAGACCCACGCCGCCCGGACCGTCGTCCTCATCATCGGCGCGGTCACGATCATGATCGGCTGCATCATCGGCTGCGCGTACGACGACATCAAGAAGGTGCTCGCGTACTCGACGGTCAGCCAGATCGGCTACATGTTCCTGGCGGTCGGCCTGGGCCCGGCCGGCTACGCGCTGGGCATCATGCACCTGCTCGCGCACGGCTTCTTCAAGGCCGGCCTGTTCCTCGGCTCCGGCTCCGTCATCCACGCGATGGACGACGAGCAGGACATGCGCAGGTACGGCGGCCTGTGGAAGTACATGAAGGTCACCTGGGTGACGTTCGGCCTCGGCTACCTGGCCATCATCGGCTTCCCGCCGTTCTCCGGGTTCTTCACCAAGGACAAGATCATCGAGACGGCGTTCGACAAGGGCGGGACGTCCGGCTACGTGCTCGGGATCATCGCCCTGCTCGGCGCCGGGATCACCGCGTTCTACATGACCCGGCTGTTCCTGATGACCTTCCACGGCAAGGCGCGCTGGGAGCACGAAGGCAAGAACGCCAAGCACCCGCATGAGTCGCCGTTCACGATGACCGGGCCGATGATGCTGCTGGCCGTCGGGTCGGTCTTCGCCGGTGGCCTGTTCGTCCTGGGCAGCTCGATGCAGAACTGGCTCGCCCCGGTCGTCGGCGAGCACGGCGAGGCCGACCACACGCTGAACCCGGTCGTGCTGACCCTGCTGACGCTGGTCGTGATGCTCGGCGGTGTCGCGGGCGGGCTGCTGCGCTACCAGCTGCGCCCGGTGGACGCGGTCGCCAAGCCCGACGCGCAGGTCAGCCCGCTGACCGTGGCGGCCCGCCACGACCTCTACGCGAACACCTTCAACGAGGCCGCGTTCATGATCCCGGGCAACTTCCTGGTCCGGTTCCTGGTCTGGTTCGACAAGATCATCATCGATGGCGCGGTGGGCGGGACCGCCGCCGGCATCGGTGGGCTGTCCGGCCGGTTGAGGCGCACCCAGACCGGCTACGTCCGGACCTACGCACTTTCGATGTTGGGAGGCGCGATCCTCGTGATCGGGGCCCTGCTGCTGGTGAGGGCGGGCTGACATGCACACCGCTCCCTGGCTGACAATTCTGCTTGCCATCCCGCTCGTCGGCGCGATCGTCGTCGCCCTGATCCCGAAGACCGCCGGCACGCTCGCCAAGCAGCTCACGCTGGCGCTGACGCTGGTCGAGCTGGTCATCGCGGTGATCGCGACGGCCGCCTACCGGCCGAACGTCCCCGGCTTCCAGTTCACGCAGCAGTACGACTGGATCAAGCAGTTCGGAGTGTCGTACTCGGTCGGTGCCGACGGCATCTCGATCGTGCTGATCCTGCTCGCCGCGGTGCTGGTGCCCGTCGTCGTGCTGGCCAGCTGGCACGAGTCCGAGGAGGGCAAGCGCTCGGTCCCGGCGTTCTTCGCCCTGCTGCTGGCCCTGGAGGCCGGCATGGTCGGCGTCTTCGCCGCGACCGACGTCTTCCTGTTCTATGTCTTCTTCGAGGCGATGCTCATCCCGATGTACTTCCTCATCGGGAGCTACGGGGCGCCGAAGGAGCAGACGCAGCGTGCGTACGCGGCCGTGAAGTTCCTGCTGTACAGCCTGTTCGGCGGCCTGCTGATGCTCGCCGCGGTCATCGGGCTCTACGTCGTCTCCGTGCACCAGCTCGGCCACGGGACGTTCGACTTCGCCACGCTGCGCCAGCTGAAGATCGACCCGACCACGCAGAAGTGGCTGTTCCTCGGCTTCTTCCTCGCGTTCGCGATCAAGGCGCCGCTGTTCCCGTTCCACACCTGGCTGCCGGACGCCGGCGCCCAGTCGCCGACCGGGGGCGCGGTGCTGCTCGTCGGCGTGCTCGACAAGGTCGGCACCTTCGGCCTGATCCGGTACTGCATCCCGCTGTTCCCGGACGCGGCGGACTACTTCGCCCCCCTGGTGCTGGCCCTAGCGGTGATCGGAATCTTCTACGGCGCGCTGCTCGCGATCGGGCAGCGGGACATGAAGCGCCTGGTCTCCTACACCTCGCTGGCTCACTTCGGCTTCATCGCGCTGGGCTGCTTCGCCTTCACCTCGCAGGCCGGCGTCGGCGCGGTCCTCTACATGGTCAACCACGGTCTCTCCACCGGCCTGCTGTTCCTGGTGGTCGGCTTCCTGGTGGCCCGCCGGGGCAGCCGTGACGTCGACGCCTACGGCGGCATGGCCAAGGTGACGCCGGTGCTGGCCGGGGTGTTCCTCATCGGCGGCCTTTCGTCGCTCGCGCTGCCCGGCCTGAACAGCTTCGTCTCCGAGTTCCTCGTCCTGGTCGGCACCTTCACCCGCTACCGGGCGCTGGCGATCGTCGCGACGTGCGGCATCGTGCTGGCCGCGATCTACGTCCTGAACCTCTACAAGCGCACGATGACCGGCCCGGTGACGCAGGAGAACTCGCTGCTCACCGACCTGTCGGTGCGCGAGAAGCTCGTGGTCGCGCCGATCATCGCGCTGATCATCGCCCTCGGGGTCTACCCCAAGCCGTTGATCGACATCATCCGCCCGTCGGTGACCGCCACGTTCACCGACGTCGGCCATCACGACCCGGCACCGACCACTCCGGTCGCCGGCGCGAGCACCACCGGAGGCCACTCGTGAGCGCCCTCTCTGTCGTCACGGCCGCCGCGCCGGTAACAATCCCGCCGCTCCAGGTCCCGTCGGTCGAGTACTCCTCGATCAGCCCGGTCCTGGTCGTGCTCGGGCTCGCGTTCGTCGGCATCCTGGTCGAGGCGTTCACCGCGGCGTCCACCCGTCGGACGCTGCAGCCGGTACTGGCCTTCCTCGGCTTCCTGGTGGCGTTCATCGCCGTCGTCCTGCTGCACGCGCGCCGCGCGACCCTGGTGGCCGGCGCGCTGGCCATCGACGGGCCGACGCTGTTCCTGGAGGGCACGATCCTGCTGTTCGCCCTCCTGGCCGTGCTGCTCGTCGCCGAGCGGCGGCTGGACTCCACCGGCGGCGCCATCGTCGCCCAGGCCTCGGTGACTCCCGGCGCGGCCGGCTCCAACGCGCTGCAGACCTCCCAGGACGTCCAGACCGAGGTCTACCCGCTGATGGCCTTCTCGGTCTCCGGCATGCTGATGTTCGTCCAGTCGAACAACCTGTTGGTGATGTTCGTCGCGCTGGAGATCCTCTCGCTGCCGCTCTACCTGCTCGCGGGCCTCGCCCGCCGCCGCCGGCTGCTCTCGCAGGAGGCGGCGCTGAAGTACTTCCTGCTCGGCGCGTTCTCGTCGGCCTTCTTCCTCTACGGCCTGGCGATGATCTACGGCTACGCCAGCACCGTGAACCTCGGCGGCATCGCGACGGCGGCGAGCGCCGTCGGTAAGAACGACACGTACCTGTACTTCGGGATCGGCCTGCTCGCCGTCGGGTTCTTCTTCAAGATCGGCGCGGCGCCGTTCCACTCGTGGACGCCGGACGTGTACCAGGGCTCGCCGACGCCGATCACCGCGTTCATGGCGGCCGGCACGAAGGTCGCGGCCTTCGGCGGCCTGCTGCGCGTGTTCTACGTCGCCTTCGGCGGCCTGCGCTGGGACTGGCGGCCGATCGTCTGGGCCGTGGCTATTCTCACAATGGTCGTCGGCGCCGTTCTCGCGCTGACCCAGCGTGACATCAAGCGGATGCTCGCCTACTCGGCGATCGCCCACGCCGGCTTCCTGCTCGTCGGCCTGGCCGGCACGAACACCGACGGCCTGTCCGGCTCGATGTTCTACCTCGTCACCTACGGCTTCACAACGATCGCCGCGTTCGGCGTCGTCTCGCTGGTACGCACCAGCGACGGTGAGGCAAGCGACCTGTCCCAGTGGCAGGGGCTGGGCCGGACATCGCCGCTGCTGGCGGGCATCTTCGCCTTCCTGCTGCTCGCGCTCGCGGGCATCCCGCTGACGAGCGGCTTCACCGGCAAGTTCGCCGTCTTCCAGGCGGCGATCGCGGGCAACGCGGCCGGGCTCGTGGTCATTGCCCTGGTCTGCAGCGCCATCGCCGCGTTCTTCTACGTCCGGGTGATCGTGCTGATGTTCTTCTCGAACCCGCCGGCCGACGGCCCGGTCGTGGTGACGCGGCCCACGCTAACCTACGCGACGGTCGGTGTCGGAACCCTGCTGACACTGCTCCTCGGCGTCGCGCCGCAGCCTTTGTTGGACCTCGCTAGTCACGCGGCGGCCTCAGGCTTCGTACGCTGATGGCGGTATGAGCGTAACCGGGCTGGACACCATGGGGATCAGGGCCGACCCTGATCTCGAAATCGCCGTGCGAGCGGGTCTCACGGGCGTGGAGCGCGTGCTGCGCGACGCGATCCGCAGCGAGTTCGCGTTCGTCACGGAGGCGTCGCGACATCTCACCGATGCGGGCGGAAAACGATTCCGCCCCATGGTGGTGCTGCTCGCGGCGCACTTCGCCGACCCGGCCGCGCCGGAGGTGATCCAGGCCGCGGCCGCCATCGAGCTGACCCACCTGTCGACCCTGTACCACGACGACGTGATGGACGAGGCCCCGCTGCGCCGCGGGGCCGCGTCCGCGAACGCCCGATGGACGAACACGGTGGCGATCCTCGTCGGCGACTACCTGTTCGCCAGGGCCTCGGAGATCACCGCCGATCTCGGCCCGGAGGCGACCAGGATCCTCGCGCAGACGATCGCGACCCTCTGCGAGGGCCAGATCCGCGAGACCGTGGGGCCGATGCCGGACGACGACCCGGTCGAGCACTACCTGCGGGTCGTCACGGGCAAGACCGCGTCGCTGATCGCCGCCTCCGGCCGGCTCGGGGCGATGATGAGCGGCGCGGACCCCGTCACGGCCGACATCCTCGCCACCTTCGGCGAGCGCATCGGGGTCTGCTTCCAGCTCTCCGACGACCTCATCGACGTCTCGTCGGCCACCGCGGACTCCGGCAAGACCCCGGGGACCGACCTGCGGGCCGGCGTCCTGACGCTGCCGGTGCTCTACACACTGCGCACCCGGGACAAGGCTTCCGACCGGCTGCGCGAGCTGGTGGCGGCCGGCTTCTCCTCCGACGCGTCCGTCGACGAGGCGCTTGAGATCCTGCGCGGGCACCCGGGGATGGACGAGGCCCGGGCCGAGCTGCGTGCCTGGGCCGCCCGCGCCCGCGACTGCCTCGGTCCGCTCTCTGAGGGCTCGGCGCGGACCGCCCTGGAGAGCCTCACGGACTTCGTCATCGCCCGGACCGGCTGAGGCCCTCAGCCACCAACCTCAGAACAGCGGAAGTGCCCGGCTCCGAGTCACTCGGAGCCGGGCCCCTACCCGATTGCCGGCGTTGCTCGCCGCCCGGCGCGATGACCCGTGGGGGGTCAGAGCCCGCGCCGGGCGGTCTGGACTGGCCTAGACGAACCTGCCGATGACCGCGTGGTCGTTCGCCGGATGGTCGGCACTGGTCACCACGAACGGGTCGGTCGACCGGTAGGTGGTGCTGGTGGCCGTCACCGACGAACTCGGGCTCGGGGCCGCCGACGCGTGCGGGGTGGAGTCGGAACTGGTCGACGAGGCGCTCGGCGAGTCCGACCCCGACGGCGTCGTGGCGGACCCGCTGGGGCTTGTCGAGCCCGACGGGCTCGGCGTGCCGGACGAGTCGGGCGACGTGGACGGGTCCGGCGAGGTCGACGGGCTCGGCGTGCCGGTGCCCATGATGTCGCCCAGGTCGAGGCCGCCGATCCCGAGCCAGCCGCCCAGGGTGCCCGCCGTGCTCCCGCCGGTGCTGGCGCTGGGGCCGGTTCCCGTGCCGTCGAGCGACGACGCGTCGGCGCTGGCCGTCGCGTCCGGCGCGGCGGCCGTCGCCGGGTCCGGCGAGGTGACCGTCGGGTTGAGCGGCCCGGCGGCGTTGACGTAGCCACCGTCGCCGTAGACCACGCCGTCGGTGAGGTCGCTGTAGGTGGATGCGGCGTCGGTCTCGGCGGGCGCCGCGGCGGTCGTCTGGCGGCTGCTGGCCCTGCCGCCGGGCGCGGTCGGGGTCAGGTGCGGCCCCTCGCCCATCGTCCCGCCACCCGCGGAGGCGACGTCGGTGGAGTCACTCGTCGGCCACTGGCCCGTCGCCGTGCCGCCAGAGCCGGGCTTGATCGTCAGGGAGCCGGTGTCAGTCGCCATGACGGCGGTGCCGACGAGCGCCGAGAGCCCGGCGAGCGAGGCGGTGCTGGCGATCGCGAGCCGGGCCCGGGCGCTGCCCGGACGACCGGCCGGCGCCCGGTGCGCGCCCGGCGTCCGCTGCCCGCCGTCGGGCCGCTCCGCGCGCTCGGTCCGGGGTCGCCCGTCACCAGGCGCGGTGTGACCACGTGTCGTGCGGCCTCCACCGGCATGGGAGCCACCAGCGCGGGACTCGACGACGGTCCCGTTGGCGTGGTCGGCGCCTGCCCGGCTGGGCAGGCCGGTGCCGCGCGCCGCCAGCGTCGCGGCCCACGACCGCGACACGAGCTGGTCCTCGTGACCGGCGTAGCGGTCGTGCGAGTAGCTGTCGTAGTCCGAGTACCCGCCGGCCGTCGCCCCGGATCCGGGGTATCCCCCGGTGGTCCGGCAACGGTCCTGGTAGTCGTCATAGCCGTGGCCGGGCTGGCCGTGGCCCTGGCCCGACGGAGCGCGGTACTGCTGCTCCTGGGCGGCAACCGCCTCGATGCGCCGGATCGCGCCCGGTGTCGACGGCGGGCCCGACCTCGGGTCGAACTCGCCAGGCGGCGGGACCGGCGGGGCCGGAGTCCGTCTCGGCGGCGCGGCCGGCCGAGAGGCCTGTGCGACCACGGCGACGTGACCGCGAACAGGCGGCCAGCCGTCTTCTGCCGCGTACGCCTCGCTGGCTCGGCAGTCGGTGAAGTAAGGGCTGCTACCCACGTCGACTCCCGGCGGATGCCAGGCCACGAGCCGACGGGTTGCTACGCCCGGCGGCCGCCTCGTGGTGTCGGAAGTTGTGACTGTGCACGGAGCCTCCGGCTTGGTTCGGTGTGTGACCCCCCCGGGCAACACCGCACGTACCCCCACGCGCACTCATGACCATACCGGACATCGATCACGAATCCACACCCACCCCGGTCAGGGGCCGCCGACCATCCGCATAACGGCGGGCCCAACGACCGAAGACCGGCCCGACGGCAGGATCAGGTGTGCGCCGCGACGGGCGGGGTGGCCGGTGTCGGGGCCACCGGTGTGAGGACCAGCTGGGCCGCCCCGCCCGAGCCGCTGCCCGCCGTGCCCAAGGCGGCCCCGAGCGCGCCACCCGGCGACATCGAGTGCGTGGCGGGGGCGCCGCTGCGGGTCAGCGCGAACACCGGGAACGGGTACGACTTCGCCGACCCCTGCCCGCCAACGGCGAACGTGGGGGTCGCGTCCGGGCTGGTCGAGCTTCCGCCGTCCACGAGGTGCAGCACCACGGCGGTGGCGATCGCGACGATCACGACGCCGAGGGCCGCGACCGCCGCGAGCTGGCGCCGACGCCGTAGCCGGGCCCGGCGGACGCCGTGCTTGACCGGCGGAGCGCTCGGGGCGGCCTTCCCGCCGTCGACGGCGGGCTTGGTGCCGGTCGCCGAAGCCGGCTTCGTGACCCGGTGCTGGGCCACCGGGTCACGAGGGGTGCCGACCGGGCGCGCGGCCGGCCGCGCCGCCAGCGACTCGCGGAAGGCTGTGATCGGGATGGCGCTGGTGTCGGAGGGCGCGAAGCCACCGCTGGCGACATCCGTCGGCGGCGGCTGGTAGTAGGCCGAGAAATCAGGCGCGGCGGGCTGGGCCGGGCCGGGGTACGGACCGGTCGCCGCCGGCGGCTGCGCGTAGCGCGCCTGCTGGGCGTCGGCAGCCGGCTGCCATGGGTCGCCTGTAGGACGCGGCTGGCCCAGGTCGCCGGGGCGAAGCACCTCCTGGCCGTAGGCGCCGAGTGTCAGCGGGTCCTGATAGGGCGCCGCGGGGAACGTCCCGGCCTGGTAGGCCGGTGCCGGGTACTGGCCCGTGGGGTACTGGGCTGTCGAAGCGGGCTGGTCGACGGGGTACTGGGCCGGCGGGTACGCGGGCTGCGCGTACTGCTCGGTCGCCGGGTACCGGGCCTCCGGGGCCTGCTCCACCGGGAAGCCGGTCGTCGGGTACTGGGTCGTCGGGTACTGGCCTGCTGGGTACTGCGCTGCCGGGAACCGGCCCGGCTCGGGTGGCAGCGACTCGCGGAAGGCCGTGATCGGGATGGCGCTGGTGGCGTCGGTCGGCATGAAACCGGCGCCCGCGTCTGTCGGCGGCGGGTAGGCCGGCGGCTGTGGGTAGCCGGCGGGGTAAGCGGGGGGCGCGAGTGGCTGGTCCCAGGGGGTCGGCTGAGCTGGCTGTCGCCAGGGCGAGGCCGCCGGCGGTCCGTAGCCGGGATCCGGCTGCTCGAACCAGTTCGCCCAGTTCTCGCCCGCTGGCGGCCCGGTCGGCCCGCCGGGAGCCGGCTCGACGCCGGGCGGGTAGGGCGGTTGCGCACCGGCGGGCAGATATCCGCGCGGCCCGGCCGACTGGTACGGATCCAGCGGGCCGCCGGGGCCGCCCGCTGCCGACGGGTCGTCCGTCGGGTCACGGTACGGCGTCTGCAGATACAGCGGGCCGAGCGGGATCGGGCTGGTGTCGCTGGGCGTGAAACCGCCGTCAACCTCCGCCGGCGAGTACGGGAACCCGTAGCCACCGGTCTGCTGGGCCTGGCCTGGCCAGCGCGGGTCGGGCTCGTGGCCGGCGTCGACCGGGCCAGCGGGCTCGGCCCGGTTGCCATCCATCGCCGCAGGAGCCTCCGCGTTCCAGGACGTCGAACATGTCGTCAACGCCGGGGATCTTGGGCGGGGGACTCGGTCCGGGTGCTCCAGCTGCGCCCCGACGTTTTTCCCACCTCACCCGTTGCGTCTGGAACGGGCGTAGCTCTGACCTTACTGCCCGCCGTCGGGCCGGAACCGGACGGGGCGGAAGAGTTGTGCGGGACGGGCGTGGGGGAGACCACCCCACCTGCGTCGCGTCGGGGCCTGGTGGTCGGGCCTGCTCCGAAAGACCACAGAGCGCACACCCCTCGGTGTGCGCCCTGTGGTCTGACTGCTGTCGGGCCTGCTAGATGGTCCAGGTCTCCTTGCCGGCGATCATCTTCATCAGGTCGCCCGCACCCTGGCGCTCCTTGGCCCGGCCGATCTGAGCGTTGAGCTCCTCGTCGTAGCTGGGCACGTCGACGTCACGGAAGACCCCGATCGGGGTGACACCGTGGCTGTCGCCGGTCAGCCGGGACAGCGCGAACTGCTGGCTCGGGTCGGCAGCGTGCGCGTCGTGCAGCAGGACGCCCGGGTCGCCGGCGGCGCAGACCTCCAGCGAGCCGTCGGCGGCCCGACGGACCGCCTTGCCACCGTCGGCGCCGAAGGTGAGCCGCTCACCCTGGCGCAGCCGCAGCGTCACGTCGTCCCTGGTGTCCCGGTCCTTCATGGTGTCGAAGGCGCCGTCGTTGAAGATGTTGCAGTTCTGGAAGATCTCCACGAACGCGGCGCCGGGGTGCTCGGCCGCGGCCCGCAGCACCGAGGTGAGGTGCTGGCGGTCCGAGTCGACGGAGCGGGCCACGAAGGTCGCCTCCGCGCCGATCGTCAGCGACGTCGGGTTGTACGGCCGGTCGAGTGAGCCGTGCGGCGTCGACTTGGTGATCTTGCCGACTTCGGAGGTCGGCGAGTACTGGCCCTTGGTCAGGCCGTAGATCCGGTTGTTGAACATCAGGATCTTGATGTTCACGTTCCTGCGCAGCGCGTGCAACAGGTGGTTACCACCGATCGACAGTGAGTCGCCGTCGCCGGTGATGACCCACACCGACAGGTCGGGACGCGAGGTCGCCAGGCCGGTCGCGATCGCCGGCGCGCGGCCGTGGATCGAGTGCATCCCGTAGGTGTTCAGGTAGTACGGGAAGCGCGACGAGCAGCCGATGCCGGAGATGAAGACGACGTTCTCGCGGGCAATCCCGAGCTCGGGCAGGAAGCCCTGCACGGTCGAGAGGATGGCGTAGTCACCGCAGCCGGGGCACCAGCGGACCTCCTGGTCCGAGGCGAAGTCCTTGCGGCTCAGCGGGATGGTCGTCGCCGGGACGAGGTCGAGCAGCCGGTTGGTCACCCGGCCGTCGCCAACCTTGCCGGTGGTGGTGACGGTCACTGGTTGATCACATCCTCGAGAACGCCGGCCAGCTCAGCCGCCTTGAACGGCATGCCCCGGACCTGGTTGTAGCCGATCGCGTCGACCAGAAACTCCGCCCGTACCAGCATCCGCAGCTGGCCGAGGTTCATCTCCGGCACCAGCACCCGGTCGTAGGACCGCAGTACCTCGCCGGTGTTGGCCGGGAACGGGTTGAGGTGACGCAGGTGCGCCTGGGCGACCTGCAGGCCCTTCGCGCGCACCCGGCGGACCGCCGCGGCGATCGGGCCGTACGTCGAGCCCCAGCCGAGCACCAGCACGCGGGCCGAGCCGGACGGGTCGTCGACCTCCAGCGGCTCGATGTCGGCGGCGATGCCGTCGACCTTCGCCTGGCGCAGCCGGATCATCTTGTCGTGGTTGGCCGAGTCGTAGGAGATCGTGCCCGAGCCGTCGGCCTTCTCCAGACCGCCGATCCGGTGCTCCAGACCCGCCGTGCCCGGAACCGCCCACGGACGGGCCAGCGTCTGCGGGTCGCGCAGGTACGGCCAGAACTCGCCGTCGTGGTTCGGCTCGGTGGTGAACTCGACCGTCAGGTCGGGCAGCTCCTCGCGGGTCGGCAGCAGCCACGGCTCGGAGCCGTTGGCGAGGTAGCCGTCCGAGAGCAGGAAGACCGGCGTGCGGTACTTGGTCGCGATCCGGGCCGCCTCGATCGCGGCGTGGAAGCAGTCCGACGGGGACCGCGGCGCGATGATCGGCACCGGCGCCTCGCCGTTGCGGCCGAACATGGCCTGCAGCAGGTCGGCCTGCTCGGTCTTGGTCGGCAGGCCGGTCGACGGGCCGCCGCGCTGGATGTCGACGATCACCAGCGGCAGCTCGAGGCTGACCGCGAGGCCGATCGTCTCCGACTTCAGCGCCACGCCGGGGCCGGACGTGGTGGTGATGCCGAGCGAGCCACCGAACGACGCGCCCAGCGCCGCGCCGATGCCGGCGATCTCGTCCTCGGCCTGGAACGTGCGGACGCCGAACTGCTTGTGCTTGCTCAGCTCGTGCAGGATGTCCGACGCCGGGGTGATCGGGTAGCTGCCCAGGAACAGGTCCAGGCCGGTGAGCTCGCCGGCGGCGATCAGGCCGTACGACAGGGCCAGGTTGCCGGAGACCCGCCGGTACAGACCGGACCGCATCCGGGCCGGCGCGACCTCGTAGGTCACCGAGAACGACTCGGTCGTCTCGCCGTAGTTGAAGCCGGCGCGCAGGGCGGCGATGTTCGCCGCGGCAATCTCCGGCCGCTTGCCGAACTTGGTCTGGAGGAACTCCTCCGTGCCCACGGTCGACCGGTTGTACAGCCAGCTCATGAGGCCGAGGGCGAACATGTTCTTCGCCCGCTCGGCCTCCTTCTTGTTGACCGAGCCGGCGACGCCTTCGGTGGCGTTGACCGCGTTGATGGTCATTGAGGTCAGCGGGACCCGGTGGACGCGGTACTTGTCCAGCGTGCCGTCGGTCAGCGGGTCCGTCGCATAGCCGGCCTTCTTCAGGTTTCCACCGGTGAAGGCGTCGGTATTGACGATGAGGTCACCGCCCGGCGGCAGGTCCTTCAGGTACGCCTTCAAAGCGGCCGGGTTCATCGCCACGAGGACGTCGGGCGCGTCACCCGGCGTCAGAATGTCGTGGTCGGAAAAATGCAGCTGGAAACCGGACACACCGGCCGGTGAACCGGCTGGTGCACGGATTTCGGCGGGAAAGTCCGGGAGCGTCGACAGGTCGTTACCGAAAACGGCCGTCTCGCTCGTGAACTGCTCGCCGGTGAGCTGCATACCGTCGCCGGAGTCGCCGGCGAACCGCACGACGACCCGGTCGAGCTGGCGAGTCTCCCTGCCTGCTCCCTGCGCCCGGACCTGCTCGCGGACCTGCTCAGACACCTTCAGTAACCTCCTCAGGTACCGGGCCAGCCTACCTGTCGGCCCATTTGGGCGCGCGCACAGCGGCGCCTGCGCCGCCGAGTGGTGAGCCGTCCGGCACGCCTGGTGGCACCTACTTGTCGGTAGTCATATCACGCTACGTGTCCGGGCCATCTCTAGCGGTCGTGCGGCCCGGACATCCTTCGATCTGATGGGGCCCGGCGCGCTTCATGTGCCGGTCAACCTGGCATCTCGACGATCGAATTTCCGCGCTCCGGCCGGCGGATTGCCTGCGATGTCGGGTATTTGTCGCCGACGGGGTGGGGGCCTGCCTCTTCCCAGTGTCGCTGAGGACCGCATTCGGCTGTCCGGCGGTGGCGACTTCATCCCGATGACGTCGCCCACACTGTGTGGGATTGGCCACCATGCCGGTTCCGGTGCCGTCTCTGTCGCTTCAGTCGGACTGTGGACTGTGGACTGTGGGCCCGGGTCACGGCGACTCGGCTGTGGCCGCGCCCGGATGCCCGGTTGGCGTCGTCGAACGGCCGTGCGGCCGGGGCGCGGCAGCCGGGGCGGGACAATCGGCGGGTGCAGCTGGACGTGGGTCTGGACGTAGGTGTCGTCGGGTTCGGGCGGGCCGGAGCCGCCGTCGCCGTGGCTCTCGCGGACGCGGGACATCGGCTCGCCGGAGTGTCGGTGCGCTCCACAGCGGCGGCCGAACGGGCCAGCCGCTGGCTACCCGCCGCCGAGCTGCTGTCGGCCGCCGAGCTCGCCGCCCGGGTCGACGTGCTGGTCCTCGCGGTCTCGGACGATGCCCTCGGCCCGGCCGCCGCCGCCGTCGCCCAGCCCGGTGGGCCAGGCGGCCCACGGCCTGGGACGGTCGTCGTCCACCTCAGCGGTCGGCACGGGCTCGGGCCGTTGACCCCGGTCGTCGCGCGCGGCGCGTCCCGGGCCGCCGTCCACCCGATCATGAGCCTCGCCGGGCTCGACCCGGCCGCCGATGCGGGCCGGCTGAGGGGCACGACGTTCGGGGTCACGGCCGACCCGGCCGCCTGGCCGGTCGCCCGCCAGCTGGTCGACAGCGTCGGCGGGCGGACGGTCGAGATCGCGGAGGAGGCGCGCACCACCTACCACGCGGCGATCGTCCTGGGCGCAAACTATCTGGCCGCCCTCGCCGGCGCCGCGGCCGACCTGTTGACCGCCGTCGGCCTCGACGACGCCCGGGCGGCCCTGGCGCCGCTGCTGCGGGTCTCGCTCGACAACGCGCTGCGGGACGGCGACGCGGCGACCACCGGCCCGGTCCGCCGGGGAGACGCCGGCACGGTCGACGCCCACCTGGCGGCGCTGCTCGCCGCCGACCCGACCGTCGTCCCGGCCTACGTCACCCTCGCCCGGTTGGCGGCCACGCGGCTGGAGGCGGCTGATCTCCTGGCTGCCCCGGCCGCGGCCGCCTTGCGCGCGGTCCTGGACAGCGCGCAGGGCGCCTGACGAGATGCGAACAGGAGGTGGACCTGCGCAGGATGCACGACGGGAGCCGGCCCAGGGCCGACCCCGGCGGCCTGCGGACCGGGAGCCCGTCGCTAGCCGGGTGCCGGGTGTGCCGGGGGTCCGGTCCTGGCCAGGCGGGTCGGCGGGCGCCCTGCCGGTACGGCAGCCGACATCTGGGGCAGGCCTGGTTGTCTCCGGGCGATCGGGGCATCACGGACCCTTGTGCACGGACGGGAACGCCGGCCGGCACCGTCGGCGTTGAAGCGGTTGCAACCATCTGACACGACAGGACAACGGGACGCCATGTCTCACCTCAACGGTCTCAAGACCGCCTTGCTGCTCGGCGCGCTGTCGGCCGCGATCCTCGCGGTGGGGGCTATTTTCGGCCGAGGCGGGCTGATCATCGCTCTCTGCATCGCCGTCCTGATGAACGGATTCTCCTACTTCTTCTCCGACAAGCTCGCGTTGCGAGCAATGCGGGCCTACCCGGTCAGCCAGGTCGAACAGCCGCGTCTCTATGCGATCGTCCGCGATCTCGCGACCCGCGCCCGCATGCCGATGCCACGGCTTTACGTGAGCCCCACCAGCGCACCGAACGCGTTCGCGACCGGCCGCAACCCGAAAAACGCCGCGGTGTGCTGCACCGAGGGAATCCTGGAGCTGATGGATGACCGTGAGCTCCGCGGCGTCCTCGGCCACGAGCTAAGCCATGTGCACAACCGCGACATCCTGATCGCGTCGGTCGCCGGGGCGCTTGCCAGCGTCATCGTCTACCTGGCCAACCTGGCCCAGTTCGCGGCCTTCTTCGGCGGCCGGGATGAGGACGGCCCCGGCATGTTCGAGCTGCTCCTGCTGATCATCCTGGGCCCGATCGCGGCGACGATCATCCAGCTGGCCATCAGCAGGGCTCGTGAGTACCAGGCCGACGAGTCCGGGGCGACGTTGACCGGCGACCCGATCGGCCTCGCGAACGCGCTGCGCAAGCTCGAGTCGGGTACGGCGGCCCGGCCGCTCGCGCAGAGCTCGCGGCTCGCCCCGGTCTCGGCGCTGATGATCGCGAACCCGTTCCGGGCCGGTGGCGTGACCCAGCTCTTCTCGACCCACCCGCCGATGGACCAGCGGATCACACGGCTGGAGGAACTCGCCCGGCTGAACCCGTACCGCTGACCGGGACACGAGCCACCAGCGGCGAACGTCGGCCGACAACCGGCGAGGGGTGCGTCGGTCCGGGCTGTCTGGATAAGGCTGGAGATGAGGGCACCCCGCCCGTGGGGGGATGCGGGCGGGGTGCTTTCGACGGAGCTCGGGGGGTGCTCCGCCGGGTCTGTTGGCCTCGAAGGATCAGCCTCGCAACGGACTTACCCCAATTTCGAGCCAACAATCACGGTATGTATGACCGATCTGGGCGCTGAAGGGCGACGGTCCGTGTCCCCAGCTCAGGGCTTCCTGACGGACGCGGAGCACAGGGTGGCGGGGTGTGCTCAGCGGTAGTTGACGAACTGCAGTGCGACCTCGAAGTCCTCGGTCTTCAGGAGCTGGATCACGGCCTGCAGGTCATCGCGCTTCTTGCCGGAGACGCGCAGCTGGTCGCCCTGGATCTGCGCCTGGACGCCCTTCGGGCCCTCGGCCCGGATCTTCTTGGCGATCGCCTTGGCCTTCTCGTCGGCGATGCCCTGGGTCACCGTGACCGACAGCCTGAACTCCTTGCCGGCCTGCTTGGGCTCGTCGTACTGCAGCGTCTTCAGTGAGATGCCGCGCTTGACGAACTTCTCCTGAAGCACGTCCAGCACGGCCTTGACTCGCTCCTCGCTGTTCGCGGTCAGCGAAATCGAGTCGCCGGAGTGCGTCGCGGACGCCCCGGTGTCCCGGAAGTCGAAGCGATTCTTGATCTCCTTGGCGGTCTGGTTGACCGCGTTGTCGATCTCTTGGGTGTCCACCTTGCTCACGATGTCGAACGAGGGGTCCGCCACGGCGAGGAGCCTCCTGTCAAGGTCGAGTCGAGAGAGCGCGGGCCGCCGCCCGCAAGGTCAGAGCCGCGGGCGGTGCGCCACACCCCGGCCGCGCCCCCGCCGGGACCGGTATGCTCTCCGAGGACACGGCAGGTTGCCCGAGTGGCCAAAGGGAACGGTCTGTAAAACCGTCGGCTCAGCCTACGTTGGTTCGAACCCAACACCTGCCACCACCCCCGATCTTCTGCAACGCAGCAGGTCACAGGCCCCGGATCGCCCTCCGGGGCCTTTTTCGTGCGCCCGGACGGTCCCGGCCGATCACGGCCGTTCCCGGTTGGCCGTGCAACATACGTGCACGCGATCATGACCCCGGCTCCAGCGCCAACATGCCTCGATCCGTCGGCGGGCCGTGACGTCATCGCCGTCCACGCACTTCGCGTAGACCCGATGCAGGACGGCCACGCTGTGCCCCGCCCACTCGGCGACCTGCTGAGGTGGAACCCCGGCGTTCAGCCAGCCCGACAGGCAGGCATGCCGTAGGTCGTAGACCCGTCGCGCGAGCGGCCCGGTCGCCTGGGTGGGAGTCAGCGCCGCTGTCCGGGCCGCCGCCCAGGTCCGGCCCACGACCGAGTCGGACAGGTCCCCGCCGCGCATCCCGGGAAACAGCCGGCCGTCCGGCGCGTACCCGAAGTCGGCGATGTGCCTGCGCAGGATCACGACCAGCGGCGGGCAGGCCGGCACGGGTCGGGTGTCCCCAACGGCCCCGGTGCTTCAGCTGCCGCGCGGGGGCCAGGTCATCGGCCGCGCGCTCGTCCAGCCAGCCGCTCGCGGTCGCCGGCCGGGAAAGCGCCAGGCGCAGCACGCCCCACTGATCGGTCGCGTCCTCGGCGGGGAGCTCCACCGTGTCGCGGTCGAGTCCCGCGATCTCGCCCGGGCGGCACCCGGCGTAGTAGGCCACCGCGAAGAACGCGGCCAGGCGCCGTCCTGCCTCGCCCAGCTCGCCGGCAGCGTCGAGCATCGACCGCGCCTGACTGTGGTTGCACACCACCCGGCGGTCGACCGTCTTCGGTGGCTTCCACTTGAGCGAGGTCAGCGGGTTGACCGCCAGGTCCCGCCGTTCCACCGCGTAGTCCAGCGCCTCCGGCCGGGAAGACCTCAGGGGCTCCGCCCCCGAACCCCCGGCCAGCTCCCAAAGGAGAGGGGGAACGAACACGTCCGCGTGATCACTTCGGTATGCCAGCGCCCGAGGGCTACCACCGGAACCCCGGCCGCGCAAGATCCGCACAGCTCATAGCGGATCAAGGAGTGTCGGCGGATCTTGCACGGCCGAGAACCCGGAGGTAGGGACAAGCCCGCCGGCACTCCGAAGGGATCACGCTCGCCACAGCCATGAGGGCCGAGCCCTCGAAGCCTGCAAGCCGAGTCGGGTCATGGTCGTGCGAGGCGGTGGCCGGGCGGAAGGCCGCGGTGCACGAGCGTTAGTTGGCCCGTCGGTATGGCACGGGGAAGGTAGGCATACCCGTTCGGCGAAGGCGCTAGATCGCTATCGGGTACGCCGTCAACCTGCCACACGTCGACCGGCCCGCCGGTGTTGTTGAGGTAGACGAACCAGTCGGCCTCCGACTCGTCCCGGCACAGGAACACCCCGGAGACCTCAGGCCTGCGACTGCCAGCGATACCGCGGGCTTCGCCCATCTGGGACCAGTCGAGCCCGTGCTTCAACACCGAGTCGCGGTTGGTCGTGGACGTGACGTGGAAGTGCACATCGCCATGGTGCCGCTTGGGCGTACCTACGTGCACGTCGCACTGGCCCGGGCGTAGCAAGACTGCATCGACACAGGTAGGCGTAACCGTCCGTGGCAATTGGTCACATTCTGTAAAACTGTCGGCTCGGCCTACGTTGGTTCGAACCCAACACCTGCCACTACCCCGCAGTATCTGCACCACCGCAGGTCAAAGGCCCCGGGAGCGATCATCGGGGCCTTTTCCGTACCCGCGGTCGATCGCGGCAGTTGCCGGCTGGCCGTGGACAATGCGTGGACGCGATCATGGCCCCGTCTCCAGCGGGTGTCGATCCGTCGGCGACCGGCGAGGTCGTCGCCGTCCACATCAGCCGATCATGGTCGGTGCTGGCTTCCCGTGACAATGCGTGGACGCGATCACCGCGCGAGTGCCCCCTCCGACGAGGTCCGCCGGTCCAGATGTCCCAATGATCGCCGTCTCGGCCTTCTGGTGGTTGCAGCCGGGCCTGTTTCGCAGCGATCCGAGGGTCGAGGCGGCGATCGAAGTGAAGGGCCCGACCTTGGCGACAACGTCGGGTTGCCACTTGCCTGCGGGTCGATCAGGCCGTCGCATGTGGCTGCGACTCGGAAGGTGCCCTGGCTGTGGGCTCGGTCAGGCGACGGCGTCGAGCTGGGCCCTGGTGAGAGCGGGGTGCAGCGTGAGGCCGAGGTCGGCCAGCCGCTGCGCGCCGCCCTCCTGACGGTCGATGACGCAGACGACGTGTTGGACGGTCGCGCCCTGCTCGCGCAGCACCTTGGTCGCGTCGAGGACGGCGCCGCCGCTGGTGACCACGTCCTCGATGAGGACCACGTGCTTCCCGGCGAAATCGCCGCCCTCGGCGATCTGGCGGGTGCCGTACTCCTTGGCCTTCTTGCGGACGAAACGGGCCGGCAGGCCGGTGCGGGCCGAGAGCAGGGTTGCCAGCGGGACGCCGCCGAGCTCCAGGCCGGCCAGCAGCTCGGCCCGCGCGGGCACCAGCGGGACCATGGCGGCGACGATGTCGGCGAGCAGCGCCGGCTCGGCCTCGAACCGGTACTTGTCGAAGTACTCGGTGCTCGTCTTCCCGGAACGCAGCACAAAGCTGCCGGTCAACAGTGCCGCGGCCCGGACCCGGGTGGCCAGCAAGGAGATCTCGGTTTCGTCGCCCACGCCTGCCGACTCTAGCGAGCGGCGGCCCCAGGTCAGGACCGACCTGTGAACGCTGTGACCAGCCGGCAGCACCAGGTCGGGAGCGCCGGTCGGCGGGGCTCAGGAGCGGCGGAGACGGGCGACGTAGCGGTCCAGCCATTCGGCGGCGAACCAGGCCGGGTCCCAGTCATCGGGCTCGGTGTCGTGGACGGCGCGCCAGGTATAGGTGAAGGCGAGCGGTCCGGTCGCGGCGGTCGACGGTTCCGCGGCTGCCGTTCGGACCCGGCGGACCTGGTAGGGGGCGCCCTCCCAGGAGTCGAGAAGATCCCATTCGGCCGGCGTCAGACCGGACAGCAGCAGGCCGTGAGCCTGACCACCTGGGGCGGGCACCAGGCCGGGGTAAGGCCGGCCGGGAAGCCGGGCCGCCCGCCAGCCGGGCGCGACGGCCTCGGCGACCGGCGGCGTGCGGCCGAGTAGCGCCCCGACGACGGGCGCGAACGTCAAGGTCCCGTAGGCGAACAGCGCCAGCCCGTCGCGCTGGTCGGCCGGGGCCTCGTGCTGGCTACGGCCGGCTGGAGCACTCATGTCCCGGGCCGCCCGGCGGCGAGCAGGTCGGGGACGTCGGCGATCGAGTCGACGACGTGGTCCGGGGTGGCGTCGGCGGTAGCGAGGGCGTCCGCGCGGAACTTTCCGGTCCGGACCAGGACGCCGGTCAGACCGATGGCCTGCGCGCCAAGCACGTCGCCTACCAGGTCATCGCCGACCATCACCGCTTCGCCGGGGGTGACGCCGACAAGGTCGAGGGCGGCCGAGAAGAACGTGGCCGCCGGCTTCCCGACGACCTCTGCCTTGGTACTCGTCGCCTGTTCGAGGCCAGCGAGGTAGGCCCCGGTGTCCAGCGCCATGCCGTCGCTGGTCGCCCAGTAGAGGTTGCGGGCCAGCGCGACGAGCGTGGCGCCCGCGAGCACGTCGCGGAGTACCTGGGTAAGCGCCGCGTGGCTGTACTCGGGCCCCGCCCCGCCCAGGACGACCACGTCCGGGTGCTCGTTCGGACCGGCCCACCGGATGTCGCCGAGGTCGGCGCTGATGTCGCCGCTGTTGAGCAGGCGAACCGAGGCGCCTGGATGGTGTCGGCGCAGGTAGGCGGCGCCGGTCGTGGCCGCGGTGATGATCTCGTCGTCCCGTGCGTCGATGGCTGCGGCTCGAAGTGCCAGGCCGATCGCCGCTCTGGTCCGCGACGTCGTGTTGGTCAGGAACGCCACGGCGAGGCCGGCGTCCCGGATCTGGCGCACGGCCCGCGCCGCTCCTGGCAGCGGTCGCCAGGAGACGGTGAGTACTCCGTCGATGTCGAGGAACACCGCCCGGCAACCCATGCCGGCACCGTAACGGCCCTGGGGCCACGCGCCACCCGCTCATCCAACCCGGAACTCAGCTGTAACACGCCCGGATCGGGCTCCCCGCGCTCACGGTGGGCGCTCGGCTCCGCCGATCCGTCCAGCTCGGTCGGCCGGGTCGCTCTCGGCCTCCCCCGTGATCGCTCGCGGGGGAGGCCGGTTCGCCCTGGCCGTGGGTCAGGGAGCCACGACCGCGGCCACGGCGCCGGACGCGGGAGCGGTGTCATGTGACTCCGCGACCTGGTTGGTGGTGGAGTTCCAGGTGAGCTTGCCGTGCTGGAAGGCGCTCTCGCGGCCGCCGGGGACGTCGTACTCGTCGCTGACCGGCAGTCCCAGCCAGGAGCCGGAGCCGCCGTCTGCCAGGTACTTCTTCAGGATCTCGCCGTGCACGATGAACGCGCCCAGGGCCGGGTGCCAGTAGATCCGGCCGCCCTCGAACACGGCCGACAGCCCATCCGGCGCCGTTGTCCACGAGATGTCCTCGAGCGGCCGGCCCAGCGAGCCGTTGCTGCCACCCCACGCCAGGTACTTCTGCGCGATCGGTCCGAACAGGGCCCGGGTCCCGGTCTCGGCCGACCAGAACATCAGCCCGTTGGCGTACGGCTGCCAGCGCCCGCCGCCCGCAGGGCCCTCACCCCGGGTCGGGGCGCCCAGCGAGATGTGCAGCAGCGGCTCGGCCGCGTACCGGGCGGCGATCTGGTCGATGGTTCCGTTCGCGCTGGCACTCAGGTCGGCCGCGCTGCAGCAGAACGCGTTGACGTCGACCCGGCCGTTGATGCCGCTTACCGCGCCGCCGGAGTCGTACTGCCAGATCAGCCAGTTCGGCCACCCGCCGGGCAGCGGGCCGGGGTTGGCGTTGTTGTTGTAGATCGCGAACCAGAGCGGGTACTTCGCGAACGCCTGCGTGTTGGCGATCTTGTCGGTCCAGAAAGACCGGAAGGTATACAGAATCGGCGTCCGCCCGGTCGCGCCCTCGACCGTGCGCAGGAACGTCTGCGTCCACTTCGTCAGGTCGGTGGGGCTGAGGCCGCCGGTGGTCTCCAGGTCCAGTACCGGAGCCAACTGCCCGATCGTGTTGGTGTTGCCGACGGCGGCCAGGAAGTAGTTCGCCTGGTCGACGGCGGTCGAGATCGGCAGGGCCGGCCGGGCGTAGTGGTAGGCGCCGATGGTCAGCCCCGCTGCCTGGGCGCCGGCCTTGTCCGACGCGAACTGCGGGTTGGTGTAGTTCGTCCCCTCGGTCGCCTTGATCACGGCGAACTGGTTGCCCGCGGCCTTGACGGCGTTCCAGTCGATCGCAGCACCGTTCTGGTGCTGCCACGACGAGACGTCGACGCCCTTCGGCCAGGCGGGATTCGGCGACGCCGCCGCGGTCGCGGTCGTCGAGAGCGCGAGCGCGGTGATGGCCATCAGGGCTACTCGCGGCAGGCGCCGACGGCGGCGGGCCTGGTCGGCCGGGACGGGGCTTCTCGTCACCGTGGGCGTGACTGTCGAGGGCCGGGCCGTCCGCGGACTGGCTGCGGGGGGCTGTGCGACCTGCGGCTGCAACGTGGCGGTCACCGCAGGTTGCTGGGCCGTCCGGACCGGCAGCCGCTCGCTGGCCGACAGCCGTCCGGCGGCTGGCCGGTCCGCGGACAGCTTTCCAGAGGATCGCTGGCCTGCCGAGAGCTGGCCTGCCGAGAGCTGATCGGCTGGCGGGCGGGGCGACGGTACGGCAACGTGGTAGCCGTCGGCGGACGTTCGCGCCGGGGGCAACTCACTTGCGGCGGGCGGTGTCGCTTGACGGGGTGGCGTCTTTGCCGGGGGCAGCATCAGTTCAGGGGGCAGGGTCGGTTCAGAGGGCAGCGTTGCTCCGGCGTGCATCGGCCTACCGGCCTGCGGTCGCGTGCCGGCGGACAGCTGCGTTCCGGGGGACAGCTGCGTTCCGGGGGACAGCGGTGTTCCGGGGGACAGCGGTGTTCCGGGGGACAGCGGTGTGCCCGGAGGCAGCGGGGTGCCGGCCGGCACCTGGATTCCCGGTTGCCCGGCCACCGGGTCGCCGTGCGGTCCGGTGCCCCTGGGCCTCGCCGGGCTGTTACCGGGCGGCCGGTCGCTGGCCGCGCCGTCGGCGGCGAGGGCCGCCGGCTGGCTGTCCTGGTGGTGCCGGGCGGGGTGGGGCATGGGGCGCATGGGCAACCCTCGCTGGTCGCGGGTTCTGCTCGGGTCCGCTCGTCAGAGCGCGGCCGGGCGTCCCGCTCAGCGGGTGTCAACGGCCGTCAACCACGCTAAGCGCCAACTCGGCTACTCGGTGCTACCACTCTGCGGTTCGCAAGGAGTTTGTCGATGCCCCCAATTGCGATCAGTCAGAATGTCGCGACGTTTCCCGAACCAGCGGGTGCCCGCGCACGCCCCGAAGTGCCGCCACCTCCAGTCCGGCCCCGCACCCGGCGTGGCGCACCCCAGTACCCGGTTTCTGCCTCATCGTGAAAAGCGCTGCTACGTAACGGGAACCGAACCGAAGACCCCGCTCGACTCGAATCGGGCCAGACGCCCGATGCTCAGGGCTTGTCTCACCGTTCGCCGCGCTGGGACCAGCTCAGGGAGCTGCCGAGCCGCGAGGCCCCAGCCCGCAGGGCGGCCGGGAGGCCTCAAGCTGGGACGAGCCCGGTCGAGTCTCACCTGGCGAGTCGCGTCATGCCTGGCGGAGGTGGGTGGCTCGGATTCGGGACCACAGTGCATGACTCGGATGCGTCCGTGGCGGCGAGAGCTGGGCTGGGGGCGGAGGCGTTGACGGCGTCCGTGGCCGGCCGGGCAAGGGGGTCGGCAAGGGGCGAACGAGCGGCGCGAGATGGTGGTGAGCCCCACGCTGTGGCGGCCGGCCGAGGGCGTCAACCTGCTTCCCACACCCGGCTCGCCATCGTGTAACGTGTGTCCGGCGAGAGCAGCGCCCCTTTAGCTCAGTCGGCAGAGCGTCTCCATGGTAAGGAGAAGGTCTACGGTTCGATTCCGTAAAGGGGCTCGACGGTCCGACCGGCATCGGGTCGTGGTCAAGATCGATGGCCACTTCTAAATCCGTTGTTGTGTGTGGCCTACAGCCAGTACGCTGCCGGTCGGGACGCCCGCCGTATGTGGCGTTCGAGGCGGTGTAGCTCAGCCTGGCAGAGCAAGCGGCTCATAATCGCTGTGTCGCCGGTTCAAATCCGGCCACCGCTACGGTCAACCTGTTCGTCGCCCTTCGGGCTACTTCCCGGTTGATGGATGTCCTCCCAGGGGGCGACCCCCTGGAACCCCCGCGTCGGGGGGGGGGCTTCGCCCCCCCGTTGGCTTGGGTTGCGTAGGTCGTTGGGTGGCTCCCGGGGGCTGGGTACCTGGGGCTCGGGGTTCTTGTCGGCTTGGGTTTGCGTGTAGCGCGGCTGGCTGGCTGTGCCTAGGGGCTGGTCAGGGGCTTGCTCGGGCGAGCCCTTTGGTGTCGGCTAGACTCTTTCTGGACTCTGGTCCGGGGTGACCCCGGACCTGGGCCGCGCTTCGGGCGCGGCTGGCCGTGGAGCGGCGGGCCTCCCACGAGAGGTGTCCGCTTCGCGGCGTCTGACCGTTTGGTAAACCGCTACAGGAAGAGGCTCACGCCGTGGCCGCCACCGACGTTCGTCCGAAGATCACTCTGGCGTGTCAGGTGTGCAAGCACCGTAACTACATCACGCGCAAGAACCGCCGCAATGACCCAGACCGTCTTGAGCTGAAGAAGTTCTGCCCGAACTGCCGGCAGCACACGGACCACCGCGAGACCCGGTAGGTCCGCGGCGCGACCGCGAGTCTCCGGGCAGGTCGCGGGATGCTCGCGCCAGGCGGCCTGCCCACCTCGGGCGGCTTACCTGGCTCACCAGGGCTGGTCCTGGATCGGCCCGGTCCGGTCCGGGATTAACACGTTTGAGCCCTGACGGATGTCGGGCCCGCTAGGCGAGAGGCCGGCGACCAGAGGTCGCCGGCCTTGTCGCGTCCAACCCGAAACTGGCCGCGAGCGAATCCGCCAGAGGTTGCCCCTTGCATCGAGCCCGTAATGGTCGCGAGGGGGCCTGCTCTGCCGGGTGCGCGGCTTCCGATGGGTGCGGGTGGTGCGTGGTACTGGTAGGGGGTTAGCCGGACCCGGCCGGGTCATCAGACAGATCGGAGTCCTTCATGCCGCTGAACCAGGCCTTCATCGGGCGGGAGTTCGCCGCGAGCACGCCGTTCCTGGTCGGCCGTGAGCACATCCGACAGTTCGCCCGTGCGATCGGGGACCCGAACCCGCTCTACCACGATCTTGAGGCCGCCAGGACGGCCGGCTACCCGGACCTGGTCGCGCCTCCGACGTTCCTCGTCGCCGCGATCCCCGGCGCGCTGGGCCTGCCGGTCGACGACCCGGCCTTTGGCCTGGACTTCTCGCTGATCGTCCACGGTGAGCAGCGCTTCAGCCTGTCGCGACCGGTGGTGGCCGGTGACGAGCTGACGGCGGTGACGGCTCTGACCGGCCTGCGCACGGTCGCGACGAACGAGGTACTCACCGCCGGCTATGACTTTCGCACCACGTCTGGCGAGCCGGTCGCAATGGGCCTGTGCGGCCTGGTCTCCCGCGGCACCGCCGACCCGAACGCCGGCCCGGTGCGCGTCGCGGCGCCCGTGCCGCCCGCGCCGCCCACCTCGCC
This sequence comes from Pseudofrankia sp. DC12, assembly GCF_000966285.1. Classification (NCBI taxonomy): domain Bacteria; kingdom Bacillati; phylum Actinomycetota; class Actinomycetes; order Frankiales; family Frankiaceae; genus Pseudofrankia; species Pseudofrankia sp. DC12. The sequence goes on from NZ_KQ031391.1 coordinate 4,315,066, forward strand.
CGAGAGCTCCGCGCGGGCCTCGACGGTGCGTTACGACGACGTCGAGGTCGGCGCCGAGCTCCCGGCGGCCTCCTTCCGGATTCGCCGCGCGGACCTCGTCCGCTACGCCGGCGCCTCTGGTGACTTCAACCCGATCCACTGGAACGAGAAGGTCGCCGCCGAGGTCGGCCTGCCCGGCGTCATCGCGCACGGAATGCTGACGATGGCGACCGCCGGCCGGGCCGTCACCGACTGGGCGGGTGATCCGGGCGCCATCTGCGAGTACGGCGTCAAGTTCTCGTCCCCGGTCGTCGTGCCGAACGACGATGCCGGCGCGCTCGTCGAAGTACGTGGCAGCGTCGAGAGGAAGCTCGACGGCAACCGTGCCGTCGTAAACCTGACCGTCCGATGGGACGGCAACAAGGTCCTGATGGCCGCCCGCGCCACCGTCCGCCTCGCCTGACGGCCGTCCGCCTCGCCTGACGGCCGTCCGCCTCGCCTGACGGTGCGCGTGGCCGTCAGGCCGGTCCGGCCAAGCGCGGCACCCGGCCGGCCTTCGCGTTCCCGGCAAGCGATCCGCCGGCGGCCGCCGTCCCGTGGGACAGTGGCCGCCGGCATTCTCACCGCTCGATCAGGACGCCTCCGCCAACAGCGCGCCGATGCGGCGCACGCCCTCGGCCAGCTCGCCGTCGCCGAGCGCGTAGGACAGGCGGGCATAGCCCGGTGTCCCGAACGCCTCACCAGGCACGATCGCGACCCCGACCTCCTCCAGGATCACCTGGCACAGCTCACTCGAGTTCGTCGGTGTCTTGCCGCGAATCGTCCGGCCCACCACGTCGCGCAGCGACGGGTACGCGTAGAAGGCCCCCTCAGGCAGCGGGCAGTCCACGCCGGGGATGTCGCTGAGCATCTGGTGCATGGTGCGCCGCCGCCGGTCGAACGCCTCGCGCATCTGCGCGACCGCGTCCAGCGGGCCGGAGACGGCGGCCAGCGCGGCGGCCTGGGAGACGTTCGCGACGTTCGACGACAGATGCGACTGCAGGTTCGACGCGGCCTTCACCACGTCCGCCGGACCGATCAGCCAGCCCACCCGCCAGCCGGTCATCGCGTACGTCTTGGCGACGCCGTTGAGGACGACGCACCGGTCGGCGATCTCCGGGACCGCGACCGGCATTGAGGTGAAGCGCGCGTCGCCGTACACCAGGTGCTCGTAGATCTCGTCGGTGATGACCCAGAGGCCGGCGCCGGCGGCCCACTGGCCGATCGCGCGGACCTCCTCGGGGCTGTGCACCGCGCCAGTCGGGTTCGACGGCGAGCAGAACAGCAGCACCTTCGTCCGCGGCGTGCGGGCCGCCTCCAGCTGCTCGACCGTCACCCGGTAGCCCTGCTCGGGACCCGTGACGACGTCGACCGGCACGCCGCCGGCCAGCCGGATCGCCTCCGGGTAGGTCGTCCAGTAGGGCGCGGGCATCAGCACCTCGTCGCCCGGGTCCAGCAGCGTGGCGAACGACTCGTACACGGCCTGCTTGCCGCCGTTGGTGATCAGCACCTGGCTCGGGTCGACGACCAGGCCGGAGTCCCGCCGGGTCTTCTCGGCTACCGCCTCCTTGAGCTCGGGAAGCCCGCCGGCCGGGGTGTAACGGTGCATGCGGGGGTCTCGGCAGGCCTTCTCGGCCGCCGCCACGATGTGGTCGGGGGTCGGGAAGTCCGGCTCGCCCGCGCCGAACCCGATGACGTCGCGACCGGCGGCCTTCAGGGCCTTGGCGGTGGCGTCGACGGCGAGGGTGGCAGAGGGGGCGATGCCGCCGATGCGGCGCGAGATCCTGCTCATGGAGGACCATGCTGCCAGAAATGTTGGGTCCTCCGTGTGAGCCAGACGCGGCGCGCCCGCGTCGAGGGGGTATGCTCGATCCGCTCGGGCCGTCATCGACGGGATACCCGCGCGCCCGTCAGGGTCTGGTTCCTGTAGCACTAGGCGCCCAGGCGACTCGCCGGCTCGGTAACGCAGTCGGTGGTCCCCGTCCTCCAGAGGGTTTCTCGAGGACGGCAGCCCGACGGGACGCGGGCGGCCGCCGGAACAGGGCCGGGTTGCTCCTAGGGGCGTGGCTCAATTGGTAGAGCACCGGTCTCCAAAACCGGCGGTTGCAGGTTCGAGTCCTGTCGCCCCTGCGTAGGTCAGACGATCGAGAGTGGTGGAGCTGTGGCGACCGACACCCGTGACGCGGCTCCGCGGGCCAAGCAGCCCTCGCGGGCCGGCGCGCGGCGTCGTATGACACCGCTTCGGTTCTACCGCGAGGTCGTGGCGGAGCTGCGGAAGGTCATCTACCCGGGCCGGACGGAGCTGATCACCTACGTGGTGGTCGTGCTCGTCTTCGTGTCGGTGATGACCGCGATCGTGGCCTCTCTCGACTTCGGCCTCACGAAGCTGGTGCTCCAGATCTTCGGCTGACCGCGCCCGCTCACCGGAAGCAATGGGGGGCCGGCGGGCTGGTTCGCCGACCGGCCCTACCGAGCCGGCCGCGGCGCGGCGGTGGCCGGCCGGGGCGACGCCCGGTGCGAGTCGGGCGGCGCCGGGCACGAGCCAACAGGTGCCCGGCCCACGGCGCCAGCCAGCAAGGTCTACCAGAGGAAGCCCACGACCAGCGAGCCCGAGTCCCCCACGAACCAGCGCAGCCGCCAAGGGACGCACACGAACGTCTGTGCGCCACGCGGCGACCATAGGAGTAAGGATCGTCCCCGTGTCCCAGTCTCCCGAGCAGCCCGCCTCCGAGCAGGGGGAGGCTGTCGAACGCCTTGACCCGCTCGCGGCGTTCGAGAACGACGAGGTGGCGAGCACGGACGCCGGCGCGGAGCTGGACGGCGATGGCTCGTCCGCCGCGTCGGCCGACGACCTGACCGCTGGCTCGCCTGCCCCCAGCCCCGCCGTGGCCGACGACGAGGAGGACGAGGACGAGCTGCGCCGCGCCCTCGAAGCGGCGCCGGGCGACTGGTATGTGATCCACTCGTACGCCGGCTACGAGAACAAGGTCAAGACGAACCTCGAGACCCGGATCTCCAGCCTCAACATGGAGGACTACATCTTCCAGATCGAGGTGCCGCTCGAGGAGGTGCCGGTCGTCAAGAACGGCAAGCGCCAGATGGTCACCCAGAAGAAGTACCCGGGCTATATCTACGTCCGGATGGACCTGACCGACCAGTCCTGGTCCGCGGTCCGCAACACCCCCGGTGTGACCGGCTTCGTCGGCCTGACCAACAAGCCCTCCCCGCTACGCCGTGAGGAGGTCTTCTCCATCCTCGTCCCGCCGGCGAAGAAGGAGAAGAAGGTCGAGACCGTCAAGGTCCAGGAGTTCGACGTCGGCGAGTCCGTCACCGTGATGGATGGGCCGTTCGCCACCCTGCCGGCTACCATCAGCGAGATCAACATGGACGCCCAGCGTCTGAAGGTGCTGGTCTCCATCTTCGGCCGCGAGACTCCGGTCGAGCTGCAGTTCAACCAGGTCGCGAAGATCTGACCGGCAGGTCCTTCCAAGATCTGAACCGTCCGGGTGAGGCGGGCCTGGCCTGGCCGCTAGCTATCCTTCATAAGTAGCTACCCCGAGGGCCCGCCTCAGCTGTCCACCCAGGGGCCGGCCCACCCGAAGGAAGAACGAGATGCCTCCCAAGAAGAAGAAGATCACTGCGGTGATCAAACTCCAGATCAACGCCGGCAAGGCGACCCCGGCGCCCCCGGTTGGCCCGGCGCTCGGCCAACACGGCGTCAACATCATGGAGTTCGTCAAGCAGTACAACGCGGCCACCGAGTCGCAGGTCGGCAACGTCGTGCCGGTGGAGATCACGGTTTATGACGACCGTTCCTTCACCTTCATCACGAAGACCCCGCCGGCCGCGCGCCTGATCCTCAAGGCCGCCGGTGTCGACAAGGGCAGCGCCGCACCGCATCGCGACAAGGTCGCGAAGCTGTCGGCCAAGCAGCTGCGTGAGATCGCCACCATGAAGATGCCCGACCTCAACGCCGTCTCGATCGAGGCCGCCGAGAACATCATCGCCGGCACCGCCCGGTCGATGGGCGTCACGGTAGAGAAGTAGGTCTTCGTCCGCCGGTCCGCTGACGCGGATCGCGAGGGGCTCCGGTCCCGGACACCCCGCCTCGCGCTTCGGCCGACGGTGGGACGCCACGCAGGTGGGAGGGCCCTCGGACAGCGTCTGGGGAGCCCGCCTGAACCACAAGGAGCACACATGAAGCGCAGCAAGGCCTACCAGGCCGCCGCTGAGAAGATCGACCCGAACAAGCTGTACAGCCCGCTGGAGGCCGTGGGCCTCGCGAGGGAGACGTCGGCCACCAAGTTCGACGCCACCGTTGAGGTCGCCTTCCGGCTCGGCGTCGACGCCCGCAAGGCCGACCAGATGGTCCGTGGCACCGTGAACCTGCCGCACGGCACCGGCAAGTCGCCGCGGGTCGCCGTCTTCGCCGCTGGTGAGAAGGCCGCCGAGGCGCAGGCCGCCGGCGCCGACATCGTCGGCAGTGACGACCTCGTCGCGCGCATCCAGGAAGGCTTCCTGGACTTCGACGCCGCCGTCGCGACCCCCGACCAGATGGCCAAGGTCGGCCGGATCGCTCGAATTCTCGGCCCCCGCGGCCTCATGCCCAACCCCAAGACGGGCACCGTGACCCTCGACGTCACGAAGGTCGTCAGGGAGATCAAGGGCGGTAAGATCAACTTTAAGATTGACAAGCAGAACAACCTGCACATTGTCATCGGGAAGACGAACTTCACCCCGGAGCAGCTGGTCGAGAACTACGGCACCGCGCTGGACGAGATCGTCCGGGTCAAGCCGTCCGCCGCCAAGGGCCGCTACCTGAAGAAGATCACGGTCACGACGACCATGGGCCCCGGCATCCAGGTCGACCCGAACCGCCTGCGCAACCTCCTCGAGAACGCCACGAACTGACGTACGTTCGTCCCCTCGGGCGAGCCAGCCCTCCGCGAGCCGTGCCGGTCCCTGACCGGCACGGCTCGCGCCATTCCTGAAGCCGGCCGCCTTTCCCGAGGCCCGGCGCCGCGTTGCCCGTAACCGGACGCCGCGCGCTCGTGGCCGGAGGCTGCCGGGCATGGCCGCCACGGCCGGCCTGATCGCTGTTTCGGTCCTCCGGTGCTCGTGATCTGGCTCCGCTGGGGACCACCAGGGGCACAAATGGCGATCAACGCCAACAGGTGGCACCGCGCGATCGAGAGAACCTCGGCAGAACCGCGGTGGTCGGTATCTGTGTGGTAGGCCCGGGACCTGCGCCGGCAGGGTAGAGCCCGCGCCCGGCGCGGGCCCTGACGATGGCCTTCTGGCGGCCGGCTCAGTGTGTGGGGCTCGAGAGTTGCTAGACTCGGCTCAGTTCCACACCGAAGACCGCTGGTCGCCGTCCGCCTGCCTGTCAGGAGACGGCCGAAGGCCCCGGAAGAATGCGGGCGGCCCGCGCAGGTGACGGACGCGAACCGCCGCAACGGGCGCCTGATGGGTGTTCGGCTTGTGCGGTCTCACGCCCCGAGCGCCTGCGCCGGGGCGTTCGTTGTTTCATGGGTCCTTGGGGAGACGGCCGGCACCTTTCCCAAAAGGAGCCCCATGGCGAACCCTGAGAAGAGCGCCGCCGTGGCGGAGATCACCGCGGAGTTCCGTGACTCCGCCGCGGCTGTCCTGACCGAGTACCGCGGCCTGACCGTCGCGCAGCTCACCGAGCTGCGTCGGTCGCTGGGCGAGAAGACCAAGTACACGGTCGTCAAGAACACCCTCACCAAGATCGCTGCTGAGCGTGCCGGCGTGACCGGCCTCGACGGCCTCCTCGTCGGCCCGACCGGCGTCGCGTTCGTCGGCGGCGACCCGGTCGAGGCGGCGAAGGTTCTGCGCGAGTTCTCGCGCGCGAACCAGGCCCTGGTCGTCAAGGGTGGCTTCGTCGAGGGCAAGGCGATGTCGGCTGACGACATCCGCAAGCTCGCCGACCTGGAGTCCCGCGAGGTCCTGCTGGCCAAGCTGGCCGGAGCCATGAACGGTTCGCTGGCCAAGGCCGTCGGTCTGTTCGCCGCCCCGCTGTCGCAGGCCGCCCGGCTCGCCGAGGCGCTGCGCGCCAAGCGCGAGGCGGAGGGCGCCGCCGAGGCGTCCGCCCAGCCTGAGCCGGCTGTCGCGGCCGAGTAGCCGAGGGCGTTCGGTCCAGCCGACCGCCACGCACCATCCGCGGACCCAGGTCGCGTCGCACGAGACCCGTCCGCATCAGACGACTGAAGATCAGTAGAGGAAGGAACCGCCATCATGGCGAAGCTCTCGACCGTCGAGCTGCTCGACGCGTTCAAGGAAATGACGCTGCTTGAGCTGTCCGAGTTCGTGAAGCAGTTCGAGGACACCTTCGGCGTCACCGCCGCCGCGCCGGTCGCGGTTGCCGCGGTCGCCGGTGGTGGCGGCGCCGAGGCCGCTCCGGCCGAGGAGGAGAAGGACGAGTTCGACGTCATCCTCGAGGCCGCTGGTGACAAGAAGATCCAGGTCATCAAGGAGGTCCGCGCCCTGACGAGCCTCGGCCTCAAGGAGGCCAAGGACCTCGTGGACGGCGCGCCGAAGCCGGTCCTGGAGAAGGTCGCCAAGGACGCCGCGGACAAGGCGAAGGCCGCCCTCGAGGGCGCCGGCGCCACCGTCACCGTCAAGTAGTCCCCGCGCGGCGGTTCCGGCCGGATCGGCGAGGTAGCTCCGAGATCGGCGTAGCCGATCCGAGTTGCCGTCGAGCTGGCCGGAACCCTGGCCGCGCACCCGCCGGGCCGGCGGCGCCATCCGCGCCGCCGGCCCGTCCCGTTGTGCGCCCGGCATGGGCAGTCGTTTGGAGGTGGAAGTCCTCTGGGGGAGGCGGCGGTGCCAACCCCGAGCCGGAGGCGACGGCGTCACCGTGAGGTGGGGCTGGGAGGAAGCCCGAGGCGAGACCCCTGCACCGAGGGACACGAACCGTGTAGGAGGCGTGCCGGTCGGGTGAGCCTGCAATGGAAGGTGAAGCCCGTCATCGCCAGAAGGCTGGTACGTGGACACGGCGGGCGTAGGGGGACAGCGGCTGTTCTTACCCGGGGAGGTCTGTCCGCACCGTGATCCGTGCGTCCGCGCGTAGCACACATGGGGCCTGCGTGGACTGTGGCAGAAGTCAGCAGAGGTCGTAGTACCAGCCGGGATCTGTCAGATGGCAGGAAGGGCCGAACGTCAGGATGAGCGGACGAGGGGTGTTGCTCGTGCCGGTCGCGGGGATCGCTGTCACCCCGGGTCAGGGGCTGCTGTGGGAGGAGACGGTGCATCCGTCGGAGACCACGGTGGGGCGTAGTGGCTGGTCGGCGCGCACTGCCGAGTCTGTTTCCGAGCCGATGGCTGGCCTGTGGGACCAGGTGTGGTCGCGGGCGAACCTTGTCGGTGGCGTTGCGGCGTGTCGAGGCCAACCGTGGCGCGCCGGGGGTGGACGGGATGACCACGGCCGAGTTGCGGCCGTGGCTGGTCGAACACTGGCCGGCGGTCCGGGAGGCGCTCGATACGGGAGTTACCGGCCTGCGCCGGTCCGCCAGGTGGTGATCCCGAAGCCTGGGGGCGGGCAGCGGATGCTGGGGGTTCCCACCGTTTTGGACAGGTTCCTTCAACAGGTGCTCGCCCAGGTGCTGGGTCCGCTGTTCGATCCGCATTCCTCGGGGTCGAGTTTCGGGTTCCGGCCGGGGCGGTCCGCTCATCGGGCGGTGCGGGTGGCCCGGCGGGCGGTGGCCGAGGGGAGGAAATGGGTCGTTGCCGTTGATCTCGACCGGTTCTTCGACCGGGTCGGGCATGACGTGTTGATGGCCCGGGTCGCGCGCCGGGTGGAGGATCGCCGGGTGCTGCGGCTTGTGCGCCGTTACCTGGAAGCCGGGATCATGGTCGAGGGTGTGAGGCAGCCGACGGAGGCGGGAACCCCGCAGGGGTCTCCGCTGTCGCTGTTGTTGTCGAACGTCATGTTGGACGACCTGGACCGGCTGTTGTGGGAGCGGGGGCACCGGTTCGTCCGCTATGCGGACGATGTCCGGGTGTTCGTGGGTCGAAGCGGGCTGGCCAGCGGGTGTTGGACTCGGTGGCCAGGTTCGTGGAGGACCGGCAGCGGTTGCGGGTGAACCGGGACAAGTCGTGGGTCCGGCCTGCCCAGAAGGCGACGCTGCTCGGCTTCGGGTTCTACTTCACGCGGGACGGAGTGAGGGTGCGGGTCGCCCCGGAGGCGATCGCGCGGCTCAAGCGACGGCTGCGGGAGTTGACCAGTCGCCGGTGGCGGGTGTCGATGGCTGACCGGCTCAACCGGCTCAACCGGCTCAACCGGCTCAACCGGCTCAACCGGCTCAACCGGCTCAACCGGCTCAACCGGCTCAACCGGCTCACCAGTTCCGCGCCCGCCAAACTCAATGTCGCTGTGATCGCTGTTCTGCCCCTCTGGTGGCTGCGGAACAGCCCTCGGTTACGACCAGCCGAGGGCCGAAACGGCGATCAGGAGAACGCCGGGACCGGGTGGGAGGTCGGCGGGGTGCGGCCCTGGCGCCGGGCGTCGTCATAGGCCGCCGCGCCTGAGTCTCGCTCCGTCCGCCGGTTGCCGCTGGTAGTCAGCCCAGTGCGGCGGAGTTGGCCGCTGGCGGCCGAACACGGCCCGCGGGGACCCCGGGGCCACCCCCGGAACGCCGCAGCGCCGCTGAGGGCCTCCTCGCCCCGCTGGCCGGGGCCGGCCCGGACCCGCGCCCACCGCGCCGCGCCAGGCGGGCCCCGAGGCATGCCCCGGGGCCGGTACGCGCCGAGTCCGGCGCTGGCCCGGTCCAGGTGAGATGGGTTACGGTCCATCACCGGCGCTCGCGGAACCGCGTGCGGGAGCCGGCCGCGGCGGGCGCGTGCCGGCCGCCGGCGCTGGGATGGCCGAGCGTGATCGCGGCCGCGCCTGGCGGGGCGTCTGGACGGCCGCCGACGAATCGACATCGCGTGCGGTGGCCGGCCAGGCGGAGTTGTCCGATGCTGGTAGGACCGTCCGGCGTACTACTCGGGGCTGGCGGGATGCGGGGCGCGCGACGGCGACGGGCCTTCCGGGCGAGTGGGCCAGGGGCGGCACGAGCGGCAGATCGGTAACTAACCGCTCATGGGGTCCGTCTGAGGGGTTGACTGCATCGCCCACAACGGAGTTCCATCATTTGGCGGACCACCGCCGCGATCTGGCGAAGTCGGGCAGGCTAACGCCCTGTGAGGAGCGCCCCGTAGAGGGCGCGCCGCGCGGGTATCCGGCCCGGCGTCAACCAGGCGGCACGCGGCCGGTCGCGCCGGGTCTCGACGAGGCCGGCTCGGATCGGCAGCGGCGGCGAAGACGCGAAGCGGTGGCCAGGAAGGCCGCGCGGTGCCCTCGGGCGCCTGGGCTGGCAGCTGACAGGAAGGCGGGACAGGGCGGGAACACGGCAGGTCGGATGCAGGCAGCAAGATCGCCGAAATACAGCGCGAGAGTGTGCACCACGAACATGACGACGGGGCTTGTCGGCAGTGCGGCCTGAGGCTACACTGCTAGTTTGCGCTGTCCTTTTCGTTGCACTGGGCCTGTCAGATCCGTTCCCGCCACCCGTGGTGGTCTCGCCGGCATCCCTCCCGCTGGGCCGTCGGCGCCCCGCCATCTCCGCCGGGACCGGCGTCTGATGCGTCCCGTGCGATGACCGGGAACAGCGCACCCGGTTCGCCGGCTTGCTTCCCGTAGGGACAGCTTCGCCGGAGGCCGTGACGTCTGCCAGGGTGCGGTTCTCAGACCCGGTGTCGCGCTGCGCGCGACCCGAGCGGGTCAGGGGCGGCTTCTGAGGTCTCACGTCCGGCCGAGCCGGTCATCCGGACCGCACGACCGCCTGCCCGCCCAACTGAGCACCGCCTGCCTGCTCGCTGGCCTTCAGCCAGCGTCGCCAAGACCCGATGCCGGGGAACGTCCCGGATCTCCCGCTCCGCGCGTGTCGCGCGTCACGGGGGTCCGACGTCCCGGGCTCCGGATGTCTGGCGTGAGGGGGAGTGGAGGTGCTCACACCGAGACCACCGGCCGACTACCCCGCTGACGCCGCCCCCAAACGCGGCGAGACACTGATCACCTGACCACCCCGACGGCTCGTCGGCATCTCCCGCCCGATGCCAGGCCACCGGAAGGACCACCTTGGCCGCCTCGCGCTCCGCCTCCCGCATCTCGTTCGCCAAGATTGTCGAGCCCCTTGAGGTCCCGGATCTACTCGCCCTGCAGACGCAGTCCTTCGACTGGCTGATCGGCAGCGATGCCTGGCAGGAGAGGGTCCAGGACTCCGTCGACGCCGGCCGCGACGATGTTCCGCTGACTTCTGGTCTCGAGGAGGTCTTCGAGGAGATCTCTCCGATCGAGGACTTCTCGGGCTCCATGTCCCTTTCGTTCCGGGATCACCGGTTCGAGCCGCCCAAGTACTCCGTCGAGGAGTGCAAGGACAAGGACATGACGTTCTCGGCGCCGATGTTCGTCACCGCAGAGTTCACCAACAACACCACCGGTGAGATCAAGAGCCAGACCGTGTTCATGGGCGACTTCCCGCTCATGACCCCGAAGGGCACCTTCGTCATCAACGGCACCGAGCGAGTGGTCGTCAGCCAGCTCGTCCGCTCGCCCGGGGTGTACTTCGAGAAGTCTCTCGACAAGACCTCTGACAAGGACCTGTTCTCCTGCAAGGTGATCCCGTCCCGGGGCGCCTGGCTGGAGTTCGAGATCGACAAGCGTGACACCGTCGGCGTCCGCATCGACCGCAAGCGCCGCCAGTCCGTCACCGTGCTGCTCAAGGCGCTTGGCTGGGACGAGGCCCGCATCCTGGAGCGCTTCGGCGACTACCCGTCGATGCGGGTCACCCTGGAGAAGGACCACACCTCCGGCCAGGACGACGCGCTGCTGGACATCTACCGCAAGCTGCGGCCGGGTGAGCCGCCGACGCGCGAGTCCGCTCAGACGCTGCTGGAGAACCTCTTCTTCAACCCGAAGCGCTACGACCTGGCCAAGGTCGGCCGCTACAAGGTGAACAAGAAGCTGGAACTGCACGTCGAGGGCGCCACCGGCGTGCTCACCGAGGACGACATCGTCCGCACGATCGAGTACGTCGTGAAGCTGCACGAGGGCACCGACCAGGCCTACGAAGTGGACGACATCGACCACTTCGGCAACCGGCGGCTGCGCACGGTCGGCGAGCTGATCCAGAACCAGGTCCGGCTCGGCCTCGCCCGGATGGAGCGGGTCGTCCGTGAGCGGATGACCACCCAGGACGTCGAGGCGATCACGCCGCAGACCCTGATCAACATCCGGCCGGTCGTCGCCTCCATCAAGGAGTTCTTCGGCACCAGCCAGCTGTCCCAGTTCATGGACCAGACCAACCCGCTGGCCGGTCTGACCCACAAGCGCCGCCTGTCGGCGCTCGGCCCGGGTGGTCTGTCCCGTGAGCGGGCCGGTATGGAGGTCCGGGACGTCCACCCGAGCCACTACGGCCGGATGTGCCCGATCGAGACGCCGGAAGGCCCGAACATCGGCCTCATCGGCTCGCTGTCGACGTTCGCGCGGGTCAACCCGTTCGGCTTCGTCGAGACCCCGTACCGCAAGGTCGTCGCCGGCCGGGTCACCGACCAGATCGACTACCTGACCGCGGACGAGGAGGACCGGCACGTCGTCGCCCAGGCGAACGCCCCGCTGACCGGGGACGGCTCCTTCGCCGAGGACCGGGTGCTGGTGCGACGCAAGGGCGGCGAGGTCGAGTTCATCCCGCCGGACGAGGTCGACTACATGGACGTCTCGCCGCGCCAGATGGTGTCGGTCGCGACCGCCATGATCCCGTTCCTGGAGCACGACGACGCGAACCGCGCGCTCATGGGCTCCAACATGCAGCGCCAGTCCGTGCCGCTGCTGCGCTCGGAGTCGCCGCTGGTCGGCACCGGCATGGAGGCCCGCGCGGCCAAGGACGCCGGCGACGTGGTCGTCTGCCAGCAGGCCGGTGTGGTCGAGGACCTGTCCGCCGACTACATCACCGTCATGCACGACGACGGCACCCGGCGCACCTACCGGCTGGCCAAGTTCCGCCGCTCCAACCAGGGCACCTGCATCAACCAGAAGCCGATCGTCGACGAGGGTGCTCGCGTCGAGGCCGGCCAGGTGATCGCGGACGGCCCGTGCACCGACAACGGCGAGATGGCGCTCGGCAAGAACCTGCTGGTCGCCTTCATGCCGTGGGAGGGGCACAACTACGAGGACGCGATCATCCTCTCCCAGCGGCTGGTCCAGGACGATGTCCTCTCCTCGATCCACATCGAGGAGCACGAGGTCGACGCCCGGGACACCAAGCTGGGCCCGGAGGAGATCACCCGCGACATCCCGAACGTCGCCGAGGAGGTCCTCGCGGACCTCGACGAGCGCGGCATCATCCGGATCGGCGCCGAGGTGAACCCCGGCGACGTCCTGGTCGGCAAGGTCACGCCCAAGGGCGAGACGGAGCTGACCCCGGAGGAGCGGCTGCTGCGCGCGATCTTCGGCGAGAAGGCCCGGGAGGTCCGGGACACCTCGCTGAAGGTGCCGCACGGCGAGTCCGGCAAGGTCATCGGTGTCCGGGTGTTCTCCCGTGAGGACGGCGACGAGCTCCCGCCCGGCGTGAACGAGCTGGTCCGGGTCTACGTCGCCCAGAAGCGGAAGATCACCGACGGTGACAAGCTCGCCGGTCGTCACGGCAACAAGGGCGTCATCGCGAAGATCATGCCGCAGGAGGACATGCCGTTCCTCGAGGACGGCACCCCCGTCGACGTCGTGCTCAACCCGCACGGTGTGCCGCGGCGTATGAACATCGGCCAGATCCTGGAGACCCACCTCGGGTGGGTCGCCAAGACCGGCTGGCAGGTGGACTCGGGTGACGAGGAGTGGAAGGAGCGGCTCCGCTCGATCGGGGTCGACTCGGCCGCGCCCGGCACCAACGTCGCCACGCCCGTGTTCGACGGTGCCCGCGAGGAGGAGATCACCGGCCTGCTCGACTCGACGCTTCCGAACCGGGACGGCGTCCAGCTGATCGGGTCGTCCGGCAAGGCCAAGCTGTTCGACGGCCGGACGGGCGAGCAGTACCCGTACCCGGTCGCGGTCGGTTACATCTACATCCTCAAGCTGCTGCACCTGGTCGACGACAAGATCCACGCTCGCTCGACCGGCCCCTACTCGATGATCACTCAGCAGCCGCTGGGTGGTAAGGCGCAGTTCGGTGGCCAGCGGTTCGGCGAGATGGAGGTGTGGGCGCTGGAGGCGTATGGCGCCGCCTACGCCCTGCAGGAGCTACTGACGATCAAGTCCGACGACGTGCACGGTCGCGTCAAGGTCTACGAGGCGATCGTCAAGGGCGAGAACATCCCGGAGCCCGGTATCCCCGAGTCCTTCAAGGTGCTCATCAAGGAAATGCAGTCGCTGTGCCTGAACGTCGAGGTGCTCTCCAGCGACGGCGTCCAGATCGAGATGCGCGACACCGACGAGGACGTGTTCCGGGCGGCGGAGGAGCTTGGGATCGACCTGTCCCGGCGGGAGCCGAGCAGCGTCGAAGAGGTGTGAGCGGCCGACCGGCCCGCCCGTAACCCGCGGGCGGGCCGGTCCGGCCCACACACCGACTGAGCGTCCGACACGAGAAAGAGAGAGCAGGCGACAGTCTTGCTGGACGTCAACTTCTTCGACGAGCTGCGCATCGGCCTGGCCACCGCGGACGACATCCGCCAGTGGTCGCACGGCGAGGTCAAGAAGCCGGAGACCATCAACTACCGCACCCTGAAGCCGGAGAAGGACGGGCTCTTCTGCGAGAAGATCTTCGGTCCGACCCGGGACTGGGAGTGCTACTGCGGTAAGTACAAGCGGGTCCGGTTCAAGGGCATCATCTGTGAGCGCTGCGGCGTCGAGGTGACCCGCGCGAAGGTGCGCCGCGAGCGGATGGGCCACATCGAGCTGGCCGCGCCCGTCACGCACATCTGGTACTTCAAGGGTGTGCCGAGCCGGCTCGGCTACCTGCTGGACCTGGCGCCGAAGGACCTTGAGAAGGTCATCTACTTCGCCGCCTACATGATCACAAAGGTCGACGTCGACGGGCGTCACCGTGACCTGCCGACCCTCGAGGCCCGTATCGGCGTCGAGAAGCAGGGCATGGAGGACCGTAAGAACGCCGACGTCGAGGCTCGCCAGCGCAAGCTGGAGACGGACATCGCCCAGCTCGAGGCCGAGGGTGCCAAGGGCGACGCGCGCCGCAAGGTGCGTGAGTCGGCCGAGCGCGAGATGCGCCAGATCCGCGACCGCGCCCAGCGCAAGATCGACGATCTGGACCGTGTCTTCGACCGGTTCAAGAGCATGAAGGTCCAGGACCTGGAGCCGGACGAGCTGCTCTACCGCGAGCTGCGCGACCGGTTCGGCCAGTACTTCGACGGCGGCATGGGCGCCGAGGCGCTGCAGCGCCGCCTGGCCGACTTCGACCTGAGCGCCGAGGCCGAGTCGCTGCGGGAGACCATCCGCACCGGCAAGGGCCAGAAGAAGGCCCGCGCGCTCAAGCGGCTCAAGGTCGTCTCGGCTTTCCTGAACACTCGCAACTCCCCGATGGGGATGGTGCTGGACTGCGTCCCGGTCATCCCGCCGGACCTGCGCCCGATGGTGCAGCTCGACGGCGGCCGGTTCGCCACGTCCGACCTGAACGACCTGTACCGGCGCGTCATCAACCGGAACAACCGGCTGAAGAGGCTGCTGGACCTCGGCGCGCCCGAGATCATCGTCAACAACGAGAAGCGGATGCTGCAGGAGGCCGTCGACGCGCTGTTCGACAACGGCCGCCGCGGCCGCCCGGTCACCGGTCCCGGTAACCGCCCGCTGAAGTCGCTGTCGGACATGCTCAAGGGCAAGCAGGGCCGGTTCCGCCAGAACCTGCTCGGCAAGCGCGTCGACTACTCGGGCCGTTCGGTCATCGTCGTCGGCCCGCAGCTCAAGCTGCACCAGTGCGGCCTGCCCAAGCAGATGGCGCTGGAGCTGTTCAAGCCGTTCGTCATGAAGCGGCTGGTCGACCTCAACCACGCGCAGAACATCAAGTCCGCCAAGCGGATGGTGGAGCGCGCGCGGCCGGTCGTCTGGGACGTGCTCGAAGAGGTCATCACCGAGCACCCCGTGCTGCTGAACCGGGCGCCGACCCTGCACCGGCTCGGCATCCAGGCGTTCGAGCCGCAGCTGGTCGAGGGCAAGGCGATCCAGATCCACCCGCTGGTCTGCACCGCGTTCAACGCGGACTTCGACGGCGACCAGATGGCGGTCCACCTGCCGCTGTCCGCCGAGGCGCAGGCCGAGGCCCGGATCCTGATGCTGTCCAGCAACAACATCCTCTCGCCCGCGTCCGGCCGGCCGCTGGCCATGCCGAGCCTCGACATGGTCACCGGGGTGTACCACCTGTCCCGGCTGGCCGAGGGCAGCGGGCTCGGTGAGGGCCGGTCGTTCTCCAGCGTCGCCGAGGTGCAGATGGCGTACGACGCTCGGGAGGTCGGGCTGCAGTCGCTGATCAAGGTCCGGCTGCGTGACCACACGCCGCCGACCGGCTGGGAGGCGCCGGCGGACTGGATCCCGGGCGACCCGTTCACCCTGGAGACGACGTTCGGCCGCTGCCTGCTGAACGAGGCGCTGCCCGAGGGCTACCCGTTCATCAACGAGATGCTGCACAAGCGCGACCAGGCCGCGATCGTCAACGACCTGGCCGAGCGGTACCCGAAGGCCCAGGTCGCCGCGACCCTGGACGCCCTCAAGAGCGCCGGTTTCTACTGGGCCACCCGGTCCGGTGTCACCGTCGCGATCGAGGACGTCATCGCGCCGCCGAACAAGGGCCAGATCCTCGCCAAGTTCGAGGACCTGGCGGAAAAGGTCCAGAAGCAGTTCGAGCGCGGCTTCCTGTCGGACGACGAGCGCCGCAGCGAGCTGGTCCAGATCTGGACCAACGCGACCAGCGAGGTCGCGAAGGCGATGGAGGAGAACTTCCCGCTGACGAACCCGGTCGCGACGCTGGTCAACTCGGGCGCCGCCGGGAACATGATGCAGATCCGGCAGCTCGCCGGCATGCGTGGCCTGGTCTCGAACCCGAAGGGCGAGATCATCCCGCGGCCGATCAAGGCGAACTTCCGCGAGGGCCTGTCCGTGCTGGAGTACTTCATCTCCACGCACGGTGCCCGTAAGGGCCTGGCCGACACCGCGCTGCGGACCGCCGACTCCGGCTACCTGACCCGCCGGCTCGTCGACGTCAGCCAGGACGTCATCGTCCGGGACGACGACTGCGGCACCGAGCGCGGCGTCTCCACCCGGATCGCCACCAAGGACGCCCGGACCGGCGTGCTCGTCCGCGACCGGTACGCGGAGACCTCCGCGTACGCGCGGACGCTGGCCCAGGACGCGGTCGACGGGACGGGCGAGGTCATCGTCCCGGCCGGCGCCGACCTCGGCGACGTCGTGATCGGCCAGCTGCTCGAGGCCGGGATCGAGACGGTCCGGGTCCGCTCGGCGCTGACCTGCGAATCCCGCCGCGGCGTGTGCGCCCAGTGCTACGGCCGGTCGCTCGCGACCGGCAAGCTGGTCGACGTCGGCGAGGCGGTCGGCATCGTGGCCGCCCAGTCGATCGGTGAGCCGGGCACCCAGCTGACCATGCGTACCTTCCACGCGGGTGGTGTCGCCGGTGACGACATCACCCAGGGTCTGCCGCGTGTCGTCGAGCTCTTCGAGGCCCGCAGCCCCAAGGGCAAGGCGCCGATCAGCGAGGTCGTCGGCCGAGTCAAGATCGAGGAGACGGACAAGACCCTCAAGGTCGTCGTCGTCCCCGACGACGGCTCGGAGGAGATGCCCTACCCGGTGCCGCGGCGGTCCCGCCTGCGGGTCACGGAGGGCGAGCACATCGAGGTGGGCACCCAGCTCATCGACGGTGCCGTCGACCCGCACGAGGTGCTGCGCATCCTCGGCCCGCGCCAGGTGCAGCTGCACCTCGTCGACCAGGTGCAGGAGGTGTACCGGTCGCAGGGTGTGTCGATCCACGACAAGCACATCGAGATCATCATCCGTCAGATGCTCAAGCGGGTGAACGTGCTGGAGTCGGGTGAGACGACGCTGCTGCCCGGTGAGCTGGTCGAGCGGGCGAGGTTCGAGGGTGAGAACCGGCGCGTCGTCGAGGCCAGCGGCCAGCCGGCGTCCGCCCGGCCCGTGCTGATGGGCATCACCAAGGCGTCGCTGGCCACCGAGTCGTGGCTGTCGGCGGCTTCCTTCCAGGAGACCACCCGGGTGCTCACCGACGCGGCGATCAACGCCCGGTCGGACTCGTTGGTCGGCCTGAAGGAGAACGTCATCATCGGCAAGCTCATCCCGGCTGGTACCGGCATCACCCGGTACCGCAACATCCGGGTCGAGCCGACCGAGGAGGCGCGGGCCCAGATGTACACGGTCGGCGGCTTCGAGGACGGCGGCACGGTCGAGTTCGGCGCCTTCGGCACCGGCAGCGGCCAGGCCGTCCCGCTCGACGAGTACGACTTCGGCAGCCGCGACTACCGGTAAGGCGTAGCGGCCGGAACGGGCGCGGAGCGCCCGCCGGCCGCTGCGCCGGCTCGGGCGCTGGGCGCCCTTGCCAGCGCTGGATCGGGGTGTGGGTGTAGGTCGGGGGCCGGCCGTGTCCAGGGTCGGTACCTCGCGCTCGTAGGTGAACGGCGGGTGTCCCGTAATGGGGGCCCGCCGTTTGCATTGGGACCTGGCTCGACTGGGCGGCTTGGCCCGGCTTGGTCCTACGTCGTGGCTGGGATTCGTCCGTGATCCACGGCCACGACGTAGGACTGGTTGTGGGTGGGCGTGGAGCCTGCCTCGGTCCCGCGCGACACTGGCTGGCGTTGGAGCTGGTGGCGGACTCATACCTGGTGGCCGGGTGATGGCCGGAATCCACGACCACAAGGGATGACTCGGTGGGCAGGGGCTCGTGGCCGGGGCGCTGGGCCTAGGCGTAGGCGGCGTCGTGAAGCTCGCGGTAGGCCTCGACGAGGGCCGGGAGTGAGTAGTGGGCGTTGAGGCCGCTGGGGTTCGGCAGCAGCCAGACGCCGACGGGCCCGAGGTGGTCGGGCTGGCGGCCGACTGTCGCCTTCTTCTGGCCGAACGCGATCCGGTAGGCGCCCAGGCCGAGGAAGGCCAGCCAACCGGGCTGATACTGGTCCACGAGCGCGGTCAGGCGGCCCACACCGGCGCGGATCTCGTCGTCGCTGATCTCGTCCGCCCGGGCGGTGGCGCGGTTCACGATGTTGGTGATTCCGATGTCGCGGGCGAGCAGCTCGCCGGTCTCGGACGGGTGTAGCTGGCGGTCGGTGAACCCGGCCTGGTGCAGCGTCGCCCATAGCCGGTTCGCGGTGCCGCCGAAGTGGAACCCGGTCGCGCCGGCCGCCAGCGACGGGTTGATCCCACAGATCAGGACCTTCAGTCCGGGCGCGATCAGATCGGGGACGGCGCGGCCGTAGGCGGCCTGCAGATCCGCGCGGGACGGCTTCCGCCTCGGGTCGGCGGCCGAGCCAGGGGCCGGGCTTCCGCCGGCATTGGCGACGCCGATTTGGGAGGTCCTGGTGGGACCTGTGGTCACCATGCGTGCTCCCATGGTCGTGAACCGGAAGGCGTCGAGTCACCCCAGGTTCTCGGTTCGCGCCAACTTGGCGTTTTGCCTGCGCTCAGCCTGGCAGAGCAGCACAATGGGCCGCGCAGGCCGGGTATGTCAGTCACGCGGTAACCCGACGACTTGAGAAGCCGGCGCAACATGGGCGAGATGTGGAGCCGGTACAACGGTTCCAACGCAACGGGACAGCTGGCCCCATAGCCAGCACACGACACGTCAACGACGACGAACGACCGGGACGGGTCCGCGCGGGAGGCGGGACGCCAGAACTCCGGTAGCGCTCGGCGGGCGGCCGACAGGCCGTGGGCGCAAAGGAGACCCGGTTCGACACTTGACGTGGGCGTGGAGTAATGTTGCGTCCTGTGGCCGGAGTCCGCATGGCTCCGGCGTGTGTCCTGCGCCTAGACGCGATTCGGTCTGCTGGCGCTGTGGCGAGTCGGGTAAGCCTGGACGCTGTTGCAGAGCAGCGTCGGGGTACACTTGTGACGATGATCTAGGTCGGGCGAGTCTGCTCGGGTTGGATCAGGCAAGCCGCCGGAACGCGGGTGACCCTCTGGGTATCCCCGGGTGTACCAGCGGTGAGCATGTGTCAAGTCTGACCGCCGTCGGCGACTGTCTTTGCCCGTCTCATCCCGAGACCCGCCTTCAGGCGGGGCCTGGCGGTGGGTGGGGCGGTCGATGAGCGGGCGGGCGCGCTCCCCCTGGGACTGATCGGCCAAGGCCGGTAGGTGCTGGCGGGCGCGACACGCCCGACCGCGTGGGTCGGCGGAACACGATGCGGGCCACCCGGTAGCTGACTTCGGCCAGCTCCGGGGCTAGAGATCTTCCCCGGGGGGCGACCCTCGGACCCCCGGACCACGGGGGACAACGGCACCACGAGAAGGACGAAGAACGGGAGCGGCGTTGCCCACGATCCAGCAGCTGGTCCGGAAGGGCCGGCAGGACAAGGTCGAGAAGACCAAGACCCCGGCTCTCAAGGGGAGCCCGCAGCGCCGTGGCGTGTGCACTCGCGTCTACACGACCACGCCCAAGAAGCCGAACTCGGCGCTGCGCAAGGTCGCGCGTGTCCGGCTTTCCAGCGGGATCGAGGTCACCGCGTACATCCCGGGTGTGGGTCACAACCTCCAGGAGCACTCGATGGTCCTGGTGCGCGGCGGGCGAGTGAAGGACCTTCCGGGCGTTCGCTACAAGATCGTTCGCGGGGCGCTGGACACGCAGGGTGTCCGCAACCGCAAGCAGGCTCGTAGCCGCTACGGAGCGAAGAAGGAGAAGGGCTAATGCCACGCAAGGGGCCCGCTCCCAAGCACGCTGTCGTCGTCGACCCGGTGTACGGGTCGCCGCTGGTGACCTCTCTGGTCAACAAGGTGCTGATGAGCGGCAAGAAGTCGATCGCCGAGCGGATCGTCTACGGCGCGCTCGAGGGCGCCCGCGAGAAGACCGGCAACGACCCCGTGGTCACGCTCAAGCGGGCGCTGGACAACGTCAAGCCGACGCTGGAGGTGCGCAGCCGCCGGGTAGGTGGCGCCACGTACCAGGTGCCGATCGAGGTCCGCGCCGGCCGCAGCACCACGCTGGCGCTGCGCTGGCTGGTCGCCTACTCGCGTGGCCGCCGGGAGAAGACGATGACCGAGCGGCTCATGAACGAGCTGATCGACGCGAGCAACGGTCTCGGCGCGAGCGTGAAGCGCCGGGAGGACACCCACAAGATGGCCGAGTCCAACAAGGCCTTCGCCCACTACCGCTGGTGATCTGTCATGGCTGATGTACGTGCCGCCCTGGCCAGTACCCGAAACATCGGGATCATGGCCCACATCGACGCGGGCAAGACCACGACGACCGAGCGCATCCTCTACTACACCGGTGTGAACTACAAGATCGGTGAAGTCCACGAGGGTGGCGCCACGATGGACTGGATGGAGCAGGAGCAGGAGCGGGGGATCACCATCACCTCCGCTGCCACGACCTGCGTGTGGCGCGACCACACCATCAACATCATCGACACGCCGGGCCACGTCGACTTCACCGTCGAGGTGGAGCGGTCGCTGCGGGTCCTCGACGGCGCCGTGGCCGTGTTCGACGCGGTGGCCGGCGTCGAGCCGCAGAGCGAGACCGTGTGGCGCCAGGCCGACCGGTACAACGTGCCGCGGATCGCCTTCGTCAACAAGATGGACCGGGTTGGCGCGGAGTTCCACCGCTGCGTCGAGATGATGATCGACCGGCTCGACGCGACGCCGGCCGTCATCCAGCTGCCCTGGGGAGTCGAGTCCGACTTCAAGGGTGTCATCGACCTGATCCGGATGAAGGGCCTGGTCTGGCACTCCGAGGACAAGGGCGCCTCCTACGACGTCGTCGACATCCCGCGCGACCACGAGGAGGCCGCGCAGGAATGGCGCGACAAGCTCCTTGAGACCGTCGCCGAGAACGACGACGCGCTCATGGAGAAGTACCTCGAGGGCGAGGAGCCGACCGTCGAGGAACTGATCGCGGCCATCCGGCGGGCCACGCTCGCCAGCGCGATCAACCCGGTGATGTGCGGCACGGCGTTCAAGAACAAGGGTGTCCAGCCCATGCTCGACGCCGTCGTCGACTTCCTGCCGAGCCCGATCGACATCGGTGTGACTGTCGGCCACAAGCCGGGCAACGAAGAGGTCGAGGTCAGGCGGGCCCCGAGCGAGGACGAGCCGTTCTCCGCGCTGGCCTTCAAGATCATGTCCGACCCGTTCATGGGCAAGCTGACCTACATCCGGGTGTACTCGGGCAAGATCACCGCTGGGTCCGCGGCGCTCAACTCCACCAAGGACCGCAAGGAGCGGATCGGCCGCATCCTCCAGATGCACGCCAACCACCGGGAGGACCGGGAAGGCGTCGGCGCCGGTCAGATCGTCGCGGTGCAGGGGCTGAAGAACACCACCACCGGTGACACGCTCTGCGACCCGAACGCTCCGGTCGTGCTCGAGTCGATGACGTTCCCTGCCCCCGTCATCCACGTCGCGATCGAGCCGAAGACGAAGGCCGACCAGCAGAAGCTGGGCACCGCGATCCAGCGGCTCGCCGAGGAGGACCCGACCTTCCAGGTCCGCACCGACGAGGAGACCGGCCAGACCGTCATCTCCGGAATGGGTGAGCTTCACCTGGAGATCCTCGTCGACCGGATGAAGCGCGAGTTCTCGGTCGACGCCAACGTCGGTCGGCCGCAGGTCGCCTACCGAGAGACCATCCGTCGCAAGGTGGAGAAGATCGACTACACCCACAAGAAGCAGACCGGCGGTTCTGGTCAGTACGCGCGGGTGATCATCGACCTGGAGCCTTCCGGCGGCGACGGCGGCGGCTACGAGTTCTCGAACAAGGTCACCGGCGGCCGCATCCCCAAGGAGTACATCCCCTCGGTGGACGCGGGCTGCCAGGAGGCCATGGAGTTCGGCGTGCTCGCCGGCTACCCGCTGGTCGACGTCAAGGTCACCCTGCAGGACGGCCAGTACCACGACGTCGACTCGTCCGAGCTCGCTTTCAAGATCGCCGGTTCGATGGCGTTCAAGGAAGCGGCCCGCAAGGCCGACCCGGTGCTGCTCGAGCCGATGATGTCGGTCGAGGTGACGACGCCCGAGGACTACATGGGTGACGTCATCGGTGACCTGAACTCGCGGCGCGGTCAGATCCAGGCGATGGACGAGCGCGGCGGCTCCCGGATCGTCCGGGCGCTGGTGCCGCTGTCGGAGATGTTCGGCTACGTCGGCGACCTGCGGTCGAAGACCTCGGGCCGGGCGAACTACTCCATGCAGTTCGACTCCTACGCCGAGGTCCCGAACAACGTCGCGAAGGAAATCATCGCGAAGGCTCGGGGCGAATAGACGGGTCCGTCCCGCCAAACGCAATGCCTTCCCGGGGGAACGGCCCCCGGACCCCCGGAACAAGACGAAGCACAGCACGACACCACCCGTCCTTGGAGGGACACCCGTGGCGAAGCAGAAGTTCGAGCGGACCAAACCGCACGTCAACATTGGCACCATCGGTCACATCGACCATGGCAAGACCACGCTGACGGCGGCGATCACGAAGGTCCTGCACGACGCCCACCCGGACCTGAACCCGTTCACCCCGTTCGACCAGATCGACAAGGCGCCCGAGGAGAAGGCCCGCGGTATCACCATCTCCATCGCGCACGTCGAATACCAGACGGACGCCCGGCACTACGCGCACGTCGACTGCCCGGGTCACGCCGACTACATCAAGAACATGATCACCGGTGCCGCGCAGATGGACGGCGCGATCCTGGTCGTGTCGGCGACCGACGGCCCGATGCCCCAGACGAAGGAGCACGTGCTGCTCGCTCGTCAGGTCGGCGTGCCGTACATCGTCGTCGCTCTGAACAAGGCCGACATGGTCGACGACGAGGAGATCCTGGAGCTCGTCGAGCTCGAGGTTCGCGAGCTGCTCAGCCAGTACGAGTTCCCGGGTGACGACGTTCCGGTCATCCGTGTCTCCGCTCTGAAGGCCCTTGAGGGCGACAAGGAGTGGGGCGCGAAGCTCCTCGAGCTGATGGCCGCGGTCGACGCGTCGATCCCGGAGCCGGTGCGTGACATCGAGCGGCCGTTCCTGATGCCGATCGAGGACGTCTTCACGATCACCGGTCGTGGCACCGTCGTCACCGGTCGAATCGAGCGCGGCATCGTCAAGGTGTCGGAGACCGTCGAGATCGTCGGCATCAAGAACGAGACCCAGACCACCACGGTCACGGGTGTCGAGATGTTCCGCAAGCTGCTCGACCAGGGCCAGGCCGGTGACAACGTCGGTCTGCTCCTGCGCGGCATCAAGCGTGAGGACGTCGAGCGCGGCCAGGTCGTCGTGAAGCCGAAGAGCATCACGCCGCACACCAACTTCGAGGCCCGCGTCTACATCCTGAACAAGGACGAAGGCGGCCGCCACACGCCGTTCTTCAACAACTACCGTCCGCAGTTCTACTTCCGGACGACCGACGTGACCGGCGTCGTGACCCTCCCCGAGGGCACCGAGATGGTCATGCCGGGCGACAACACCGAGATGACGGTCGAGCTGATCCAGCCGATCGCCATGGAGGAGGGCCTGCGGTTCGCCATCCGTGAGGGTGGCCGTACCGTCGGCGCCGGCCAGGTCGTCAAGGTTCTCAAGTAGTACGGATTCGGGCGGCGGGTCGCGGCGTCCTGCGAATGGGCGCCGCGCCCGCCGCCCGATGGCAACTGCTGGCTGAGGTGTTTGAGCTCCGAAACCGGAACGTCCGGGCGAAGAGCGAAGAAGAAGCGGTACGCCCGGTTACCGGTGGAACCCCGGAGCCCGGTCGCGGTACCCCGGGTGACGAGACAGACAGGACAGGCGAAGCCCACCATGGCGGCACAGAAGATCCGCATCCGGCTCAAGGCCTATGACCACGAGGTCATCGACAGCTCGGCGCGTAAGATCGTCGAGACCGTGACGCGGACCGGGGCGCAGGTCGCGGGTCCGGTGCCGCTGCCGACGGAGAAGAACATCTACTGCGTTATCCGGTCGCCGCACAAGTACAAGGACAGCCGCGAGCATTTCGAGATGCGCACGCACAAGCGGCTCATTGACATCCTTGACCCGACGCCGAAGACGGTCGACTCGCTTATGCGTCTCGACCTCCCCGCCGGCGTCGACATCGAGATCAAGCTGTAAGAGGGGCCGGGCGCAGCCATGCTCAACCGAAACTACAGGGGACTCCTGGGCACGAAGCTCGGGATGACCCAGGTCTGGGACGCGAACAACCGCGTCGTACCGATCACCGTTATCCAGGCCGGCCCGAACGTCGTGACCCAGGTGAAGACCCCGGACAACGACGGATACTCGGCCGTGCAGCTGGGCTACGGAGAGATCGACCCGCGGAAGACCAACAAGCCGACCCGGGGCCACTTCGCGACCGCCGGCGTGACCCCGCGCCGCCACCTGGCCGAGCTGCGGACCGCCGACGCGGGCAACTACTCCGCGGGCCTGCAGCTCGACGGCTCGGTCTTCGAGGCCGGAACCGTTGTCGACGTGACGGGCACCTCGAAGGGCAAGGGCTTCGCGGGTGTGATGAAGCGGCACGGCTTCAAGGGCCTGGGCGCCGGTCACGGCGTCGAGCGCAAGCACCGCTCGCCGGGCTCGGTCGGCGGTTGCGCCACTCCGGGCCGGGTCTTCAAGGGCCTGCGGATGGCGGGCCGCATGGGCAACGTGCGGGTCACCGTGCCTGGCCTGACCGTGCACGCGGTCGACGCCGAGCGGGGCCTGCTGCTGATCAAGGGCGCGGTTCCCGGTGTGGACGGCGGGCTGGTCTTCGTGCGCAGCGCCGCCAAGCGCCCGGCGCCGGCCGACTTCGCTCCGTCGGACGCCCAGAAGGCTGAGGTGTCGGCGTGAGCACCATTACCAAGGATGGCCACGAGCGGGCCCGGTTTCGTAAGGCCCCCGTCGGCGAGGCGCGGACCGTCACGGTCCACGCCCCGGCGGGTGGTGAGGGTGGCACCGCGGAGCTCCCTGGCGAGATCTTCGACGTTCAGGTGAACGTCCCGCTGATCCACCAGGTCGTCGTGGCCCAGCAGGCCGCGGCCCGCCAGGGCACCCACGACACCAAGACTCGCGGCGAGGTTCGCGGCGGTGGCAAGAAGCCGTACCGGCAGAAGGGCACCGGCCGCGCGCGGCAGGGCTCCCTGCGGGCCCCGCAGTTCGCCGGCGGTGGCACGGTGCACGGCCCGACGCCGCGCAACTACGACCAGCGGACCCCGAAGAAGATGAAGGCCGCCGCCCTGCGCGGTGCCCTGTCGGACCGGGCCCGCAACAACCGGGTGCACGTCGTCTCCTCGTTCGTGGACGGCGACACGCCGTCGACGAAGGCCGCGCTCAGCGCGCTGCTGGAGATCGCGAACAGCCGGCGCGTGCTGGTCGTCGTCGAGCGCACCGACGAGCTGACCTGGAAGAGCCTGCGCAACGTCTCGACGGTGCACCTGCTCGACCCGGGCCAGCTGAACACCTACGACGTAATGATCAGCGACGACGTCGTCTTCACCCAGGGCGCCCTCGCCTCGTTCGTCGGCCGCGGCAAGGCCCAGGAGGCGGAGCAGTGATCCCCGACCCGCGGGACATCATCCTGAAGCCGGTCGTCTCGGAGAAGAGCTACGGCCTGCTGGACGAGAACGTCTACACGTTCGTCGTCCGCCCGGACGCGAACAAGACCCAGATCAAGATCGCTATCCAGCAGATCTTCAATGTCCGGGTGCTGAGCGTCAACACCATCAACCGGGCCGGCAAGCGGAAGCGGACCAAGTACGGCTGGGGCCAGCGCAAGGCCACCAAGCGCGCCATGGTCAGCCTGGCCCCCGGCGACTCCATCGAGATCTTCGGTGGCCCGGGCGCGTAACGGAGAGCTGGATTAGTCATGGGAATTCGTCGTTACAAGCCCACCACTCCGGGGCGCCGCGGCTCGAGCGTGGCCGACTTCGCCGAGATCACGCGAGACCACCCGGAGAAGTCGCTTGTCCGTCCGCTGCATTCCAAGGGCGGTCGCAACGCGCACGGCCGGATCACCACCCGCCACCAGGGTGGCGGCCACAAGCGTGCCTACCGCGTCATCGACTTCCGTCGGGACAAGGACGGCGTGCCGGCCAAGGTCGCGCACATCGAGTACGACCCGAACCGCACCGCCCGGATCGCGCTGCTGCACTACGCGGACGGCGAGAAGCGGTACATCGTCGCCCCGGTGAAGCTCAAGCAGGGTGACACGGTCAGCTCGGGTGTGGGCGCGGACATCAAGCCGGGCAACGCGCTGCCGCTGCGCAACATCCCGACCGGTACCGTGATCCACAACGTCGAGCTGCGGCCCGGCGGCGGTGCCAAGATCGCCCGTAGCGCCGGCGTGAGCGTCCAGCTCGTCGCGAAGGACGGCCCGTACGCCCAGCTGCGGATGCCGTCCGGTGAGATGCGCAAGGTCGACGTCCGCTGCCGTGCGACGGTCGGCGAGGTCGGCAACGCGGAGCAGAGCAACATCAACTGGGGCAAGGCCGGCCGGATGCGCTGGAAGGGCCGTCGCCCGACCGTTCGTGGTGTCGCCATGAACCCGGTCGACCACCCGCACGGCGGTGGTGAGGGCAAGACCTCCGGTGGTCGCCACCCGGTGAACCCGAAGGGCCGTCCCGAGGGCCGGACCAGGGCCACCCGCAAGGCCAGCGACAAGCTCATCGTGAGCAACCGCAAGAAGGCGAAGCGCCGGTGAGCGCGACTGCGGCCGCTCTTGCCGCCGATGTCGTAGCTGAGAGCCGCTCTCGCGCGGCTGCCGGAAACCACTGAGCAGGGAGGAGGAGACACAATGCCACGCAGCCTGAAGAAGGGCCCGTTCGTCGACGACCACCTGCTCAAGAAGGTGGACGTGCAGAACGAGAAGGGCACCAAGCACGTCATCAAGACGTGGTCGCGGCGCTCGACGATCATTCCGGACATGCTGGGCCACACCATCGCGGTGCATGACGGCCGCAAGCATGTGCCGGTGTTCATCACGGAGGGCATGGTCGGTCACAAGCTCGGGGAGTTCGCCCCGACTCGGACCTTCCGGGGCCACGTGAAGGAAGACCGGAGGTCACGCCGTGGCTGACGATCTCGTCGACGGCCTGACCAGGACCGGCCTGCCCGGCGCGAAGGCCACGGCCCGCTACGTCCGGATCTCGCCGACCAAGGCGCGTCGTGTCGTGGACCTCGTCCGCGGCCGTAACGCCAAGGAGGCGCTCGACATCCTCACGTTCGCGCCGCAGTCCGCCAGCACCGACGTCTACAAGGTCGTGCACAGCGCCATCGCGAACGCCGAGAACAACCACGGCCTCGACCCGGACACGCTGTTCATCGGCGAGGCCTACGTGGACGAGGGCCCGACGCTGAAGCGGATTCGTCCGCGCGCGCAGGGCCGCGCCTACCGCATCCGCAAGCGGACCAGCCACATCACGATCGTGGTGGAGAGCGTGGCTCCGGCCGCGGATGGCGCCAAGAGCAACAGGAGGGCCCGGTAGTGGGGCAGAAGGTAAACCCGCACGGGTTCCGACTGGGCATCACGTCGGAGTTCACGTCTCGCTGGTACGCCGACAAGCAGTACAAGGCGTATGTCGGCGAGGACGTCAAGATCCGCAAGATGATGTCCAAGGGCATGGAGCGGGCCGGGATCAGCCGGGTCGACATCGAGCGCACCCAGGGCCGCCTGCGGGTCGACATCCACACCGCCCGGCCGGGCATTGTCATCGGCCGCCGCGGCGCGGAGGCCGACCGCATCCGCGGCGACCTCGAGAAGCTGACCGGCAAGCAGGTCCAGCTGAACATCCTCGAGGTCAAGAACCCCGAGGTGGACGCGCAGCTCGTCGCGCAGGGCGTGGCCGAGCAGCTCTCCAGCCGGGTCAGCTTCCGTCGCGCGATGCGCAAGGCCATGCAGACCGCGATGAAGGGCGGCGCGAAGGGCATCCGGGTGCAGTGTTCCGGACGTCTGGGCGGCGCCGAGATGAGCCGGTCGGAGTTCTACCGCGAGGGCCGGGTGCCGCTGCACACCCTGCGGGCGGACATCGACTACGGCTTCTACGAGGCCCGCACGACCTTCGGCCGGATCGGCGTGAAGGTCTGGATCTACAAGGGCGACGTGGTGCAGAGCCGTGCCGAGCGCGAGGCCCAGGAGGCGCTGACCCGTCAGCACCGCCGGGAGCGCCCCGCGCGCCGTGGGCCGCGCTCTGGCTCGTCCGGGACGACGACGGGTGGCACCGAGGCCGGCCGCGCCGCGGCCGCGCGCGAGCGTGGCGAGCGTCGGGGCGGGAAGTCCCAGGCGGCGGCTGTCGAGGCGCCCGCCGAGGTCGAGGCCACCGCCGCGCCGGAGACGACCGCCGCGCCGGAGACGACCGCCGCGGCGGTCGTGACCCCGGACGTGTCGCCGACGCCGGCCGCCGTCGAGACGGCCGCGCGGGAGAAGGCGGAGGAGTAGGACAATGCTTATCCCTCGTAAGGTCGCGCACCGCAAGCAGCACCACCCCAAGCGGACCGGTGCCGCCAAGGGCGGGACGAGGATCGCCTTCGGCGAGTTCGCGATTCAGGCGCTTGAGCCGGCCTACGTCACGAACCGGCAGATCGAGTCGGCTCGTATCGCCATGACCCGGCACATCCGACGCGGTGGCAAGGTCTGGATCAACATCTACCCGGACCGTCCGCTGACCAAGAAGCCGGCCGAGACCCGGATGGGTTCCGGTAAGGGCTCGCCCGAGTGGTGGGTGGCGAACGTCAAGCCAGGCCGGATCATGTTCGAGCTGTCGGGCGTGGCCGAGCCGGTGGCTCGCGAGGCCATGCGCCGCGCGATCCACAAGCTCCCGATGAAGTGCCGGTTCGTGACCCGTGAAGGTGGTGCGTGATGGCTACCGCGACCTCCGCGGACGAGCTGCGCGCGCTGTCCGGCGCTGACCTGGTGGACAAGCTCCGCGAGGCCAAGGAGGAGCTGTTCAACCTCCGGTTCCAGAACGCGACCGGCCAGCTCTCCAACAATCGGCGGCTGCGGGCCGTCAAGCACGAGATCGCCCGGATCTACACGGTGATGCGGGAGCGCGAGCTCGGCCTCACCGTCGACCCGGCGGCCGGCCCGGCTGAACTGGGGAGCGAGTGACCATGGCAGACGAGACCACGACCGAGACGGGTGCCGCCGAGCGCGGCTTCCGCAAGGTCCGCGAGGGCCTGGTCGTCAGCGACAAGATGCAGAAGACGGTCGTCGTCGCGGTGGAGGACCGGGTCCAGCACCCGCTCTACGGCAAGACGATCCGCCGGACGAAGAAGATCAAGGCGCACGACGAGGAAAGCGCTTGCGGCGTCGGCGACCGGGTCCTCCTGATGGAGACCCGCCCGCTGTCGGCCACCAAGCGCTGGCGCGTCGTCCGCGTCCTGGAGAAGGCGAAGTAGCAAGTGTCCCGGGGCCTGCCGTGCAAGCGGCAGGCCGGCCGGGGTTGATGGGCGAAGCCTCCCGATGCGGCGGCTTCAACGGTGAGATTGGGAAATTCGCCGCAAGCGGGTCAGGAGCTAGAAGTGATTCAGCAGGAGACGCGCCTTAGGGTCGCCGACAACACGGGCGCGCGGGAGATCCTGTGCATCCGGGTTCTCGGCGGCTCGGGTCGTCGGTACGCGGGGATCGGCGACATCATCGTCGGCACGGTGAAGGACGCCCTGCCCGGCGCCGGCGTGAAGCGCGGCGACGTGGTGAAGGCGGTCGTGGTGCGCACCACCAAGGAGCGCCGGCGGCCGGACGGCTCCTACATCCGGTTCGACGAGAACGCGGCCGTGCTCATCCGTGACGGTGGCGACCCCCGGGGCACCCGTATCTTCGGGCCGGTCGGCCGGGAGCTGCGGGACAAGAAGTTCATGAAGATTATTTCGCTGGCGCCGGAGGTGCTTTAGACCGTGGCCGGTATGAAGATCAAGAAGGGCGACACGGTCCAGGTCATCTCGGGCAAGGACCGCGGTCTCAAGGGGAAGGTCATCCGTGCCATCCCCGACGAGCGGAAGGTCGTCGTCGAGGGCGCGAACCGGGTCACCCGGCACACCCGCGTCCAGACCACGACCCGTGGTTCGCAGTCGGGTGGCATCGTCACCCAGGAGGCTCCGATCCACGTCAGCAACGTGGCGATCGTGGACCCGAGCGACGGGAAGCCGACCCGCGTCGGATACAAGATCAACGAGGACGGTACCAAGGTGCGGATCTCGCGCCGTACCGGCGCCGAGTTGTAGGGATCGGAATCCAAATGACTGTGACTACTGAGGCCCCGGCGGTGCCGCGGCTCAAGCAGCGCTACCGCGAGGAGATCGCGGCAGGCCTGCGTGAGCAGTTCGGCTACGCGAACGTCATGCAGATCCCGGGCGTCGTGAAGGTCGTCGTGAACATGGGTGTCGGCGACGCGGCCCGCGACGCCAAGCTCATCGACGGTGCGCTGAAGGACCTGGCCGCCATCACCGGCCAGAAGCCGGCCGTCCGGCGGGCGACGAAGTCCATCGCGCAGTTCAAGCTCCGCGAGGGCATGCCGATCGGCGCGAAGGTGACCCTGCGCGGCGACCGGATGTGGGAGTTCCTCGACCGGCTCGTCTCGATCGCGCTGCCCCGCATCCGGGACTTCCGTGGCCTGTCGCCCAAGCAGTTCGACGGTCGCGGCAACTACACGTTCGGCGTGACCGAGCAGTCGATCTTCCACGAGATCGACATCGACAGGATCGACCGGGTGCGCGGCATGGACATCACTGTCGTCACCACCGCGACGACTGACGACGAGGGCCGGGCGCTGCTGCGTGCGCTGGGCTTCCCGTTCCGGGAGAACTAGAAGCATGGCGAAGAAGGCTCTGATCGAGAAGGCCGCCAGCAAGCCGAAGTACGCGGTCCGCGGCTACACCCGCTGTCAGCGGTGCGGTCGCCCGCGCTCGGTGTACCGAGTGTTCGGGCTGTGCCGGATCTGCCTGCGGCAGATGGCGCACCGCGGCGAGCTGCCCGGCATCACCAAGAGCAGCTGGTAGTAGGACCTTTCACCACCCAGTCGCGGTAGGCCCGGCCCTTGGGCGCGGGAACCCCCGTGAGGAAGGCGTCAACCAATGACGATGACCGATCCGATTGCGGACATGCTCACGCGTATCCGCAACGCCAACCGGGCGTACCACGACCGGGTGGTGATGCCGCACAGCAAGATCAAGGTTCACGTCGCCGAGATCCTCCAGCAGGAGGGCTACATCCTTGGCTGGCACGTTGAGGAGCCCGAGACCGGGCCCGGCAAGAACCTGATCGTCGACCTCAAGTACGGCCCCAACCGGGAGCGCTCGATCGCCGGCGTGAAGCGCATCAGCAAGCCCGGTCTGCGGGTCTACGCGAAGTCGACCAACCTGCCGAAGGTGCTCGGCGGCCTGGGCGTGGCGATCATCTCCACGTCGTCGGGCCTGCTGACCGACCGGCAGGCCGGCAAGCGGAAGGTGGGCGGGGAAGTCCTCGCCTACGTCTGGTAGGGGGTCCCGATATGTCTCGCATCGGCCGTCTGCCGATTCCGGTGCCGAGCGGCGTCGAGGTCTCTCTCGACGGCCAGCAGGTGACCGTCAAGGGCCCGAAGGGCACCCTCTCGCACACCGTCGCCGCGCCGATCACGATCGCCCAGGAAGAGGGCCAGATCGTGGTCGCCCGCCCCGACGACGAGCGCAACTCGCGTGCGCTGCACGGCCTGACCCGGACGCTGGTCTCCAACATGGTCATCGGCGTCACCACCGGCTACTCGAAGACGCTGGAGATCGTCGGCGTCGGTTACCGCGTGCAGGCCAAGGGCTCCGACCTGGAGTTCGCGCTCGGTTTCAGCCACCCGGTGCCCGTGAAGGCACCGGAGGGCATTCGGTTCGAGGTGCAGGCCCCGACCCGTTTCGTCGTCCACGGCATCGACAAGCAGCTGGTCGGCGAGGTCTCAGCCAAGATCCGTGGCCTGCGCAAGCCCGACCCGTACAAGGGCAAGGGCGTGCGGTACCAGGGCGAGGTCGTCCGCCGCAAGGTCGGGAAGACCGGGAAGTAGGAGATAGATCATGGCTGTGAGCCTCACCGCCAGTTCCCGGCGCCGGATCTCCCGGCTCCGCCGCCACGCCCGGGTCCGCAAGCGGGTCACCGGCACCCCGATCCGTCCGCGGCTCGTCGTCACCCGCTCCTCGCGGCACATCTACGCGCAGGTCATCGACGACGTCGCCGGTCACACCCTCGCCGCCGCCTCGACGCTGGACGCCTCGCTGCGTACGGCAGACGGCGACAAGACCGCGCTGGCCCGTGAGGTCGGCAAGCTGGTCGCCGAGCGCGCGAAGGCCGCCGGGCTGTCCACCGTCGTCTTCGACCGGGGTGGGCGTACCTACCACGGCCGGATCGCGGCGCTGGCCGACGCGGCCCGCGAGGCGGGGCTGGAGTTCTGATGACCATGACTAAGGAGATGTTCTAGATGCCAGGCCAGCAGCGCCGTGGCGGCGGCGCCGGCGGCTCCGACCGCCGTGAGCGCCGGGACCGCTCAGGTGGCGGCCCGGCGCAGGAGAAGAACGCCTACGTCGAGCGCGTCGTCGCCATCAACCGCGTGGCCAAGGTCGTCAAGGGTGGCCGTCGGTTCAGCTTCACCGCGCTCGTCGTGGTCGGCGATGCGGACGGCACCGTCGGCGTCGGCTACGGCAAGGCCAAGGAGGTGCCCGCGGCGATCGCCAAGGGCGTCGAGGAGGCCAAGAAGCACTTCTTCAAGGTGCCGCGGATCGGCTCGACGATCCCGCACCCGATCCAGGGCGAGGCCGCGGCCGGCGTCGTGCTGCTGAAGCCGGCTTCCCCGGGTACCGGTGTCATCGCCGGCGGCCCGGTGCGCGCCGTGCTGGAGTGCGCGGGCGTTCACGACGTGCTGTCGAAGTCGCTCGGCTCGTCCAACCCGATCAACATCGTGCACGCGACCGTGGCCGCGCTGCGCGGGCTGACTCGTCCCGAGGAGATCGCGGCGCGCCGCGGCCTGCCGCTGGAGGACGTCGCCCCGCCCGCGATGCTGCGGGCGCGGGCCGCCGCCGGGGCTGGTGTGTGATGGCCTCGCTGCGCATCACCCAGGTCAGGTCCCCGATCGGCGGCACCCACAACCAGCGGGCGACGCTGAAGACGCTGGGCCTGCGGAAGATCAACGCGTCTACCGTGCGCGAGGACAACCAGCAGATCCGGGGCATGATCCGGACCGTGGCGCACCTGGTGACGGTCGAGGAAGTGAACTGAGATGCCCGAACTGACCAAGGATGCCCCCAAGGATGCCCCCGAGGCGAGCTCGGCCGAGCGTGGCCGGGCGCTGAAGCTGCACCACCTGCGGCCCGCGCCGGGCGCGAACCGGCCCAAGATGCGGGTCGGTCGTGGTGAAGGCTCCAAGGGCAAGACCGCGGGTCGTGGCACCAAGGGCTCGAAGGCGCGCAAGCAGGTTCCGGCCACCTTCGAAGGTGGCCAGATGCCGCTGCACATGCGGATCCCGAAGCTCAAGGGCTTCAAGAACCGCTGGCGCACCGAGTACCAGGTGGTCAACGTCGCCACCCTCGCCGAGCTGTTCCCGCAGGGCGGCCAGGTGGGCGTCGACGACCTCGTCAAGGCCGGCGCCGTCCGCAAGAACGCGCTCGTGAAGGTGCTTGGCGACGGCGACCTTGGTGTCGCGCTGCAGGTGAGCGCGCACGCGTTCTCGGGGTCCGCTCGCGACAAGATCGCCGCCGCTGGCGGCAGTGTCACCGAAGTGTGAGATCGGGGACGGGCGCGCGCGCGTCCGTCCCCTTTCGGTGAACACTGGGCTCAGGCACCGGGCGTCTCGGCTGCCGCAGGCCCGGTGAGCCCGTGAGGGGCACGGGTTTCTGACTGACCTCCGCGGAGGTGATGTCGGGACTCGTGAGCCTCCGGTGCTGTTACAGTCGCCTCACGGCGTCCGGACCATCCATCGGACAGCCTGTCCGGCGGACCGTCGCCGTCTCTCGTTCGTGTACTTCCCCCCTGCAGGAGGAGCCGTGCTCACCGCCTTCACGCGGGCCTTCCGCACGCCCGACCTGCGCAAGAAGCTGCTTTTCACGTTCGGGATCGTGATCCTGTTCCGGATCGGCAGCGTCCTGCCCGCGCCTGGCGTCTCGTATGGCGCGGTGCACACCTGCCTGAGTACCGCGAGCACGGGCGCGAGCAACGTTTACTCGCTGATCAACCTGTTCAGCGGCGGCGCGCTGCTGCAGTTGTCGATCTTCGCACTGGGCATCATGCCCTACATCACCTCCAGCATCATCCTTCAGCTGCTCGTCGTGGTCATTCCGCGGCTTGAGCAGCTCAAGAAGGAAGGCAGCGCGGGTGAGCAGAAGATCACGCAGTACACCCGCTACCTGACCATCGCGCTCGGCATCCTCCAGGCGACCGGCATTGTGGCGCTGGCCCGCAGCGGCCGGCTCTTCCCGGACTGCCAGGCCGCGATCATCCCGGACACCAGCCTCTTCCGGATCGCGACGATCGTCATCACGATGACCGCGGGCGTCGGTGTGATCATGTGGCTCGGCGAGCTGATCACCGCGCGCGGCATCGGTAACGGCATGTCGCTGCTGATCTTCACCTCGATCGCGTCGCGGCTGCCGTCCCAGGGCACCGCGATCCTGCAGGTCGCCGGCGGCGTCGTCTTCACCCTGGTCTGCCTGCTCGGCCTGGCGATCGTCGTCTTCGTCATCCTCGTCGAACAATCCCAGCGCCGCATCCCGGTGCAGTACGCCAAACGCCTGATCGGCCGGCGCATGTACGGCGGGACGTCGACCTACCTGCCGATCAAGGTGAACCAGGCCGGCGTCATCCCCGTGATCTTCGCGTCGTCGCTGCTGCAGCTGCCACAGCTGATCGGCCAGGTGTGGAACAACAAGGGCTTCCAGGACTTCGAGACTCGTTACCTGTCGAAAGGTGACCATCCGCTCTACCTAGCGACCTACGGGCTGCTCATCATCTTCTTCACGTACTTCTATGTCGCGATCACGTTCAATCCGACCGAGGTCGCTGACAATATGAAGAAGTACGGAGGGTTCATCCCGGGCATCAGGCCCGGTCGCCCCACGGCCGAGTACCTCGATCACGTCCTCTCCCGGATCACCCTGCCGGGCTCGCTGTTCCTGGGGGTGATCACAGTTCTTCCGCTCGCGTTGCTGAACCTGACGAAGGACCAGCCCTTCCCGTTCGCGGGGACGTCGGTGCTGATCATGGTTGGGGTGGGACTGGAAACCGTGAAGCAGATCGAGAGCCAGCTCATGCTCCGCAACTACGAAGGCTTCCTCCGGTAGTGCGCCTCGTACTGGTCGGACCACCGGGAGCAGGCAAGGGCACACAGGCCGCGTTCATCGCCTCGGCGCGGTCGATCCCCAAGATCTCCACCGGTGACATCTTCCGTGCGAATGTCCGAGAAGGCACGGAGCTCGGTATCCAGGCCAAGCAGTACATGGACGCGGGTGACCTCGTGCCTGACGAGATCACGATCGGTATGGTGCGTAACCGCCTGGCCGAGGACGACGCGGTGAAGGGTTTCCTGCTGGACGGGTTCCCTCGCAACGTCCCGCAGGCGGAGGTGCTGGGCGGGATGCTCGACGCGATGGGCACCCAGCTCGACGTGGTGCTGGAGCTCGTCGTCGACGACGACGAGGTGGTGCGGCGGCTGTCGGGCCGGCGGACGTGTCGTTCGTGCGGGCATATCTGGCACGTCGACTTCGACCCGCCGAGCGTCGAGGACGTCTGTGACCGGTGCAACGGGGCGCTGTTCCAGCGCGACGACGACCGGGCCGAGACGATCCGGCACCGCCTGGAGGTCTACGCCGAGCAGACCGCGCCGCTCGTGTCCTGGTACGCCGAGCGCGGCGTGCTGATCGGTATCGACGCCACCGGCCCGGTCGACAACGTCACCGAGCGCGCCCTGGACGCCCTGCGTCACCACGGCGCCTGAGAGCGCTTCGCTCATAGCTCGGTCGGGCCGTGCGGTGCGGTGCGGTAGACAAGATCTACCTGCGTCCTGCCTGGCGGCGGAGGACTATCGTCGTTCGAGAAGCTCCGTCGGGTGACCTCGCGGGCCGGTCAGCCCCCGGGCGGACCGCCTGGGCCGGCGGCGGGGCACCGCGAACGAGAGCGAAGACCGGGACAGGGGTATGGCGCGACGAGAGCACGTCCAGATCAAGACAGCGGCGGAGATCGCCAAGATGCGCGTCGCCGGGCTGCTGGTCGCGCAGGCACTCGATCGGCTGCGGGAGGCCGCCGTCCCCGGCGCCACCACCGCCGACCTGGATGCGGTGGCGGAGAAGACCATCCGCGCCGGTGGCGGCATCCCGTCGTTCAAGGGCTACGCACATCCGCCGTATCCGGCGTCGATCTGCAGTTCGGTGAACGACGAGGTCGTGCATGCGATCCCGAACCGGAAGCGGGCGCTGCGCGACGGCGACATCATTTCGATCGACTGCGGCGCCATCGTCGACGGCTGGCACGGCGACGCGGCCATCACGGTGCCGATCGGTACGGTCGACCCCGCGATCCTGGAGATGATCCGGGTCTGTGAGGACTCGCTGTGGGCCGGTCTCGCCGCCGCCCAGCTCGGCGGCCGGCTCACCGACATCTCGCACGCCGTCGAGGAGCACGTGAAGCCGCGCGGCTTCGGGATCGTCGACAACTACGGTGGCCACGGCATCGGCACCGAGATGCACCAGCCGCCGCACATCCTCAACCACGGCCGTGCCGGCCGGGGCATCAAACTGGTCGCCGGCCTCGCCCTCGCGATCGAGCCCATGATCACCATGGGCTCACCCGACACCCGGGTGCTGGAGGACGACTGGACCGTGTCGACCGTCGACGGCTCATGGGCCGCACACACGGAGCACACCGTGGCAGTCACGCCGCGCGGCCCGTGGGTTCTGACGGCGCACGACGGTGGTGCCGCCAGGTTCGCCGCGCTGGGCGTCGCCTGCGGCGCGCCCGTCGAGGCGAAGACCTGATCCACCGGTCCGGTCAGGGGACCACGGTGTCACCACGGCGCCCGAGGGTCGCGCCACGGATTCGCCCTTGACGAAGTGGGCGCGTAGACTCCACAGGCGGTGGTCTCTCGCGTCCGCCGTATCTGTGCACCGGGGGCAGACAGGGGGGCGACCCTCTGGCCCATCGGGTTCCAGCTCTGGACCGGTTTTGCCGGTCCGTGGTGGATAGCGGACAGATCTCGATCGTTCAGTCATCGGCGACTGGCTGTGCTGGGCGTTCCTGAGGGGCGCGGCTGTCTGGGCCACCGGGGTAGGCCACCGTGGCCGCCGGCTTCCCGACGGCCCGGATGTCGCTTCTGAGGCAACCGCCTCAAGAGTCGCACACGTCAGGACAGTGGAGGACATGCCGAAGAAGGACGGGGCAATCGAGATCGAGGGCCGGGTCGTCGAGCCACTCCCGAACGCGATGTTTCGGGTGGAGCTGCAGAACGGTCACCGCGTTCTCGCCCACATCAGCGGCAAGATGCGCCAGCACTACATCCGGATTCTTCCGGAGGACCGGGTGGTGGTCGAACTGTCGCCCTACGACCTGTCCCGGGGACGCATCGTCTACCGCTACAAGTAGGTCGATGAGCGAGGTGTGGTCGCGAAACGCGCTCCCCACCTCGACCTACTCGATGTCTGCCCAGGGGAGCGATCCCCTGGAACCCCTGCTGTCGAGCTACGCTCGACCGGGGGGTCAGCTGTTCAGGTGCTTCCCGAACCAGATCTGCTGAAATGGATCTCGGGAGCCCGAAAGCCAGGAGTCCCGCGGTCGGGCCTAGCTCGTCCGGGGCGTTCCAGGTTCCCTTGTTAACTGACCCAAAGCGCGGCCCGCGGCTGCGCGCAGGAGGTAACGGCAGCCGTGAAGGTCAAGCCGAGCGTCAAGAAGATCTGTGACAAGTGCAAGGTGATCCGTCGGCACGGGCGTGTCATGGTCATCTGCGACAACCTTCGTCACAAGCAGCGCCAGGGCTGAGTCCGGGCACCGGAGGTTGCTCGCCGCCCGCGGTCAGCCTCCCGCCGGG
This sequence comes from Pseudofrankia sp. DC12, assembly GCF_000966285.1. Classification (NCBI taxonomy): domain Bacteria; kingdom Bacillati; phylum Actinomycetota; class Actinomycetes; order Frankiales; family Frankiaceae; genus Pseudofrankia; species Pseudofrankia sp. DC12. The sequence continues at coordinate 4,353,272 of NZ_KQ031391.1, forward strand.
TCACCCTGGAAATGTTCGTCGTGTCGGGCCGGCTGGGACAGCGGTCTCAGCCGGTGAGCTGGGGCCGACGGACAGGGGAGTATTCTGATTCCCGCATGGTGTGCCCGAAGCTCGTCGGCGGAGTTCGCTCCGGCCTGGCAGCTCACAAGGGCGCGGCAATCCGTGAGGTTAGGCAACTCATGAGGTTCCGCGGCTGGCGGGACGCAGCAGTACATCAAGCGTCGTCAGGGCGCGGTGGGGCCGTACGCGTTGGGTGCGGCAGCCCGTGTCACAACCCCCGGTCGGAGGCCGGGGCCTCGTCGGTTTGGTTGACCGATGGGGACGGCGACGCCCGATACCTCCGAAGCAGGAAGGAACCACCTTCATGGCACGCCTTTCGGGCGTTGACCTTCCCCGTGAGAAGCGGGTCGAGATCGGCCTGACCTACATCTTCGGGATCGGCCGCACCCGCGCGAAGGAGACCCTGGCCGCGACCGGGGTCAACCCGGACACCCGGGTCCGTGACCTCAGCGAGGACGAGGTCATCAAGCTGCGTGAGTGGATCGACGGACACTACCGCGTCGAGGGCGACCTCCAGCGGGAGATCAAGCAGGACATCCGCCGCAAGATGGAGATCGGCTGCTACCAGGGTCTCCGTCACCGGCGCAACCTCCCCGTGCACGGTCAGCGGACGCACACCAACGCCCGCACCCGCAAGGGCCCGCGTCGCGCCATCGCCGGCAAGAAGAAGGCCGGCAAGAAGTAGTCACCGGTCACGCCGCCCCTGATGACCAGGTCTCGGGGTGGCACCACCGGCCGTTGACCGACGACCTCGTAGACGGAGATCACGAAAGCACATGCCTCCCAAGACTCGTACGGGCGCCGCCGCCGTCAAGAAGGTGCGGCGCAAGGAAAAGAAGAACGTCGCCCATGGCCACGCGCACATCAAGAGCACCTTCAACAACACGATCGTCTCGATCACGGACCCGACCGGGAACGTGATCTCGTGGGCGTCCGCCGGCCACGTGGGCTTCAAGGGCTCCCGTAAGTCGACGCCGTACGCCGCGCAGATGGCCGCTGAGAACGCCGCCCGCAAGGCGCAGGAGCACGGCATGCGCAAGGTGGACGTGTTCGTGAAGGGCCCAGGCTCCGGCCGGGAGACCGCGATCCGGTCGCTGCAGGCGGCTGGCCTCGAGGTCGGCACCATCCAGGACGTCACGCCCACCCCGCACAACGGCTGCCGGCCTCCCAAGCGGCGCCGGGTCTGACCGGGTCAATCGGAGAAGGAAGAAGGACGAGATGGCCCGTTACGTCGGCCCGGACTGCAAGCGTTGCCGCCGCGAGAAGACCAAGCTGTTCCTCAAGGGCAGCAAGTGCGAGTCGCCGAAGTGCCCGATCGAGATTCGGCCCTACCCGCCGGGCGAGCACGGCCGGGGTCGTACCAAGGACTCCGAGTACCTCCTGCAGAAGCGCGAGAAGCAGAAGTGCGCCCGGATCTACGGCGTGCTCGAGAAGCAGTTCCGCGGCTACTACGACGAGGCGAACCGCCGTTCCGGCAAGACCGGTGACGAGCTGCTGAAGATCCTCGAGTCGCGGCTCGACAACGTCGTCTACCGGGCCGGCTTCGCGCCGTCCCGCGACGCCGCCCGTCAGGCCGTCCGGCACGGTCACGTGCAGGTCAACGGCGGCAAGGTGGACATCCCGAGCTACCGGGTCAGCGAGAACGACATCGTCGAGATCGCGCCGAAGTCGCGGGAGCTCACCCCGTTCATCGTGGCGCGCGAGACCGCCGGCCAGCGCACCGTTCCGGCCTGGCTCGAGGTCATCTCCAGCCAGATGCGGATCCTGGTCCACTCGCTCCCGGCCCGCGGTGCCATCGACACCCAGGTCCAGGAGCAGCTGATCGTCGAGCTCTACTCCAAGTAAGGTTTTCGGCTGGGCCGGGCGCGGAGCGCCCGGCCCAGCCGAAAACCGGCTCGGGCGCGGCGTCGGCTCGAAGGGCGCTTGCGCGCCCCTCGCCGCCTCTACCTGACTCGGGCGCTGGGCGCCCGCCAACCCTGTATCAGGGCGGGCGTGGATGTCTGGGGTGGGCCGCAGTCCAGGGTCGGTACCTTGGTCGGGCTCCAGCCGAAGCTCCCGAACGTGTGGTTTCGTCGTCCTTCGGCCGCCGGGTTTGTCCTGGTGGCCGATGGTCGTCTCAACCCTGTTCCGCCGCGTTTGCAAGCGGGGCGCAGAATGGACTACGGCGAGTGGTGGACCGAAGCCGCTCGCCGTCGCCTCCCCCTGAGGGGGGCACTGCACGGCGTCATATGGCGGGCGTCGTGGTTGGAAGGAAGTAGCTCATGCTTATTGCTCAGCGTCCTACGCTGGCCGAGGAGCCGATCGCCGAGTTCCGGTCGCGGTTCGTGATCGAGCCGCTGGAGCCTGGTTTCGGCTACACCCTGGGCAACTCGCTGCGCCGCACCCTGCTGTCGTCCATCCCCGGTGCCTCGGTGACGAGCATCCGGATCGACGGCGTGCTGCACGAGTTCTCCACGGTCCCCGGCGTCAAGGAAGACGTCACCGACCTGATCCTGAACCTCAAGGAGCTCGTCGTCAGCTCGGACAACGACGAGCCGACGGTGATGTACCTGCGCAAGCAGGGCCCCGGCGAGGTCACCGCGGCGGACATCGCTCCGCCGGCCGGTGTCGAGGTGCACAACCCCGAGCTGCACCTGGCCACTATCAACGACAAGGGCAAGCTCGAGATCGAGCTGACCGTCGAGCGTGGCCGTGGCTACGTCAGCGCGGCGCAGAACAAGCAGCCTGGCCAGGAGATCGGCCGTATCCCGATCGACTCGATCTACTCGCCTGTGCTGAAGGTCACGTACAAGGTCGAGGCGACCCGAGTCGAGCAGCGGACCGACTTCGACAAGCTGATCGTCGACGTCGAGACCAAGCCGTCGATCTCGCCGCGGGACGCGATGGCGAGCGCCGGCAAGACCCTGGTCGGCCTGTTCGGGCTGGCTCAGGAGCTCAACGCCGAGGCGGAGGGCGTCGACATCGGCCCGTCCGCGCAGGACGCGCAGCTGGCCGCGGACCTGGCCCTGCCGATCGAGGAGATGGACCTGACCGTCCGCTCCTACAACTGCCTCAAGCGCGAGGGCATCCACACGATCGGCGAGCTGGTCTCGCGCAGCGAGGCGGACCTGCTCGACATCCGCAACTTCGGCCAGAAGTCGATCGACGAGGTGAAGACCAAGCTGGGGGCCATGGGCCTGCAGCTCAAGGACAGCCCGCCCGGGTTCGACCCGCGGCAGGCCGTCGACACCTACGGGACCGACACGTACAGCCCGCCGTTCTCCGCCGGTCACGACGACGACGGCACGGAGTACGTCGAGACTGAGCAGTACTGAGTTTCTTTGTTCGTGGCGTCCGGGCGCGGCCCTTCGGCCCCGACCTCCGCTAGCGCTCCGGTCGGGACCTCCGGGTCGCGCCCTCCGCCACGAACGGGTCTTCGCTCCATCGGCTACGCCAGTGAGGCCACTCGCTTCGCCCGCGGCCTCCTGGCGTAGCCGATTCCGCGAAGACACTGGGCCTGGCTTCGTCGAGACAGGTTCAATCGGTACCGGTTCAGCACAGGTTTCAACTGCACGGATTTGTTCGTAAGACCTGTTCGCAGGGATCCACGTTGGGTGGGGTTTCGGTTCCGACCGGGGACCGGTGCGCCGCCTGGCCTGGTCCTGACCTGGCCGGTAAGGCCTGGTCGGGGCCGTGTCGCGGGCTTGGCTCGCGGCCGTGGAGATGTCCGTCCCGGTCGGTGGTCGGCGGGTACGCGATAGCGCGTGTTCGGCGGCCTTCAGGGTGCTTCGCACCGCGAAAGGAACGAGGGAACTCAAATGCCTACTCCACGGAAGGGCGCCCGGCTCGGTGGCAGCCCGGCTCACCAGCGGCTGATTCTCGCGAACCTGGCGACCTCGCTGTTCGAGCACGGTGCGATCACCACGACCGAGACCAAGGCGAAGGCGCTGCGCCCGTACGCCGAGCGGCTGGTCACCTTCGCCAAGCGCGGTGACCTCCACGCGCGTCGCCAGGTGATGCGCGTCATCCGCGACAAGTCGGTCGTCCACGAGCTGTTCACCGAGATCGGCCCGCGCTACGAGAACCGCAACGGCGGCTACACCCGGATCACCAAGGTCGGGTTCCGCAAGGGCGACAACGCCCAGCTCGCGCGGATCGAGCTCGTCGAGGCCCTGACGGTCGGCCAGTCGGCCGTCGCCGAGGCCGAGCGTGCCCGTGGTACCCGCTTCGCCGAGCGCAAGGCGCCGACCGGCGCGACCGCCGAGGCCGCTGAGGACCTGGCGAAGGAGTCGCCGACCGCGGCGGCCGTCGCCCTCGAGGCCGAGGAGGCCACCGCGGCGGAGGCCACCGCGGCGGAGGCCACCGCGGCAGAGCCGGCCGACGGCGACACCGAAGCCTGACGTTCCTGGCCCGGCCCAACGGGCCGCCTGGAATCGGAGCCCGCCACCCGTGCAGGGAGGCGGGCTCCTCGCCGTCTGGCCGCCCCGCCGCCCGGCCACCCCACCGCTCCCGCGGCCCGACGACCTCGGGGCTGACATGGGGTGGCGAAGGTGCGATCGTGAGTGCGTCGCCAGCGGCCCGCGCCGGTCTGCCACGGCTCTTCCAGCACCCGAACCACCTGAACGGGCAGATCAGTTGATCGGCGCGAGCAGCGCGGGAAGCAAGGAGATAACAAAGGAGATAACAAGCGCCTTGACCAACTTCGGCGCCGACGGGCTCCAACGGCTCCGGATCGACCTCGCCTACGACGGGACGCCGTTCGCGGGCTGGGCCCGTCAGCCGGGTCAGCGGACCGTGCAGGGCGACGTGGAGGACGCCCTGATGCGGGTGGCGAGGCTGCCCGCCGTTCGGCTCACCGTGGCCGGCCGGACGGATGCGGGGGTGCACGCCGCCAGGCAGGTCGCGCACGTGGACATCCCCGACGAGGTCCCGCTGGGCGGTCTCGCCCGCCGGCTCAACGGCGTCCTCGACCGCGCGGTACGGGTGCTCGGGATCGGGCCGGCCCCGGTCGGGTTCGACGCCCGCTTCTCCGCGCTCTCCCGCCGGTACAACTACCGGATCAGCGATGCGCCCTACGGCGCCGATCCGCTGCGCCGTCATGACACGCTTGCCTGGCCGCGACCGCTGGACGCGGGCGCCATGCGGCTGGCGGCGCTCGCGCTTCTCGGCGAGCATGACTTCGCCGCGTTCTGCCGGCGCCGGGAAGGCGCGACGACGATCCGCACGCTGCTGCGCCTGGACGTGCGCCGCGGCCCGGACGGCGTGCTCGTCGCCGACGTCGAGGCGGACGCGTTCTGCCACTCGATGGTCCGTGCTCTCGTGGGCGCCCTCGTCGCCGTCGGTGAGGGACGCCAGCAGCCGGGCTGGGTCCCCAAGGTGCTGGCCCGGGCGGTGCGGGACCCGGGCGTGACCGTGCTGCCGGCCCATGGGCTCACGCTGGTCGAGGTGCGCTACCCACCCGACGCGGATCTCGCCGCCCGAGCCGAGGTCACCCGGGCCGTCCGTGTCTCTCCGACGCTGTCCGGGTGACCTGCCACCAGACGACTGGACGACCAGTTGCCGCGGCCGCCTCGACGACCCGAGGCGGCCCAGGCGAAGGGGCCTCCGGGCTCGGCTGGCGTATCAGCCTCGATAGCCGCGTCCGAGAACCGCGCGGTCGTCGAGCGGCGACGTAGTGATCTTCTTGAGGTCGGTCGCGCCGTCTGTGAGGGCCGGATCGGTCGCCTTGCCCTTCGTGTCGTCCGAGTAGGCGAGCTGGAGGAGGACGGCGTAGTGGCCGTCGGAGAAGGCCGTGCGCCAGTCGTTGTCGCCGTTCGGGCCGGTGATCTTCGCGCCGGGCAGTGATCCGGCCGGCAGCGGCAGCGGGGTCACGCCGCCGGCTCCGGCGCCGAGCGCCTGCACGGCGTTCTTGGCGGTCGTGGCGCTGTCGACGACGAGGACGCTGAGACCCGCGAGCAGCCGCCGCCCGGTCTTGTCCGGCTCGCCGACGTAGAGCGCCCGGACGAGTTGGCGGCACAACGGCCCTGGCGTCACCGGCGCGGCCGGCGTCGCCGCGGCCGAGCCGCCGGGAGCGGGCGTGCCCCCGGCTGACGGGCCGGCGGCCGGGGTGGCCGCAGCCGTCGGCATCGGCGCCTGGCCCGCGAGCGCGAGCGCGACGACACCGGTCAGGTCCGGGCAGCCCTGGTCGAGCTTGCTGGCGACCCGGGTGTAGGTGTGCGCGCCGGCGACGACGGAGCCGTCGCGGAAGAACTCGTTCGCGCTCACCGGGTCGGTGTCCGTGTACGCGGAGTCGAGAAAGTCGGCCGGCACCGGCTGCGCGGTCGGAAGCGGCGCCGGCGGCGCCGCGCTGGAGCCGGCTGAGCCGCCGGTCATGGTCCAGTAGGTGACGCCGCCGATGACGAGGACGACGAGCGCGATGATCAGGGCACGCGGGCCACGGCCGAGGCGTGGCTTCGGGCCCCGTTCGCCGGCCGGAGCCGGGTCCTGTGGCCAGCGGCGGGCGGCGGCTCGCCTGCCCTCGCCGAAGCGGCTGGCGCGTGCCGCCGCGGCGGCAGCCTCGCCCGCGCCCGCGTCGTCCTGGTCGTAAGCGCCGTCGTCATAGTCGTCATCGCTGCAACTGTCGTCGACGTCGTCCTCGTCGTCGTAGTCAGCGGCGTCCTGGCCGTCGTCCGCGTCCTCGTCTTCCAGGTCCTCGTCTTCCAGGTCGTCGTCGGGCCAGCCGGGGTAGCTCTGGTCGAGCGGGGGCTCGGCCACCGGATGGCTTGGGTCGACGGGGCGAGGCACGTAGCGAGGCCGCAGGATGCCGCCGGTCGCGGGGGCGAAGGGGCCGACCAGCGACCCCAGGTCGGCCGGGTTCGGGCCGGTGCGGGGCCATTCGTCGCTGGGGGTCCAGCTGTCCCGCAGGGGCGAAGCGCCGTGGGAGGGCGTGGCACCCGCCGCCTGGGCGCCGGGGGTCGAGCCCCAGGCGCCGTCGCCGCGCCAATCGGAGTCCGTGGGCTCCGAGCCGGCGTCCCGCCAAGGATCGGTGCCGCTCATTCGACCGACGGTAGCCGATTGTTATGATCTCTCGGACATCCCTCCCCAATCGGGCGGCTCCAGCAGGGCGAGTCCAGTCGGGTGACTTCACCGGTTGGCGCTTCCGGTCTCTGCGCGGTCCCGTCATGCCAGCCCACGGACCCGGGCTCATGGCGACCGGCCAACGGGGCGGGAGCGAGGCAGCGGGACGCCGACGGCGGCAGCCGTCCAGAGCCTGGTAGCCTCAAAGACTGCGGCGCGTGACACGACTGTCGAACGCGCGCGTTCTCACATTTTGACGCGCTTGCTGCGGTCGGACCTCCTCAGGCGAGGGCGACCGAACGGAGCGTCGTCCCGACGAAGAAGGCAGACCTGTGCGCACGTACCAGCCCAAGCCCGCGGATATCCAGCGTGCGTGGCATGTCATCGACGCCAGCGACGTCGTCCTCGGCAAGCTGGCGAGCCAGGCTGCCCAGCTACTTCGTGGCAAGCACAAGGCGTACTTCGCCCCGCACATCGACACCGGTGACTTCGTCATCATCGTGAACGCAGGCAGGGTGTCGCTGTCGGGTGCGAAGCGGGAGCAGTCGCAATACCACCGCCACTCGGGCTACCCGGGCGGTCTGCGCAGCACCAGCTACGGCGAGCTGCTCGACACGCGGCCGCAGCTGCTCGTCGAGAAGGCCATCAAGGGGATGCTTCCCAAGAACAAACTCGGCCGGGCCCAGGCGCGCAAGCTCAAGGTCTACGCGGGTCCGATCCACCCGCACCAGGCCCAGCAGCCGCAGCCGTTCGACCTCGTCCAGGTCGCGCAGTAGCGGCTGGGGGCCCGCCTGTTCGCTGCCCTTCGGGCGGCTTCCCAGGTGGGCCGCCACTGCATGTCTGCCCGGGGGCGACCCCCCCCGGACCCCCGGTGTCTCGCTTCGCGAGACGTCGGGGGGTCCGGGAACTCGTCCAGAGAACTTGGGATGTCAGGGAAGAGGGTCGCTTCGAGGGATCTCTTCCCGCCCGGGGAACGGGGTCTTGCTCCGCGAGATCTCGACCCGTTGGAGCAGGGTCTCGCTTGCGAGATCTTGAACTACTAGAGAAGCCGAGCTCACCCTCTTCATGGCCTTGGTCAGTGTCGAGGCAGGTCGCCGAAAGATCTGACCGGGGGTCTCGTCCCCGGACCCCCGATGTCGCGCCTGGCGCGACCACGAACCGCAAGGAAGGAACGCGACGTGGCTGTCGTGACCGACGTCCAGGGCAACCCGCGGGCTACCGGCCGCCGCAAGGAGGCGGTCGTTCGGGTCCGCCTGCTTCCCGGCTCCGGGAACTGGTCCCTGAACGGGCGCTCCCTGGAGAACTACTTCCCGAACAAGGTGCACCAGCAGCTCGTCAACGAGCCGCTGAAGGCCCTCGACAAGGCCGAGAGCTACGACATCGTGGCGCTGCTGCACGGCGGCGGCATCTCCGGCCAGGCCGGCGCGCTGCGTCTCGCGATCTCCCGCGCACTGATCATCGTCGAGGAGGACTCCCGCCCGACCCTGAAGAAGGCCGGATTCCTCTCGCGTGACTCGCGGGCCAAGGAGCGCAAGAAGTACGGTCTCAAGAAGGCCCGCAAGGCGCCTCAGTACTCCAAGCGGTAAGCACGCCAGATCCGGGGAGCCCCGGGAAGTCTCGGCTTCGCGTTTCGCGCGGCCGAGGCTGAGCGTGCGGTGACTTCCTGATCGCGGTGACACCCGCCTGTCGGCCATTCTGGACGGGCGGGTTTCGCCGTCTTCGGCGCAGGTCGGAGGCCACCGGGCCTCCCTGGGCCAGCCCGGGGACGGCGTGGCGGCGGGGCCTCTACGAGAGTCGTGGTCACGTCAGCGAAGATGGGTTGCCTGTCCGGCCCGACCAGGCGGGACGGGAAGCACGGTCCTGTGGGGGACGGCCGGGCTGGGCAGTGCCGACGGCCGCACGTGCGCCGGCGTTCCGGGATCGGGCGCCGCACCGGGCCGCCGTGGGTGCGGCAGGGCGTGGAGCTCGGCGAACTCCGATGGGGGGGGACCGCGATGGGGCGGCTGTTCGGTACCGATGGCGTGCGCGGCGTCGCGAACGTCGACCTGACGGCGGAGCTGGCCCTGCGCCTCGCGGAGGCCGCGGTCGAGGTGCTGACCGACAACAGAACGGACCTGGCGCCCCGGGCCGCCGGGGACAGGCCCGTCGTGGTCGTCGGGCGCGACACCCGGCCCTCGGGTGAGTTCCTCGAGGCGGCGGTGCTCGCGGGGCTGGCCTCCAGAGGCGCCGACGTCGTCCGGGTCGGGGTCGTGCCGACCCCCGCCGTGGCGCACATTGTCGCCGCGACCGGCGCCGACCTCGGCGTGATGCTCTCCGCCAGCCACAACCCGATGCCCGACAACGGGATCAAGCTCTTCGCCGCCGGCGGGCACAAGCTGCCGGACGAGGTCGAGGACGCGATCGAGGCCCGCCTGCTGGCCGAGCCGACCGCGCGTCCCCTCGGCGCCGCGGTCGGGCGCATCCGCGACGAGCCCAGCTACATCGCCGGTGTCATCGATGGTTACGTCGAGCATCTGCTCGCCACCCTGCCGGTCCGGCTCGACGGCCTGCGGGTCGTCGTCGACTGTGCCGAGGGCGCGGCGTCGCGCCTCGCGCCGAGAGTGCTGCGCGCGGCCGGCGCCGAGGTCGTCGCGTTGCACGCTGACGGCGACGGAGAGCACATCAACGACGGCTGCGGGGCCACTCACCTGGACAGCCTGCGCGCGGCCGTCCTGGCCCACGGAGCGGACGTGGGCATCGCGCATGACGGCGACGCGGACCGTTGCCTCGCGGTCGACGCCGACGGCGAGATCGTCGACGGCGACCAGATCATGGCCGTCTGCGCGCTGGCGTTGGCCGAGCGCGGCGAGCTGGCCGACCGGCGCGTCGTCGTCACCGTGATGTCGAACCTCGGCTTCCACCACGCGATGCGGGAGGCCGGGATCGAGGCGCTGGCGACCCCGGTCGGCGACCGGTACGTGCTCGCCGAGATGCGCCGGCTGGGCGTGCCGTTCGGCGGCGAGCAGAGCGGCCACATCGTCTTCCTGCGGCATGCCACGACCGGAGACGGCCTGCTGACGGCACTCACCCTGCTGGGGCGGGTGCGCGAGACCGGCCAGCCGCTCGGTGAGCTCGCGAAAGCGATGACCCGGCTGCCACAGGTGCTGGTCAACGTGCGCGGTGTGGACCGGGGTGGCGTCGCGGGCTCGGCCCCGCTCGCCGCCGCCGTGGCCGCGGCCGAGGCGGAGCTGGGTACCGAGGGCCGCGTGCTGCTGCGGCCGTCGGGGACCGAGCCGCTGGTGCGGGTGATGGTCGAGGCGCCGACGGACGCGCGGGCCCGCGCCGTCGCGACCGAGCTGGCCGACGTCGTCAGGCGCGAGCTGACCATCGCCGGCTGACGCCCGGCGCGCGGCGCCGGGGACGGCCGTGGGCCGGCCTGAGAACGCGGAGACAACCATCGGGAAGTAAGCGGCAATCCGCGCACTCAGGGCGACCTGGTGGATATCGATAGTGCGGCCGGTAACGTCCTGACCTGCGCCAATGGCCTGTTCGTACGGCAGGTCGCAGCTCGGCTCGGGGCTTTCGCCGCATCCGCGCTGGACCGTTCGCGAAACCTGTCGACGGTTTCCGGGTCCGTGCGCGCGCGGCCGTCGCCGCTGCGTACGCTGAGCCCATGTGCGGGATCATCGGCTACGTGGGAGAGCAGTCCGCCCTCGAGGTCGCCCTCGGCGGGCTGCGCCGGCTGGAGTACCGCGGGTATGACTCGGCCGGGATCGCCGTCGTCGGCGCGGGCGCGCTCAAGGTCGTCCGGCGCGCCGGAAAGCTGGCGAACCTGGAGAAGGCGCTCGCCGAGAACGACGAGGGCCAGGCCGTCGGTGAGGGCATGGCCGGCACGACCGGCATGGGCCACACCCGCTGGGCCACCCACGGCGGGCCGACCGACGTCAACGCCCACCCCCACACGGACTGCACCGGGACGATCGGCGTCATCCACAACGGCATCATCGAGAACTTCACCGCGCTGCGGGCGGAGCTGTTCGCCGCCGGCCACGAGCTGGAGGGCGAGACCGACACCGAGGTGGTCGCCCACCTGCTCGAGGCCGAGCTGGGCCGCCCTGGCTCGGCGGAGGCGGCCTTCGTCGCCGCCAGCGAAGGCACCGACGGCGGGCGCCACCCGCTCACCGAGGCCGTCCGTCGGGTCTGCCATCGGCTCTCCGGCGCCTTCACCCTCGTCGTGCTGCACCGCGACTTCCCGGAGGTCGTCGTCGGCGCCCGCCGCAACAGCCCGCTGGTGGTCGGGCTCGGCCAGGGCGAGACGTTCCTCGCCAGCGACGTCTCGGCGTTCATCGCGCATACCCGCGACGCACTTGAGATCGGGCAGGACCAGATCGTCGAGGCCCGCCGGGGCGGTGTGACCGTCATCGACTTCAACGGCGAGGCGGTCGAGGGCCGGCCGTACCACGTCGACTGGGATGCCTCCGCCGCCGAGAAGGGCGGCTTCCCGTACTTCATGCTGAAGGAGATCAGCGAGCAGCCCGCGGTGCTCGCCGACACCCTGCGCGGCCGGCTGTCGGCCGACGGGGCGATCGTCCTCGACGAGGAGCGGCTGTCCGGCGAGGACTTCCGCGACATCGACAAGGTCTTCATCGTCGCCTGTGGCACCGCCTACCACGCCGGCCTGATCGCCAAGTACGCGATCGAGCACTGGACCAGGCTGCCCTGCGAGGTCGAGATGGCCTCCGAGTTCCGCTACCGCGACCCGGTGCTCGACCGCTCGACGCTGGTCATCGCCATCAGCCAGTCCGGCGAGACGCTGGACACGCTGATGGCCGTCAAGCACGCCCGTGAGCAGAAGGCCCGGGTGCTGGCGATCTGCAACACCAACGGCTCCACGATCCCCCGCGAGTCCGACGCCGTGCTCTACACCCGTTGCGGTCCCGAGGTCGGCGTCGCCGCGACGAAGACGTTCCTCGGCCAGGTCGCCGCGTGCCTGCTGGTCGGCCTCTTCCTGGCGCAGGCCCGTGGCGTGCTCTACGGGGACGAGGTCGGCGCCTACGTCGAGAAGCTGCAGAAGATGCCCGACCTGGTCGCCCGCACGCTGGGCACGGTCGGCCCGGTGCGGGAGCTGGCCCGCAGCCTGTCCGGCGCCAGGACGGTGCTGTTCCTGGGCCGGCACGTCGGGTACCCGGTGGCCCTGGAGGGCGCGCTCAAGCTCAAGGAGCTCGCCTACATGCACGCCGAGGGCTTCCCGGCCGGAGAGCTCAAGCACGGGCCGATCGCGCTCGTCGAGCAGGGCGTGCCGGTGGTCGTCGTGGTGCCCTCGCCGCGCGGCCGGGCCGTGCTGCACGACAAGGTCGTGTCCAACATCCAGGAGGTCCGGGCCCGCGGCGCCCGCACCATCGTCATCGCCGAGGAGGGCGACCACCTCGTCGAGCCCTTCGCCGACCACCTCATCCGGGTGCCGGCGACCTCGTCGCTGTTCTCCCCGCTGGTGACGACCATCCCGCTGCAGGTGTTCGCCTGCGAGCTGGCCCTCGCCCGCGGCCTCGACGTCGACCAGCCTCGCAACCTCGCGAAGTCCGTCACGGTCGAATAGGGCGCTGGCTCGAAGGGGGCGCTGGCTCGAAGGGCGCTTGCGCGCCCGCTCGCCAGCGCCGGGTCGGGCGCTTAGCGCCCTCCCCAAGCTTTGATGTCGCAGGACGCGGATCTACGAGGCGGGCGCCTGTCCAGGGTCAGGATCTTGGGTCGCCTGTCGCCTGTCGCCTGTCGCCTGTCGCCTGTCGCCGGGTCGGTGGGCGCTTGCGCGTCGGGTTGCCGGCTATCGAGTCGGGCGGTCCGGGTTGCGCTACGGCGGCGCCGGGCCTAATCCGTGGGGTCGGCGGCGCGGTCGCGGTGCCAGCGGACGGTGGCCTCCCAGAGGGCGTCGGCCAGGTCGTCGTTCTCGTCGGCCAGGTCCAGGACGAGGCCGACCAGCTCGGCCCGCGGCAGGCCGGACAGGAACACCCCGACCGCGGCCCGGACATAGTCGTCGTCGTCCTCGTCGTCCTCGTCCGCGTTGACCGAGCCAGTCGCCGCCAGCGCGACGGCGACCCCGTGCGGGCACAGCGCGGCCGCGGCCGCCTCCGGGCAGCCGCACTCCTGGCGCGGGCCGTCCTCGTCGACCGACAGCTTGACGGCGTACTGGCCGTCGTCGTCCACGGTGCCGGAGGCGTCGCTCGGCCGGATCCGGAGGTCGGCGACCCGGCCGAGCAGCGCCAGGCCGACGCCGCGGGCGAACGCCTCGGTGCCCGCGAGCGTGGCGCAGGTGGTCTCGGTGAAGGCGGCCTCGAGCGGCGTGAGGATGACCTCGTCGTGCGGTCCGTCCCCGGATACCCTGATGATCACCCCGCAATCCTATGGTGGCCCGGGCTAGCAGTGCCGGGGCTGTCCCCGTTGCCGGCCGTCGGCCGGTCCGGGCGGTGCCAAGTAGGGTTCCGGCAGACGTCGTCCCGACCACTGGACGCCGGCTCGACCCGGTCGTGCCGGCCGCGCGGGGCGGGGATCCGCGCGTGGATTCCGGAGGGCCCGATGATGCAGCCGACCACCGCCGACCCGGCTACGCCGCTGCGTGCCTACGCCGAGGTCGACCTGGACGCCGTGCGGGCGTCGACCGCGGAACTGGTCGCCCGGGCCGGTTCCGCCGCGACGATGGCCGTCGTCAAGGCCGACGGCTACGGCCACGGCATGCTGCCGTGCGCCCGCGCCGCGCTCGACGCCGGTGCCAGCTGGCTCGGGGTCGCCGTGGTCGAGGAGGCGCTGGAGCTGCGAGCGGCCGGCATCACGGTGCCGGTGATGTCCTGGCTGATGTCGCCGGGGGAGCCGCTCGGCGCGGCCATCGGCGCACAGATCGACCTGTCGGCCTCCGCGCCCTGGGCACTGGCGGAGATCGCCGCGGCCGCCCGGGCCACCGGCCGCCCGGCCCGGGTCCACCTGAAGGCGGACACCGGGCTCGGCCGGGCCGGCGCCACGGACACGGACTGGCCGGCCCTGTGCGACGCGGCCGCCGCCCTGCGTGCCGAGGGCGTGCTCGACGTCGTCGGGGTGTGGAGCCACTTCGCCTTCGCCGACGCGCCGGGGCATCCGACCGTCCAGGGCCAGATCAGCCGGTTCACCGACGCGGTGGCGATCGCGGAGAAGGCCGGCCTGCGCCCGGAGGTACGCCACCTCGCGAACTCGGCCGCGACGCTGGTCAGCCCGGAGGCTCATTTCGACCTGGTCCGGCCGGGGGTCTCGGTCTACGGGCTGTCGCCCGGCCCCGAGGTCGGCCGGTCGGCGGAGCTGGGCCTGCGCCCGGCGATGCGCCTCGCGGCCAGGGTGGCACTGGCCAAGCGTGTGCCGCGCGGCACCGGGGTCTCCTACGCCCACCGTTACGTCACGGACGCCGAGACGACGCTCGCGCTCGTCCCGCTCGGCTACGCGGACGGCGTCCCGCGCGCGGCGACGAACGTGGGCGAGGTCCTGCTCGCCGGCCGGCGCCGACGGATCGCCGGCACGGTCTGCATGGACCAGTTCGTCCTCGACGTCGGTGACGACCAGGTCGTCGAGGGTGACGAGGCGGTCCTGTTCGGCCCCGGTGAGAACGGGGAGCCGACCGCCGACGACTGGGCCGCCGCGCTCGGCACCATCAACTACGAGATCGTGACGCGTGTCGGCGCCCGCGTCCCCCGGGTCCACCTCAACGCCTGACCGCCGCGCGCCGCGCAGTCGTCCCGCCCGCCCGGTGGCGCCGGGACCCGGCTCGCGGGTGCGGTGGTCACGTAGCTCTCGCCCAGGTAACGGGCCGTCCTGGCCGACCAGCCGGCCGGACTGGTCACCGCGCGGTCAGGGTCCGCGTCGGCCCAGATCCCGTAGGCTGGCTCGCACACCGCGCCTGCGTGCGCGGTGCAGGGCAGCCCCGGGTTCCTGGTGGCCTGGGCGAGCCAGACGGTGCCGCCCGCCATCGCCACCACGACGAGGGTGCCCACGGCGGCGGCGAGCCGACCCGCGCCGGCCCGGTCGAGCAGCCGGCCCCCGGCGGCGGCCAGCGCGCCGCCGGCCCGAGCGAGCGGGCCGGGCGGCGCGTCGGCGTTCCGCGCGGACCCGATCT
Source organism: Pseudofrankia sp. DC12 (assembly GCF_000966285.1). NCBI lineage: Bacteria > Bacillati > Actinomycetota > Actinomycetes > Frankiales > Frankiaceae > Pseudofrankia > Pseudofrankia sp. DC12. The sequence continues at coordinate 4,368,471 of NZ_KQ031391.1, forward strand.
CGTCCCCGGACGGTCCGGCACCGTTCGCGCGGCCGGGACGCCAGGAATCGCGCTCGCCGCCCATCGAACTCCTCCTCCGCTCGGAGTCGGAGATCATCGTCGCGCGTCGGCGTCGATGACGGGCGTTTTCGCCGCATCGGCCCCGGTCGGTGGCCGCAGGGTGGGCCGGGAGTTGCCCGGGCGCCGAGACGGTTGGGCTGGGAGGACCTACGGTCGAGGGAGGCGCTCGGCGCCCGCGGCCGGTGCCGGACGGTGACACGGTCGGCGCGGGCTTCAGCGGGTAGTGCGTCCGGGACGGGCAGTGCGAGACATGAGGGAGACGACGTGAAGCTCAGGTGGCGCGGCGGTCGGCGCACGGCCACGGCATCCGCCCCCCGCGGCGGCACGGTGCACGACGAGTTCGACGGCCCCGACGACGACGGTCTTGAGGACCTCCCCGACCTCGCTGGTTCGGGCGGCGAGGCGCGCCCGACGGGTGGGCCCGTGCTGCTCACCCTCACGACGCGCGAGCAGGTCGAGCAGGCCGCGGCGGCCGAGGCGGCGCCGAAGATGATCCGGGTGCGGCCCGGCCGCGGCGCGTTCGGCGGCCTGGCCAGCAGTGGCGGCTGCGCCAATCCGAACCGATGACCCGGCCCGGGCCTCGCTACCGGCCCGGCACCCGCGGTACGGGCGGATGATGGACCGGTGACGACCTCAGGCGGGTCCGGCCCGGTTCCGGGCCTGGATACGGCGGAGCCCCCGGTCTCCTCGCGCGACCGGGTCGGCGGTGCCCAGGGCGAGCTGGTGGTCGAGACCCCGGACGGCATGCGCGGGCTGGGCGCGCGGATCGCTCGGCTGGCCCGGCCTGGCGACCTGATCGTGCTCGCCGGTCCGCTCGGCGCGGGCAAGACCGTGCTGGTGCAGGGGATCGCCGCCGGGCTCGGGGTGCCAGGGCCGGTGACGTCGCCGACGTTCGTACTGGCCCGGGTGCACACCGGCGGCCGCCTGCCGCTGGTACACGTCGACGCCTATCGGCTCGCGGGCGTGGCCGAGGTCGACGACCTCGACCTGGACGCGGACACCGAGGTCGCGCTGACGGTCGTCGAGTGGGGCGCAGGCCGGGTGGAGCAGCTCGCGACCGAGCATCTTCGGGTCGACATCGATCGTCCGGAAGGCGACGAGGTCGGCGAGGCCCGGCGGGTACAGCTGCTGCCCGGCGGTCCTGACTGGGCCGAGCGGCTGCGTTCCCTGGGTAACGCCGAGGTGCCCACCGGCTGACCACGCAGGCGGCCGGCGGCGGTTTCGGGCCGATTCTCCCCACCGCCGCCGCTTCCTCCGGGTAAGCGCGGCGTCTGCCCGCGGCGGCGGGCGGAGCGGTCCGGGGCTGACCCGGTCGCGGTCCGTAGGCTGGACGGGTGTTGGTGCTCGCTGTTGACACCTCGACGCCGGCCTGCTCGGTTGCGCTCGTCGAGATCGGTCCCGCGTCGTCGACCGGGCCTCGGCCCGGTGACCCAGGCCTGGCAGGGCTGGTGCCCGAGCCTGGGCCCGCGGGCCTCGTCGCCGACCCCTCCGGCGGCCCGGCCGTCGCGGCCGCGCCCGCGCCCGCGCTCGCCCCCGTTCACCTGCTTGCCCACCGGCGGGTCGTCGACGCCCGGCGCCATGGTGAGCTCCTCGCCCCGCTCGTCGAGGCCGTGCTCGCCGAGGCCGCCACCCGGCCCGCCGACCTGGCGGCCCTGGTTGTCGGGCTCGGCCCCGGGCCGTTCACCAGCCTGCGGGTCGGGATCGTCACCGCGCACACGTTCGCGGCGGCGCTCGGCGTGCCCTGTCACGGGGTCTGCTCGCTGGACGGGATCGGTGCCGCCACGACGGGCCAGGCCGGCGTGGTCACCGACGCGCGCCGGCGCGAGGTGTTCTGGGCTGGCTACGCTGACGGCCGCCGGATCGCGGGCCCCGCGGTCAACTACCCGGCGCGCGCCGCCGAGTTGCTGCTGGCGGCCGGAATGGACACGTTGGCCGGGCCTGGCCAGGCGCTCTACCCCGACGCGTTCACGGCGTTCTCCGCCGCCGTGGCAGGGTCCGGTCTTCCGCTCGCCGGGCCGTCCGGGCCCGAGTACCCGAATCCCGCGGTGCTCGCGGGACTCGCGGCGGCGGACGTGGGGGGCGGGCGAGTCCCCGCGCCGCTGACGCCGATCTACCTACGCCGGCCGGATGTCGCCGAGCCGCACCAGGCGAAGCCGGTCACGGTATGACCTCCGGCGGCGGGCCGGACCAGCGGCTGCCGGCGGTCACCCTGGTGCCGCTGCGGTGGTGGCAGCTGGCCGAGGCCGCCGACCTGGAGCCGGACGTCTTCGACGTCGATCCGTGGACGCCGGAGATGTTCTGGTCGGAGCTGGCGGCCGGCCCGAGCCGGTACTACCTGGCCGCGCTGGTCGCCGGCCGGATCGTCGGATACGCCGGCCTCGCCGTGACCGACGACGAGGCGTACATCCAGACCGTCGGCGTGCACCCCGACCTTCGCGGGCGCGGGCTGGGCGCACGGCTGATGATCGCTCTGTTGCGGGAGGCGCGGCGGCGCGGCGCGCGTAGCTGCGGCCTGGAGGTGCGGACCGACAACCATGCGGCCCGGGCGCTCTACGCCCGGCTCGGCTTCGTCGACATCGGCATGCGCCGCGGGTACTACCAGCCGTCCGGCGGCGACGCGTACGTGATGCGGGCCCGCCCCATTGACTCGGCCGGCTACGGCGTCCAGCTCGACGCCGCCTGGGCGGCGCTCGACGAACGGGACGCGGCCGCCGCCGGCCCCGGCCAGGCGCATCCCCCCGCCAACGCACCATCCTCGGACAGTGCACCAGCCCCGGACAGCACAGCGGCCTCGGACGGCACAGCAGGGGCCGGCGGCGCGGCAGGGGTGCCGGCTTCGACCTTTACGGAGGGAGCCGGATGAGCCGGCCGCACGGGCGGGGGCCGCTGGTCCTCGGTATCGAGACGTCGTGCGACGAGACCGGCGTCGGACTGGTGCGCGACGGAGCGCTGCTCGCCGACGCGCTGGCCTCGTCGGTGGACGAGCACGCCCGCTACGGGGGCGTCGTCCCGGAGATCGCCGCCCGGGCACACCTGGAGGCGATGGTCCCGACGATCGAGCGTGCGCTGGCCGCGGCCGGCGCTCGGCCGGCGGACCTCGACGCGGTCGCCGTGACGGCTGGGCCGGGCCTCGCCGGCGCCCTGCTGGTCGGCGTCGCGGCGGCGAAGGCGTACGCGCTGGCGCTCGGGGTGCCGCTCTACGGCGTGCACCACCTGGCCGCCCACGTCGCCGTCGACACCCTCGAACACGGCCCGCTGCCGTCACCGTCGATCGCCCTGCTGGTCTCCGGCGGCCACTCCTCGCTGCTGCTGGTCGAGGACCTGGCCGCCGTCCCGGTGAAGTCCCTGGGCGCCACCGTCGACGACGCCGCCGGCGAGGCCTACGACAAGGTCGCCCGGCTGCTCGGGATGCCGTTCCCCGGTGGCCCGCCGATCGACCGGGCGGCCCGCGACGGCTCGCCGACGATCCCGTTCCCACGTGGCAAGGCGGGCGACGGCACCTTCGACTTCTCCTTCAGTGGCCTGAAGACGGCCGTCGCTCGCTGGGTGGAGGCGCGGGGCCGGGCCGGTGAGCCGGTGCCCATCGCCGACGTCGCCGCCTCCTTCCAGGAGGCCGTCGTCGACGTGCTCACCGCGAAGGCGGTCGGCGCGGCGACGGCCCACGGCGTCGACACGATCGTCATCGGCGGTGGCGTTGCCGCGAACAGCCGGCTGCGCGCGCTGGCGGCCGAACGGTGCTCGGCCGCCGGCATCACGCTGCGCGTCCCGCGCCCTGGCCTGTGCACCGACAACGGCGCCATGGTGGCGGCGCTCGGTGCCCTTCAGGCCGCGGCCGGTGTCACCCCGTCACCGCTGGATCTACCGGCCTCCTCGACGCTCCCGCTGGGTGTCTGACCGGGGTCGCGCGCCGCGCCGCTGGGTGTCGGTTTGACGCGGGCGACTCCGACGGAGCAGGCTGGGAATGTGCCGCAGCAGCTCGTGCTTCGTCCGTCCGTGGGCATCGTGCCCCCGGGCGTCCGGTTCATGGGCATTACCTAGGCGCGCGACCGAGCGTTCAGTCGGCCGCGCGCCAAGCCTTCCGCCTTCGCGGAGGGCTTTTTGTTTTGCCGCGGCCACGGCCCACTCCAGTGGCCGCCAAGCCACCAGGGAGCCTTGGATGACCCAGCCAGCCGCGACAACGCCGTCGCCGCGAACGCCCGGCAAACCGGGCGCCACCGTCGGATCCCCGGACGGGCCGACGGACGACGCCGGCGACGGGACTACCACCCGGGCCACGGCCCGGCTGGACGACCTCTCCCCGTCCGAGGTCGCGGCCCTGATCCGCGCGGTCGACGTCGACGCGGCCGCGGCCACCCTCGCGGGAGTCGCGCTGCGCACCCGGGTCGTAGCGCACCCCGGGCTTGGTCGCCGGACCGGCGCGCCGATCTGGCTGAAGTGCGAGAACGAGCAGCACACCCGGTCGTTCAAGCTGCGCGGCGCGTACAACCGGGTCGCCCAGGCCGACCCGGCCCGCCGGGCTCGCGGACTGGTCGCGGCCAGCGCCGGTAACCACGCCCAGGGCGTCGCGTATGCCGCGGCCCGGTTCGGCGTCGACTCGACGATCTTCGTACCGGCCGGTGCGAACTCGGTGAAGGTGGCCCGCACGCGACGGTGGGGGGCCCGGGTCGAGCATGTCGACGGTGGGGTCGACGCCGCGCTCGCCGCCGCCGAGGCGTTCGCCGCCCAGGGCGACCGGCTGATGGTCCACCCGTTCGACGACGCGGCGGTGATCGCCGGTCAGGGGACGGTCGGGCTTGAGCTGATCGAGCAGGTGCCGGGCCTGCGCAGCGTGGTCGTCGGGGTCGGCGGCGGCGGGCTGGCCGCCGGGATCGCGGTCGCGCTGGCCAGCCACGCCCGCGGCGCCCAGGTACGGGTCATCGGCGTGCAGGCCGAGAACGCCTCGGCCTTCGCCGACTCCTTCCACGCCGGCCGGCGCCTCAGCTCGCCCGCCCACACCGTCGCCGACGGGATGGCGGTGCGCACCCCCGGCCGCCTCACGCTGGCGCTCGCCGCGTCCCTGCTCGACGACGTGGTCACCGTCGACGACGGCGCGTTCTGGGAGGCGATGGCGCTGCTGCGGGCGACCGGAGACCACCTCGTCGAGCCGGCCGGTGCCGCCGGGGTGGCCGCGCTGCTGCGCCATCCGGGGCTGGCACAGGGGCCGACGGCCGTCGTCCTCTCCGGCGGCAACATCGACCTGGCCACCGCCGAGCGCGTCGCGGCCCTGACGGCCGCCGCCACCATTCCCGTCACCCGCACCGCCTGACCCGCCGGGCGACGGATCGCCGACGGCCGGGCCGCGGCGCCCAGCGCCCGGCGGCGCGGGACGATGAGGGCATGCGTGCTGCACATACCGTGGCCGACGTCCGGGACGCCGAGGCGCCGCTGCTCGCGTCGTTGCCGCCGGGGGCGCTGATGCAACGGGCCGTGCACGGGCTGCTCAGCCACGCGGTCGCCTTCCTGGACCGGCGGGTGTACGGGCGTCGGGTCGTCGTACTGGCCGGTGGCGGCGACAACGGCGGCGACGCGCTGTGGGCCGGGGCCAAACTGGCCGCCCGCGGCGCCCGCGTGGACGCCCTGGCGCCTGGCACGACCCATCCCGAGGGCACCGCGGTGCTGCTCGCCGCCGGCGGCCGGCTGCACCGCGTCGTCGCCCCGGACAGCACCCCCGGCTCCGGGGAGCCGGCGGCGCTGGCGGACGACCGGGTCGCGGCGCTGCTGGCGCGGGCCGACCTGGTGCTCGACGGGCTGCTCGGGATCGGCGGGCGTGGTGGGCTGCGAGCGGCGCACGCGCGGCTCGCCGAGCTGGCCCCGGCGGCGCGGACGATCGCCGTCGACGTGCCGAGCGGGGTGGACGCGGACACCGGCTCCGTCGTGGGCCCTGCGGTGCGAGCCGCGCGGACGGTGACGTTCGGGACCTACAAGCGCGGGCTGCTGCTCGGCGCGGGCGCCACCCACGTCGGTCAGCTCGCACTCGTCGAGATCGGGCTCGACCTGCCCGAACCGGACCTCACGGCGCTCGACGACGACGACGTCGCCGACCTACTCCCGGTGCCAGGGCCGACCGACTCGAAGTACACCCGGGGCGTGCTGGGCCTGGTGGGAGGCAGCGACCGCTACCCGGGCGCGGTCGTGCTCGCGACCGGCGGGGCGCTGCGCGGCGGGGCCGGCTACCTGCGGGTGGTCGCCGAGGCGCGCGCGGCCGAGCATGTCCGCCGGGCCCACCCGGAGGCGGTGGTGACCGTGATCGAACCGGGAGACGCCACCGCGATGCTGGCCGCCGGCCGGGTCCAGGCCTGGGCGCTCGGCCCCGGGATCGTGCCCGGGGCGGAGGCACGCCGGCTGGTCGACGCCCTGGTGGGTACCGACGTGCCGCTGCTGCTCGACGCCGGCGGGCTTGACCCGTTCGCCGACGCCTTCGCCGCCGGCTTCCGGACGGGTGGCGGTGCGGGCGTCGGGGTCGGGTTCACCGCGGGATTCAGCCGGCCCGGCGTCGGCGGATCAGGCCGCGTGGAGGCCCCGGCGAACCGGGAGACGCTGGCTCGCCGGGGGGCGCCGGTGCTGCTGACCCCTCATGAGGGCGAGTTCACCCGGCTCACGGCGACCGCGCTCGGCTGGGACCCGCGGGAGACGGGACGAGCGCTGGCCGCCGACCGGCTGGCCACGGTCCGGCGCGCGACCGGTGAGCTGGGCGTTACCGTGCTGCTCAAGGGCGCCCGGACGCTGGTCGTCGAACCGGGCGGCGCGGCCCGGGTGAACACCACCGGAACCCCGTGGCTCGGCAGCGCAGGGACGGGCGACGTGCTGACCGGCCTCGCCGGCTCCCTGCTGGCCGCCGGGCTCGGGGCGCTCGACGCGGCCAGCGTGGCCGCATACCTGCATGGCCGGGCCGGTGAGCTGGCCCCGCGCCCGTTGGGTGCCGCCGACCTCCCCGGGCTGCTGCCGGCCGCCAGGGCCGGCCTGAGCCCCGACTCCCTCGGCTAGCGGCCGCCGGCTCGGGTGTGGTTGACGCCCCGGTGGGCGGTTGCGGTGCCGTTCATCGGTGCATCATCCGGGAGTAGGGCATCCTAACTGGCGGGTAACGGGACGAGACCGCCAGGATCGGCGGGCGGTTGGCGAGGTGGTGGCGTGGCGGGCACGGCCACGGGCATGGGCGGCGTCACGAAGGGCGGCAGTCTGGGGAGGTCGGCGGCCGGCGCGGTCGACCTGGTCGGAACGGTGGCGGGGTCGAGGGCGGTCCGGGCGACCGGCGGCAGCCTCGGCATCGCCGGGGCTGTCATCGCCGCCGGCCTGATCGCCGAGCGCCGGGCCGTCAGGAAGGCCCGCGCCCGCCCGGACGTCCCGGCGGAGCTGCGCGCCGGGCCGATCGTCGGCCGGGCCACCACGGTGATCGCCTCCGACGGCGTGCCGCTGCACGTCGTCGAGAGCGACCCGGACGACCTCGCCGCCGCCGGCGTACCGGCGTCGGCAGTGGGCATCGCGGGCCCCGGCTCCGCCGCGAGCGACCCGGCAGCGGTCGCCGGCGACGTCGACCGATCGGACCCGCGCACCGGTCTGGCCCGGCTGCGTTGGAGGTGGAGCTCATCCGACCTGCCCGAGCGGCCGACCCTGGTGTTCGTGCACGGGTTCTGCAACACCGCCGACTCGTGGTGCTTCCAACAGCGGGCGCTGGCCGACCTCGGTCCCATGGTGTTCTACGACCAGCGGGCGCACGGCCGGTCCGGGCGGTCCGAGGTCGCGCGGTGCACCATCGACCAGCTGGCCGATGACCTGCACGCCGTCCTGGCGGCCCGCGTTCCGGCCGGGCCGATCGTGCTGATCGGCCACTCGATGGGCGGGATGACGATCCTCGGCCTGGCCGAGCGGCACCCGGAGCTGTTCGCCGAGCGGGTCGTCGCGGTGGCGCTGATGTCGACGAGCGCGGGCGACCTGGCCCGGGTGACCTTCGGCCTGCCGGCCGGGGTGTCCAGCGTGGTCCGGCGGGTGCTGCCGGGCCTCGCCGTCGGGATCCGGCACGCCCCACCACTGTTGGAACGGGCCCGGCGGCACGGCAGCGACCTGGCCTACTCGATCACCAGGAGGGTCGGCTTCGGCACCACCGACATACCACCCTCGGTGGTGACGTTCCTGGAAGGCGAGATCGCGAGCACCCCGATCCCGGTGATCGTGTCGTTCCTGCCGACCCTGCTGGCGCACGACAAGCTCGCCGCCGCGGCTGTGCTGCGGCACGTCCCGACGCTGCTGATGGTCGGCGACCACGACCTGATGACCCCGCTGCCGCACAGCCGCACCCTGGCCGACGCGCTGCCGGAGGCCGAGCTCGTCGTCGAGGAGGGTGCCGGTCATGCCCTTCCGCTGGAACGCCCGGAAGCGGTGAACGAGTGCGTCCGTGCCCTCGTCGGGCGGGCCCATCCGGCCGATCAGGGCCGCCGTTCGCTGCTCCCCTGGCGGTGGCAGCGGTCGGCCGGCGAGTCCGGCGAGCCGGCGCCCGACCTCCCGGCCGCGGACGCCGACCTGGGCTGACCCACCCGACGTGGCCGCGTGGGCCGCCCGGACACCTGACCGTGCGGCGCCATGTCCCGATCAGAGCTTGGTGACCGGGGCGTAGCGCAGGAGCAGGTCCTTGGTGCCCGTGCCCTCGCCGAAGTCGACCTTCGCCTGGGAGGAGCCGGCGATGCCACTCGTCGCGACGACCACCCCGAGGCCGAAGACGTCGTGGGTCACCCGGTCGCCGACGGACAGCGCGGGGATCGGCCGGCTGGCGGGGCGGGACGACGCCCGGCCCTGGCCGAAGGGGGAACCGCTCGGTGCCGCGCTCGTGCCGGCGCCCCCGCCCGAGCCACGCCCCAGGCTTGGCCCGAACCCGCCGGACCCGAAACCACCGCTGCCGAAGCCGCCGGACCCGGATGGGCCGAGGCCGGCCGGGGCGAGCCGGCGCCAGTCGAGCAGCTGCTCGGGAATCTCGGTGAGGAACCTCGACGGCGGGTTGTAGGCGGGCTGACCCCAGGCGCTGCGCACGACCGAACGGGTCAGGTAGAGGCGCTGGCGGGCCCGCGTGACGCCGACGTAGGCCAGCCGGCGCTCCTCTTCCATCTGGGTCGGGTCACCGAGGGTGCGCATGTGGGGGAAGATGCCGTCCTCCAGCCCGGTGAGGAACACCACCGGGAACTCGAGACCCTTCGCGCTGTGCAGCGTCATCAGGGTGACGACGCCGTCTGAGCCGTCGTCGGACGGGATCTGGTCGGCGTCGGCGACCAGCGAGACCTGCTCCAGGAAACCCGCGAGCGTGCCTTCGGGGAACCGCTCGGTGTACTCCCGGACGACCTCCACCAGTTCCTGGAGGTTCTCCACCCGGCCCTGCGACTCGATCGTGTCCTCGGCGACGAGCTCGGCGAGGTAGCCGGTGCGTTCGAGCACGGCTTCGATCGTCTCGACGGGGTCGCCCGCGGCGGTCTCGCGCAGCTCGGCGAGCAGCGTCGCGAACTCACGGACCGCCTTGGCCGACCGGGTGGCCAGGCCCGGCACGTCGTCGACCCGGGCAAGCGAGTCCGCGAAGCCGATCCGCTCCCGCTCGGCGAACGCGGCGAGCATCGCCTCGGCCCGGTCGCCGATGCCGCGCCGCGGGGTGTTGAGGATCCGGCGCAGGTTGACCGTGTCTGACGGGTTCGCGAGCACGCGCAGGTAGGCGAGCAGGTCGCGGATCTCCTTGCGCTCGTAGAAGCGCACGCCGCCGACGACCTTGTAGGGCAGGCCGACCCGGATGAAGATCTCCTCGAAGACCCGGCTCTGCGCGTTCGTGCGGTAGAAGACGGCGACGTCGGCGGGCCGGGCCAGGTTCTCGTCGGAGAGCCGGTCCACCTCCTCGGCGACGAACGCGGCCTCGTCGTGCTCGTTGTCGGCGACGAAGCCGACGATCTTCTCGCCGTCGCCGGCGTCCGACCAGAGCCGCTTCGGCTTGCGCTGGGTGTTGCGGGCGATGACGGCGTTCGCCGCGGACAGGATGGTCTGGGTGGAGCGGTAGTTCTGCTCCAGCAGCACCGTCTTCGCGCTCGGGAAGTCCTCTTCGAACTCGACGATGTTGCGGATGTCCGCGCCGCGGAACGCGTAGATCGACTGGTCGGCGTCACCGACCACGCACAGCTCCGCCGGGCCGGGCAGCCCAGGGTCGTCCGCGCGCCCAGCCGTCGACCCGCCACCGCCGACCAGCTCCCGGATGAGCACGTACTGGGCGTGGTTGGTGTCCTGGTACTCGTCGACGAGGACGTGGCGGAACCGGCGGTGGTAGTGCTCGGCGACGTCCGGGAACGCCTGCAGCAGGTTCACCGTCGTCATGATCAGGTCGTCGAAGTCCAGCGCGTTCGCCTCGCGCAGCCGGCGCTGGTACAGCGCGTACACCTCGGCGACGGTCCGCTCGGGGTGGCTGGAGGCCTTGGCCTGCGCGGTCTCGTGGTCGACCAGCTCGTTCTTCAGCGTGCTGATCTGGGCGGCGAGGCCGCGGGCCGGGTGGCGTTTCGAGTCGAGGTCGAGGTCGCGGCACACCAGGGTGATCAGCCGCTGGGCGTCGGCGGCGTCGTAGATCGAGAACGAGCTGCCGAACCCGAGCCGCTTCGACTCGTTGCGCAGGATCCGCACGCAGGCCGAGTGGAAGGTGCTGACCCACATGGCCCGCACCCGGCCGCCGACGAGCGCGCCGACCCGCTCCCGCATCTCGTTCGCGGCCTTGTTGGTGAACGTGATCGCGAGGATCTCGCCGGGGTGCACCTGGCGGGCGGCGAGCAGGTAGGCGATCCGGTGGGCGAGCACCCTGGTCTTGCCGGACCCGGCGCCGGCGACGATCAGCAGCGGCGACCCCTCGTGGACCACGGCGGCTCGCTGCTGCGGGTTCAGCCCGGCCAGCAGCTCGTCCGGGTCGAGCCGGGGCGACGGCCGGCGCTCGGGCTGGTGCGCCGCGGCCGACTGCCCGGACCGGGGGGCGCCGGCCAGCACCGCCGGGGCGAACAGGTCGTACGAGTCACGCGGCTCGGACGATGCCCCGCCGGCGCTGGGAACGGTCTCGTCGTCGAAAAGTGTGCTCATCAGTCCTCGATCATACGTTCGAGATGCCGGTTGCCGGAGTGGGGTGCGGTCGGCGTTTCCGGCTCACCGCCACTATGCCTGCCTGGTCCGACATCACCCACAGCGCCGGACCCAATGCTGTCGCGCGCGGTACGGACCATCGAATCCGCCAGGCCGTCGAAATCTGGGCGTGAGGCGGGCGGCTGCCCGCGGAACGTGCCCCACTGGCGGTGAAATGCGGGCATCAGGCCTGACGTCGACGTATCTCGACGCCTGTGTCCGTCGATTTAGGCACGGGCGCCAGTCCTGTTTCTCGGACAAGGTTGGCCTTCTTGGGGATGCGAGGGCGGGCGTGCACCGGGATGCAGGGCGAACCGGCATCAAGCTTTGGCAACGCTTTGACATTGGACATGAACCGCACGACGCACGATCGCGGGCGAGACAACGCGGCTCAGTCAAAGCTGTAGACAATGCGTTCACGCCGGTGCCTGACCCCTGGCAACGCGGAAACGTCTACCCACGCCGACGGCATGGTCCGGCTTCGCCTCGATCGGCGACCACCGCGCAGGAGCGGACGTCCAGCGTCCCCGCGCACGGCAGCGGGCCGCGACGTCACGGTCACGAAGGGGCACAATCGTCGACGGGCGGGACTTTTCCTACGGGCGGGGACGACGCGGCTATGGGGACCTTGCGGCGGGGGCGACGGCCCGACGACCAGAGCTCCTTGGCTGACCCGCTGGCGCGAGACGAGGTCGGGTCAGGCCGGCAGTCCACCACGGGGCCGGCCAGTCCCGCCCGGCGGCGCGCGCGGATGCTGATCGGCGCCGGCCTGGCCGTCGTCCTGGTGGCCGCGACGACGGTCTTCCTCAGGTCGACGGCCGTCGGCGCGCGCTGGGCCTGCGAACGCGCGGGCCTGGCCTGTCCGGTTCCGTTCCGGGTCACCGCGGACACCGAGTCGACAGGCGTGGTCTACGTGGTCAACCGTGCTCTGAAGGCGCTGCCGGCGCCTCCCGGCGGCCGCGATGACTGCCGCGGCCGAGCGAGCTGGGCCGCCTCCCTCGGCGGCGCGGCGGCGAACGCGACCCCGGTGGGCATCAAGGTCGCCGCCGGTCCCTACGCGCCGGTCCAGGTGCTCGGCTTCAGCGTGCACCTGGACCCGCCGCTCGCTGGGCTGATCTCCCAGACGGGCGCAGCGGGACCGCTGCTCACGTGTGCCCATCCTGGCGGCGCGGCACGGGGGAGCGCCCAGTCGGTGCACCTCGACCTGGACCCGGTGGCGCTCGGGGAGCAGCCCGATCCCTCGTTCGCGGGTGGCCCTGCGATCGTCGAAGCCGGCGCGACCAGGTCCTTTCCCGTCACGGCAAGCACGACGCTCTGCCACTGCCGCTGGCGGCTCGAGATCGCCCTTCTGGTCGGCAGGGAGCGGCGGACGGTCACGGTCGGCCCGGACGGGGCTCGCGCCGGCACCGCCGCCGACAATCCCGGCCAGCCGTCGTTCGAGACGGCGGCCAGCCCGCCTGGCAGCCCGTACCGATTCGTCGAGGGAAAGTGGCGCCTGGACACGGCCGCCGACGGGGCCATGATCGGGTCAGGGCTGCCGAACGCGTTCGAGCAGGGCGGCGGGGGTACGCCGACCTGCGCGCCGCTGGCGAGCGCGACCCTGCCGGCGATGTTCGGCGGGTCCGCGCCGGAACCTCTGACCTCGACGCTGGTCGAAAGCACGCCGGCCATCGAGATCGCCGACGACGTAGCCGGGTTGCGGTCGCTGGCCACCTTCTGCCGGTGGCGTGTCGAGGCGCGCGCGCAGGCGGGGCCCGGCTACGTCTCCGTCCAGGCATACGTCCTGCAAAGCGTGTCCGATGCCCGAGCTGAGCTGGCCGGGTGGCTCACGTCGAGCACTGCCCCCTCGTCCACCGCCTGCCTTCCGGTGCTGTGGGATACCACGGCACCTGGAAAGGCGCTTCGAATGACTCCTGTGGCGGGCGTGGGTGACGACGCGGCGGCGGTTCCCGGCGCCCTGTTCGCACGCGCCGGGAACCGGGCCGTCTCGGTCATCGCCTGCCTACCGGCCCCAGTAGGCGCCCCGCTCGACGCGCCGCGCCCACCCGCCGACCCCACCGTCCTGACAGCCCTGGCCCGGACCGCCCTCGCGACCAATTGGTAAACCCGCGCGCCAGCGACTGCCCTCAAGCCCGAACGCGCCCAACCACCGACCCTGAACAGCAACCGGCACCGAGCCGGCGGAGCGACCGAAGCGTCACCAGGACCGGGACGCCCGCAAGATCGCCGTTTCGTTGCGCCACGAACTCGAAGGGAGACGCCGATCTGAGGTAGACGGTGATCATGCCCGGACGGTTCGCCGCCGGGACGGGGCACTGTTCGTCGGTTTCACTCCCGCGATCAGCGACAGGAATGCCAAACGGCTACGCCGCCAGATACGCCGGTGGAGGTTGCATCGGCGCACGGCCGGGACTCTCCAGGACCTGGCAGCGAGAATCAATCCGCTGATCAGGGGTTGGATCAACTACTACGGTGCGTTTACACCGTCTCGGTTGGCTCCGACCCTCCGCCTGATCGACGCCTACCTGGCGCGATGGCTGCAACGCAAATACAGGCGGTTCCGACGGCGGTGGCGCCGGTCGCTACGGTTCCTCGCGGAGGTACGTCGCCGCGACCCGGGACTGTTCGCGCACTGGCAGCAACCGCTGGCGGTCGGTAGGACAGCACGAGCCGGATGAGTCGAGAGGCTCACGTCCGGATCTGTGGGGGCCGGCGGGTGAGACTCCCGCCGGCTACCCGGCGCCCTCCGCTGGTCGTAAATCCGCCCCGACCACAACCACCGCAGGGCTGAAACGGCGATCAACGAACGGCAGCCAGGCCCAGGGAGCGGAACGCACCCAAGATCCCGACCCTGGACGGGCCTGAACCACCGTCGTCCACGCCCACCTCGATCCAGCGTTGGCGAGGGCGCCAAACGCCCGAGCCGGCGTGACGGGCGGCGGGCGCTCCGCGCCCGTTCCGCCCGTCACGCCCTATTCCCATTCGATGGTGCCCGGGGGCTTCGAGGTGATGTCGTAGACGACGCGGTTGATCTGGGGGACCTCGTTGACGACCCGGTTGCTGATGCGTTCCAGCAGGTTGGCCGGCAGCCGGGCCCAGTCCGCGGTCATCGCGTCCTCGCTGGTCACGGCACGCAGGACGATCGGGTGGCCGTAGGTGCGCTCGTCGCCCTGGACCCCGACCGAGCGGACGTCGGCCAGCAGGACGGCGAACACCTGCCAGATCTCGCGCTCCAGCCCGGACCGGCGGATCTCGTCACGCACGATCTGGTCGGCCGCGCGGACGATCTCGAGGCGTTCGGGCGTGACCTCGCCGATGATCCGCACCGCGAGCCCGGGCCCGGGGAACGGCTGCCGCCAGACGATCTCCTCGGGCAGCCCGAGCTCCTCGCCGAGCCGGCGTACCTCGTCCTTGAACAGCATCCGCAGCGGCTCGACCAGGCCGAACTGCAGGTCCTCCGGCAGCCCGCCGACATTGTGGTGCGACTTGATCTTCGCGGCGTCGGGCGAGCCGGACTCGATGACGTCCGGATACAGGGTGCCCTGGACCAGGTACTCGATCCGGCTGCCGGCGGCCTCGGCGCGGGCTTCCAGGTCGCGGGCGGCCTCCTCGAACACCCGGATGAACTCGCGGCCAATGATCTTGCGCTTCTGCTCCGGGTCGGTGACGCCCGCGAGCGCCGCCGCGAACCGGTCCGCCGCCTTGATATGCACCAGTTCGACGCCGGTCGAGGCGACGAAGTCCCGCTCGACCTGCTCGGCCTCGCCGGCCCGCAGCAGGCCGTGGTCCACGAACACACAGGTCAGCGCCTCGCCGACAGCGCGTTGCACGAGCGCGCCGGCGACCGCCGAGTCGACGCCGCCGGACAGCGCGCAGATCAGCCTCGCCCCGCCGACCTGGGCGCGGACCGCGGCGACCGCCTCGTCGACAATGTTGACCATGGTCCAGGCTGGCCGAGCCCCCGCGCCGTGCAGCAGGAACCGGCGCAGCACCTCCATGCCCTGCTCGGTGTGCAGCACCTCCGGATGGAACTGGACGCCGAACAACCGCCGCCCGAGGTCCTCGAACGCCGCGACCGGCGTGGACCGGGTGTTCGCGGTGACCGCGAATCCGGGCGGGGCGGCGCTCACCGCGTCGCCATGTGACATCCAGACCTGCTGCTCGACCGGTAGACCGTCGAACAGCAGACCCGGCCGCGTGACCGAGAGCGTGGTCGCGCCGTACTCCGCGGTGTTGGTGCGGTCGACCGTGCCGCCGAGCGCCTGTGCCATGACCTGGTGGCCGTAGCAGATGCCGAGAACGGGGATGCCCGCGTCGAACAGGGCCGGGTCCACCTGGGGCGCGCCGGGGGAGTACACCGACTTCGGGCCGCCGGAGAGGATCACCGCGCTCGGCCGGCGGGCCAGCAGTTCGGCGACCGGCGTATTCCATGGCACGATCTCCGAGTACACATGGCACTCGCGCACCCGGCGGGCGATCAGCTGGGCGTACTGCGCACCGAAGTCGATGACGAGGGCCGTGTCGTAACCAGGGTGCGTCGGCTGTGCCTGGCTCACGGGGCCCTGGCCCGCGGATGTGTTCTCCCCAGACGGAGCGTTCTGGTCGGATTGTGCGTTCTGACCAGAAGGACCGGGCTCGCCTGGTCGCGAGGCCATCGGGCGGTTGGGCGGGCGGTTGGGTGCGCTCACCTGCCAAGTCTACGGAGCAGCGCCGCCGGTCGGCCGGCGATGGCGCGTCACCGGCCGGAACACCGGACCCGCGACGGGCACACGGCGACGCGGGCCAGATAGCCCGACCGACCGCATGTTAACGATACGTATCCGCCTTGAAACTCTCGGAAACATCTTTCGATGAAGATCGGGTGTACCGATCGCGGGGCTTCCAAAGCGCTCCGTACGGTTATCGAGATCCGCCACAGTGGTGACGCTGACGGCATCCCTTCGGTCTTCCTCCGTGGCGACCGTACGTCGCACGAGTCATGTTCCGACGGCTGCGGGCCACCCACTCGGCGCGCCCGGGCCTCATGAAGTGCGCATCAGGCACACAACTCGTAGCTTCGTAGTACATGACGTAAGGTAGCCACCTTTCGAGCGCGAACGCGGTACCGCTATGGTGCCGACCGAGGGACATCCGGGTCCGATACCGGGCCATCCCCAGAACGCCCTGTTCCGGGGGGCCGGCGGAGAGGTTGCGAAGTACGTGCGCAGACAACCGATGGCCAGCAGCACGGGCCTCGCCGCAGACCCGATGCCGATGCCGGCGCCGGGCGCTCCCGTCCTGGAAGACGGGGGCCGCGGTGAGCGCCCCGCTGCGGCTCGACCCCCCGACGGGGGCGGCGGGAGTCGCGGTGGCCGCGGCGTCCTGTCCAGTCCGTCGAGCTGGCGGGTTCGTACCAAGCTGATCGCGATCCTCGCGATCCCGGTCGTTGCGATCATCGTCAACGCCCTGATCGACGCGAGTTCGGTGCTCACCAGTACCCGGGACATCAACCGGGTCTCGCACCTGATCACCATCGACCGCGCCGCACTCGACCTCGCGTCCGAGCTCGAACGTGAACGCACCTTCACCGCCGAATATGTGGCCCTGCGGGCGACCAACCAGAATCCCGCCTCCGACCCGGTCCTGGCCCGCCAGCGCGAGGTCGACACCTCGTACAAGGCATACCTGACCGTGGCCGACAGCCAGCGTGGCTCGTTCAGCCCCCAGGTCAACGAGGCGCTCGACGCGGCCGCCACCGGCCTGGACGGCCTGCCGGCCAAGCGCGCGGCCATCGGCAGGCTGACCGACCCGGTCTCGGTCACGACCTCGTACGACTCCATGATCGAGCCGCTGATCGACCTCGTCGGCCTGATCCCGCAGGGCAACGACGACCGGCAGCTGGACAGCTCCGTCGAGGCGGCCCTGCACCTGGTCCGGGCGACCGACCTGCTTGCCCAGCAGCAGGCGCAGGTCAACACCTTCCTGGTGTCGGAACTGCCATTCACCAGCGACGAGTTCCGGTCGGTGCTGAGCACAGACGCCGAACGCAGCAACGAGCTCGACCAGTTTGACAAGGCCGCCTCGCAGTCCCAGAAGACGCTGTATGAGCAGGCACTCGACCCACGCACCAACGGCGACGTTTTCAACACCCTGAAGAACACCGACCGAGTGCTCAACTCGACGGTCGGCCAGCCGCTCAACGACGGGCAGATCGACCAGATCGAGTCGACCAAGTGGCTGCAGAACACCCGCGCCATGATTACGGTCAGCTACAGCGTCGCCGACGGAATGCTGGACCAGATCAACTCGCGGGTAGGCGTCCTGCGGAGCGGCATCCAGCGGCAGGCGATCCTCTCCGCCCTGTTCACCGTCCTGATCCTGGCAGCCGCTCTGACCATCACCCTGGTGGTCGCGCAGTCGCTGATCCGCCCGCTGTTCGCGCTGCGAACCGCGGCCCTCGACATCGCCGAGCGAAGACTGCCCGACGCCGTCCGAAGACTGCGAGACTCGTCCGACCAGGTGATCGACGACGAGGTCGAGACGGTCGGTATCGATACCGACGAGGAAATCGGCGAGGTCGCCCGGGCGTTCGACCAGGTCCACCACGAGGCGGTCCGGCTGGCGTCCGAGCAGGCCGTGCTGCGGAACAACGCCAACGCGATGTTCGTGAACCTGTCGCGGCGCTCCCAGGGCCTCGTCGAGCGCCAGCTGCGCCTCATCGACGATCTGGAGAACCGCGAGCAGGACCCGGACCAGCTCGCCAACCTGTTCAAGCTGGACCACCTCGCCACCCGAATGCGGCGGAACAACGAGAGCCTCCTGGTTCTCGCCGGTACCGACACCGCCCGGCGCTGGACCCACCCGGTCCCGCTCAACGAGGTCGTCCTCGCCGCCATCTCCGAGGTCGAGCAGTACACCCGCGTCAAGCAGACGACCGCCGCTCCGGTGTCGATCGCCGGCAACGGTGTCAGCGACGTCGTCCACCTGATCGCGGAACTGCTGGAGAACGCGACCTCGTACTCCCCGCCGGCGACCGACGTTGTCGTCACCAGCCACTCCCTCGGCCCCGGCGCCGGCGCCATGATCGAGATCGTCGACATGGGTATCGGCATGCCGGCGAAGGACCTGGAACGGGTCAACGAGCGGCTCGCGAACCCGCCGGTCGTGGACGTCTCCGTGTCCCGGACGATGGGTCTGTTCGCGGTCGGCCGGCTGGCCAGCCGGCACGGCATCCGAGTCCAGCTGCGTGAGTCGCCGTCCCGCGGCATCACCGCCGTGATCCGGCTGCCAGCCAAGCTGGTCACCGGCGACACCGTGGGTGCCGGGACGGGTCCAGGCGCACAGCGTCCGGGCGCGCCGGCCGCCATCAGCCGGCCGGGTCCGGATACCGGGTCCCGCCCGGGCTTCGCCGGGATCTCCGGTCCCGGCTCGGGGCGCCCGGAGCTGGACGCCGGCCCCGGTGGCCCCGGGACCGGCCCGGTCCGTCATCAGGCCTTCGGCGGCGGCCCGCAGCAGTTCGGCCTCGGCCAGGAGAACGGCCGCGGGCGGCCGCAGCCAGACGGGTACGACGAGCCGGACGAGCGCTTCGGCCCGCCGAGCGGCGCGCTGCCCGCCATCGACTCCGGTCGGTTCGGGCCTCCACCGCTGGCGATCGGCCCCGGTAGCCAGCAGGGACCTGGCGGCCAGCAGGGACCTGGCGGCCCGCGTACCGGCCCAGTGCCGCTGCCGGCTCGTGACCAGCAGCCTCGGTACACCGAGGAGGACACTCAGCGGTTCGGCGCCTTCCCGGGCACCCAGCCGCCGACGGACCCGCATCAGCAGCGCGGCTACCAGCCCGAGCGCGAAGAGCCGAGGTTCGACGAGCCCCGGTACGAGGTGCCTCAGTTCGAGGAGCCCCGGTTCGACGAGCCCGGGCACGACGACCGGCGTGGCCCGCGGACGGGCCCGGTCGACCCGCGCGAGTCGTGGAGCGGCGAGTTCCCGGTGCAGCGTCCGGTCAGCCCGGACTCGCTCGACCACACCGGCCCGATGCAGCGCCCGGGCACCAGCCCCATTCCGATGCCGGACCGCGCCCGCCAGGCCGACAACGGCTACCAGGGCGACAGCGGTTACCGGGACAGCAGCGGCTATCAGGACGACGGCTACCAGCGCGATGCCGGCTATCAGAACGGCGCGGGCTACCGCGGGCCGGCGCAGGCCGACCCGCAGGAGAACGTGTTCGCTCGCCCGGCGCACCGCCCGGAGCCGGAGCCCGTGGACGTGCCCCGACCGCGCTGGGAGGAGCCGGCGACTGGCGGCTACGCCCGGCCGCGGCCTGAGGACACCGGCGAGCTCTACGTCGGCGAGGGCGAGGACGTCGACACCACGCCGATCTTCGACTCGGTCTCGGCCTGGTTCCAGCGCCGTTCGCCGGACGACGAGCCTCGGCGGGCGCCGGACCCAGTGGTCGAGTCGACCCCGCCGGCAGCGTTCACCGCTCCTCGCGCGTCCGCGGGCATGCGGGTGATGGGCAACGGCGGGCTGGGTGACGGCCAGCTACACCGGCCGGAACCGGCGCCGGCCCCGGCCCAGATGCCGATGCGCCCGGCCGCGAGCCTGCGCACGGACAACGGGACGGGTGGCGGTACCGGCCCGAGCACCGGTGGTCTCAACGGAGGCGGCTATCGTCAGCCGGCCGCCTACGCGGAGCAGCAGACCGGGCCGCGCGCGGCCGAGCCGCCGCTGCCGGTCCGCGGCGTCGAGCCATCGCTGCCCGTGCGTGGCGCTGATGCGCCGCTGCCGGTTCGCGGTGGCGGCGAGCCTCGCTCGTGGGAGTCGGCCGGCGACGCTGGTTGGCAGGCCGCGGAGGCGCTGCGGCAGCCGGCTGACGGGTCGCAGGCGTCCACGACCAAGTCGGGCCTGCCGCTGCGGGTGCCGATGACGCACCTCATCCCCGGCAGCGCAGAACCAGCCAGTAATCGTAAGCCCCCGCCGCGGCCAGCCGACGCCGCGACCAGGTCTCCCGAAGCGGTTGGCGGACGTCTCGCCAGCTTCTACCAGGGTGTCCGGCAGGGACGGGACATGGGTGCCGAAACGAGAAGCGCCCGCCGCGACGGGCAGGAGGAACGGTGAGACCGGTGGTGAGCGCCGAGGCGCAGAACCTGAACTGGCTGATCAACAATTTCGTCGACCGGGTTCCAGGTGTGGCGCACACCGTCGTGGTCTCCGCGGACGGTCTCCTGTTGGCCGTTTCGGACGGCTTCCCGAGGGACCGTGCCGACCAGTTGGCCGCGGTCTCGTCCGGTCTGGTCAGCCTGACCCAGGGGGCTGCGCGCGTCTTCGAGGCCGGCCTGGTCACCCAGACGGTCGTCGAGATGGAGCATGGCTTCCTCTTTATTATGGCGATCAGTGACGGGGCGAGCATGGCGGTGCTGGCCGCACCGTCGTGCGACATCGGCCTGGTCGGCTACGAGATGGCACTGCTGGTCAGCCGGGCCAAGGCGGTCCTGACGCCCGCGCTGCGCCAGGAGCTGCAAGGGACGCTCCCACGATGAGTGGGCGCATCGCTGACGCGGCGGCTTCATCCGAGGCGAGGGAGATGCCGGCGTGAGCGAGCTGGGGGGTCCACCGGGACCAGTGGTCCGGCCCTACGCCATGACCGGGGGCCGGACCCGGTCGCGCTACGAGCTCGCCATCGAGGCGCTCGTCATCACCACCCAGTACGGCGAGGAACGCGTGATCGGGCTCAGCCTTGAGCAGCAGTCCATCGCTGCGATGTGCCGCCAGGTCCGTTCAGTGGCCGAGATCGCCGCCGGCCTGCGAGTGCCGCTCGGAGTCGCGAGGGTGCTCGTCGGCGACATGGCGGACGAGGGCTTCGTCCGCGTACACCAGCAGCCGGACCGCGACGAGGCGCCGGATCTCGCGTTGCTCGAAAGGGTTCTCAGTGGCCTACGAAAGCTCTGACCACAGACGCGTCAACTCATCGGTCGCGACCACCTCGGTCAAGATCGTTGTTGCCGGCGGTTTCGGCGCGGGGAAGACCACCTTCGTGGGCTCCGTCTCGGAGATCGTCCCGCTGCGCACCGAGGCCGTCATGACCGAGGCCGGCGCGCACGTCGATGACCTGACTCACCTGGTCGACAAGACCACGACCACGGTGGCGATGGACTTCGGCCGGGTGTCACTCGACGAGGACCTGATCCTCTACCTGTTCGGCACGCCGGGGCAGTACCGGTTCTGGTTCATGTGGGACGACATTGTCCGGGGCGCGATCGGCGCGATCGTGCTTACGGACACGCGCCGTCTCGCCGACTGTTTCGCCGCCGTCGACTACTTCGAGCAGCGTCAGCTGCCGTTCGTCATCGGTCTGAACTGCTTCGACGGGGTGCTGCGGCACTCGATCGAGGACGTTCGCGAGGCGCTGCAGATCAGCCCGGCGGTGCCGATCATCACCTGCGACGCCCGCAACCGTGACTCGACGAAGACCGCGCTGATCGCGGTGGTCGAGCACACGATGTCCCGCGCCGCGCTGCGCGCGTAGTCCCGGGGGGCGCCCGGCTCCGGGGGCGCGTAGGGCGGGCCCACCGGCCGGCCCGCCCATGGATGAGGGGGAAGGCAGCCTGCCTTCCCCCTCATCCATTTCCCGCGGCTTGCGGTAGGCCGTTGCATGGCGAGGGAGAGGCGCGCTAGAGCCGCCCGGAAAGGCCCTGAGAGGCTTTCTGCGGCCGTATTGCCGGGTTAGCTGGAACTGGGGGTCGGGCGGGCGGTCAAGACGACGACAGGGCCGCGCCGACGGCTGTGTGCCGTCGGCGCGCGCCACCGTTGTTCTAGGTGTCGTAGGTGATCGCGCCGAGCTGGCCCTGGTTCGGCAGCGCGTTGTTGCCGCTGCTGTTCACCTGCACCAGATCGAAGCTGTAGCTGTCCTGGTGCCAGCGCCACTGCGCGCCGTTCAGCGGGATGGTGGCCACGTTCTGCGGCAGGCCCTCGCGGGCGCCGAACTTGACGTCGCCCAGGATCGTCCGCGCGGTAAGGCTCTTCAGTGCGGTGGCGATCGACTTCCGGTCGTCGATCGAGTTGACGGCGCTGAGAGCCTGCGCGGCGACGTCGAACAGTGCCATCGACGCGCCGAGCTGCTGGGGCGTGGTCTGCCGGCCGTTCGACGCGCGGTACTGGTCGCCGAGGTCCTTCGACGGCTGGTTCGTCACGAAGCTGCGGTTCGGGCTGCTGTCCGACCAGAACAGCTCGGTCGTGAGGTTGTTACTGACCTGGGCGCCGATGGTGCGCAGGTCGTTGTCGAACATCGCGGCCTTGGAGATCGTGATGATCTTCGGCTGGAAGCTCATCGAGTTCGCGTTACGCTCGAACTGCGCGAAGTCCGCCTCGTCGAGGATGCCGGTGACGATCTCGACCTTCCCGGCCTGGAACGCCGCGATCACCTGGGTGAAGTCCTTGGTGCCCGGCTGGTAGAGGTAATCCTGCTGGCTACCCTTGCCGTCCAGCAGCTTCGGGTTCACCAGCTTCCAGTTGTTGTCGAGGCCCTGGCGGAACGGCAGCTTGGGGTGGGAGAACCACTGCCCGTCGACGCTGTTCGGCCACAGCGCCCCGACGGTCCGGTCCGTCGAGACCCGGTCGCCCCACATCGACGCATAGGCCTGGTAGTAGTCATTGAGGCCGGCGAAGAAGTGGAAGGTCCAGTTGAAGGGGTTCTTCAGGGTCACGTCGCCGCCGCGCGAGAAGTACCACGACTCCCAGGGCGACATCGTCGAGATGCACGGCACGCCAGCTACCTCGCACTGGTCCGCGACCGGGTTCACCGTGTCGGAGGTCGCGTCGACCAGGACGATGTCGACCTTGTCCTCGTAGATGAGCTGCGTCGTGGCCTTGGCGGCACGAGCGAAGGTCGACTGGCTGTCGCGGACGAAGATCTGAACCGGATGCGTGGAGTTGCCGACGGCGATGCCACCGTGGTCCTTGAACCAGGTGGTCATATGGTCGGTCACGAACAGGTCCGCGGAGGCGAACGAGCTGAGCGCGCCCGACTGAGGCGTGACCATGCCGATCCGGACCGGCCGCACGCCGCTCGACCCCTTGGAGCCGGTGCAGGCGGCCAGCAGGCTCGTCGCCGGCGCGACGACCGCGGCGGTGCCGGCAAGCCGCAGCAGCGCCCGTCTGTCGACGAACCGGAAGCCTCTGTCGGACCCTGGGCCGGCCGCGGCGGAGGCGTCGCTCGGGGCGGCGGCGCTGGCGGCGGTCGGGGTGGAGTCTGCGCTGGCCTGGCTCGTCGCACTGGGCGTGGTGGCGACGGCCAGCCTCGGCTGGCCCGCGGCGGCGACCCCGGCAGCAGAAGTGCCGTTCGGTCGCTTCTTACCCGTAAGGCGGTCAGACCTGCGCATGGCCCCTGATCCTGCCGCACCCCTGTCGAAACCCGGCGACTGGGTCCTTCGCGACGAATCGAAGCGGCAAACAGTGCTGGTACTGAGGTCGCCCAGACAAGGTAAATCGGTCACGGATGGTCGTAACTGAAACCTTTCGGTGACAATACGGCAACGTGCCGTCAAACTTAGTTGAGCTTGCAGAACATCGTGTTGCCCTTGGTGAGCGTCACGGTCGCGGTCACTCGGCCCCCGCCCTTCGGCCAGTCGGCGATGCTGGTCGCGATGTCGCCCTGCAGGGGGCCGGTGGAGAACGAGACGGACGCGATGATGTTCGACGCGTCGTCGTAGTTCGGCGTCGCGATCGCGTAGGCACCGGACTGGCCGTTCCAGGTGTAGGTGCCAGTCGTCGCCGGGACGATCAGAATGCTCGACGTCCCGGCCGTGATCGCGGTGGCATCGGCAGCGCCCACGGTGGCATCGGCAGCGCCCACGGTGGCACCGGCGGTGCCCGTGGTGGCCGGGGCGCTGGCCGCCGGACCCGCCTGGCAGGTGTAGGTGCCGTCCACGAGTGCCTTGCCGACCTTCGCGTCCGGGTTCGTGCCGGCGGGCCCCGGCGGCGTGGTGGCCACGACGCTGCCGCCACCTCGCGCGCCCCCGCCGCGGCCGCTGACGAGCACATAGAGACCAAGAGCGACCAGCGCCAGGGTGACAGCCACCGCGAGCGGCCCGAGCCAGCCGTGCCGGAACCAGGTGAGTCGGTCGTTCGTGCCACCATGGGCACCGCGACCCGCCGACGACCGCCTCGAGGCCACCTCGTCCTGGAGGTCCGACAGGTCCTCGGTGGCGAATCTGCGCCTGGTGCCGGTCTGGCCGCCGTTCCCCGCCGGCGGTTCCTGACCGCCTTGCGGGACGGCCGGCTCCAGCAGGTCGGCGAGGTCGTCACGGGCCGGCCGCGCCTCGTCGGGACGCTCGCCCTCGCCGCCCCGGTAGCCGCCGGTCTGGCCGGCGGCCCCGCCGCGGTCGGCTGGCAGGCCGCTGTTGCGGCGGCCCTCGTCCCGGCCCTGCCTCTCGCCCCGGTCCTGCCCCTCGTCGCGGCCCTGGCCGGGAGCCGGGCCGGTGCCGGACCGGCTGGCGGTGTGCCGGCGCTGGCCGGCCCGTCCAGGCTGACCGTTCGGGGCTGGAGCCGCGGCGCCAGGCCGGACGGGATCGAGCAGGTCCGTGGCGGGCGCGTCCCCGCGGCGCGGGCGAGGCTCGCCCGGCTGCTCGGCGGGCGCGTGCGGCCGGCCCAGGTCGCCTGGGAGGTCCCGGCCTGCCCGCCCGCCACTGACCGCCCTGGAGAGCACCGAGGTCATCTCGACCGGAACGGGCGGCGGCCCGGGCCGCTCCGCGCCGCCGGGCCGGCCGTTCCCGTCGGGGCCGACGGGAGACGCGTCGAACGGAGCGCCCCGGTACCCCGGAACGCCGTACGCCTGGGCGCCAGGCAGCCGGCCGTCGTCCTGAACGGCGTCACCGGCGGCGTTCTGGGCACCGCGCACGGTCGGGTCGTTCTGGCCGGAGCGGCGGCCGCGGCGGCCAGCGCCCTGGCCGCGTGGCTCTCGCGCGCCGGCCGGCTGGCTGGAGGGTGCCGCGGGCCCGCTGACCGGCGCCGCCGGCTGCCGGCCGCTGCCGGTCGCCGGGAGCGGGAACTGCGTGACAGGGAGGCTCGGCGAGCCCGGGACGCTGGGACGCTGGGGAGGTGGGCCGGTCCGTGCCGACGTGACCGGCCGTGACGACGGCAGGCCGCCGGTGCCGAGCGGGTCACGGGGGTCGATGACGGGGCCGCCCGTGCGGCGCCGCCACTGGCCGTTCGCCGCGGCCTGCCCACCGGCCTGGGGCGTGCCGGGACGCGCCGGCGTCCGCCAGTTGCCCGCCACCGGGTCTCCCAGCGCCCCGTCGAAGCCCGGGGCCACCCGTGCCGGGTCACCCGAGAGCGTCCCCCGGGACGCCGGGGCCCCAGGCGACAGGGTGCCGCGCGTCAGGCTGCCCGGCGACGGGTTGTGTGGCGACGGGTTGTGTGGCGACGGGATGCCGGGCGTCGGGATGCCGGGCGGCTCGACACCGGAGGACAGGGCGTCGGTCGACGGGGCAGCGACCGGCGGCGGCGCCGTCCTGGCGGCGGCGTAGGGATCCAGACCGCCAGCCCGCCCAGCGAGCCCGTCCACCGTCGGCGTCCGCCAGGGCGACGCCGTGGCGTCCGGCTGTCCGGCCCGAGCATCCTGCCCGGGAAGTGGCCGCCATGGGTTCGCGACGCGGGCGGCTGCCTCGGAGGCCGCCGCGGCGGTCTGGCCGGACGACGGCTCGGCTGCCGGCCGGTTGACGGGCAGCCCGCGGGCCGGAGTGAAGAAGATGTTCGGCGCTGGGCTGACCGGAGGCGCCGGGAGCGGGGCCGGCGCCGGGGCGCTCACGGGGGAGGCTGCCGGCCCGGCCGCGGCGCCGGGCGGCTGGCCGGGCAGTCCGGCGTTCCAGGACGTCGGGCCGCTGGCCGCGGGGTGGGTTCGGCCCGTCGTCAGCGGGTCCCCACCGACCCGGACCGAGCCGGTGGTCGGTCCCAACCGGACCGGGCCGCTTACCGGGCCAGGGCGCTGCGGCGCGGGGCTCGCAGGCGTGGGATCGGCGGCCGTCCCCCCGCTCGGCCGCGCGGGCCATGACCGCGCTACCGGAGGTGGTCCCGTCTGGACAGCGGACGGCGACCCGTAGACCTGGCCGTTGATGTGACCGTTGGCGGCCCGGTTCACCGGCTGGGCCGGCGCGCCGTAGGGCGATGGGGCGCCGGTCGCGGGGCCGGGCAGCGGCGCCGGGACCGGCGTGTAGCCGCCGGCGGCCTGGCCACCGGCGCCGTAGGAGTCCAGGCCGTCTCGACCGCCGGTGCCGTAGCCGGGCGGCGTGACCTGCGCGGGGCCCGCGACCGGCGCGGCCGGGCCGACGTCGATCCCCGTGACCGACAGCCCGCTGTCCGAGCCGTCGCGGTCCCAGCGGCTGGCGCTGACGGCGAACGGGTCGACCACACCGTCCGTGCGCGGGCGACCCGCCGAGCCCCCGATGACCCAGTCCGTGTCGGCCCTGGTCCCGTTCGAGCGGGAGGATGCCGCGGCCTCGTCGACCCGCTCGACCGCGAAGAAGTCGTCACGACTCGCCGCCGCCGACGGCCCAGGGCTGACCGGCGCGAGCGCATGCGGCAGCCATTGGTGGGACCCTGCGTCCCACACCCAGGCGCCGTCGTCGCTCAGCAGGCGACCGCGGTCATCGGTGGGCAAGCCTGTGCACCCCTGGTCCGGTGCCACGCCGCGTCCCGCGCGGGTGGAGTGAAGGTTGGAGCGGTCGGCGGCGGGGACGGCACAGGCCCGACGAAACCGACCAAAGGTTGCCAACCAGTATGACCTGCCCGTCGAGGCGGCGAGACCGTCCCCATCCGGCGTCCGGCGGACCCGCCCGGGGCAGGCGCCGCGTCTCCGCCCCGGACGGCTCTATCTCATCGACTTGCAGGCGTCCTTGATCTCCTTGACGACGCGCTGGCCGGTCGCCGAGGTGGGGTCGGCGTTGATGCGCAGGAAGTCCTCCTGGCTGTAGCCGGCCTCGAGCTTCTGCAAGGTGCAGTTGCAGTAGGCCTGTGCGCCGTTGCTCTGCTGGACGCACTGGTCGAGGTAGACCTTGCGGATACTCGCGTCGTACTGGCGCGCGGCGGCGACGGTTCCGCCAGCGGTGATGTTCGCGCCGGACGACCCGCTGCCGCCGGTGGCCTTCAGCACGAGCACGACCGCGACGATCACGATGACGATGACCGCCGCGCCGACGGCGAGCATCCGGCCTCGGGATGCCCGCACCTTGCCGACGAGTGCGCTGGCGGACCGGCCCCGGCCGCCGGGCTCGTCGTCGTCCAGCTCGTCGTCGTCCTCGTCGCGCTCTGGGCCACCGAGGCGTCCGGGCTCGGCGCCGCCCGTCCGGGCCAGACCACCCAGCCGGCCGCGGGCGCGAGCGAGACGGCCAAAGTCCTCGTTGTCATCCTCGTCGTCGTCCTCGTCGTCATCGACGAGCAGGTCGTCGAGGTCCCGGCCGAGGTCGTCGCTGGGCCGGGCCGCCCGTGGCCCGGTTCCCGAGCCGGCCTTGGTGAACGAGGACGTGCTGAACCGCCCGCTGCCACCGCGGGTGCCGGTGTCCGTCGGCGGTGGACCGGTGGAGTCGCCGATGACGGGCGTCGCCGGCCGGTTCATGCCCGTGCCCAGACCGCCGTCGAGCCCGCGGGCACTGCTCGGGCCGGTGCCGCCTGATCCGGCCCGGCTCTGCGCCGGCCCGGTAGCGGGGCCTCGGCTCTGGCTGGGCCCGGTGCCGCCGCGAGGCCAGCTGCCCGTGCTGGGGCCGGTGCCCAGTGGGTCGGCCCGGTTGAACGGCCCGGAGAGCGGGTCGGCCCGGTCGTAGCCGCCGCGGGCCGGACCTCCGGTGCCCAACGGGTCGGCGCGGTCGAAAGGACCTGTCCCGAGCGGGGCGGCACGGTCGTAGGAACCGGTCCTCTGGGCGTCAGGACGGCTGTAGGGGCCAGTGCCCAACGGGTCCCGGGCTGACCAGGACCGGGACTGGCCGGTGCCCGGCACCCCGGGCGCGCCCGGACCGGCCTGGCCTCGGTCGCCGCCGCCGCGCGTCGGGGCCGCCCCGGTGCGCCAGTTGGCGCCGGTGTCCAGCGGGTTCGCCCCGGTGGCCGGGTCCGTGCCGTAGCCGGGTCCGGGCCGGCCGCTGGTGGACGGCTGAGGGTACGGGCCGGTCGCCGGAGCCCAGGAGGCCTCGCGATCGCGCCCTTCGCGCGGGTCCGCGCCGAACAGCGGGAAGCTGCCGGTCCGCGGCTCCTCATAACGCTGCTGGCCGGTGCCTGGGCGCCCGTACCAGCCGGTGTCCGGCTGCGCGGGCCGATGACCGGCGTCGCCCGCGCTGGCGCCGTACGCGCCGGCCGCGCCACCACCGCGGGCGGCGGCGGGACCGGTCGGGCCGGGGGCCGTGGGACCGCCGGGGCGTGATGTCGTCGGCTGCCAGGTCTGGGCGCTCTCGTCCCACACGTAGGCGCCGTCGTCGCTGACCCAGCGGCCGTGCTCGTCGAGGCGCATTTGTGATCCTTCGGGATGGAGACGGACGCTCCAAGGGTGCCACGTAGGGCGCGGCGGCAACGCCGGGGGTGCGCGCCGGCCATCTCAGGGCCAGCCCAACGCCGCCCACAGGCGACCCACAGGGGCCTGGGTCAGGACGTCAGGTGGAAATCCGAACCTCACCATCCACGAGGCGTGACCAGTCGGCGACGTCTGGTGCCGCCCCGGGTCGTCGGCGTCGAGGTTCAGCGCGACGGCTGGACCGCCGCGGCCGAAAGCATGATCTCGGCCTTCTGGAACTCCTTCAGACTGGCGTAGCCGGTGGTGGCCATCGCGGCCCGCAGCGCGCCGGCGAGGCTGACCGTGCTCGCCGCGCCGCCCTGGTCCGGCCCGACAAGAAGCTGCTCGAGCGTGCCGGCCTGCTCGACCGGCTGCCAGCCGCCGCGCGGCAGGTCCGAGTGCAGCACGTCCATCGACCACATGCCGCCCTGCCCTGGCGCGTCCGTGGCGCCGGCGAGAACCCGATCGACCATCACGGCGTCGGCGCCGCAGGCGACGGCCTTGGCGATGTCCCCGCCGGTTCGCAGGTCGCCGTGCGCGATGACGTGGACGTACCGGCCGCCCGACTCGTCCAGGTAGCGCATCCGGGCGCCGGCGGCGTCGGCGATCGCGGTCGCCAGCGGCACGCCGATCCCGAGCTCGGCGCGGTTCGCGTCGCCGCCACCGGTGCCGACCCCGACGATCACGCCGGCGGCGCCGGTGCGCATCAGGTGCAGCGCGGTCGAGAACGAAGCACATCCACCCACCAGGACCGGCATGTCCAGGTCGCCGATGAAGCGCTTGAGGTTCAGCGGTTCGGTTCGGGTCGACTGGTGCTCGGCGGAGACCGCCGGGCCGTGGATGACGAGCAGGTCGGCCTGGGCGGCGAGCAGGTCGGCGCTCAGCGCCCTGACCTTCTGTGGCCGCAGCGCCGCCGCGGTGACCAGGCCCGCGTCCCGGACCTGGCCGACCCGCTCCGCGATCAGCTCGGGGCGGATCGGTGCCCGGTAGAGCTCGCGCAGCCGGCCGGTCGCGACCGCCTGGGGCAGGCCGGCCAGCTCGGCGACCAGCGGCAGCGGGTCCTCGTGCCGGGTCCAGAGCCCCTCGACGTGCAGCACCCCGAGCCCGCCGAGCTTCCCGACGGTGATGGCGGAGTCGGGCGAGGTGACGGCGTCGGCGGCCGCCGCGACGATCGGCAGGTCGAAGTGGTACGCGTCCACCTGCCAGGCCAGCGAGACGTCCGCTGGGTCGCGCGTCCGCCGGGACGGGACGATCCCGACCGCCGCCAGGTCGTACCCGACCCGCGCGCTCTTACCGATACCGATCTCAACCTCAGCCAACGCTGGCCTTTCCTTCGAAGATCGCCCAAACGGCGGTACCTGGCCCTACACGCGACTCGCCATCGCAACCCAACCAGGAAACCGGCGCGTGACCGCCGGCACCTCAGATTTTCGGCACAAGCACGATCAAGGGCCAGGAGGGCGCCCTAGGCGCGCGACAGGCGGAGACAGGGTCCCTGCCTGATTGGCGAAGCCGATCTGGGAGGTCGGCGGAGGCGCGAAGCGCCGTCTCCGGCCGATCGGCTTAGCGGCCGGTGTAATTGGGTGCCTCGACCGTCATCTGGATGTCGTGGGGGTGGCTCTCGATCAGCCCGGCGGTGGTGATCCGGACGAGCTGGCCGTGTTCCTGCAGGTGGCGGACGGTGGGGGCGCCGGCGTAGCCCATGCCGGCGCGCAGGCCGCCGACGAGCTGGTGGGCGACGGCGGCCAGCGAGCCGCGGTAGGGCACCTGCCCCTCGATGCCCTCGGGGACGAGCTTGTCGTCCGAGAGCACATCGTCCTGGAAGTACCTGTCCTTGGAGTACGACCTCGCACCGCCTCGGCTGCGCATCGCGCCGAGCGATCCCATCCCGCGGTAGGCCTTGTACTGCTTACCGTTGATGAAGATCAGCTCGCCCGGGCTCTCGTCGACGCCGGCCAGCAGGCTGCCGAGCATCACGGTGTCCGCGCCGACCGTGAGCGCCTTGGCGATGTCGCCGGAGTGCTGCAGGCCGCCGTCGCCGATGACCGGGACGCCGTGCGGGCGGGCCGCGCGAGCCGCCTCGTAGATGGCGGTGACCTGGGGGACGCCGACGCCGGCGACGACCCGGGTGGTGCAGATCGAGCCGGGGCCCACTCCGACCTTGACGGCGTCCGCGCCCGCGGCGACCAGCGTCGCGGCACCGGCGGCGGTGGCCACGTTGCCGCCGATGACGTCCAGCGGCCGGCCGGCGATGCCCCGCGGCCACTCCGCCTTGATCCGGCGCACCATCTCGGGCACCGCCCGCTGGTGGCCGTGCGCGGTGTCGACAACGAGGAAGTCGACGCCGGCGGAGACCAGAACCTGGGCCCGCTTGAACGCGTCCTCGCCGACACCGATCGCGGCGCCGACCATGAGGCGGCCGTCCACGTCCTTGGTGGCGAGCGGGTAGCGCTCCCGCTTGGTGAAGTCCTTGACGGTGATCAGCCCGCACAGCCGGCCGCGGTCGTCCACGATCGGGAGTTTCTCGATCTTGTGCTGGCGCAGCAGCCGCAGCGCCTCGTCGCTGCTGACCCCGACCGGCGCGGTGATCAGCGGCATCGGCGTCATCACCTCGCGGACCGGGCGGGCGAAGTCGCGCTCGAAGCGGATGTCGCGGTTGGTGACGATGCCCAGCAGCGTGCCGTCCTCGCCGGTGACCGGCACGCCCGAGATCCGGTAACGGGCCATCATCGCGTTCGCCTCGTCGATGGAGGCCGCGGGGCCGCAGGTGATCGGGGCGCTGATCATGCCGGACTCGGACCGCTTCACCATGTCGACCTGCTGCGCCTGGTCCTCGACGGACAGGTTGCGGTGCAGTACCCCGACGCCGCCCTGGCGGGCCATCGCGATCGCCATCCGGTGCTCGGTGACGGTGTCCATCGCGGAGGAGACCAGCGGGATGGCCAGCCGGATGTTGCGCGAGAGCCGGGTCGAGGTGTCGACCTCGGCCGGGACGACGTCCGAGGCCGCGGGCAGCAGCAGGACGTCGTCGTAGGTCAGGCCGAGCATCGCGAGCTTCGTCGTCGGCAGCGCCGCGGTCGCGGCCTGGTCGGCGAGGTCGGGAGCTCCGGCCAGTTCGGCGACGGGGTCTCCGGCCGCCGCGGGCCGGGCCGACGGCGCGGCCGCGATCGGGGTCGGGGTGGCGACGGGAGCGTCCATTGCACCTTCCGTTCGGGTTGCGCCGGCCGGCTGCGGGGTCCTGGGAGACCCCGTGCAGACATCATGACCCCTGACAGGCCTGCCCACGCCTGTGGAGCTGTCAAGCCCACACAGTCCCGTGGTGACGGCGCGCCTGGCCGGTACCGTCCGGGCCGACATCTGTTGGAAACAACAGTGTGCCGGCGAGGCTGCCGGTCGAAAGGGTCAGCCACCCCGCCATGTGGGCGTTGTCACGAATGAGCGGAGCCGCTCAGGCCTCGGAGGCCTCCGAGTTCTCGCAGACGCCGTCCGCATAGCCGCGGGCGTAGTCCCACGAGACGTAGCAGCTCGGGTCAGGGGCGAACGCGGGCTCGTGTACCCGGGTCCGGCCCTCGTTGAGCAGGTGGCGCAGGTTGCCGGTCAGCAGGTCCCAGTCGAAGTAGTGCGGCTCGGCGCAGCCCTCGCAGTCGACCACCAGCCCGCGGTAGCCGCGCGGCTCCAGCAGGGTCCGGAACACGTCCAGGTCACCGAGCTCCGCGAGGACTTCCTCGCGTTCGTGTAGCGAGAGCGGCTCGAGCAGGTCCTCACCCAGGTCAAGCTGGGCGAGCTCGGACGCCGGGTCCTCCGGGTCGTCCGCGAACGGGTCGATGGGCTCGTCGCTCACTCGCTCCACGCTACGCCCAGCGCAGGTCGTCCCACGGAGTGGCCGTGGATCCGGGGATGCCGGAACCTCGGGTGACTGTCCGGAGATGTCGCCCCGTTTCCCGGGGGGCGGGCCGGCGCACGGTAGCTCCTCCCACCGGTCCCGGGAAATCGGCCCGACCAGCACGAACTGCGGCCCGCGGCCCCGGTTGCCTGGTCCGGCGGCGGGTAGCGCCCAATCATCTGACTCTTCCGCGTCGGTCGGGAGACGGCACGTCTTCGGCTCCGCGACCGCGCTCGCGGAGGGTCGTTCCGGCCAGCGCGGCCGGCTCGGGCCGGGTGAATTTTTCAAGATCGAGACAGGGGTGGTCCGGCCTACGGTGTGCGGGCAACGCAGGTCGCCGCCGCGGCTCGACGGCCGAGGGGCGAACGCTGAGGGGCGAACGAGGGGGGCTCAGCCGATGACCGACGTCCGACGTCTGCCTGGACCCGGCGCGGAGAAATGGGAGTGGCAGTTGCACGGCGCCTGCCGGGGGGAGAGCACCGAGCTCTTCTTCCACCCGGAGGGCGAGCGTGGCCCGGCCCGGGCGGCTCGCGAGGCGGCCGCGAAGGCCATCTGCGCGCGCTGTTCGGTGATCAAGGAGTGTGCTGAGCACGCGTTGTCCGCCCGCGAGCCCTACGGGGTCTGGGGCGGGATGAGCGAGTCCGAGCGGGAGGCGATCCTGACCGGCCGGACCCGGCGTGGCGGCACGCGCCAGAACAACGTGCCGGTGGGGCACGTCGCGAACCACGCGGCGGACACCGACGAGGCCTACCGCCAGGCGCCCGTCGTCGCCTGAGCGGGCGCGGCTGTGGCTAGCCGGCGGAGCCGGTGATGGCTTGATGCCGGGGATCGACGGGTCGCCATCTGCCCGGGACCGGCGGGGGGCCATGTGCCGGGGACCGGCAGGGGGCCATGTGCCGAGGACCGGCAGGTGGCCAGATGCCGACATCGCGGGGCCGGCCGCCGGCTCACCCGCGATGGGTACGCGGGACACCGCGCATGACGAGAGGCTGGTAACGCCGAGTAATCGTGGCTAGGGTGGCCGGCTGCCCAGGCAACGAAAGAGCCCGGTCGGTGCTGGTGCACCGGCCGGGCTCTTCTCGTCCCGCGGGAACCCGCGCCTAGAAGCCGGGCCCGTGGCTGTG
Source organism: Pseudofrankia sp. DC12 (assembly GCF_000966285.1). NCBI lineage: Bacteria > Bacillati > Actinomycetota > Actinomycetes > Frankiales > Frankiaceae > Pseudofrankia > Pseudofrankia sp. DC12. The sequence continues at coordinate 4,402,192 of NZ_KQ031391.1, forward strand.
CCCGTGCCCGTGGCCGTGGCCGTGGCCAGCCGCGGCGGGGGCCGCCTCGGCCGGCTTCTCCACGACGAGGGCCTCGGTGGTCAGCAGCAGCGCCGTGATCGAAGCGGCGTTCGCGACGGCCGACCGGGTGACCTTGACCGGGTCGATGACCCCGTCGGCGATCAGGTCGCCATAGGCCAGGGTGGCCGCGTTGAAGCCGTGGTTGACCGGCTGCTCGGAGACCTTGGACACGACGACCGGGCCGTCGAGACCTGCGTTGCGCGCGATCCAGTACAGCGGTGCGGTCAGTGCCGACCGCACCAGCCGAACCCCGGACCGCTCGTCACCGGTCTTGCCGAGGTCGCCGTCCAGCGCGCTGGCGACGTGCACGAGCGCGGAGCCGCCACCGGCGACAACGCCCTCGTCGATCGCCGCCTTGGTAGCGGAGACCGCGTCCTCCAGACGGTGCTTCTTCTCCTTGAGCTCGACCTCGGTGGCCGCGCCGACCCGGATGACCGCGACGCCGCCGGCAAGCTTCGCCAGCCGCTCCTGCAGCTTCTCCTTGTCCCAGTCGGAGTCGGAAGCCTCGATCTCGGCCCGGATCTGCTTGACCCTGGCGGAGACCGACTCGCTGTCACCGGCGCCGTCGACCACCGTGGTGGTGTCCTTGTCGACGACGATCCGGCGGGCCCGGCCGAGGTCGTCGAGGGTGGCCGACTCGAGCTTGAGGCCGACCTCCTCGGCGATGACCTGACCGCCGGTGAGCACGGCGAGGTCCTGCAGCATCGCCTTGCGGCGGTCGCCGAAGCCCGGCGCCTTGACCGCGACGACCTGGAAGGTCTTGCGCATCGAGTTGACGACCAGGGTGGAGAGCGCCTCGCCGTCGACGTCCTCAGCGATGATCAGCAGCGGCTTGCGCTCCTGTACCACGAGCTCGAGCACCGGCAGCAGGTCGTTCAGAGCGCCGATCTTGCCGGGGTGCAGCAGGACGTAGGCGTCCTCGAGGACGGCCTCCATCCGCTCCTGGTCGGTCACGAAGTACGGGGAGATGTAGCCCTTGTCGAACTGCATCCCCTCGGTCAGCTCGAGCTCCAGACCCATGGTCTGGCTCTCCTCGATGGTGATGACACCATCCTTGCCGATCTTGTCGATCGCCTCGGCGATCAGCTCGCCGACCTGCGTGTCCTGCGCGGAGATCGCGGCGACCTGGGCGATCGTCTCCTTCGAGCTGACCTCGATGGCCGCGTCGAGCAGCGCCTTCGAGACCGCCTCGACGGCCGCTTCGATGCCGTTCTTGAGCGACACCGGGGCAGCGCCGGCGGTGACCGCCTTGAGACCCTGACGGACCATCGCCTGGGCCAGCACCGTCGCCGTCGTCGTGCCGTCGCCGGCGACGTCGTTGGTCTTGGTCGCTACCTCCTTGACGAGCTGGGCGCCAAGGTTCTGGTGCGGGTCGGTCAGCTCCACCTCGCGGGCGATGGTGACCCCGTCGTTGGTGATGGTCGGAGCGCCGTAGGACTTGTCGAGGACGACGTTGCGCCCACGCGGGCCGATGGTCACCTTGACCGCGTCGGCCAGGGTGTTCACCCCGTGCTCGAGCGCATGCCGCGCGTCCTCGCGAAATGTGAGGATCTTGCTCATATGGTGCGGTTCCTCCCGCTGCCGGTCTCCGGCAGAACGCCGAAGGGGCGCACCGGCCTGCCGTCTGATGAATGTCGTCTTATGGGACGGCCCCCCGGACCTCGGTCGAGCGAAGCTCGACATCGGGGGGCCCGGGGGGTCGTCCCCCCCGGGCAGACATCACGGGCCCGGCGAAGGTGGCCGGAGGCCACCGAGCGGGGTGGGCCGGCGCGCCCCTCAACCGACTTACTTCTCGATGATCGCGAGGACGTCGCGGGCCGAGAGGACCAGGTACTCCTCGCCGGCGTACTTGACCTCGGTGCCGCCGTACTTGCTGTACAGCACGACGTCGCCGACCTTGACGTCGAGCGGGACGCGCTTGCCGTCCTCGAACCGGCCCGGGCCAACCGCGAGGACCTTGCCCTCCTGGGGCTTCTCCTTGGCGGTGTCCGGGATCACGATGCCCGAGGCGGTCGTGGTCTCAGCGTCCGACGGCTGGACGACGATCCGGTCCTCGAGAGGCTTGATGGCAACCTTGGTGGCGGTCGTCACGATCGACCTCCCCTTCCTACGCTGGATGAGAGAGCGACCCTGGCGGCCTGCCGTCGCGGGTGAACAGGCGCCGTATGTCGCTGGCACTCTCACGTGCCGAGTGCCAACTTAGCACCAGTGTCGCACTCGTCAACTGACCCCGTCGGATTTGTCAAGGGCGGCGCTTCGTCATGGGTGCCCATAGCTGCCCCGCCTCGCCCCGGCCGCACGGGCTTACCCGGACATCGGCGCAGGCAGGGGGCCGATGCCGGGGCCATCGAGCGCCGGCTCGGCCGTTTCCCGGGTTGCCCGTGCCTGGGCGCCCGATGGGCTAGCGGCGCTGCGCCGGGGGTTCGGCCCGGTCCGCCGGGATGCTCTCCCGGGCCGTCAGCGGCTGGCCGGTTGGCTGGGCCGGCCAGGAGATCGGCCCGTCGAGCTCGGCGAGGGCCGCCGCGATGCCGTGCGCCACGTCGCCGTTGAACGGCAGCGCGTGGTGGCCGAGCCCCGGCACCGTGACGTTGCGCCCGACGAGGTCGGGATGGCGCAGCGCCGCCGACTCGGGCCGTACGACCGAGTCCAGCCCGCCGCCGATCGCGAGGAACCGGGTGCCGCAGCCGGACGCCGGCTCGGCCAGCTCCGTCAGCAGCGGCGACCCGGGCCGCAGCGACGCGACCAGGCGGTACGGGACCACCCGAGGGACCAGATGAGCCAGCCGGGTGCCGCCGTGCGGGGTGCCGAGGGTGACCAGCGTGTGCACCCGGTCGTCGCCGGCCAGGCGTTGGACGTAGTACCGGGCCACCAGACCGCCGAGCGAGTGGGCGACGATGTGGATCTGCTGGTAGCCGGTCCGGCCGCAGACCTCGGTGACGGTGACCGCGAGCATCCGCGCCGCGGTGGGGACGTCGATGGCGTACAGCGGCAGGTTGACCGTCTCGACGTGGCTGAACCCCCGGTGGCGCAGGGTTCGCTGCAGTCGGGCGAAGATCGAGCGGTTGTCGACCAGGCCGTGGACCAGCAGGATCGGCATCCCCGCCGCGGCCGGATGGCCGATCAGCAGGCCGCGTTGCAGCGGCCCGAGCCCGGCCAGGCTGTAACGGTCGGCGGCGCGTGCGTGGCCCGCCCGGACTCCCGCCGGGTAGAACGCCACATGGGTGGCGAGGCTGGCCGCCTCGGTGACGAGGCCGAGCACGGTCGCCGGGGCCGCGGCGACCCGCCGGGTCAGCGCGCGGCCGACGTCGAAGGGCGCACTCGCCACCTCCCGGGTGGCCCGCCCGGCGGCGTTGCCCAGGTGCCCCAGCTGGTTGCGCAGTCGCGTAGCTATGACCGATGATCACTTTCTGGCCGGGGTGAGGCACGCGCCGTCGTGGACGCTCCGGCCGACGCGGCCGTGGCCGGGTTCCGAAGCCAGCGCGCTCCTCGCCTGGAGCCGGTGGGCTGGTTGGGGACGTCAGGTTACAGACGTCCAGGCAGCCCCGTCGACCATTTCCGCCGCCTGGCCGAGAGTCGAACGCCCAGGTCAGAGCCATGGAGGGTGTCGAGTGCGGCGGAGGCGGCCGCGGCGAGCCCCGCCGCCTCACCGGACCCGAGCACGCCTTCGGCGAAGCCGAGCCGGCGCAGGTCGGCCGGCCGCAGGCCACCGAGGTCGGCCGCCCGTTCGGCCGGGATGCGCAGCGTCGTGGCGGCCCCCTCGGGAGCGAGCGCGGTCAGGTAGCTGTCCGGAGCCATCAGCAGGACGTCGACACAGGCCGCGGCCAGCGCGCCGCCCGAACCGCCCTCGCCGACGACGACACAGACGGTCGGGCTCGGGCAGGCCAGCACCGCCCCCATCGCGGCACCGATCGCCGCGGCGACGCCGCCCGCCTCGGCCGCCGGGCTTGGATCGGCGCCGGGCGTGTCGACGAAGGTCACCAGCGGCAGCCCGAGCCGGCCGGCCAGGCGCGCGGCCCGCTCCAGCAGCCGGAAGCCGGCCGGCCCCGGTGCCGCGCCCGGTGCCGCGGCCAGCGCCACGGCGACCACCCCGGTGTCCGGGGCGTCGGCGAGCAGGCCCAACCGGGCCCGCACCGCTGGGTCGCCGCCCGCGAGCTCGACGCCGCGCGGCGCCAGCGCGTCGAGCGCGGGGCCGGCTGCGGGCCGCCCGGGTGCCCGAGCCGCCTGGACCTGCTCCCAGCCCCGCCGGGAACTGGTCTCGACGCCGGGAGTGGCGGCATCGGGTGGAACGACGGTGCGCGCGTGGGACGGTTTCGCGGTGACGGCGGCGAGCGCTGTCGCCAGCCATGCCTCGACCTGGTCCGGCTGGGCGACGACGTCGACATGTCCGGCCGCGAGGGCCGCCTCCGCGGTGTGGCTCGAGGCGTCCGGGGCGATGCCGGTGGCCGCCGTGACGACCCGCGGGCCGGCGAACCCGACCGTCGCCCCGGCGACCGCACAGCGCAGGTCGGCCCGGGACGCGACCGTCACCCACACCCCGCCGGTCGTCGGCTGGTCGACCACGGCAAAGTGCGGCACGCCGGCCTCGGCCAGCCGGGTCGCCGCGAGTGTCGCCCGCGACAGGCCGACCAGGCCGGCCACGCCCTCCTGCAGACGGGTGCCGCCGCTGCGAAGGAAGGACAGCAGCGGGCGGCCCGTCGACGCCGCGTGCTCGGCCGCGGTCGCGAAGGTGCCGGCGTCGACCTCGCCGAAGCTCCCGCCGTACACGGAGAACTCCCAGACCGCGACAACGCAGTGAACGCCGGCGACTGGCCCGTCGCCCCACCAGACGGCCGGACGGCCTGTGTAGTCCGGCCAGTCGAGCCGGTTGGGCGCGGGCGGCGCGGGCGGCCGGGGAGTCACCGCGGCGAGCAGGCTGGTACGCCAGTCCGCCGGGGCGGGCGCACGGTCCTGGGCCGGCTCGGGGCGCGGCTGCTGGCCCCGCTCGGGGCGGCGGTCGGCCGACGGCGGATGGCGATCGGTCATGTCCGCATCGTCAGGCCCGGCGGGCGCCCCTGTCGCCGTCCGGCGCGGAATGTCACTCCGCGCTGTGGACCCGCTGGCCAGAGCCTCGATCTGCGGCCGCCGGCCGGTCCGGCGGCGGGCGGGAACCACCATGGGTTTGGAAGTGACAACCCGGCGTGTGCGGTGGCCGCCTCGCCGTTGGCATACTGTGCAAAGTCGCCATCATGCCGGTAGCGGCGGAATGCGCGGCTTGTGACGGAGCGCCAACTCGGTGGGCTTATCGGCCCGCAGAGCGGCGGGTCGGCGCGGCCCGCGCGTGCTGTCCGCGGGTCCCGCGGCCCGGCGCCGGCCGGCGCCCCGCGGTCGGCGAACTGGTCAGGCGGCGGCGCACCCAGGCGCCGCCCCCGCGGCGCGCGGCCAGCGCGGAGGGGGCCATGCTCACACCGCTCACCGACGACGATCCCACCGCCATCGGCCCGTACCGCCTGCAGAACCGGATCGGCGAAGGCGGGATGGGGACCGTGTATCTGGCGTTCACCGAGCGTCGCGAGCCTGTCGCGGTGAAGGTCGCCTCGGCGGAGCTCGCCGAGGACGTGGAGTTCCGCCGCCGGTTCCAGCGTGAGGTGCGGGCCGCGCAGCGGGTCCGCGGTGGCGCGGTCGCTGCCGTGCTCGACGCGGACACCGAGTCCGACCGGCCCTGGATGGTCACGGAGTACGTCGAGGGCATCAGCCTGGCCGACGCGGTGCGCCAGCGCGGGCCGCTGGCCGAGCGGCTGGTGCGCGGTCTCGCGGTCGGCCTCGCCGACGCGCTGGTGGCGATCCACGAGGCCGGCGTGGTGCATCGCGACTTGAAGCCGTCGAACATCCTGCTGGCATGGGACGGCCCCCGAGTGATCGATTTCGGGATCGCCCAGCTGGACGGGAACGCCACGCTCACCCGCACCGGCCACGTCGTCGGCACGCTCGCGTGGATGGCGCCCGAGCAGATGCGGGGCGAGCAGGCCGGTCCGCCGGCTGACGTCTTCTCCTGGGGCTGCTGCGTCGCGTACGCCGCGACCGGCCGGCACCCGTTCCACGCCGACCGCGCCGAGGTGCTGGCCTTCCGCATCCAGCGCGAGGCGCCTGACCTCGACCATCTGCCCGCCTACCTGTTGGGGACGGCCGTCCCGGCGCTGGACAAGGAGCCCGGTCTGCGCCCGTCGGCCGCGGCGCTGCTCGCGAACCTGAGCGGCCACCCGGTGCGCACCATGAGCGAGGCACACCGGGCGACCGAGACCGTGCTGGGGCGTGACTGGACCAGCCAGCTGCCTGGCCGGCCCTCTCGGCGCCCGCAGCCTGACCCACGGCCCGCCGCTCGCCACGGCGGGGCGTTACCGGCGCCGGCCGGGCCGGTATCCGGGCCCGCGCCGGCGACCTGGCAGCCGGCTCCGGCCCCCCCGCCGGGCGCCTGGCCGGCGGCCGCGGCGCTGGGAGCGCCGCGCCCGGGCGACGGACCGCCCGCCGGCCGGCCTCTCGACGCCCCGCGCCAGACCGGCGCGTATCCGCTCGGCCATCGGGAGCCCGACGGGTACCCGCCCGACCAGCCCGACCAGTCCGACCAGCCCGGCCCCCGACCACCAGCGCGGCGGCGGTCGGACGGGTACCCCGCCGCCGGTCCGGCCCCGGCCGAGGCGCCCCAGTCCTGGCCGCCGCGGCCCGCGGTGGAGGCCGAGCGGTACCAGCGTCCGGCTCAGGACGCGGACTGGCGGTCCGCGCGGGCCGGCTCGCTGGGCGTGCCGCCGCCGGCCGACGCTTACCGGCCGGCGCTGCCGCGGCCCGAGTCCCATCGACCAGAACCGGCAGGTGACGGGTATCGCCCGGTGCCGCCGGCTGCCCCGAACCGGCCGACGACGCCGCCTCCTGACCCGTACCGGGCCGCGCCGCCGTCGGCCGAGCAGCCCCGCCCCGCCCTGCCGGCGCCGGACGGGTATCGCCCGGTGCCGGGACAGGCGGACGGATACCGGCCCAAGCCGGCGGCGCACGACGGGTACCCGCCGGCATTCCGCACGGGTGATGGGTCACGCCCCGCGTTACCGGCGGGCGGCGGGTACCCAGGATCGCCGCCGCCCGCCGGTTCCCCGGGCACGGCGCCGGGAACGCCGTGCCCGCCACCGAACCGGCCTCCGGTGGGTGCGCCTTCCGACCCAGGGCGGGCGCGGGCGGCCGCCGGGAGAGCTCCCGGAGCCGCTGCCGAGCTGGCCGGCGTCGTGACCTCGACCCCGGCCGTTGTCGGCGGCGACGCTGCCGGGGCGTCGTGGAACCTGCCGGCGGTGCTTTCGGCCGTGCTCTCCCTGTGCTGGCTTTTCGGGCTCGGCAGCGTGGCCGGCGTCTATCTGGGCTACCGCGGCCGGGCCGCGGCACGGTCCGTGGCCCGGCGTGGCGATCGGTTGGCGGCCGTCGGCATCGTGCTCGGCTGGCCCGGGATCATCGCGGCGGTGATCGTCCTTGGAGTCGCCGCCGGCCGCGGCTGAGCGGTATTCGGCGCCGAATGGCCGGGCACCGCTCGGCGATTTCGGAGAGGCGCCTGATGTGAGATCGGACATAAGTCGGCCTCGGTTCTGTTCCAGTTGAGCCAGTTGGCGTTCGCCGCCGGGTAACGCGACGGGCGGGTTCACTACCACCGACATCCGGGTGCGGCCAGGCATTTTGTACGGTTCTGCCGCGCGTGCATGGGTGGCGCGGCTGTGCTGGTGCGTCAGGCGGTTACGCCGACGCCGGCCGCTGGCCGCCCGGGCAGCGCGGTGTGGGTCACAATCGGCACCCCTGTGAAGCGGCGGTGCCGTCCGTGGCCTGGACCGCGCAGGCGCGCGTCACGGCGGGTGCGTCGATAGGCTCGCATCCGTTCCGTGCATCCCCTGACCGACCGCACCCCACTGGACGGACCGTGGATCTCTTCGAATACCAGGCGAAGGCCCTCTTCGCCGAACATGGCGTCCCGGTGCCCACCGGCAAGACCGCCGCCACCCCGGAAGAAGCCCGCGCGATCGCCGCGGAGCTAGGCGGCAAGGTCGTCGTCAAGGCCCAGGTGAAGGCCGGTGGCCGCGGCAAGGCCGGCGGCGTGAAGGTCGCCGACGGGCCGGACGACGCCTTCGAGAAGGCCAGCGCCATCCTCGGGATGGATATCAAGGGCCACACCGTGCACTCGGTGCTCGTCGAGCAGGCCAGCAACATCGCGGAGGAGTACTACGCGTCGTTCCTGCTGGACCGCGCGAACCGCACCTTCCTTGCGATGGCGTCCCGCGAAGGTGGCATGGAGATCGAGGAGGTCGCCGCCACCAAGCCCGAGGCGCTCGCCCGTATCCACATCGACCCCCTGGCCGGTGTCGACCTGGCGAAGGCGCGTGAGATCGCCGTCGCCGCCAAGCTCCCCGAGGCGGCCCTCGACGGCGCCGCCGAGCTGCTCACCAAGCTCTGGGAGGTGTTCGTCCAGGCGGACGCCACCCTGGTCGAGGTCAACCCGTTGATCCTGACCGGCGAGGGCGCGGTCGTCGCCCTCGACGGCAAGGTCTCGCTGGACGAGAACGCCGACTTCCGGCACCCGGAGAACGAGGCGCTCGTCGACCACTCCGCGGTTGACCCGCTGGAGCAGAAGGCCAAGGAGAAGGGCCTCAACTACGTCAAGCTGACGGGCGAGGTCGGCATCATCGGCAACGGCGCCGGCCTGGTCATGTCGACCCTGGACGTCGTCACCTACGCCGGTGAGGAGTTCGGCGGGAAACGCCCCGCGAACTTCCTCGACATCGGCGGCGGTGCCTCGGCCGAAGTCATGGCGAACGGCCTTTCCATCATTCTTTCTGACCCGTCGGTGAAGAGTGTCTTCGTCAACATCTTCGGTGGAATCACCGCCTGCGACGCGGTCGCCAACGGCATCGTCAAGGCGCTCGAGCTGGTGGGCGATGTCACCACCCCGCTGGTCGTCCGCCTCGACGGCAACAACGCCGAGGAGGGGCACCGCATCCTCGACGAGGCGAACCTGGCCGTCGTGAAGCGAGTGGACACCATGGACGGCGCGGCGAAACTCGCCGCCGAGCTCGCCGCCGCCGCGGCCTGAGTCGGAAAAGGAAACCGCTCACAATGGCCATCTGGCTCGACGAGAACAGCCGGATCGTGGTGCAGGGCATCACAGGTTCGGAAGGCAGCAAGCACGCGAAGCGCATGGCGGCGTCCGGTGCGAAGATCGTCGCCGGTGTCAACGCCCGCAAGGCCGGCCAGTCCCAGGACGGCGTACCGGTGTTCGCGTCCGTCGCCGAGGCGATGGAGCAGACCGGCGCCGACGTCTCGGTCATCTTCGTCCCGCCGAAGTTCACCAAGGACGCGGCGCTCGAGGCGGTCGACGCGGAGATCCCGCTCGCGGTCGTCATCACCGAGGGTGTCCCGGTGCACGACACCACCGAGTTCTTCGCGACGGCACAGGCGAAGGGCAAGACCCGCATCATCGGCCCGAACTGCCCCGGCATCATCAGCCCCGGCAAGTCGAACGCCGGCATCATCCCGGCCACCATCACCCCGCCCGGGCGGATCGGCCTGGTCAGCAAGAGCGGCACGCTGACCTACCAGATGATGTACGAGCTGCGCGAGTTCGGTTTCTCGACCGGCGTCGGCATCGGTGGCGACCCGGTCATCGGCACGATCCACATCGACGCCCTGGACGCCTTCGAGGCGGACCCGGAGACCGACGCGATCGTGATGATCGGTGAGATCGGTGGGGACGCCGAGGAGCGTGCCGCCGCGCACATCGAGGCGCACATCACCAAGCCGGTCGTCGGCTACGTCGCGGGCTTCACCGCTCCCGAGGGCAAGACGATGGGCCACGCCGGCGCCATCGTGTCCGGCTCGTCCGGCACGGCGCAGGCCAAGAAGGAAGCGCTCGAGAAGGCCGGGGTGCGGGTCGGCAAGACGCCGTCCGAGACCGCACGTCTGATGGCCGACATCATGCGCTCGCTCTGACCGACGATCCCGGTGTGGCCGCGAGCCGGCCACACCGGGCCTGGTCGTCGGGCACTGGCGCGCCGAGCGCCCGAGACCGCCAGGTGGCACGCTTCGTCAGGTGCGGCGCCCTGGTATCAGATTCGGCGGGCGGCTGGCGAGCGTGGCCGGCAGGATGGCTGTCGCGGTCCTGACTGGGCACGGCACGAATCCGGGATACTACGGTAGGGCCTTCGTGGCGATGCCTGCTGAAGCGATGCCTGCTGAAGCGACGCCTGCTGAAGCGACGCCTGCTGAAGCGACGCCTGCTGAAGCGACGCCTGCTGAAGCGGGGGCCGCGCCGCGACGACGCCGGATGCCGTGACGCTGGACAGAGCGGGGTTGGTCCCAATGGTCAAGATCGCTGGTCGCGATGTCGCTACCAGTGACGTCGGAATGCTCGCGGCCGGCGCGGTCGTGTTCATTGCCGGCTTCCTGCCCTGGATGCGGGTCGATTACTATTACTACCGCGGTGCCAGCCATGCGGGCTGGGCCTGCGGATTCTTTTCGGTTGTCGCGATTCTGCTCTCGGTCGGCGTGGCCGGGCTTGTCGCCGCGCGTAGCTTCGCCGGCGCGCGAGTCCCGCAGCTCGGCCCGGTGGGCCCAGCGCTGCTCAATGTGATCCTCGGTGGCGTGGCGACGTTGTTCGTCCTCATCCGCCTCGTCAGCGTCAGCCCGTATGACCCGGGCGTCGGGCTCTATTTCGGCCTCATCGGCGCGGCCGTCCTCACCGCCTTCGCCGTCCTGGGGCTGCTGGCCAGCGGCGAGTCGATCCCCGGCCGCGGCCCCCGGCCCCCGGCGGCCCCCTTCGGCCCGCCACCCCCGTACGCACAGCCGCCGTACGGCCAGCCGTATGCCTACCAGCAGCCCCCCGGCACCCCGTACGGGCAGCAGCCGGGTGCTCCTTACGGCGGTCAGCCGACGCCGGCTCCCGGCTATGGCCAGCCGACCCCCGGCTACGGCCAGCCAGCCCAGCCGACCGGCTACGGCCAGCAGCCGCCGGCGGCCCCCTATGCGCCCTATGGCCAGTCGGCGCCCTACGACCAGCAGCCGCCGCAACTCGGCTACAGCCAGCCGCAGGCGCCCGGCCACGGGACCCCGCCGCCGGGCCACGACCCGTCGGCCCAGCCGCCGCCGAGCGGCCAGCCGTACGGACAGCAGCCCGGCTGACCCACCGGCGCCGGTTCGGCATCGCCGGCGATTTCTGCTGGATCGGGCCGATTTCCCGGCGATGACCCGGCGTGTTGGAACGACCAGCCGGCGGGGACATGCGAGCGTCGTTCTCGTGGCCCATCCCGTCGCATCCCGTGGCAGCGCGGTGGTCCGGCGCAGCCGGGCCGTCCGGGCCGTCCGGGTCGGCTACGCGTTCGGGACGTCCCTGCCCGGCCCGGTCGCGGCCGGCGCGGCCGGGCTGGTCGCGGTCGAGCTGCTCGTCCTGATGGCCTGGGGCGCGGACACCAGGGCCCAGGCCGGTGCCGGGTCGGCGCTGCGGGTCGGCGCCGATCTTTGGCTGCTCGCGTATGGCACCTCGTTGCGACTGCCCGCTGGCGCCGTCCACTTCCATCCGCTAGGGCTCGTCGTGATGCCCCTGCTGGTCGCCGGCTCCGCGGGCTACCGGCTGGCGGCGGTGCGAGCCGAGCAGCACTCGCTCCTGCAACGGGCGATGGCCGGCCGGCTGAGGCTCCCGATCCGGCCTGGGGCGAACGTCGGCTCCGCCACCGGCAGATCAGACTCCGCCGCCGGGAGGCCAGCCGGGGCGCGGGCCGCCGCGCGCGCCCCCAGCCGGGTCTCACGCCGCGCCGTGGCCCTTGACGTCGTCGCCGTGGTCGTCGCGCAGACGGCCCTGGTGCTCGTGGTCTGCCTGGTTGCGTCTGGTCCGGCCGCGCGGCCCGCGGTGGTCCCGGCGGTGGCTGGCGCCGTGATGCTGAGCGGTCTCGGAGCGACGGCCGGCGTACTGGCGGGCCATCGTAGGGTCCGGTCGGCGTGGCGGCTGGTGCCGGCGGTGCTCCGGGTGCCGCTCGCCGCCGGCTGCGCCGGGACGGCGGCGCTGGCTTCCGCTGGCGCGCTCGGCCTGTGCGTCCTGCTGATCGTGCGGGCTGGCAGCGTGACCGCCGCGGCGAACGGCCTGGGACCCGGTGTGGTCGGCGGTTTCGGACTGTTCGCCGGGCAGCTCGCGGTGCTGCCCAACCTGGTCGTCTGGGCGGTCTGCTACGCCCTGGGGATCGGGTTCGCGGCCGGGCCCGAGCTGACGTTGACTCCCACCGCCGCCGCCCCGAGCAGCCTGCCCGACCTGCCGGTGCTGCGGCTGCTGCCGACCGCCCCGGTGCCGGGCTGGGCCTGGCTCGTGCTGGCGGTGGCGCCGTTGGCCGCCGGGGTGGCCCTGGCGCTCACGGTTCGGCGCGCGACCCCAGGGGGCGCGCTCGGCGGCAGGCTGAGCATGGTGTGCGCGGGCACGGTGGTCTGCGCGCTGCTGGTTGGTCTGCTCGCCGCCGTCTCCGGTGGCGGGATCGGCACGGGTCCCGCGTCACGGCTCGGGCCGGCCCCCGGGTGGGCGGTCCTCGCCACGTTCGTCGAGGTGGGGATGGCCGGGGCACTGGTTACCAGCGTCGCCGAGCTGCTCCGTCGGAACTGATTGCCGACCGCCGGCGCCGAGATCCCGCGTCGTGGGTTGGCGGTGCTCGCCGCGTTCCCGTGGCCCCCAGGCTGGCGCGCCACGTGTCGGAGCTGATGGCTACGGTGGGCGCGTCCGGGTGGCCGCGCGCCGGAAGGAGCCCGCCGTGACCATGCGTGCACGACCGCTGTCCGCCGCGTCCCCGCCTGTATCGCCCCTGTCTGGTTTGCCACTGCCCCTCGTGACGCGCACCAGCCCGGCTCGGTCCAACGGGCCGGGCAGCCGCCAGGGCGGGTCCGCCGCCCTGGCCGCACCGCGCCCGACGGCGGCCCAGCTGCGGGCCCAGGCGGCCGCGCTGCGGGTGCTGGGCTGGACCTACCGGCGAATCGCCGCGCACTGGCAGCGCGCCTACCGGCTGAACGCCAGGCTGGCCTTCCGGCTCGCCCACGGCTGGACGCAGGACGAGGCCGCCCGCCAGTGGAACGCGCGCTGGCCGGATGACCCGAAAAGCGGCAAGGCGTTCAGCTACTGGGAGAGCTGGCCGGCCCGCGGCGGCCGGGCACCCTCCCCGGACACGTTGGGGCGGCTCGCCGAGCTGTACCTGTGCCGCCCCGGTGACCTGCTCGACGGTGTCGACTACGCGGCCTTCGACCCGGTCGCCCACGGGCCGGCCGAGCCGCTCGGCCGCAGCCGAGCCGTCGCGGGTGCTCCGAGGGCTGGCCGGACGGCTGGGACCGTCGGGACGGCTCCGGGCCGGGTGCGTGGCTGCCCGCCCGATCCGGACTTCGAGCTCGACCTGGGCCTCGGCTTCGGGCAGGAGTTCTGGCATCCGGACGAGGACGCTGGGCGGCTCGCCTGCTCCGGGGCGTCACGGCTCGTCAGTCAGTACAGTCGAAGGTCGTTGTAGGCCGCCGTTGCCGCCGGCTGAGCTGGCCGCGATTCTGGTGCCGGGCCCATCCGGCGGCCGTTCCCGTCCGTTCCCGTCCGTCCCCGTCCGTCCCACGTCCGCCCGGCTCGGGGAAGGACCTCCCGACTCGCGCCGCCGAGCCTGGGAAAGACCTGGGAGATGACCCTGCTGCCTTCGCAGACCCCCGCGGGCCGTGACCCCGCGCGCCTGGTCGTGCTCGCGTCCGGTGCGGGTACCACGCTGCAGGCGATCCTGGACGCCTGCCAGGACCCGGCCTTCGGCGCGCGGGTCGTAGCGGTGGGGACCGACCGGCCGGACACCGGCGCCCAGCGGCGGGCCGCGGGCCACGGCGTGCCGGTCTTCACCGTCCAGATGGGCGATCATGCCGACCGGGACGCGTTCAACGCCGCGACCGCGCAGCAGATCGCCGCCGCGCGCCCCGACCTGCTGGTGCTCGCCGGGTATATGAAGATCCTGGACAAGCAGGTCATCGGGCGGTTCCGGACGGTCAACACCCATCCGTCGCTGCTGCCGTCGTTCCCGGGCGCGCACGCGATCCGGGAGGCGCTGGAGCATGGCGTGAGGGTCAGCGGGGTCACCGTCCACTGGGTGGACGAGGGCGTCGACACCGGGCCGATCATCGCCCAGGCGGCGGTCGACGTCCGCCCGGGCGACACCGAGGACGACCTGCGTGACCGAATCCAGGCGGTCGAGCGTGGGCTGTACGTCGCAACGATCGGCAAGATCGTGCGTGGCGGCGCCTGACGGCGTCCGGCGGGAGACCGCCATGCGTCGGTGATGGCGGCGTACGCACGTGACCGGGCTTCGGGGCGAACCGCTCCGGGCCGGTGAGACGCCTGGGCATCGACGCCCCGCCGGCGGACAGCGCCGGCGAGCCGACAAGGAGGAAGCATGACGAAGCCGCAGGACGCGACGGCGGTCCCGTCCGGCGACGGCCCGGCGGCCCGGTCCACCGCCACCACCGCCAGCACCGAGGTGGTGGCCACCGGGCACCGCCCGCTGCGCCGGGCGCTGGTGAGCGTCTACGACAAGTCCGGGCTGGGCGAGCTGGCCGAGGCGTTCCTCGCGGCCGGAGTGGAGGTCGTCTCCACCGGCTCCACCGCGGAGGTGCTGGCCCGCCACGGTCTGGCTGTCACTCCGGTCAGCACCCTCACCGGCTTTCCCGAGGTGCTCGACGGCCGGGTCAAGACGCTGCACCCGCGGGTGCACGCCGGCCTGCTGGCCGACCTGCGCCTCACGGAGCATGCCGAGACGCTGGCTGAGCTGGACATCGAGCCGTTCGACCTCGTCGTCGTGAACCTCTACCCGTTCCGGGAGACCGTCGCCTCGGGCGCGAGTGAGGACGAGGCCGTCGAACAGATCGACATCGGCGGGCCGGCGATGATCCGGGCCGCCGCGAAGAACCACGCGTCGGTCGCCGTCGTGGTCGAGCCGGACGGCTACCCGGCGCTGATCGAGGCCGTGCGCGGCTCCGGCTTCGACCTGCCCGCCCGCCGGCGGCTCGCGGCGCGGGCGTTCGCGCACACCGCCGGCTACGACGCCGCGGTCGCGTCCTGGTTCGCCAGTGTCGTCGCGCCCGACGAGACGGCGACCGAGACCGGCTGGCCGGACGTGCTCACCGCCCAGTGGCACCGCTCGGACGTGCTGCGCTACGGGGAGAACCCACACCAGCGGGCCGCGCTCTACGTCGCCGCCGACGATCCGACGCCGGGCCTCGCAACCGCCAGGCAGCTGCACGGCAAGCAGATGTCCTACAACAACTACACCGACACCGACGCGGCCCGGCGCGCCGTCTACGACTTCGCCGAGCCGGCGGTGGCGATCATCAAGCACGCCAATCCGTGCGGGATCGCCGTCGCGGCGGACATCGCGACCGCGCATCGCAAGGCGCACGCCTGCGACCCTGTGTCCGCGTTCGGGGGTGTGATCGCGACCAACCGGCCGGTCACCGTCGAGCTGGCCGAGCAGATCGCCGAGATCTTCACCGAGGTGGTCGCCGCGCCGGGCTACGAGCCAGGCGCGGTGGAGGTGCTGGCCCGCAAGCCATCGATCCGGCTGCTGCAGTGCGCCCCGCCGCCGCATCCGCGCGGCGTCGAGCTACGCCAGGTCTCCGGCGGCCTGCTTCTGCAGTCGAGGGACGCCCTGGACGCGGCCGGCGACGAGCCGTCGACGTGGACGTTGGAGGCTGGCACCCCCGCGGACGAGGAGACGTTGGAGGACCTGCGGTTCGCCTGGCGCGCGATCCGGGCGGTGAAGTCGAACGCGATCCTGATCGCCTCGGCCGGTGCGACGGTCGGGGTCGGCATGGGCCAGGTGAACCGGGTCGACGCGGCCAAACTCGCGGTCAGCCGTGCCGGTGACCGGACGAAGGGCGCCGTCGCCGCCAGCGACGCGTTCTTCCCGTTCGTGGACGGATTCCAGGTGCTCGCCGACGCCGGCGTGCGCGCCGTCGTCGAGCCGGGCGGCTCGGTCCGCGACGAGGAGGTGGTCACAGCGGCGCGCGAGGCCGGCGTGACCCTCTACTTCACCGGTGTGCGCCATTTCGCTCACTAGGACGCACGCGGCAGGCGTCTGAGGGGGCTGCTGACCGTCGTCCTGGCCCGGTCAGCGGTGCCGCCGGGGCGACGTTACGGTCTGGTGGCGCCCCGAGACCTCGGGCGGCGCCTGCCGGTGCGGCTCAGCCGCGGCGGCCGGCACCGCCCGAACCGCCACGGCCTGGGTCGTGGCGTCGGTTGGGGTCGCGGCGGCCGGCCCGGCGTTCCCGGCGGGTGCGCGGGTCGACGGGCAGGCCACGCTCGTCACCGTCCCGGCTGGTATCCGGGCGCGGCGACGGAGCGGATGTTCGGCGCTGGTCGATGGCGCCGGCCGGCGGCCCGCCTTGTCCCACGGGCCGCTGCGAGGCGGCCGGGGGCGGCTGCTGGCCGGCGCCAGCGCTTCAGACGCTCGTCGACTCCGCGGCGGTGGTGCCCCGGCGAGCCGCACCGGTGGTGCTGGTCGTCGTCGTGGCCGAGCCGGTGCCGGTCGCCGTGGCGCCCGTCGTCGTGCTGGCGGTGGCTGGGCCACCGGGCGCGTCGCTGTTCGGCACGTAACGCTGCGAGACCCAGTCGAGCGCCTCACGCCAGGACGCGCCGTAGAGGACCGAGATACGGTCCGCGGTCTGGCGCGCCAGGGCCTGGACGAACACGCGGTCGTCGCTGTCGAGATGGCGGGCGTCCCCGAAGGTCTCCCACGCCCGGAACATCAGCTCCTGAAGCTTCTTGCTGTGTGGCGACTCGTCTGCCACGTCACGCTCCTCCTGCTGTGGGACCTGACGGGGCAGTCTGCCCTAGGCCGGGTGACTGCTGTGCGTCGGGGGTACTTGCCGGATTCCTTCCGGTTTCGTCGCGGCGGGTCGCCGCCGCCACGGGCAGCCGGACGACCGCCGCGCCGCCCTGGCCGCCAGACGTCCTGAGCGGCGATCGGGACGGCCGGCAGGCCCGTGTTTGCCGGGTAGATCGGGATTGCCCCGAGTGGGTGGGTGTGCCGGGGAGCCGGCTGGCTCCTTACACTGCGGGCGTGGGCCGGACTGGGCGTAGCACCATGAGCGCGGCAGCAGACAGGGCCGGTGCGTGACGCAGTGAACCCGCAGCCGCGACGGCGACCGGGGCCTGTGGGCGTGCCGCGTCCGGGCACGACACCTGGCAATCCGCGCTCCGGTTACGACGAGCCGCCCCGCGACGCCGTGCCCACCGCGTTGTCGTCGTCGCGCGGCTGGCCGGAGCCGTCCGCCCGGCGGCCCAGGGCGTCCAGCGGGCCGGGACGGGAGGGCGAGGCCGGCCGGCCGGCACCGGCGGCTGGTGCTCGGGTCGGCTCGCGCGCCCAGGCGAAAGCGCGGCGGGCCGCCGAGCAGCGCCGCGGCGGGCCCTGGTTCGTGCGCGAGCTCGCGCTGACGGTGGCGCTGGCGGGGGTCGCCGTCGGGATGATCCTGGTGGTGGCGCAGAACCGGTGGCGGGTCGGGCTGTTCGGCATCGGAACCCTGCTCCTCGTCCTGGCGGCGGCGCGGCTGGTGCTCCCGGCGCGCCGGCTGGGCATGCTCGCCGTGCGCGGCCGGCTGTTCGACGCCGTCCTGCTGACCGCGTTCGGCGCCGCCGTGATCGGCCTGACCCTCACGGTGCCAATCCCGCCCTCCTAGGGCGCTTCCCGCGGGAAGCGCCCTAGGCGCGGCCGCGGACGACAGGGTGGACCCGGCGTCGCCCGATCGGTGGGTGCCGGCTGCAATCTCGGGCACACAGCGCCACCAGTCCCCGCGCGCGCGGGGTAGCCTCGCGTGCGCCGCCCATGCCGCCTGGAGACGTGGTCACCTCGCTGACCCGCCGCCAGGCCGCCGCGCGTGACGCTCGCCGGCTCGTCCGACGCCCTCTCCGGTGCCGTGGCCCGTCATCGGCTCCCGCCGGCCGGCGGAAACGGGATGAGCGGGACATAGGTTCGACTGAGTGGGACCCACGTCCTGCTCGCGAGATGCAGCGAACGCGAAGCGGAGTAGCGGTGACTGATTCGACGATCATCTATACGTTCACCGACGAGGCGCCGGCCCTGGCCACGTACTCGTTCCTGCCGGTGATCCAGGCGTACGCGGCGGCCGCGGGCGTACCCGTCGACAGCCGCGACATCTCGCTCGCCGGCCGCATCATCGCGACCTTCCCGGAATACCTTGACGAGGCGCAGCGGATCGGTGACGCGCTCGCCGAGCTCGGCGAGCTGGCCCTGCGGCCCGAGGCGAACATCATCAAGCTGCCGAACATCTCGGCCTCGATCCCGCAGCTGAAGGCCGCGGTCGCCGAGCTGCAGGCCAAGGGCTACGCGCTGCCGGACTACCCGGACGAGCCGAAGACCGACGAGGAGCGCACGGTCCGCTCCAGGTACGACTCGGTCAAGGGCAGCGCGGTGAACCCGGTGCTGCGCGAGGGCAACTCGGACCGGCGCGCGCCGGCCTCGGTGAAGAACTACGCCCGCAACCACCCGCACAGGATGGGCGCCTGGAGCGCCGACTCGAAGACGAACGTCGCGACGATGGGCCAGGACGACTTCGCCAGCACCGAGAAGTCAGCGGTGGTCGACTCCGACGGCTCGCTGCGCATCGAGCTGGCCGCGGCGAGCGGCACCACCACGGTGCTCAAGCAGTCGGTCAAGGTCCTCGCCGGCGAGGTCGTCGACGCCGCCGTGCTGCGGGTCGGCCCGCTGCGCGCGTTCCTCACCGCCCAGATCGCCCGGGCCAAGGCCGAGGACGTGCTGTTCTCGGTGCACCTGAAGGCCACGATGATGAAGGTCTCCGACCCGATCATCTTCGGCCACATGGTCCGCGCGTTCTTCCCGACGACGTTCGCCGCCTACGGCCCCACGCTCTCGGCCGCCGGCCTCACCCCGAACGACGGCCTGGGCGCGATCCTCGCGGGCCTGGCCGCGCTGCCCGAGGGCGACGCGATCAAGGCCTCCTTCGAGGCCGAGCTCGCCGCCGGCCCGGCGCTGGCGATGGTGGACTCCGACCGTGGCATCACCAACCTGCACGTGCCGAGCGACATCATCGTCGACGCCTCGATGCCGGCGATGATCCGCACCTCGGGCCACATGTGGGGCCCGGACGGCAAGGAGGCCGACACCCTGGCCGTCCTGCCAGACAGCAGCTACGCGGGCGTCTACCAGGTCGTTCTCGACGACTGCCGGGCCCACGGTGCGTACGACCCGGCAACCATGGGCTCGGTGCCGAACGTCGGCCTGATGGCCCAGCAGGCCGAGGAATACGGCTCCCACGACAAGACCTTCGAGATCGCGGCCGACGGCGTCGTGCGCGTCGTCGACGCCTCCGGCGCGGTGGTTCTCGAGCAGCCGGTCGCGGCGGGCGACATCTTCCGGATGTGCCAGGCCAAGGACGCGCCGATCCGCGACTGGGTGAAGCTCGCCGTCACCCGCGCCCGGGCGACCGGCGACCCGGCGGTGTTCTGGCTCGACGAGAACCGCGCTCACGACGCCCAGCTGATCGCCAAGGTGAAGGCCTACCTGGCCGAGTACGACACCATGGGCCTGACCATCGAGATCCTCTCGCCGGTCGAGGCGACGGCGTACTCGCTGGAGCGGATCCGCAAGGGCCTGAACACCATCTCCGTTACCGGCAACGTGCTGCGCGACTACCTGACCGACCTGTTCCCGATCCTGGAGCTGGGCACCAGCGCCAAGATGCTGTCGGTCGTGCCGCTGATGGCCGGTGGTGGCCTGTTCGAGACCGGTGCCGGCGGCTCGGCGCCGAAGCACGTCCAGCAGCTGGTCAAGGAGAACTACCTGCGGTGGGACAGCCTTGGCGAGTTCCTGGCGCTGGCGGTCAGCTTCGAGCAGTTCGCGCAGGTCACCGGAAACGCCAGCGCCAAGATCCTCGGCGAGACGCTCGACCGGGCGACCGGCACGTTCCTCAACGAGAACAAGTCGCCGGCCCGGCGCGTCGGCGGGATCGACAACCGCGGCAGCCACTTCTTCCTGGCCCTCTACTGGGCCCAGGAGCTCGCCGCGCAGACCGCCGACGAGCAGCTGGCCGCCGCGTTCGCCGAGCTCGCCAAGGCGCTGACCGACCAGGAGGCGACGATCACCGGCGAGCTGCTGGCCGTGCAGGGCTCGCCGACCGACATCGGCGGCTACTACCAGCCCGACCCGGTCAAGGCGAGCGCCGTCATGCGCCCGTCGGCGACCTTCAACGAGGCGATCGCCTCGTTGAACGCGGTCTAGCGCTGTCTTCCGCACATGGGGTTTCGTTGCCCCAACCGATGCCATTTTTAATCATGAAGTGGGGTCGCATTGACAACCCGCACCCGCTGTGATCGAACGAGTTGAATCATGTCAGATTTCACCCTCCGGACGCCCGACAGCCGGTTGGTGGGCCGACAAGAGATCACTCGTCCTGACCATAGGGTGCACGTGCGGAGAACGGGTCTAGCGGCTGCCCTGGCCGTCCTCGCCTCGAGTGGAGGCGGGGGCGGCCGGCGTCGCCTCGTCGTGGGGCGCCGTCCTGGCTGACGGCGGGTCCGCCGGCCGAGGGGCTCCCGCCGCCGCGCCTGGCAGCCTGGCGGGGTGCCGGGCCGTGGCGGGATGGCGCCGCAGGACGACTCCGCGGAACCGGTCGGCGAGCCAGTGCCGGTCGGCGGGCGAGTGCCGGTCGGCGGGCGAGTGCCGGTCGGCGGGCGAGTCCGCCGTGTCGTCCGGTGCCGCCGCCGTCCTGGTGGCCTCGTCGGTCCTGGCTGTTGCCGCCTCGTCGGGGGTCTCGTCTGGCTGGCCGTCCCGGGCAGCCGAGGCCGAGTCGTCCTGCTCCGAGGAGGAGCCAGGCTCCGTCGCGTCCTGCTCGGCGGTGCCGGACGGGAAGACGTCGGAGTCTCCTGGTGCGGTGACGGCCCAGGCCGCTGCGAACAGCGTCCAGCGCATCACGATGTTGATCCAGATGAGCAGCCCGACGAGCACCGCGAAGGTGCCGTACATCGGGTTGTCGGTCGTCTTGCCGACCAGCCACGTTCCGACCAGCTTGAAGACCTCGATGCCGACCGCCCCGAGCAGGGCGGCCCGGGCAACCGCGCGACGGCTCGTCCGCCGGGGCAGCCGCCAGAACAGGTACAGGAACACCATCAGGTCGGCGATCAGGGCCAGCAGCACGCCCAGTCCTCTGGCCGACCAGGAGGCCCAGGAGCTGCCCGCCATCCCGGTCGCCCGCAGGAGTACGCCGTTCGCGGACGTCGCGAGGCTCGTCAGCGCCAACGAGACCGCCACCAGCAGGCCGAGCCCCGCGAGTACCCGGATGTCTCGCAACCGTCGGGTGATCAGGTTGCCGGCGTCGGTGCTCTGGTGCCACATCAGGCGGATCGCGTCCCGCAGGGCCGACACGAACGCCAACCCGGCCAACAACAGACCCACGAGGCCGAGTACGCCGATTCCGACCTTGAGCGTGCCCAAGCTGCCGATGTTCAGCTTGTCGGCCAGCCCAGGCAGGTAGCCGTTGATCTGTCGGATGATCTCGTCCTTGAGGTTTGGGTACGAGTCGACGACGAAGCCGGTCGCCGCGAACAGCAACGCGACTAGCGGGAAGAACGACAGGAACATGTAGTACGTGGTCGAGGCCGCCAGCCGGTCGCCGCCGTTCGCTCCATAGCGGGCGTAGGCGCGGATGGCGTGGTCGAGCGGTGGGAGCGATCGCCGGGTCGTCGAGACGCCGCCGGTGACGCCCCGGCGGGCCGTGTCGATGGTGCCGCGGATGCCGTCCACGACAGGCGGAATACCCCCTGGCACGCTTGCGGAATCACCAGCACCGCCGCGGCAGCGGTGTTTCGTCCGCGACACCCGCATGTCGCCCGCCGTGCGTCAGACGTCGAGGGTGGTGGCCTCGGCCAGGACGGCGTCGGAGAAGGCGGGCCAGGCGTCGGCGGCCCAGGGGCCGAACTCGCGGTCGGTCAGGCAGACGCAGGCCACCCCGGCGACCGGGTCCACCCACAGGAACGTCCCGAGCCGGCCGAAGTGCCCGAAAGTGGCCGGGGAGTTGGTCGCCCCCGTCCAGTGGGGTGCCTTGGTGCCCCGCAGCTCCAGGCCCAGCCCCCAGTCGTTCGGCCTCTGCATCCCGAAGCCCGGCAGCACCCCGTCGAGCCCGGGGAACGCCACCGAGGCCGCGGTGGTGAACGTCTCGGCGGCGAGCAGCGTGGGCCGCAGCAGCTCGGCGGCGAACGCGGCCACGTCGGCGGCCGTCGACGTGACGCCGTACGCCGGCGACGACTCGAGCCGGCTGGCCGTCATGCCAAGCGGGGCGAACAGCGCCTCGGCCAGGTACTCGCCGAACGCGATCCCGGTGGCCGCCTCCAGCGCCCGGCCGAGCTCCTCGATCCCGGTGTTCGAGTAGATCCGCCGGGTCCCCGGTCGGGCCAGCACACGCGGCCCGGAGAAGGCCAGCCCCGACGCGTGTGCCAGCAGGTGCGCGACGGTCGATCCGGGCGGTCCGGCCGGGTCGTCGAGGCCGAACGCGCCCTCCTCGACGGCGATCAGCGCGGCATAGGCCGACATCGTCTTCGAGACGCTTGCGAGCTGGAACGGCACCCCGAGCTCGCCGACCGCACCGGCCCGGCACACCGCCCCGTCCGCCGCACGCACGAGCACCACCGCCGCGACATTCGAGACCGGCCACTCGGCCACCTGCTTGAGCGCCTCCACCCGTCGCACTCTACGAACATCCCCACCCCATCCCCCAGACCGCCCGAGACATGTGATCACGCATACGCCTAGGCGGCGTCCGACCCGGTTCGGCGACCGCGCCGTAGGACTTGAACGGCCGCGCCCCGCCGGGGGTGGGGCCGTGTGGCGGGCCTGGGCGCGGCGCCGCGCCCAGGCCGGCTGCGGGGCTGCGCTGGAACCGGGTGGGGGCCGGGGGCATGCGGGTCGGGCGGCGGCTGCGAAAATGGGGCGATGCGCCCCCTGGACTCCGCACCGCCCGCGGTGCCGGTCACGGACGTGGCCGAGCTGCGTGACCGGGTCGCCGACGTGCTGGTCGTCGGCGGCGGGCCGGCCGGTGCCGCCGCGGCCCTCGCGGCGCTGCGCCACCGGCCGGATGCCACAGTGGTGATCGCCGACCTGGCCTTCTTCCCGCGGGACAAGACCTGTGGCGACGGCATCGCTCCGCACGGCCTCGACGTTCTGCGGGAGCTGGGCGTACCGGACGCCGCAGCCGGCTACCGGCCGGTCGACCGGATGCGGCTGCGCACCCCGGGCGGCGCCGAGGTCGCCACGCCGTCGGCCCGGGCCACCCACGTCATCCCGCGGATGGTGTTCGACGCGCGTCTGCTCGCTGCGGCGCAGGCGCGCGGCGCCCGGGTTGTGCGCCACCGGGTTCGCGACGTCGGCGTCACGGAGGTCGGCGGCGCCCCTGCGGTCGTCATGGACGGCGGCGCGCTGGCCGCCCGGGTCGTCGTCGGCGCCGACGGCGCCAACTCGGCCGTGCGCCGGGCGCTGGGCATTCCGGTGAACCCGCCGGAGTCGCTCGCGATCGCCGTGCGTGCCTACGCGGACGCGCCCAAGGCGGACGTCCCGCCGGAGCAGTACATCGAGATGACGGACGAGGGCTGGCCGGCTTACGCCTGGTCGTTCCCGATCGGCGACGGCCGGGCCAACATCGGCTTCGGGATGCTGCGCTCCCAGCTGAACGCCACGGCCGCCGCCCGTGGCGCGGCGGGCGCCGACGAGCGGTCCGGCCGCGCGGTGCTGCATGGCACCCTTGCGGCGATCCTTCCCGAGCAGCCGGCCTACCCGGGGACCTTGCGGGCCCACCACCTGCCGATGTCCACCGCGCGGCCGCGGCAGCCGGACGGCCGGGTGCTGCTGGCCGGTGACGCCGCGTCGCTGATCAACCCGCTGACCGGCGAGGGGATCTACTACGCGCTGCTGTCCGGTTCCCTCGCCGGTGACGCGGCGATGGCCGCCGTCGTGGCAGGCCGGCCGGACGGCGCTGGCGGTGCCTACCGGCGGGCGCTCGCCGGTGAGCTGGGCCGTCATCTGCGGCACACGACCCTGCTGGCCGGCCTCGCCGGCCGGCACCGCGCGCTGATGGACGCCGCCGTCCACGCGGCCAGCAGGCGCACCGAGCTGTACGACACGCTCGTCGAGATCGGCCTCGGCCGGGGCACGATCCCGGCGGCCTCGCTGGCCCGGATCGTGGCCCGCCGAGCGCTTCGGCTGGGCCGCTGAGCGCCGGGCGCCCGGCTGGCCTCCGCCAGCTGGGGGCGCGCTTCCCGTGGTGGCCCGGGTCGGTGCAGGTCACGGCCGGTTTCGGACCGGCGCCGCTGGAGCGGCGTCGGGTGGCCTTCGTGGCAGCCCCGGACGTGAGGGCCCGGAATGTGCGAACCTGATCGCTCGCGGCCGAGCACATGGTCCTAGCCTTTTGCCCGTGGCACAGCGCGCCCGCGCGACACCTCGCGGCATTGCCGCACCGCGCGTGCCACCGTCCTGAGAGGAGCCGATGAACGCGACGGGGACGAACGTCGGCGCGGTAGCGTCGGCGCCCGCGGCCATCGCCGCGCCTGGCGGATACGTGGCGTCGCTGGATGGGGCGCCCGCCGCCCACGCCGCGAGCGAGCACACGCCGGTCGACCTGGCGACAGTCGAGCAGGGACCAGTCGAGGTCGAGATCCGCCGGATCCGAGCGGACGAGGCGTTGCTGCTGCGGTCGCTGCGGCTGCTCGCGCTCACGGACGCGCCGCGAGCCTTTTCCGGTTGCGTCGGCGACGAGCTGACGGTTGCGGCGGGCGACTGGGACCGCAGGGCGCTCGACGGCGCGACCCGCCTGGACGACTATGTGGCGATCGTGACCCGGTACGGCACGCCGTGTGGCCTGGCCAGGGCCTACACGCCCGCGACGGCGGCTCACCGGCGGGAGCTGGCCGCGATGTGGATCGCGCCGTGGGCGCGGGGCATCGGTGCCGGCGACGCGCTCGTCGAGGCTGTGGTCGCCTGGTCCCGTCAGGTCGGCGCGCGCGAGGTCACGCTCTGGGTCAACCTGGACAACGCCGCCGCGCGGCGGCTCTACGAGCGGCACGGGTTCGCCATCGACGGCGACCCGGGTGGCGAGCCGGGCGACGGCCGTCGCTGGCTGCGGATGACGCAGACACTGGCGGGCATCGAGCCTGTGGGCGGCGGCGCCGCTCTGGACAGCGCCCACGGCGCCGGCTCTCGCGAACGCTGGTAGCTCGCCCGGCCTACCTGGGACAACGCGCCGACCCGGTCAACAGGCCGGCATCCGCTGCGGCGACGGGCAAAGGAGCAATATCACGGCAGCCCCAAGTGGGGTGCAGCGGAGTCGGCCGTTATCCTTGACAAGAACCTATCGGATCCTCTAGCGAGGACGACCGCGAGGAGGTGGCCGCTGTGAGTCCTGGCGGGTGCTCTAGTTACGGCCACCTCCACCTGACGCTCGACGGAAGGTAACGCGGCGTAACTAGCCTGGAGCCAGATCGCGGTCCGCGACCTGGCTCGGCGGGATTGAGTTCCCTGGGCGCGTTCAGGCGCCCGCGCCGCGCTGCCCGGCACCTCTGGTGCCCGGCAGCCGTCCTGTGTCCTTCCCTGGGTGGGGTTGGCCGATCTTGAGACAAGTTCGGCCCGGGCCGCCGTAGCGCGGCCTGCTCTTACGTGTGCGCCTCGACCCGACGGCGCTGCTCCGGCGGCGAGGCGCGCGGAACGGGGAACCTCCATGAGCATCACGACCACCGCCAGCCGCGTCGTGTCTCGGCGTGCCGCCGAGCGCCTTGACATCCCGGCGGCCAGCCGCACCATGCTCCTGCCGCGCGGCGTGAACCGCGAGGCCTTCAGCCGCGGCGCCGAGCGCGTCGCCCGCTTCCTCGGCACCGGTCGTTACCTCGCGATCCAGTCGGTGCTCGTCGTGGTGTGGATCGGCCTGAACGTGGCCATCCCGCTGATGCGTTGGGACCCCTACCCGTTCATCCTGCTCAACCTCGCCTTCTCGACCCAGGCCGCGTACGCGGCGCCGTTGATCCTGCTGGCACAGAACCGGCAGGACGACCGCGACCGGGCGACGCTCGCGGAGGACCGCGCCGCGGCGCTGCGGATCAGGGACGACGCCGAGTTCCTCGCCCGCGAGGTCGCCGCCCTGCGCCTGGCGCAGAGTGACGCGGCGACCCGGCAGTACCTGCGCGGCGAGCTCGCCCACCAGCTGGACGCACTGCGCGACGACCTGCGGCTGCTGGTGCTGGACGCCGTGCGCGACACCCTCACCGCGTCGCCGGGCGTCGGCTCAGGGGTGGCACCGGTGGCCGCGGGAGTCGGCATACGGGCCGTCGCCGGTGGTGAGCCCGCCTCCGACCTCGACCCGGCCCCGAACGGCGTCAGCGGCCGGCGCGCGAGCCGCTCGGCGGCGACCCGGGCGACCGGAGGGCACCGGACCAGCGGCGAGCGCCGCCGCGCGGCGTCCGGCCCGGCGGCCAGCACCGCGTCGGCGCTTCTTTCGCCCGACTGTCGACGCAGCCCAGACCTGCTGGGTGACCAGTCCGGCTAACCGAGGCACCGGCACCGCCTGGGTCGGAGGTCCCGGAGGCTGGGATCTCCCGCCACCCGTGTCGCACCGTGTTGGTGTTACCACGTACGGTGACACTGTGAACGCTGCTGGCTCGACCTCCCGCGTTTGGTGAGGCCGTTGACCGCCGCCACCGGAGCGGCCGGGCGCGCTTGGCTCGTCAGAGTCCTCGTGACCGCCATCCTGGCGATGCTCGCCCGGGTTGTTCTCCCGATGGTGGACGTCTCGCTGACGGGAACGGCCGCCGCCGCGCCCGCGGCCGGTGGATCCTCCGACGCCGGCTCGCCATCCGCCGGGCCGGCGCCGCCGCCCGCCCCTGCGGTCGGCCAGGGCGGCACCAGCCTGCCCGGGCGGCTGACGTCCGCGGGCTGGCTGGTCGCCGACGCGGACACCGGCCAGATCCTGGCGGCCCAGGGCGCCGACAACCGTGACCTGCCGGCGAGCACCATGAAGATCCTGACCGCGCTCGTCGTCCTTCCTGGACTCGCGCCGGACCTGCGGGTCGCGGTGGGCCGGGACGCCGGCACCGTCGACGGAACGAAGGCCGGGCTGGTCCCCGGCCAGAGCTACCTGGTCCGCGACCTCGCGACGGCGATGCTGATCGCCAGCGGGAACGACGCCACCGTCGCACTCGTCGACGCCGTCGGCGGCCGGGACGCCGTGGTCGCGCGGATGAACGCGCTGGCCGCCTCGCTCGGGGCCACCGACACCCACGCCGTCGACCCGACCGGCCTGGACGCCCCCGGCCAGCTCACCTCCGTGCGCGATCTGGCGATCCTCGGCCGGGCCGCGATCGCGCAGCCGATGGTGAGCCGGTACCTGACCATTCCGCGGGCCGTCCTGCCCACCCCCAACGGTGGTTCCTTCGAGATCCAGAACCACAACCTGCTGCTGGGCAGGTATCCAGGCACGCTTGGTGTGAAGAACGGCTACACCCTCGCGGCCGACGCCACCTATGTCGGCGCCGCGCGCCGAGGCGGGCGGACGCTGCTCGTCGCCCTGCTGCGGGCGCCGCCCAACTACGCCGCGGATGCCCGTGCCCTGCTCGACTGGGGCTTTGCGAACGACGGGGTGGTCAAGCCGGTGGGTGTCCTGCCCGCGCTGCCGCCCGTGCCCACGGTCGGGGACGGGACGGGGCCCGTCGGCGCCGGCCACGCCGGTCTCGCCGCCGGTGCGGCCCAGCCGGCCAGCGCCGACCGGCGCCACCAGGGCGCCGGTCCCGGCTGGATCACCTGGCTCGCGCTCGGTGCCACGGTCCTCGCCGGCCTGCTGGCCGCGGCCGGACACCGTCGGCGGCGGGTGCAGGCGCGCCGCCGCGCGCACCGGGCCCGGCACCTCGCGGCCGTACGGCCGCTGCCGGCGCCCCGTCCGGGGACCGGCCCACGCGGCCGCCGGCGGCAGCGTGACCTGTCCGGTTCCGGCCGCGGCGGGCGATGACGTCGGCCGCGGCCCGTGCGGGCCGCGACGCCAGTCGCCCGGTGTGACGCGGACACCTTGGCCGTCCGGGCGGACCGGCTGCGATGGTGGGGGAGTGACTCTGTCAAAGCGGGCTGCCTGGTTCCTGGTTCTGGTGGGCGTCTGGTCGTGGGTGATCTGGCCTACCTTCCTGCGCAACATCTGGAAGGACCCGCGCTCGTGGCAGGACGGCCCGACTGGCTTCTTCCTGGTCCATCTGGTACTGACGGTCGTCTCGCTGGTTGTCGGGACAGCCGTCGCCTGGCTCGGCGCGCGCGGGCTCCTGCGCGCCCGTAGGGGGGCTCGCGGCCCGATGCCCACCGGTGAGCCGGATCGCGACCTGGTTGACTCCGCCCGCTGAGCAGGCCCGGTCGGCCCACGCCCGCCGGGCTCGGTCGTGGACTGTCGCAGGGGTGGGATAGACAGGGCGGCGGCGGTCGAAGGCAGCGGGCAGGCCTTCGTCGCGCACAGCTCCTTCGGACAAGTGCGGACAGGGTGATGGCGGTGGACGCGAGCAGGCTGGCGCCGGAGGTGGCCGCCGCCACGGGCTCCGTAGGCGCGGCGGCGATGGACACCCGCGAGCGGGCGCAGCAGCTGCTGCGGCAGCTGGCTGGCCCGCACGCCCGGCTGCGTGAGGACCAGTGGCAGGCGATCGACGCGCTGGTGAACGGCCGTCGCCGGGTGCTGCTTGTCCAACGGACGGGCTGGGGCAAGTCGGCCGTCTACTTCCTCGCGACGGCGCTGCTGCGCGAGCGCGGGGCGCTGCCGACCGGCACCTCGGGGCCCGCCGTGACCACGGCGGACTGGCGCGACGAGCCCTGGCCGGTCGAGCCGCCGGACGATGGAGACGGCTACGCGGACTTCGGCCACGGGCCCGACGACGACCGGTTCGAGCCGACGGACTACGACGAGGCGTCAGTGCCGCAGGCGCCCGACGACGTGCTCGCGGGCTGGGCCGAGCCCGGCGTGCCGCGGGCCACCCGGCCCGCCTGGAACGCCGCGGCGCGTAACAAGGTCGGCCCGACCGTCATCGTCTCGCCGCTGCTCGCCCTGATCCGCAACCAGGCCCAGGCAGCGGCCCGGCTGGGCATCCGGGCTGGGGAGATCCACTCGGGCAACGTCACCGAGTGGGACGAGGTCTACGCGGCGCTGCGGTCCGGTGACCTCGATGTGCTGCTCGTCGGGCCGGAGCGGCTGAACAACCCCGCCTTCCGGGACGACTACCTGCCGGAGCTGGCGGCCTCCGCGGGCCTGCTCGTGATCGACGAGGCGCACTGCATCTCCGACTGGGGCCATGACTTCCGGCCCGACTACCGGCGGCTGCGAACGCTGGTCGTGGGTCTTGGCCCGGACGTCCCGGTGCTCGCCACCACCGCGACCGCGAACAGCCGGGTCGTCGACGACATCGCGGAGCAGCTCGGCGCCGGCAGCCGCGACGGCGCCCCCGGCGGGAACGGAACCCCCGACGCAACGGGGGAGGCCGCCGGGACGCTCGTGCTGCGCGGCGCGCTGGACCGGGAAAGCCTTCGCCTGGC
The DNA here is from genome assembly GCF_000966285.1 of Pseudofrankia sp. DC12. Classification (NCBI taxonomy): domain Bacteria; kingdom Bacillati; phylum Actinomycetota; class Actinomycetes; order Frankiales; family Frankiaceae; genus Pseudofrankia; species Pseudofrankia sp. DC12. Next base: position 4,431,855 of record NZ_KQ031391.1, read on the forward strand.
CGTCGTCACGCTGCCGTCGGCCGAGGCGCGGTTCGGCTGGCTCGCCGAGCATCTCGACCGGCTGCCCGGGTCGGGCATCGTCTACACGCTGACCAAACCGGCGGCGGAGGAACTGACCGGATTCCTGCGGGCGCAGGGGCACCCCGTCGCCGTGTACCACGGCGGCACCGAGCCCGCCGAGCGGATCGCCGCCGAGGAGGACCTGCTCGCGAACCGGGTCAAGGCGCTGGTCGCGACATCGGCGCTCGGTATGGGCTTCGACAAGCCCGACCTGGGCTTCGTGGTGCACGTAGGTGCGCCCAGCTCGCCGATCAGCTACTACCAGCAGATCGGCCGGGCCGGCCGCGGTGTCGAACGGGCCGAGGTGGTGCTGCTCCCGGCCGCGGAGGACCGGGACATCTGGAAGTACTTCGCGGACACCTCGTTCCCGCCCGAGGCGGTCGTCCGGGACGTCCTCGGCGCGCTGGCCGGCACCGGGCGGGCGATGTCGACCCAGGCCCTGCTGGCGGCGGTCAACATCGGTTCCGGCCGGCTGGAGTCGATGCTCAAGGTGCTCGACGTCGATGGCGCGGTCCGCCGGGTTCGCGGCGGCTGGGAGTCGACCGGCCGGCCGTGGCACTACGAGGCCGAGCGGTATGCGCGGCTCGCTGCGGCGCGGGCCGCCGAGCAGCAGGCGATGCTCGACTACCTCGCCACCGAGGGCTGCCGGATGGAGTTCCTGCGCCGGCAGCTCGACGACCCGTACGCGGCCACCTGCGGCCGCTGCGACCGTTGCACCGGTCAGAGCTGGGACGCGGACGTCTCGGACTCGGCTCGGGATCGGGCCAGGGCCGAGCTGCGCCGCCCCGGGGTCGTCCTCGAGCCGCGCAAGCTGTGGCCGACCGGGATGAAGACCCTCGGGGTGAGCCTGTCGGGGCGGATCCCGGCCGGCGCGGGCGCCCAGCCGGGCCGCGTGCTCGCACGGCTCAACGATGTGGGCTGGGGAAACCGGCTGCGCCCGATGCTCGCGCCGGGCGCCCCCGACCAGCCGGTGCCGGATGACCTGGTCGACGCGATCGTCGAGACGCTGAAGGCCTGGGACTGGAAGCAGCGCCCGGCGGCCGTCGTCGCGCTGCCGTCGCGGTCCCGGCCGCGGTTGGTCGCGAGCGTTGCCGGCCGGATCGCCGCGATCGGCAGGCTGCCGCTGCTCGGCGCGCTCGACCGGGTCGCCGACGGGCCGTCCGCCGGCGCCTCGCACAACAGCGCCTACCGGCTGGCCGGCCTGGCCGACGCGTTCGCCGTCCCGTCGGCGGTGTCCGCCGGGATCGCGGCGGCCGACGGCCCGGTGCTGCTGGTGGACGACGTGGTCCTGACGGGCTGGACGATGACGGTCGCCGCGCGCCTGCTGCGGGAGGCCGGTGCCCCGGCCGTCCTCCCGTTCGCGCTGGCCGTCGAGACCGGCTGAGCCGGCGGTCCACGCGGCCGTTCACACCGGTCTGAACCCGCCTGGTCGCGGTGCGCGGGACCGGGCAGGAGCGGCCGAGCCAGGCCCGCATTCCTGGCGAGGCGGGACAATGGGGTGGTGGGCATGGAGCTGCTGATCCGACCGGCGGTGGAGGACGACTGGCCCGGGCTCTGGCCGTTGTGGCACACGGTCATCGCGGCTGGCGACACCTACCCGTACGACCCGGCCATGTCCAGCGAGGCCGGGAAGGCGATGTGGCTCGCCCCGCCGCCGGCCTGGACCTGGGTCGCGCTGGACTCGGCCGGCGGGATCGTCGGCACCTACCAGCTCAAGCCGAACCAGCTGACTCTCGGCAACCATGTCGCGAACGCCGGCTTCATGGTCGCGCCGCACACCAGGGGCCGCGGCGTCGGGCGCCAGCTGGGGCTGCACTGCCTGGCGTCCGCCCGGGAACTCGGCTACCGGGCGATGCAGTTCAACGCTGTGGTGACCACCAACGTCGCCTCGCTGAACCTGTGGCGGTCGCTCGGTTTCATCATCGTCGGCACGGTGCCGCGCGGGTTCCGGCACGCCGTCCACGGCGAGGTCGACATGCACATCATGCACCGGTTCCTCTGACCCAGGTGTCACGCTGGGTCACGGCGCTCGCGGTCGCCGGGCCACTTCCCAACGGCTTCGCGCGGGCCCGGCTTTTGTGTGCGCTATAACTATGCCGCTTGAAGCGGGCCTTCCGTGGGGGCTATATGTCTTTCTCGGAGACAAGGTCGCGCCTATTGTTGGACGGCATGCGCCCAGGGTGGTATGCGTCACATTCTTTGGGTGTCGTTCATCATCCGCGATCGACGCGATCATCGGAACGGTGTCTGAGAATGGTCCCGACGTTGTCACCTCCTGGTCCGGGATTCGGTGCCGAGCGTACCCGGGCGCCTGCAGTCGGCTAGAAATTCCCTTGTGCAGAAGCAAGTTCATGACCAGCATCGCCGCATCGGCCGTCTTGTGTATCGGCGTTGTGAACTCAATGCCGGAACCATGGACATCTGGCTGAAAGCCCCTAGCCTGGTTACACGGCTTCTTCTGACTGGCGGACAGCGAAGGCGGTGACGGGCCGGGATGGTGTGGGAAGAGGACGACCGCTGCACGGCGATGGTCATGGGCGGAGGTCGAGGGTATGTCGCACACCGGTGTAGCAAGAAGGCGTTGCCTCGCGACCCCGACGGGCTATGCCGAGCGCATCGGCTTGAGCGGGAAGGCAGCGCGGAGACCGACGTCGACGCCGAGCGCCGGTGGCGAGACCAGAAGGCGGCCGAGCGCCGGCTCTGGGAGCTGTGCCGCCACCTCGCCGACTTCTACAGCCTGCCAGCCGACCTCCAGTACGACGAGGCCGACTCGACCCACCCGCCGACCGGCCGCCTGATCATCGACCCCGAGGATCTGCTCCGCGTGCTGCGAGCCACGGATCTGATGCCGCGCGCGAGCTGACCGTCCGGTCAGGAGACGCGCGACGAACGACACACCCCGAGACCTGAGCACCACAGACCTGAGCCCTCTAGGACAGCCCACGCAAGGGGCCTGTCCTAGAGGGCTCAGGTCTGTCTGGCGGCCGGATCTCACCGCGCGCCGCCAAGGAGCATGGCGGGCGCGGCCCAGGCGTCAGGTGTGGCAGGGCGTGAAGAAACAGGTGGGGCTCGCGCTGCCGGATGGCGACCGGGGCGGGGTCGTCGCCGGTGGCGGGGTCGTCGCCGGTGGCGGGGTCGTCGTCGGCGGTGGGGTCGGTGTGGACGTGATGACTGGCGGCGTCGTGACCTGCGTCGGCGCCGACGTGTGCGACAGCGACGGGTGGTGCGACGGCTCGGTCACTGACGCCACCGACGTTGGGATGTCGATCGGCTGCAGCCCGCCCGGCGTCGAGGCCGAGCCAGTCGGGGCGCTCGGCGCACCGGTCGCCGAGGTCGACTGCTGAGGGTTCCCGCCGCCGTGGTGCGTCAGCAGCAGGCTGACCGCGACGGCCGCTCCCAGCACCAGCAGCGCGGCGACCGCCGCGAACACCAACGGCCGCCGGTCGGTCTGCCGACGCAGGGTGTCCTGGCGCGGTCGCGGGAACGGCCCACTGGAGACCGACTCCAAACCGGACAGCTCGTCGGAGCTGGTGCTGGAGAGCTCGTCCTCGATCGCCCGCATCGCGGCGGCCTTCGCGAACCGGGAGCCCGCGTCCTCGTCGGCGTCCGGGGCGGGGAAGCCAGAACCGTCGCTGACCTTCTCGAGCCCGTCGTCGATAGCGGTCGCCGCGTCGATGCCGGGGCCGTTGATCACAAAGAGCGGAACCGGCTCGCTGCCGCGGGCGATCGGCGTCAGTCGCTGCCGGACCTCGTCGGCGTCCGGTCGCTCTTCGGCCGGCTTGTCGAGAAGATCGCCGAGCAGGCTGCGGAGGGGGCCCGCGTTGCGGAACGCCCGCCGTCGGCCCTCGACGACCGCGGACAGCACGGCGTACGTCTCGGGGCCCTCATAAGGTGGGGTCCCCTCGACGGCGGAGTACAGCGTCGCGGCCAGGCCCCACAGGTCACTGGACGGCGTCCCGGACGAGCCGCGGATCCGTTCCGGCGCGATGTAGGCCGGCGAGCCGACGAGAGCGCCGGTGCCGGTCAGGGTCATGTCGCCCTCGGTCGCCGCGATGCCGAAGTCGGTCAGGCGGACCCGGCCGTCCCGCCCCAGCAGCACGTTGCCCGGCTTCACGTCCCGGTGCAGCACGCCCTTCTGATGCGCGGCGCCGAGCGCGTGGATGAGCTCCAGCCCGATCGCCGCGACCTGGTCGGGCGGCAGCGGGCCGTTGTTGCGGATGACATCGCCGAGGCTCTCCGCGTCGACGAGCTCCATGATGATCCAGTGACGCTCGGACTCCTCGACCACGTCGTGGACGGCGACGATCGAGGGGCTGTTCAGCCGCGCGAGAGCGCGCGCCTCGCGCAGCACCCGCGCGCGGATCGCGTCCCGCTCGTTCTGGGCGCCCGCGAGCGGGACGAGGATCTCCTTGATCGCAACGCGACGTTGGAGGACCTCGTCCTCACCGCTCCAGACGACGCCGGCGCCGCCTCGACCGATTGGTGCGTCGAGGCGGTATCGTCCGGCGACGATGTTTGGGGTGCCGTTCCGGGAGGTCTCCCCGTTCCGGGAGGTCTCCGGCGGCACACTTGCCGATCTGGCCATCCTGTCAAGTCTGACAGATCGGGCGGCCAACGTGCGCGCCACCCTCGGATGGTCCCGCCGCGCCACCGGCCCGGCTGGCGGCGACGAGGCCATCAGCCAGCCACGGGTGGGGACCCTGCCGGTGCGCGCCGGGCGCGGCGGCCGTCACGGGGCTGGGCGGAAGGTCGCGAACAGCTGCCGCCTCAGTGCCTGGTCGCTGGCCCACTGCTGTTCCCCGGTCCGCCAGGAGAGCAGGTAGCCGTGGCCGCCCCGGTCGGCGCCGCGCGAGAGCACATGCACCTTGCCTCCGTCCATGCTGTACGTGTACTCCCAGTCGGCCTCGGTCGATCCGTCGCCCGTGCCGACCGGGGCGAGCCGCAGGCGCTGGTAGTCCGCCAGCCCCATCGGCCCGCTGTGTGAGGCCGTGTCGAAGTTCGTCAGCCAGTCCCGCAGGACCGACGCCGGTGCCTGCCCCGCGCTTCCAACGCGCAGAACCGTACCAGTGGTCGGATTGGTGAAGTCGACCGTTCCGGCGCCCCCGGCGCCCGCCGCGCGCTTCCAGCTCGACGGGTACGCGAGCGACCAGCCGGCCGGGTCGGTGTAGGAGACCCAGCCGCGTGGCGGGGGCACGGGGGAGGTGGCGGCGGCCAGCGGGCCGTCCGGGACGGCGCTCGGGGGAGCGCTCGAGGCAAGGTCGGATGTGGCCGCGGCGGGGGTGCTCGCCTGCCGGTCGTCCTTGCCGTCGTCGGCGGACAGGCGGACCACGAGCAGCGCGACCGCGAGCACCACGACGAGCACGGCCAGCACGATCATCGCGCGGCGTTCCGCCTGGGACCGGGGCGGGGTGTCCTCGCCGGGGCGCCTGGGGCGTGGCGGCCGGGGCGGGTCGTCGGACGGGCTGGCCTCGTCCGCGCTGGCCGGGCCGTCGCTGGCCGGGCCGGTGGGCCGGCTGGTCGCCCAGGCGGACCCCGAGTCCCAGTAGTCGGCGAGATCGTCGAGCTCGGCCGCGTCACCGCGCGGGCGCGGGACCTCGGTCGCGCCCGGCGTCGGCTGGTTGACCGCCGGGTCACCCACCAAAGTGCTTGTTGACGCGGGCAGGTCCGCGCCTTGGCCAGGCCCGTCCCCAACCGTGTCGTCGGCCAGCGCGCCCTTCATGATCACTGTGGTCGGGACCTGGGCCTCGACGGGGCCGGTGGTGACGGGGCCGGCTTCCTTCTCGGCACCCTCGGCCTCGGTTCGCGGATCCGGGGATGCCGGGCTGACGGGCGCCTCGGCGAAGACCCGGGTCGGTCCCGCCACCGCCGTGGCGTCGGCGGCCGGCGCGGGGCCCTGCCTGGGCGTGGCCGGTTCGGCCGGGCGCGGCGTGGCTGGCGTGACGGGATCGGGCGCGGCCGGTCCGGCCGGGCGGGGTGTCGCCGGCGTGACCGGGCGGGGTGTGACCGGCGTCGGTCGCGCCGTGGCGGGCCGCGGCGTGGCTGCCCGTGGCGTGGATGGTGTGGCCGCGCGTGGCGGCACCGGCGGGGAGGCGGAGGAACGGCCGGCTGACGAGGCCGCTGGCCGCGCGGGCGGTGGGCTGGTCGGCCGGGGGGCCGCCCGGGTCTGGCCGGTCGCCGACGGCCGCCCTGGCGTCTCGCCCGCCAGGTCGCGCAGCCGGGTCCGCACGTTGGTGAGCGTCGGGCGCTCCAGCTCCCGCTGGGAGAGCATCCCCTCCAGGAGGGGCCCGAGCCTGCCCGCGTGCCGGGCCGGCCGGATCAGGCCTTCGACGACGGAGGTCAGGATGTCGAGCGGGGTGGCGCCGCCGAACGGTGGCTCGCCCTCGGCGGCCGCGTACAGGGTGGCGCCGAGTCCCCAGACGTCGCACTCCGGCCCGCCAGGCTCGCCGTGCGCCCGCTCCGGGGCCAGGTAGGCCGGCGATCCCACGACCTCGCCTGTCCGGGTCAGCCGCGGGTCGCCGTCGCTGACCGCGATCCCGAAGTCGGTGAGCCTGGCCTGTCCGTCCCGGTTGAGCAGGACGTTGCTGGGCTTGACGTCGCGATGCACGACGCCGAGGCGGTGCGCGGCGTCCAGCGCGTAGGCCAGCGAGATCCCGATCTGGGCGACCTGGTCGACCGGCAGGCCGCCCTCGCGCTCGATCCTGGCCGACAGCGGCTCGCCCTCGACGAGCTCCATCACGATCCACGGCAGCTCGCCGTCGTCAATGACGTCCAGCACACCGACCGCGCCCGGATGGTGGATTCGGCCGGCGGAACGGGCCTCGCGCAGCACCCGCTCCCGGGCGTCCGCGTTCGCGGCCGGACTGCCGGTCGGCATCCGCACTTCCTTGACGGCGACGGTCCGCCGCATGATCTGGTCCGTGGCGCGGTGTACCACGCCCATGCCGCCGACGCCGATGACCGCGTCGAGCCGGTAGCGCCGGCCGACGATCGTGCCCGGGGCATGCCCCGAGGAGCCCGCTGGCAGGCCGGATCCCATCGCTGACCGGCCTTCGCCTGCCATCTCGTGGTACCTCTCTCGCTCGTCCCCCGGCTACCGCCCGAGCCGGCCCGGTCCTGCCCACCCACTCGACCGGGCCTGATCACCCGGCGTCCGGGGAGTCGTGCTCCCCGGCCGTCGCCGTACGCCGTCCTGATTGTCCGACTGTCGCGTTCCGGGCGCGTCGGCGGATCGGCCGCTCGGATTGTCAGTCCTGTGCCCTAGCCTCGAACCGACGGCGACGGGAGATCCAGAGCCGGCCCGAGGGAGCCGGTCCGGGGCAGGCGCCCCGGCGAGGTCGGGAACTGGCAGGGGGATGGGGAGGTGGCGATGGCATCGCCGACGTTGGACCAGATCCGGCTCGCGCCGAAGGTGCTTCTGCACGATCATCTGGATGGCGGGCTGCGGCCGTCGACGGTGGTGGAGCTGGCCGACGAGTGCGGGTACACCGCGCTGCCGACCACCGACGTCACCAAGCTCGGCGGCTGGTTCCGTGGCGGCGCGCACGACCTGCCGGATCGGCTTCGCCGATCCGGCAGGAGCCCCGGCGGTTCACTGGTGCGCTACCTGGAGACGTTCAGTCACACCGTCGCGGTCATGCAGACACCCGAGGCGCTGGCCCGCGTCGCCCGCGAGTGCGCCGAGGACCTGGCCGCCGACGGCATCGTCTACGCCGAGATCCGGTTCGCCCCGGAGCTGCATACCGAGAACGGGCTGTCGCTGGACGCGACCGTCGAGGCGGTGCTCGACGGGCTGCGCGCGGGCTCCCAGGGCACCGGCCTGCACGCCCGGGTGCTGTGCACCGCGATGCGTCACCAGGCCCGCTCGCTGGAGATCGCGGAACTGGCGGTCCGCTGGCGCGACCAGGGCGTCGTCGGCTTTGACATCGCCGGCGCCGAGGCGGGCAACCCGCCCACCCGCCACCTGGACGCGTTCCAGTACATCCAGCGCGCCAACGGCCACTTCACGATCCACGCCGGCGAGGCGTTCGGCCTGCCGTCTATCTGGGAGGCCGTGCAGTGGTGCAACGCGGACCGGCTCGGCCACGGGGTCCGCATCGTCGATGACATCTCCGTCGATCTGGAGGGCCAGGTGTCATTGGGCCTGCTGGCGAACTACGTCCGCGACACCCGCGTCCCGCTGGAGATGTGCCCGTCGTCGAACGTCCACACCGGTGCGGCGCGCAGCATCGAGACACACCCGATCGGCGTGCTGCGTGACCTGCGCTTCCGGGTCACGGTGAACACCGACAACCGGTTGATGAGCGACGTCACCCTCTCCAGCGAGTTCGCGACGCTGGTGGAGACGTTCGGCTACGGCTGGCCGGACATCCGCTGGTTCACCCTCAACGCGATGAAGTCCGCCTTCCTCCCGTTCGACCAGCGCCTCGACCTGATCGACAACGTCATCAAGCCCGGCTTCGACGCGCTGGCCGGGAGCCCGTCCAGTGCCTGAACGCCGTCATCGGCGCGGGCCCGGAGACCCGCCCGCCCCAGCCCAAGATCCTCGGCTGCGCCGAGAGCGACGTCAGCGGGCCTCGCTTCGAGCCTTCGCGAACGCGCCGATCTTCCTCGCGGCAAGCGGTTTATCTGTTTAGTCACACACCGGTACTACCTGGCGGCCATCTGGTTCGGGGTCTGCGGTGCGTCTCTCGTCGGGCTGGCCGTCACCTGGGCCGTTCGACGGACACGACAGCACAACGGGCCTAGTGAACACAACGGGCCTGGCGAAGAGGTGACGCGATGACGGAGACGCTGCCCGCCCCGGCGACGGCCGCGAAGGAGACTGGGCCGGGCGGGCCGGTTGCCGGGCCGGATGGGCTGATGCGGTGCCCTTGGGGGGTGTCGACGGCCGACTACCTCGCGTACCACGACGACGAGTGGGGCCGGCCGGTCCGGGACACCGTCGGGCTGTTCGAGCGGCTCAGCCTGGAGGCGTTCCAGTCGGGCCTGTCGTGGCTGACGATCTTGCGCAAACGGGACGGCTTCCGGCGGGCGTTCGCGGGCTTCGACCCGGTCGTGGTCGCCGAGTTCGGCCCGGACGACGAGGTCCGGCTGCTCGGCGATGCCTCGATCGTCCGTAACCGGCGCAAGATCGAGGCCACCATCGCCAACGCCCGCGCGATCCTGGCCCTTGATGAGCCGCTGGAGAACCTGGTCTGGTCATTCCAGCCCGACCCGGCCGCCAGGCCGGCCCCGCGCGCGATGGCTGACCTCACCCCTACGACCGCGGAGTCCATCGCCCTGGCGAAGGCGTTGCGCAAGCGGGGCTTCGTCTTCGTCGGCCCGACCACGGCCTACGCGATGATGCAGGCCTGCGGCCTGGTGAACGACCACCTCGCCGACTGCGTCGCCCGCGATCCCGTGCCCTGACCGGCCGCAGCCGGCGCCCCGGAGGTCAGGGCGCGTCGCGCGGCATCTCGGCGAGGACGTCAGCGGTGCCGGACAGGCCGAGGCGGGTGGCGCCGGCCTGGATGAAGGCCAGGGCCTGCGCCGCGGTCCTGATACCGCCCGAGGCCTTGATGCCGAGGCGCCCACCGACGGCGGCGTGCATCGCCCGGATGGCGCGAAGGCTGGCGCCGCCGCCCGGATGAAAGCCCGTCGAGGTCTTGACGAACTCGGCGCCCCCGGCGAGCGCCGCTCGGCAGGCCGAGCGAATCGTCGCGTCCGGCAGGATCGTCGTCTCCAGGATGACCTTGAGCACCGCGTCGGACGGCATCGCGAGCCGTACCTCGTGGATCTCGGTCTCGATCGCGACCCAGTTCTCGTCCATCGCGTTCGCGAGGTCGATCACCATGTCGATCTCGGTGGCGCCGTCGGCCACCGCCCGCCTGGTCTCCTCGACCTTGACCGCCGTCAGGTGGTTGCCGTGCGGGAAGCCGATCACTGAGGCGACCGCGTAGGCGGGCACCAGGTCTGCGGCCCGGTCGCGGTCGGTCGATCCGATCCCGGCGATCCGGCCGTTCCCGCCCTGGCGCGCGCTGGCGGCGGCCAGGAAGACGTGCGTCGGCGCAACGCACACGGCGGCGACACCGAACCTCGCCGCGTCCGCGCAGGCCTTGAGCACGTCGTCGGACGTCGCCTCCGGGCGCAACAGGGTGTGGTCGATCATCGCGGCCAGCTCGGCCCGGGTGGCCGGCACCGGCGGCAGCGGCGGGCTCACCGGCGCGGGCGGGTACTCCCGCCTGCCGGAGGCGTCCGCCTCGCCACCGGGCTGACGTGGTTCTCTGCCGCTGGCGGGCTGGTCGGGTCCGTCGGCTGCCGTCGTCATGGCTCCATCTTTACGCGTGGTTCGGCCCCGGACGAGGCCCCTGTGCACCCACGTCCCCGGACGCGGTGGTACACGTGCAATGCGGCCCGCGGTGTGCGCGGTCCCGCGGCCTCGCGGCCAGCGCGGCGCATTCTCCAAGGAGCGGTTTCTCGTGCAGGTAGATGTCCTCGACCACCCGCTCGCCGCGGTCGCCCTCACCACCCTGCGCGACGAGCGCACGCCTCGGCCGGCCTTCCGCGCGGCTCTCCACGACCTCGCCATGATGCTCGTCTACGAGGCCGCCAGGACCCTCCCGACCGAGCCGGTCGCCGTGCGCACCCCGCTGGCCGAGACCACCGGGGCGAGGCTCGCCGGCGAGCCGGTCGTGGTGCCCGTGCTGCGCGCGGGCCTCGGCATGCTGCCGGCCGCGCACGCCTTCATCCCGGACGCGGTGAGCGCCTTCATCGGCCTCGCCCGCGACGAGGAGACCCTCCAGCCGACCGTCTACCTGGAGTCCGTGCCCACGGACCTGTCCGGCCGCCCGGTGCTGCTGCTCGACCCGATGCTCGCGACCGGGGGCTCCGCGTTGCACGCGCTGCGCCTGCTCGCCGGCCACGGGGCACGCGGCATCATCGTCGTCTCGGTCGTCTCCGCTCCGGAGGGAATCGCCGCTCTGGAGGCCAGCGGCCTCGAGCTGCGCCTCGTCACCGGCGTCGTCGACGCCGGCCTCAACGACACCGCCTACATCGTCCCCGGCCTCGGCGACGCCGGCGACCGCCTCTTCGGCGCCGTCTGACGTCATCGCATCGAGATGACCCAGGAGGAGCGGCGCTAGGCCTCGGAGAGGGTTCGGGCCCAGCTGACCAGTCGGGCGAGCTGGGAGGTGGCGGTCGCGCGCGCGGTGGTGAGGTCCGCTGCGCCCGCGGCGACGGGCGCGCCTGCTTCCAGGTAGATCTTGAGTTTGGGCTCGGTGCCGCTTGGGCGGACCACGGCGCGGGCGCCCTCGGCGAGGGTGATGATCAGGACGTCGGACGGTGGCAGGGTGGTGGCCGGGTGCAGCAGGTCCCGGACCGCCTCGACGCGCAGGCCGCCGATCGCCGCCGGTGGCGCGGCCCGCAGCCGGTCGGTCAGAGCGGTGCTCGCGGCCAGGTCGGGGACCCGGATCGAGACCTGGGCCGTCACCGTGACACCGAGCTCGCGGGACAGGTCGTCCAGCCGGTCGAGCAGGGTGCGGCCCCGGGCCGCCTCGGCGGCGGCCATCCGGGCGACCACGACGGCCGCGGTGATGCCGTCCTTGTCGCGGACCAGGTCGGGACGGACCGCGTAGCCGAGGGCTTCCTCGTAGCCGAAGGTCAGATCGCCAGTTGCCCGCACGATCCACTTGAACCCAGTGAGGGTCTCGGCGTAGCGGACACCACGACGCGCGGCGAGCGCGCGCAGCGCCGTCGCGCTGACCACCGTCGTCGCGACCGGCCCGGAGGAGGTCCGCAGTACCTCGTCGGCGAGCAACAGGCCGAGCTCGTCGCCGGTCAGGACCCGTGCGGAGTCAGGCCCGGCGTCGCCGGGCCGAGGGGGGACGGGCCTGACGGCGACCGCGAGGCGGTCGGCGTCCGGGTCGTTCGCGAGCATCAGGTCCGCGCTGGTCTCCCGGCCCAGCGCGAGCACGAGGTCCAGGACGCCCGGCTCCTCCGGGTTCGGGAACGGCGCCGTCGGGAAGTCCGGGTCGGGCTGGGCCTGCGCGGCGGCGACGAGCGGCTCCGGCAGCCCCGCCGCCGCGAACACCCGGCGCAGCACATCCAGCCCGACCCCGTGCAGCGGCGTGTAGGCGATCAGCGGGGCCGGCCCCGGGGGCGGGCCCGCGCCGGCCGGCGTGTCGGCCGCGGCGGCGACGTACGCGGCCACGATCTCGTCGCCGAGCTGAGTCCACGTGTCGGCCAGCGGGATCGCCGTGGCGGGAGGGGCGGCGGCGATGGCGGCCTCGATCTGCTCGTCCGCCGGGGCGACGAGCTGTGCGCCGCGCTCGGGAGCGCCGACCGGCCCGCCGAGATAGACCTTGTAGCCGTTGTCGGTCGCCGGATTGTGGCTGGCCGTCACCATGACGCCTGCGTCCGCCGCGAGCTGCCGGACGGCGAACGCCAGCACGGGCGTCGGCACCGGCCCGGGCAGCACCAGGGCACGCAGCCCGGCCCCCGCGAACACCTGGGCGCTGTCGCGGGCGAAGGCCGCGCTGCGGTGCCGTGCGTCGAACCCGACGACCACCGTCTTCGGGCCGCTGCCCGCCGCGTTCAGCCAGGCGGCGAGGCCGGCGGCGGCGCGGCGCACGACGGCCGTGTTCATGCCGTTCGGCCCGGCTCGCAGCGGGCCGCGCAGCCCGGCGGTGCCGAAGGTCAACGACCCCGCGAACCGGTCCGCGAGCTCGGCCCGTGCGGCCGCGCCGGTTGGCCCGCCACCGGCCGCGGCGAGCAGGCCCTCGATCTCGGCCCGGTCCGTCTCGTCGGGGTCGTGGGCGAGCCAGGCCTGGGCCGCCTGGTCAACCCGCGTCTGGTCCTGGCCCGTGTCCCTTCCCCTCACGTCTGCCTCACCCGGTACGCCAGCATGGTCTTCACGCCGGGCCGTCCCTCGTCGCCTCGGCGACCGCGCGGGCGGCCCGGTTCGCGGCGGCTCGGCGGCCGTACAGGCGGGCGCACATCGACGTCAGGATCTCGGTGATGTCCCGGACCAGATCGTCATCGACCTCTGCCGGGTCCACCACCAGCAGGCGACGGCCCTGCGCGGCCAGCGCGGCCTCGACGTACTCGGCGCCGAACCGGGCGAACCTGTCCCGGTGCTCGACGACGATGACGGTCACCACCGGGTCCCGCAGCAGCGCGAGAAACTTCTGCCGGTGGCCGTTCAGCGCCGAACCGACCTCGGTCACGACCCGGCCAACAGCCAGACCCTGCCCAGCCGCCCAGGCAGTCACCCGGGCGACCTGCCGGTCAAGGTCAGCCTCCTGGCCGGCGGACGACACCCGGGCATACACCGCCGTCATCCCCACCGGGACCGGCCTGGCTGGCTCGTCCACGAGGATCAGCCCGCCAACCTTGCGCGCAGTAACCGGCAGCTTGCCCTCAAGGAACCACTGCCGGGCAGTCGAGTACCCCACGCCGTTCGCGGCAGCCCAGTCCTTGAGGTTCACGAACTCATCGTACAGCGCTAGCTGGCGCTACCCGGCGCACTCACGGCAGTAGATTTCACCCCCGTCGGCTGGCCTACAGGCGGGAGACGACCTCGGCGAGAAGCGCGCCCATCCGGGTCGCCGCGGCCTCTCCGGCGGCCAGGACCTCCAGGTGGTTCAGCGGCTCACCGGTCATCCCGGCGGCGAGGTTGGTCACCAGCGAGATCGCCAGCACCTCGGCGCCGGCGTTGCGGGCGGCGATGGTCTCGTGCACGGTCGACATGCCGACCAGGTCCGCCCCGAGCGTGCGCAGCATCCGGATCTCGGCCGGCGTCTCGAAGTGCGGGCCCGGCAGCGCGGCGTAGACGCCCTCGGCCAGGGACGGGTCGACCTCGCGGGCCAGCGCGCGCAGCTTCGGCGTGTAGACGTCGGTGAGGTCGGTGAAGGCCGGCCCGACGAGCGGTGAGCGGCCGGTCAGGTTCAGGTGGTCGCTGACCAGCACGGGCTGCCCGACGGACATGTCCGCCCGCAGCCCGCCGGCCGCGTTGGTGAGCACCACCGTCTTGACGCCCGCCGCGCAGGCCGTCCGCACCCCGTGCACGACGTAGGCCAGGTCGTGGCCCTCGTAGGCGTGCACCCGGCCCAGGAAGAGCAGCAGCCGCCGGCCGCCGACCTCGACCGAGCGGACCGAGGGCACGTGCCCGGGCACCGTCGTCGCCGGGAACCCGCCCAGCTCGGCGAAGGACACCTCGGCGAGCAGCTTCCCGCGGGTGGCCAGGGTCTCGGCGGCCGGTTTCCAGCCGGATCCGAGCACCACCGCCACGTCGTGCCGGTCGACGCCGGTCGCGGCGGCGAGACGGGCGGCGGACGCCGTGGCGTCCGGTTTGTCTCCGAGCTGGGTCACGGGCCGACTGTAGCGAGAAGGCCCACCGGTGACGAAGGCGACGCGGCCGGCGTCACGGCCGCCCCAGCGCGCGAGGCTGGGCGGGTACCCGTCCGGAACAGCGGGGCCTACGCGGCTTCGGGCGGGGCTGCGGGCCGCGCCCCGGGACGACGCGGCGGGCCGCGGCGTCGGCGCCCCGGGGTTGAGCGGCGTTCGGCGGCCCCGGTGGAGCAGACTGGCGGCGTGGCCATCCCGCGCCGGACTCGACTGCCCGAGGTGCCGCTGGAGCCCGGGGAGCTCACCGAGGTCGTCCTGCGCGGCCGGCTCACCGACCCGGCCGGCGGCGGCCGGATCACCGCCAAGGCCGAACGGTTCATCGGCCACCGGCTCGGCCTGTCTCGCTGGATCGTGCTGACCAGCCGCCGGCTGCTTGTTCTGGCGCCGTTTCCGCGCGAGGGCGACTGGTTCGACGTCAGCTGGGACCGGCGCGAGGTCAAGGCCTCCCAGGGCGTCAAGCACGGCGACGTCATCCGCGTCCAGCTCGCCACCCCGAGCGGCCCCCAGGTCCTGCGTGTCCCGGCCCGCATCCGCCCCGAGGTAAGCCGCTTCATCAAGGCCCTGCGCCGCTAGCCCGGGCTCTGGGAGCGCTTCGGTGGCGCGCTGACGCCAGCTTGCCTACCCAAACGGAGATCTTCGGCCGATCCCGGCAAGGTGGCCAGCCATGATCGCCAACTGGGTTGGGATAAATGGTGCGAATCGGGGCGCTGGACGCCAGTTCCCCCTGTCCAGTTCTCGATCATCGCTTAGGGCGGCCTGGAGAACCGGTCGTGATCGCCGATTGCGTAGGGGAATCGGCGTAGGAGCGATGATCTAGGCCTCGGATCAGCCGGAACCTGGCTGGACAGCCCGGGGGAGGAGCGTCTCCGCGCATCCCTGCCCCGAGACAAGCCGCTCACCAAGGCCCGCCGCCGCCCCCTGTTGCAGCCAACAGCCCGGTCGCCGTGGTGCGGAGCGTGCGGGTGGGGAGGCGTACCGGCACCGGTAGGGTCGTCCTGGCATGGTGTCTTGGCCACACCATGCGAAAAACTAGATCGTTCCGTGCCCGCTCGATGGGCGGGTGCGCGTTCGGGACGAAGACGACGAGGCGGCAGGGCGATGGTGACGGCAGACGGGCACAGCGCGCCGGGGTCGGTTCAGGTGCGGCAGACCGCGATGCGGTCGCACCGGTGCGGGGATCCGCGGCTCGCCGATGCCGGGGAGACCGTGACGGTGTGCGGCTGGGTGGCGCACCGGCGCCAGCACGGCCAGTCGCTGCAGTTCATCGACCTGCGGGACTACTCCGGCGTCGTCCAGTGCGTGGTCGACGGGACGGTCGACGTCCGCTCGGAGTACGTCCTGAAGATCACTGGCATCGTGACGGAGCGGCCGGAAGGCACCGTCAACGAGGCGCTCGCGACCGGGCAGGTCGAGCTGCGGGACTGCAAGGTCGAGGTGCTCTCGGTCGCCAAGCCGCCGCCCTTCCCGCTCGACGACCGCGCGGACAACGTCGACGAGTCGACCCGGCTGGCCTTCCGCTACCTGGACCTGCGCCGCGAGCGGATGCAGCGCAACCTGCGCATCCGTTCGGCCGTGCTGGCCGAGATCCGCGCCGCGCTGGCCCCGCTGGGGTTCGTCGAGGTGGAGACGCCGCTGCTGATGCCGTCGACGCCGGAGGGCGCGCGCGAGTTCATCGTGCCGTCCCGGCAGTTCCCGGGCAGCTTCTACGCGCTGCCGCAGTCGCCCCAGCTGTTCAAGCAGCTGCTGATGGTCGGCGGCGCGGACCGGTACTTCCAGTTCGCCCGCTGCCTGCGCGACGAGGACCTGCGCGCCGACCGGCAGTACGAGTTCACCCAGCTCGACCTGGAGATGAGCTTCGTCGACCAGCAGGACGTGCTGGATGTCATCACCACCGCGGTGCTCGCCGCGGCCGAGGCGGTCACCGGCGGCCCGGTGCCCCCGGTCGAGACGATGACCTGGCAGCACGCGATGGACCGGTACGGCGTCGACAAGCCCGACCTGCGCTTCGGCATGGAGCTCGTCGAGCTGACCGAGGTGTTCGCCGGCAGCGGCTTCAAGGCCTTCGCCGGCGCCGGGGCGGTCAAGGGCATCCGGGTGCCGGGCGGCTCGGCGTCACACAACCGCAAGGCGCTGGACACGCTGACCGACACCGCGAAGAAGCTCGGCGCCAAGGGCCTGGTCTGGATGCGGGTCGGCCCGGCGGGTGCGCTCGAGTCGCCGGTGGCCAAGTTCCTCTCGGCCGCGGAGCTGGCCGGCATCGTCGAGAAGACCGAGGCGGTCGAGGGCGACCTGCTGCTGCTGGTCGCCGACGAGTGGACGACCGCCTGCGAGGTCCTCGGCCAGCTGCGCAACTCGTTCGGACGCCCGCCGGCCGGCGATGGTGGCTTCCGCTTCGTCTGGGTCGTCGACTTCCCGCAGTTCGTCGGTGTCGACAAGGAGACGGGCCGTCCCAAGCCGGGCCACCACCCGTTCACCCGGCCGCACCCGGACGACCTCGACAAGCTGGAGAGCGACCCGCTGGCTGTCCGCAGCCGGGCGTACGACCTGGTGCTCAACGGCTGGGAGCTTGGCTCCGGCTCGATCCGGATCCACGAGCCCGAGCTGCAGCAGCGGATCTTCGACCTGATCGGGATCAGCCGGGAGGAGGCGGACCGCCGGTTTGGCTTCTTCCTGACGCCGTTCGGCTACGGCGCCCCGCCGCACGGTGGTTTCGCGTTCGGGATCGACCGGCTCGTCGCGAGCCTGGCCGGCGAGGAGAACATTCGCGAGGTCATCGCGTTCCCGAAGACCCAGTCGGGCCTGGACCCGCTGACGGGAGCCCCGACCCGCGTCGACGAGCGGCAGCTCAAGGAGCTGGGCGTCCGCGTCGTCGCGGCACCGCCTCCGGCCTGACCGACGGCTTCGCCGCAGGCTCGTCGTCGACCCCGGGAGGTGGCTTTGAGCTGGGACGATCGTCTGGACCAGTGGGACGTCGAGCGGGAACTCGCTTCCCGACTGGAGGACTCCGACTGGGTGACCCCCTTCAGGAGGCGTCCTCCCACACGGGCGTGTCCCGCGCGGCGCTGCGGACCTGGTACCGCGCGCGGACCTCATCCCGTCCCGCCTGGTCGACGGCCCGCACGGCCCGCAGCGCCTGGTGCCGCTGGCGATGGTCGCGGCGCGGGCGGCGGAGTCCCCGCGGCTGCGCCGGAGCTGGGAGCGCCGCCTCGGCGCGGAGGCGCAGGTGGAGCTGCTCCAGCATCGGATTGACGAGCTCGAGGCCCGGGTAGCGGCTCTGGAGAAGGGAGCCGCCGCGGGCGGCGATCCCACGAGAGGCCTGGCGGGTTAGCCGGGAGCCGGCTGCCCCCGGACATTGCGCGCGTTCGGCGAAATCGCCACGAACGGTGGCCGAACCGACCTACCGTTGGATCCTCGGGTTCGTCTGACCGTCGTGACGCGTATTCACGTTGGGCGGGTGGTCCGCCGGCAGGGCGGAGTGGTCTCGCCTGCCGTTGACGCGTGTCGGCCGGTCCGCGGGTGGGCAGATGTCCGGCCGGGACCTGGATTGGGCATTGGGCCCCGGATGGGGAACGTCGCCCCTCCGCCGCCGGGACCTGCCGGCCCGCCGACACCGCTGGAGGAGCCAGGGTGCACATTCCCTTCTCGTCGTCGCCACGCACCAGCCTTGGCATCGAGTGGGAGCTGGAGCTGGTCGACCTCCAGACCCGCCAGCTGCGCGGTGCCTCGACCGAGATCCTCGAGGAGTTCGCCGCCAAGGTCGGCGACGAGGATGCCGAAAAGGCCAAGCATGAGCTGTTCGAGTCGACGATCGAGGTGATCACCGGGGTCTGCGGCACCGTCCCGGAGGCGCTCGCGGATCTCAACGGGACCGTCGATGTCCTGCGGGGCCTCGCGGAGAGACGCGGAATCGGGTTGATGTGCAGTGGCACCCATCCGATCAGCGAGTACAACACTCAGGAGATCAGCACCAACGACCGCTACTTCCGGCTCGTCGATCAGATGCAGTGGCTCGCGCATCGGCTACTGATCTTTGGCGTTCATGTGCACGTCGGCGTCCGGTCGCAAGAAAAGGCTTTCCCGATTGTCAACGCGCTGACGGCGTATATCCCACACTTTCTGGCGTTGTCCGCGTCGTCGCCGTTCTGGCTCGGCCGGGACACCGGGCTCGCCTCGAGCCGGTCGAAGGTCTTCGAGAGCCTTCCGACGGCCGGCCTTCCGCAGCAACTCGCGGACTGGCGCCAGTTCGAGCGCTTTATGGAGACGCTCATCACATCGGGCACAATCGAGACCATCCGCGAGGTCTGGTGGGACATTCGTCCTCATCCCAACTTCGGCACCGTCGAGCTGCGGATCTGTGACGGACTTCCCACGCTGCACGAGGTCGGCGCCGTTGCGGCGCTGGCGCAGTGCCTCGTCGACCGGATGAACACCCAGCTCGACCGTGGCTACACGCTGCCGGTGCCGCGGCGCTGGGTGGTCCAGGAGAACAAGTGGCGGGCGGCCCGGTACGGCCTCGACGCGGAGATCCTGGTCGACGACCGGGGCACCACCCGCGCGGTCCGCGACGAGGTGACGGACGTGGTCGACGATCTGCTGCCCGTGGCCAGGCGGCTCGGCTGCGCGACGGAGCTGACCTCGATCCAGGACATCCTGTCCGTCGGCGCCAGCTACGACCGCCAGCGGGCCGCCGCGCGGCGGGCCGACGGCGATCTCAGCCACGTCGTCGATACTCTGCTGAGAGAGATGAACATCGGTCGACCGGCCAGTGACTCATGAGCTGAGTGAGCTCACTAGTTGACCCCACCGCGGCGGTGATCCCGCTGCTCGGCCTCGTGGGCCATCCCGGTGTTCGGTGTCGAACAGATTCGGGTACGCCGGGGAAGGTCGAAGTTTTCGTGATGTCGGACAACGTGAGCGCGCAGGCTGCGGTGGCGACCGACGGGGAGGGGCCCCCGCTGGATGCCGACGGGGCGTCAGGAGGCGTGCTCCCCGCCAGTTCGACACCGGCCAGTGCACGGCCCAGTGGTGGCGCCACGGCCGGCTGGGGCGCCGCGCGGGCCAGCTCGTTCGTCCGGGACTGGTTCGCCCAGCACGAGAGCGAGCTCGTCGAGTTCCGGCGTGACCTGCACATGCACCCCGAGCTCGGCCGTCAGGAGCACCGCACGGCCGGGCGGATCGTGGACCGGCTCACCGCCGCCGGGCTGCGGCCGCAGCGGCTGGCCGACATCCCGGGCATCTGGTGCGACATCGCCACCGGCGGCCCGGCTGACGCCGCCGACCTCGAAGGCCCGGTCGTCATGCTGCGGGCCGACATGGACGCACTGCCGATACAGGACGCCAAGGATGTGCCGTACGCGTCCACCGTCCCGGGCGTCTGCCACGCCTGCGGCCACGACGTGCACACGACCGTCGTCCTCGGAGCCGGGCTCGCGCTCGCCGAGTACGCCCGGCACAGCCCGCTGCCCGGGACCGTGCGGCTGCTCTTCCAGCCCGCAGAGGAGACCATGCCCGGCGGCGCCCTGGAGGTCATCGACGCCGGGGTCCTCAAACCCGTCCGCGCGGCGCTGACGGTGCACTGCGACCCGGCGCTGGATGTGGGCACCATCGGGCTGCGCCCCGGCCCGATCACGTCGGCCGCCGACCTGGTGGAGATCACCCTGGCTGGCCCGGGCGGGCACACCTCCCGGCCGCAGAACACCGTCGACCTGGTCTACGCGCTCGGCGCGCTGATCACCCAGCTGCCGGCGGCGTTGAGCCGGCGGATCGACCCGCGTTCGGCGCTCGCCCTGGTCTGGGGCCAGGTGCAGGCCGGCACGGTGCCGAACGCGATCCCGCGGGCCGCGCAGGTACGCGGGACGGTGCGCACGCTGTCCCGGGACACCTGGGAGACGGCCCCCGAGCTGATCGAGCAGCTCGCCCACCAGATCGTGGCGCCGTTCGGTGCCGACATCGTCGTGGACTACCGGCAGGGCGTGCCGCCGGTGGTGAACTCGGCCGAGTTCGTCGACGCATTCGACACCGCCGTGACGGCCGCCTTCGGGCACGGCGCGGCCGCCACGGTCGCCCAGTCACTCGGCGGCGAGGACTTCGGCTGGTACCTCACCCACGTCCCGGGCGCGCTCGCCCGCCTGGGCACCCGCACCCCGGGCGGCGAGACGTACGACCTGCACCAGGGCGACTACCTCGTTGACGAACGCGCCATCGGCATCGGCGTCCGCCTCCTCGCCGGCGCCGCCCTGGAGTCCTTCAGCCGCCTGGGCTGACGAGGGTCAGGCCGGCGGTGCGGCGAGCCGCCTGGCGAGCGAGAGCTCGTCCGTACGTGGCTCGACCGGTCCGGAGCGGAGCAGGGTCCACTGGCTGAGCCCGTCCGGACCGACCAATTCGCCGCACGCCAGTGCGTCCGCTATGAGCCGCGAGACGTGAATCCGTTCGGTAGACGGGCTGACCGCGACAACGCGCACGGTCAGCCGGTCGTCAGCCCGGCTGGCCGTGGTCCGGTGCGGCCATCGGCAGGGCCCCGCATGCTCCCAGGCCTGGTCCTGGCCGGGCACCAGATGGCCGCACAGCGCCTGCGTCACGGCCCCGCCCGGCGCCCGCTCGTCGCCACCAGCCGCCAGCGCCACGACGGCCTCAACCGCGATGGTCTCGGCATTGTCTGTCACGGCAGCATCATCACAGTCCGGCGCAGGACGATGCAGCGAGGACGGAATGTGCCCGTCGGCGACAAGCCGATCGCCCATACAAGGCTCGTCCCCCGGGCGCCCCGTCGAATATTTAAGACCGCCGAGGTCAGTTGGCTTGCTGTGCAAATGGTCTGCGGTAGCTTCCTTGTCGTACGGCTGCGAGGACAAGGTCACGGACGTCTTCGATCATCTCCATGACCTCGGCATGTAGGTCGTTGAACGACCCCGCGGCCGGATACATGTTGCGGCCGTGTGCAATTGTGTTCCGACCGTCGCAAAGCGTGCGGTCGATGAGCTTGTCGCGTGTCGCGAAGTTCGTCGCTGGAAAACCGACGGCGCCCATGATCTCGGCGAGTACCGCATACCGGAGATTCGACTTCGTATCGACGATCGTGTTCTTCGGGATCCGGGCCCGCGCCTGAGTCGGCCGCATCACAGCCTCTATGAGGGCCAGCGTGCTGCCTTCGTCACCGGCGACCGTGCGTTTACCCAGTGATAGCAGCACTGTGCGGACCAGTTCTTCGTTAAGCTCGTCCAGTCGGAGCCTGCGTCTAGCCACAAAGTCGACATACGCCTGACAGGCCTCCTTGACAAAGCCCTCCCAATGAGCATAAAGCATCGTCACGCCGCTACGCGCGAGAGCTCTTGCGAGCGGTGCGTCAGGGGCGGTTCTCTCCGCGTCGGCAATTGCTGCGCGAAGCGCCTGAAGCTCCACCCTCCGCCACGATAGCGCGTTGTCGAGCGTGTCCTCAACCTCGCCAATAGTTCTCGGCGCCATCGGTCAGCGGCCGAAGTAGTCGCGCGCGCGGACGACTAGCCGAGGAAAGCGTCGCCGCGCGCTTATTCCGCTTCCGGAGGTGTCGCGGAACTGCGGCGCCGTCCAGATCCCCCGTACGCGGTCGGCGAGTTCTGCCTCTGCGCGCTGCTCCCACAGGTCGATGTTCGCGCACAAGCCTGACGTGACGAACTCGAAACAGGCAATCGAGAAAGGGCCGAGATGTCGGTTGCCGTCCCATCGGCGCATCGTGTCGTCGCCGAGGCTCGCCGCGAGGAGGCGGAAGGTCCTGTCGAAGAGTGACGAGTCAATCTTCGATGCCGGGCTGCCAAACTCCTTGGCCGCTTCTCGCATCCATTCGGTCACGTACTTGCCGAACTCACGGGGAAGCTCGGACGCTCCTCCGCTGTAGTCTGCCTGACAGAAGAAGCGCAGCACCAACTCCTGGTAGTACGCCTGGCTTTCCTTTTGATCGGAGATCTGGCATACAGAACGGAAGTCAGTTGCCTCGGAAAGTCGGGTGGTCTCCGTATACATTTCTCGGTTAAGCATCACGAGCAGGCAATTTCGTGCCTCCTGCTCTGAGAGGCGGGTCCCTGCGTTGAGTCGTTGGAACATGTCATACTTCGCGTTGGCATCCGACTCCTTGCGGATGATCCTGAACTCGAGCTTGGCGCGTTTGAAGTCGCGACGCATCGCGTCGGAGAAAGTGTGGCCCCCAGGTGCATTGACCTCCCATCGGTGACCGGCGAGATCTGGAAGGTACTCCGTGCTGGAAAGGGTCAACGGCTCAGTCAGGTCGCCGGATTCGTCCCGGTACACGCCGACGAACTGCAGAACGGTCGAGAGACGTTGGACCCCATCAATGACATCCCACACCCCGTCTGCGCGCTGCGACACGAAGATTGGCGGGACCGGGATGCCGAGGAGGATCGACTCAATCAGCCCGGATTTCTGCTCGTTGTCCCAGCGAAAGATCCGCTGGAACTCGGGGTGTATCTCGATGTCGCCGTCGCGGTATAGGGATAGCACCTCGCCAATAGACATCGGGTATCCATCGGTGTGAATCTCCTTCGCCTTCGTGGCGATTTGCTCCTCTAGGGCCACGAGTCGCGCATCCTATCTTTTCGCATGTCGGTCCACGGTGTCGCGGGGCGGGTCAAATATACCCCCACGAGTACCTGCGTGCGCGAGGCCTCCGGGCAACTGCGATGGCCTATGCTGCGGCGCGAACCCTCTGGAATTCCGCGATCGGTCGCTATCTGTCTGGTCGAGCCGCGGGACTACTGGATGGACCCCTACCGTCGAGAGTGGCCTACCCGAACCGCGTTCGGGAGGGATCCCGGCGCCCGAACATCCCGGCGCCGTGTCCAGGATCGCCTTAGATGGTTTCGTCGAAGGCGGCGAAGAGGTCTTCGGAGCGCATCATCCGGGCTACCTCGGTGATCGAGCCAGACAGCGACGGGTAGATCGAGAAGGTGTTCGCCAGCTGCTCGGCGGTCAGGCCGTTGGCGACCGCGAGGGAGATCGAGAGGATCAGCTCCGAGGCCCGCGGCGCGACCACCACGCCGCCGAGCACGCTGCCGCTGCCGGGCCGGCAGAACAGCTTCACGAAGCCGTCCGAGATGCCGAGCATCTTCGCCCGCGGGTTGCGCGCCAGCGGCAGCGTGACCACCTCGGCGGCGATCGCGCCGGAGTCCTTCATCCGCTGGGTGACGCCGACCGTGGCGATCTCCGGGTCGGTGAAGATGTTCGACGACACGGTGCCCAGCCGCAGCGGCGTCACGGACTCACCGAGCGCGTGCCGCATCGCGATCCGCCCCTGCATCGCCGCGACGGAGGCCAGCGGCAGCACGCCGGTGCAGTCACCGGCGGCATAGACCCCGGGGACCGACGTGCGTGACATCCGGTCCACGACGACATGCCCGCCCGAGCCGAGCCGGATGCCGACCTCGGTGAGCCCGATGCCCTTCGTCCGCGGCACTGACCCGACGGCCATCAGTGCGTGCGAGCCGGTGACCGTCCGCCCGTCGGACAGCTCGACCAGCACCCCGTCGCCGATCCGGCGCACCGACGCCGCGCGGGACCGGTTGAGCACCTCGATGCCGCGGCCGCGGAACACGTCCTCGATCACCATCGCGGCGTCCGGGTCCTCGCCCGGCAGCACCCGCTCGCGCGAGGACACCAGCGTCACCGCGGCGCCCAGCGCCCGGTAGGCGCCGGCGAACTCGGCGCCGGTGACGCCGGAGCCGATCACCACCAGGTGCTCGGGTATCTCCGACAGCTCGTAGAGCTGCTGCCAGGTCAGGATCCGCTCGCCGTCCGGCTCGGCCGTGGGCAGCACCCGCGGCGCGGCGCCGGTGGCGATGAGCACCACGTCGCCGATGAAGACGTCGCCCTGGTCGGTCTCGACCGCCTGCGGCCCGACCAGGCGGCCCTTGCCGTGGACGACGGTGACCTTCTCCCGCCGCAGCCGGGTCTCGATGTCGTTGGACTGCGCGTGCGCGAGTTCGCGGACCCGGTTGTTGACCCGCTTCGCCTCGATGCTGAGCACCTCGGGCGGCGTCAGGTGCGGCTCGCTGCCCTCCCAGGTGCCGGCTGGGCGCGCGGGGACGCCCCGGCCGGCCAGGCCCAGCGCCGGGGCCGCGGCCACCGAGGTCATCGTCTCCGAGGTGGCGATGAGCGTCTTGGACGGCACGCAGTCTGTCAGGACGCACGCGCCGCCGATGCCGTCCGAGTCGACCAGCGTGGTAGCGGCCCCGAGCGACGCGGCCACCAGCGCCGCCTCATAGCCGCCTGGCCCCCCGCCGAGGATGACGATCCGGCTCACGGCCCCCTCCTTGCCATTCCTGCTGCCAGCCACGCCGCCATCCCTGCCCTGTCCGCGCGGTCCCCGGGCGCGTTCTGGCTGCTCGGTCGCCGCTCTTCTCGATTGCTGCTCGCCGTCGCGCCGGTTCGCCGTCGCACCGGGTTCGCTGTCCCGCCGGGTTCGCTGTCCCGCCGGTTCGCAGTGTCGCCCTGGTCGACGCCGATGTCGTTGCCGTCGTTGCCGTCGTTGTTCGCTAGTGCCGCTCGGTCCCCATCCTGCCCGCACGGGCCGCACCGTCCGTCGGCGCGGCACCTCCGGTGGGCCAGCGCACAGTGCCGGCGTCAGCCCGCGTCCCCGCGGACGACCCGGCCGGGCGGCCCGCCGGCGAGCGGCGCGGCGCCGCGCCCCGGGGGGAGTGCTTCCGGCGGACGGGCGGCGAACAGCCGGCCAGCGGGACTCCACCCGCCCATTCCCCGTGATGGCCACGCTTAGCCAATGTGGCCAGCGTCTACGGAATGGCCGGTGTGATCAAGCGGGCCGCCGGTCGCATAATGGCGAGGCGAACGGGCCTCGCCGTCACGCCCCCATGCGTGCTTACGCCGCTCGCGACCCGGCCGACACCGGCCGCCGGGCCAGACTGGCCCGGGTGATGGGATGAGAGAGCCGACATGAACCTGTACGCAGCGTATGCCAGCAACCTTGACCCGGCGAAGATGAAGGAGCGCGCTCCGCATTCGCCGGTGACCGGGACCGGCTGGCTCAGCGGCTGGCGGCTTACGTTTGGCGGGGAACAGCTCGGCGTCGATGGCGCGATCGCCACCATCGTCCCGTATGTGGCCGGCCGGGTTTACGTGATGCTCTTTGACCTTGACCGCTACGACCTGGACCGGCTAGACGTCTGGGAAGGCGCGGACACCGGGCTCTACACCCGCATCCGAGTACGCGTGGAGACCCTCGACGGCGACATGCTCGCCTGGACCTACGTGCTCGACGCCTACGAGGGCGGACTGCCATCCGCCGAGCACCTGGCCGCGATCGCCGATGGCGCCGAGAAGGCCGGCGCCCCGGACGACTACGTCGCCGAACTGCGCTCCCGCCCGACCGCCTGACCCTCAGGCGTTGATGCCCTCGGGGTCCGCCGGATCGTAGCCGCCCCCGCCGGCAGGAGGTCCGGCTGGCGTCGTGACATCGGCCCCGGTGCCCGCGTCGGCGCCCTTGGGAGTCGCCACTGGCGCCTCCAGGGCCGGCGTCGCCTCCGGTTCGTCCTCGTCCTCCTCGGGCCGGACGATCGGCGGGAAGCCGTTCTGGACGAGCCGCCGGTTGCGGAAGCTGCCGGCCAGGATCAGGCCCATTGACGCGGCGGCCACCAGCAGGAACCCGGCCAGCATGCCCCGGGTACCGGGCGGCCCCGGCAGCACCGCGAGAATGACCGCGAACGGCAGCATCATCAGCACCGACCGCAGCGCCTGCCGCCACCGCCAGCCCGGCGCGGTCAGGTCCTGGAAGACCCACCCGGAGTACTGCGTCGGCATCCGCCCGCTGAACACGTACGAGACGCGTCCCGCGAACGGCGGCCGCGTCACCGCCTCACCGCCCGCCTGCGGCGTCGTGCTGGTGTCCGCCGCCGTCGTGCTCGCGTCCGCCGTCGCGTCCGCCGTCATCGTCGCGGCGCCATCGGCCGTCGCGGCGTCCCTGCCACCGTCCATGCCCTGAGCCTACGGACCCTTGTGGCCGCTGGAACCGTGCGCCCCAGCACTCCCTGCCCCGGCGTCAGCCACCGCCAATGACGGCGCCATCCGCACGAGACGCGCCCCCGCCCGGTCCGGCGGCGTGGCTCCCCCGCTGTTGATCGCCGTCTTGGCCCCTATGGCGATCAAGGCTCGAAGGTGGCGGCCTGCCGGCCAGACCCGATCCAGGGAAGGCGCCGGCAGCGTTCCGCCCGGGCAACGCGAAGCCCCGGCCCGCCGCGATGGCGGAGCCGGGGCTTCGTGGTGTGCTCCGGGCCCTGACCGGTGTCAGTCCTTGATCTCGCAGAGGACGGTGCCGCTGGGGACCACGGCGCCGACGGCGGCGGTCAGGCCGGTGACAGTTCCGGCCCGGTGCGCGGTAATCGGCTGCTCCATCTTCATCGCCTCGAGGACGACGATCAGGTCGCCTTCTGCCACGATGTCGCCGTCCGCCACGCCCACTTTGACGATGGTCCCCTGCATCGGGCTGGTCAGCGAGTTGCCGGTGGCGGCGCCGGCCTTCTTGCCGCTGGCCTTGCGCTTCGGCGCCGGGCCACGCCCGCCGCCACCCGAGCCGCCCGCCGACGCGCCGAGGCCCGCCGGGAGCACGACCTCCAGCCGCTTGCCACCGACCTCGACGACAACCGTCTCGCGGGCGCCGGCCTCGGCGTCCTCGCCGTCGGCGCCGCCGGCGAAGGCCGGGATGGTGTTGATGAACTCGGTCTCGATCCAGCGGTTGTGGATCGTGAACGGCTCGTCGGTCGCGACCGGCGCGAAGGCCTCGTCCCGGACGACCGCGCGGTGGAACGGCAGCGCCGTCGCCATGCCCTCGACGACCAGCTCGTCCAGCGCCCGGCGGGCCCGCTCGATCGCCTGCTGGCGAGTCGCACCGGTGACGATCAGCTTGGCCAGCAGGGAGTCGAACGCCCCGCCGATGACGCTGCCGCTCTCGATGCCGGCGTCGACCCGCACCCCGGGTCCGGTCGGCAGCACGAGCTTGGTCACGGTGCCCGGCGCGGGCAGGAACTTGCGGCCCGGGTCCTCGCCGTTGATCCGGAACTCGATCGAGTGGCCGCGCGCCGGCGGGTCGGTGAAGCCGAGAACCTCGCCCTCGGCGATGCGGAACTGCTCGCGCACCAGGTCGATGCCGGTCGTCTCCTCGGTCACCGGGTGCTCGACCTGCAGCCGGGTGTTGACCTCGAGGAAGCTGATCAGCCCGTCCTTGGCGACCAGGAACTCGCAGGTGCCGGCGCCGATGTAGCCGGCCTCCTTGGCGATCTTCTTGGACGCCTCGTACAGCGACGCGCGCTGGGCGTCGGTGAGGAACGGGGCGGGCGCCTCCTCGACCAGCTTCTGGTAGCGCCGCTGCAGGGAGCAGTCCCGGGTGCCGACGACGACCACGTTGCCGTGGGTGTCGGCGAGGATCTGGGTCTCGACGTGGCGGGGCTGGTCGAGGTAGCGCTCGACGAAGCACTCGCCCCGGCCGAACGCTGCGACCGCCTCGCGGACCGCGCTCTCGAACAGCTCGGGCAGCTCGTCCTGCGTCCACGCGACCTTCAGACCGCGGCCACCGCCACCGAACGCCGCCTTGATGGCGACGGGCAGGCCGTACTCGTCGGCGAAGGCGACGACCTCGTCGACACCGGCGACCGGGTCGGCCGTACCCGGCGCGAGCGGGGCGCCGACGGCCAGCGCGATGTGCCGGGCCTGGGTCTTGTCGCCGAGCCGGCGGATCGCGTCCGGCGACGGGCCGATCCAGGTCAGCCCGTCGGCGATGACGGCCTCGGCGAAGTCGGCGTTCTCCGAGAGGAAGCCGTAGCCGGGATGGACCGCGTCCGCGCCCGACTTCACGATCGCGTCGAGGATCTTGTCGATCCGCAGGTACGAGTCGCCGGGGGTCGAGCCGCCGAGTGCGTACGCCTCATCGGCGACGCGAACGTGCAGGGCGTCGATGTCAGGCTCCGCATAGACCGCGACGCTGGCGTAGCCGGCGTCCTTGCAGGCCCGCGCCACCCGAACGGCGATCTCGCCGCGGTTGGCGATGAGGATCTTGCGCACGTTTCTCCCGTCCTCGTTCGGCCTGCCCGAGTCTAGGGCGACCAGACCGCGGGGTGCCTCCCCGCGGATTCGGCGGCCGCCGCACCCGCGGGACCCCGCGCTCTATCCCGGTCGAAAAGACCGGCTGGTGACGCTTGGAAAATGAGATGCCTTGCTATTGGGTGAGGAAACTCACGTGGTCCGCATGCTGG